>JAVJUV010000026.1:0-11835 GCA_040220415.1 Silicimonas sp.
TGCGACTCCCCGTTCCGCAGGCGCTCAGTCAATCTCGTCACCATGCGACCGGTGGCATCGGCCGTCCCCAGGTTCGGCGTGCCGAACAAGGCATGGCGCGTGGACAGGTGATCGAGGTGATCCGCAACGAGGACGGCGACCGCGATCTCAAAGCGCCTCGCTGACAAGCGCCAACCGCTTGGATCCTTTGTCCCAGTGAGTATGCGGTTCGAGACATAGTAGCGGACGCGCATCTGACCTTTCTGCGTATGGCTCGGCGTCAGGCGATCGCCTGTCTGGTCGCGGAATTTGCCCGTCAGCGGCGCGGAACCGGTCGGGCCGCCCTGCGCCGTAGCTTTCGACCTCGGCCGTGCGCTCGCCGCCTGCAACTTGACCTGCACGCGGTCCCAAAGGTCAGTATCGATGATGGCGGCATGCTGACCGTCGAACACCTTGTCCTTGTGCCGGATGCGGCCCGTATAGATCGGGTTGCAGAGAATGTGGTGGATCTGGCCGCGTGAGAGTGGCCCGCCACCCTGCACCCGGCCCGTCGAGAAGACATGCCGCTTGGAGCGCAGGCCGCGGTGCTCGGCTGCCTCCTCGACAGCCCGAAGGCAGCCGAGCTCGTCGTAGAGAGCATAGAGGGTCTCGACCGTCTCGCGTTCCGCCTCGTTGGTGACAAGGCTGCGAATGTTTGCATCGGGATGTGCGTCATAGCCCAGCGGCGGGACACCCCCCATCCAGAGGCCCCGCTTCTTGGAGGCCGCGATCTTGTCGCGGATACGCTCGGCCGTGACCTCACGCTCGAACTGCGCAAAGCTCAAGAGCATGTTGAGTGTCAGTCGGCCCATCGACGAGGAGGTGTTGAAGGCCTGCGTGACAGACACGAACGAACAGCCTGCCGCCTCGAACCTGTCCACGAGTTTGGCGAAGTCCGAAAGCGATCGCGTGAGACGGTCGATCTTGTAAACCACCACCATGTCGATCCGCCCGTCATCGATGTCTTCCATGAGGCGTTGCAACCCCGGGCGCTCCAACGTCCCTCCGGAGACACCGCCATCATCGTAACGTGCCGGCAGAAGTTTCCAGCCTTCGCCGCGCTGGCTCGCCACATAGGCCGCGCAGGCCTCGTGCTGGGCGTCGAGGGAGTTGAAACCCTGCTCCAGCCCGTCCTCCGTGGACTTCCGGGTATAGATCGCGCACCGGATTTTGCGGCTCACCGCCCTGCCCCGCTAGTCAAGCCGAAGAAACGCGGCCCCGACCAGTGCGCGCCGGTGATCTCGCGCGCGATGGCCGAGAGCGAGCGCCAAGTCTGGTCGCGCCATCGAAACCCCTGCTCCGTGACATCGACGACGTGGGTGATACCGTTCCACTCGCGTAGAAGCCGCCCGCCCGGCTTCAGGCCATCGCTGCGTTTCGGCGCATCCTCGCCTGCCGCGCGCTCCAGTTTGGTGATGAAACCCTTGGGCAGCCTGCCCATGGCGCGGGCCTGTACCTCGAAGGCGAGCACCCGTCGCAGGAAGGGCCGGCTCAGGCTCTTTGGCGGCGGCACGTCGAAGAGATCTTGCCAGAGCGCTAAGAGCTGCTGGCGGTCCATCGTTTCTATCTCGGCGACGTGAGGCATCACGTGGCGCCGCCAGTGGCCGTGACCCGATAGATCGACTTGCCTGCGTCGTCCCTCGTGCGGTCGATCACATGGCCGGCCTTGCGCAGGCCGCTGAGTGCCGCCCGCACGGTGTGCGGCTGCCAGCCCGTCGCTTTGCAGAGATCGTCCAGGCTCGCACCGCCCTCGCCTTCCAGCATCTCGCGTATGAGCGAGGCCTTGGTCTTCCTCGGCGCTGCGCCCTTTGATTTGCGCCCCGGCCGATTGCGCTCCGTGTTCCCGGCCTTCTTACTTGCCGTATTAGCGTTCATCCTCGTCATGCGGGTCTCCCGGTTTACGGGGCCAGCCTAATGCCGGCCCTGTCACCGAGAGCAGCCCGAAACATGGGTCGGGCGCATGGACAGCAACGCTCGAAAGGGCGCCACAGTCCAGTGCATTCCGCCAAAGAGTTTGGAAAAAACACCTCAGGTCATTGATGCTTGAAAGGCACACGCTGAACCGGTTAGTGCGCGGCTCCCATGGCACCACATAAAATCCAATGTATACTTACTTTAGGAGAGACGATGTCCTCCTACCTCCCTATTAGGACTGGCCGGCTCGGTTGAGCCGGCCCTTTTTCCAACGCAGGACATCCCATACCGCGACTCGATAAGCAAAATTTTTAAACCGAAAATGTACATGTGTGTGTGGACTCACACTGAAGCGCATAATCGAGCCTCATGTTAGTCATTTGGAAATCGGAACCGACAGTTCTATCCTGACCTTATCAAGGGAGTCCTCCTCCACGAGACTACCTTCCAACGGCGAAGATCAAGCAACGTCTAACCGTCAACGAAACGATCGGTCACCCCTCCTCGCGTCGCTTTCGACAAAGCGACTTCTTCAAAAAGGCAACCCCAGCATGAGCAAAACTGCGAGCCATACCAAGCAAGCTCAAGAGAGCCAGCGCAAGATCGATAAGATTCTATCGGCCGCGGAAGTTGAATTCGGGCGCAAGGGGTACGACGGCGCGACGATCCAGGCCATTGCGGACCGGGCCAAGCTCAGCAAGCGGCAGGTCATTCATTTTTGTCGTAGCAAGCCGGAAATCTACGAAAACGTTTTCAGGTCGATCATGACTGACTGGCGCGGCGAAGAGGTGGATTCCGAACCCGGCGAGCCAATGGAACTGATCGAGAACTACGTGGCCGTGTTGTTTCAGACGGTTCGAAAAAACCCCGTGCGCAGCTGGTTTATCATCAATGACATGATACGCGGCGGAGAGGGTTTCACCCGCAATGCGGATGAAACGCAAATTAACGCATTGATGGAAAACCGCGTTGAGCGTCTCAAGATGTGGGCTGCGGAGGGGAAAATCGATGACGCGGTCGATCCGATATTCATATTCTTCATGACCTGGGCCTTACAGCACTTCTTCGCTGTGTTCGAACCAGAGATCGCATATTTCCTGGATAAGGATAAACTCGACGACGCCGACTGGCATAAGATCGAAGCCCAAAGCAAAAACGCGATACAAAAGATCCTGTCACCTTCAGCTTGAATGTACCACGGTTAATCGCGCTTTCGAAGGACACGACCATACATGGTCTGGGCCTCGCCTCGGCCAACTTTGTCTTCAACCGGGAATCGCGCTGCCTATTCCTTCAACGAAGAACGACATGCCTGAAAGCGATGCGTCATTAGCCGTTTCTCCTTCGGACAGCCAAACGGAGCCATCCTGTTTGTTCAAAGGGCCGGTAAACGGATGATACGTACTGGAGGATATATCGGCTCTCATTTTCGCAGCGCCCTCTCTCACGCTCGCGGGTATGACTTCAGAGAAATCTCCGACCTTGATCATACCCTTAGCCAGACCGTCCCAGCGGATGCCGCTTTGCCACGTGCCGTCGATTAGTGACTGTACCCGCTCTATGTAATAGGGGGTCCAGTTCGTGATGACCGACGACAACCTCGGGTCCGGCGCAAATGTCGCCATGTCCGAGGTGAAGCCAAAGCCGAACCCGCCGGTGCCATGCCGTTGGATCGTGGCCAGTGTGGCAGTGGAATCCGTAAGCGAAAACACGAAATCAGCCTGCTGGTCCAGAAGTGCCTGAGTGGCATCTCCTTCCTTCGCCGGATCATACCATGTATTGACCCAGATCACGTCAATATCAATCTCCGGGTTCACCCGGTGTGCATTGACGAAGATGGAGTTGATGCCGCGCACCACCAATGGGATCGGAAACGGCGCGACGACCCCGATCTTGTTGGTCTCGCTCATGCTGCCCGCGATGTATCCCATCACCGCCAGGCCTTCGTAGAAGCGTGGGCTGTAGACCGCGACGTTTTCGGCAGTTTTGTAACCCGTAGCGTGTTCGAAGCGCACTTTCGGGAATTTGGAAGCAACCCTGAGCGTCGGATCCATGTATCCGAAAGAGGCCGCGAAAATCATATCCGCGCCACCCAACGCCATCTGGGTCATCGCCCGCTCCGCGTCGGGTCCCTCTGGAACACTTTCCTGGTATACAAGTTCGACCGACCCTCCGAAGTGAGCGACCATTTCCTTAGCGCTCTCGTAGTGGTGCTGGGACCAGCCTCCGTCGCTTCGCGGACCGACAAGCAAAAGTCCGACTTTCACCGGATCATCGGCCCGGACGGCGCAAGGAACAGCGAGGCTGGCAGATGCTGCCAGGAAGGTTCGACGATCCATTAAGGTCTCCCATGTTATGTTATCAACGCCTTCTCGGCCTTATCATCAAAAGTCCTCGAGCCGCGTTCACCAGAATCTGTCAGAGCGCTTCACTCGCGAAATCGTCCAATTTCTTCATGAATTCCTTCCGCAGCTCGCCGGATATCCAGGCGGCTTCAAACGTATGGCGGCTCACGTCGATCATTTGCTGCTTGGTCAGCCCGGCTTCCTCATGTGCGATTTCGAAGCTTCCGTTCATGTACTCGTAGCCGAAAAACGCGGGATCATCCGAATTCAGAGAAAATTCCAGCCCGTGATCAAGCATCCGCGGGATCACGTCCTGATCGTGCTTCCCGCGGATCATATCGTTTGCGAACGGGCAGACAGTGAAATGCAAACCTTTATCCTTCGCCTGTCTTATAAGCTCCGGCGCGTCCAGGATATTTGCACCGTGGTCGATGCGATCGACCCCGATGTCCTGGATGACCTGGCGGATATGTTCATGCGTTCCGGGGATGTCGAGATCGCAATGCATGGTCAAACGGAACCCTTCTGCCCTGCCCTTTGCGAAAATTTCGGCGAACTTTTTGGGCGGGTTGTTATTCTCGTCGGAATCCAGCCCGATACCGATGATCTTTTCCTTGTGCGGGATCGCCCAATCCAGCGTCTGCATCGCCGACTCGGCACTGCGTTCCCGGACAAAACACATGATCAGGGCGGACTTGATCCCGAAGTCTTGCTCGGCCTTCATGCGGCCATGCGTAAGTCCGTTGATCACCGTATCGAACGGAACTCCGCGATCGGTGTGCTGTTGCGGATCAAAAAACATTTCCGAGTAGAGAACATTCTGCCCCGAAACACGCTCAAGATACGCATAGCAGAGATCGGAAAAGTCTTCCTCGGTCAGAAGAACGCGCGCACCTTCATAAAACACCTGTAAAAAGCTCGGAAGGTCATTAAAAATGTAACTCGCCTTCAGATCCTCGATAGTCTCGAAGCCCAGGTCCACACCGTTCCGTCTTGCCAACTTAAATCGCATTTCAGCCTCCAACGAGCCTTCGAGATGCACGTGCAGTTCGGCTTTGGGCAAATCCGCGATGAATTTCTTAATCTCGGTCATTTCAGTGTACTCCCCGGCAGTAGCTCGGACTTGGCGGAATGCGCTTCTAGTCCGCGCCACCTGTCCAAATTCGTCTGGCAGAATTTGTGTACCAATTGGTACGTTGTGTCAACGTATGCTGCAGACCTGGCTTAACTTCAAACTGATCCACTACCCGCAGCCCAAGCGAGTTGACAGGCACGTATGAATGTCTAACGTCCCGTGTCATGGTCGTGAGCATGAATCATATCCGGTTTCCCGTTCTGAACCGCCCGGATCCCCGGGCGGTCGGTGCATAACCGTATCGACGACCACCCGGGGCTTCTCAAATCCTTGAACTGATCAGGCAGTCTTGCATTGCCCCGGGAGAGACCATGTCTATCAACTATCTTCAAAAACGTCACTTTACCCGCGTGGCCTGGCCGCCCGCGAGACAGCCGGCCAGACAAACCACTTTCGTGCTGACACGAAATGACAGGTTGGGAATCGAACGCGTATTGCGAGAGGGAGAATTGTCGCACATCGCCTATCCGATCATTTTGACCGGGTTTTTGCGACACAAGCTTCGTACGGCCGGCGCGGCTCCCGATCCCGTTCCGGACTCCCTCGTAACGGCCGGATGCCTCGTCACCTACATGGTGAGTGACAGTGACATCGAAACAGAGTTCCTGACATTCGATCCGATGCCTAGTGTCGGATCCATTCCCGTGTCGTCGCTGCTTGGCGCCACGATGATCGGAATGCGACGCGGACAAAAAGCCCCCCTGCTTCGCGAGGATGGGGGCATCGTAAGTCTCGTTATTCTTGATTCAGATCGGCCGCGGTCAGCGAGCGCGGCGTAGAGCTGGCGCTTGCCTGCAGAGTAACAACTGCGACTGAAACCAACCGATCCTGATGTTTTGCGGAACGGAAGATGAAGTGGAGTGATAACATGTCAAATTCAACGAACCGGTCACGTTTGTTGCGTCGACGGCCCAGGCTTGCCCTATGCCAGGAGGATTTCAATATCCTCGAGGCATTGGCGGAAGGCGGCTTTCGGCGCAATCCTGAGCTTGCCAACCGGCTGTTCGACGAACTCAGCCGCGCACGGATTCTACCCGCAAAGAAACTGCCGTCCCATACGGTCGCCCTTGGCCGCTCAGTGACTTATCGAGACGAAACAGACGGACAGGAAACAACCGTCAAGCTTGTTCTGCCCGCCGACGCGGATATCTCACAGCAGAGGGTTTCGGTGATGACCCCGATTGGCATTGCACTGATCGGTCTCGCCGAAGGCGCGGTTTTTCACTGGAAAACCCGTGACGGCGCGTTTCGCGCGTTCACTGTGCTTTGCGTGTCATCCGGCGATACGCACGCAGAGACCTTGCTTCAGTAAACGCAATCCCGGGCGCTTTGCGCCCGCCATTGTCGACAATCCCCCGGGTCCCGGAGATCGAATGGTCTGCGCCCACTCACCTGTCACCATGCGAGCCCATCATGAACCAGCATCTTCGCATCACCTGTCCGTCCTGCAGAGCAACCTTGCCGCGAGCGGCCGCAAACCGGTGTCCACACTGCCGGCACCAGATCCAAAGCCCGACACCTATCGTTCGGGTCTGTTGCCGTCGCTGCGGCGCCGATATCCCGGCGGAAACCATGGCAGAAATCTGCCCGAAATGCCGGAAAACACGCCCGTCCCGGCTGGTGCAGCCATGATGGATTTTGGTGCCGAGCCGCCTTCTCCTGGTCTGTCTTCAAGATTCACAGGAAGAAGAATACCGCAGTCATTGCCGCACCAATCGACACGATGGCATTCCGCAGTAACGCCGTGTTTCGAATGCGACGGGCCTGCCGTGCCCCGAGATACCCCCCTACGGTGGTGGCCAACGCCAGGATTACAGCGTGTTCCCATGCAATCAGCCCGGCCGTGATGTAGGTCGTGACAGATACCAGCGCCAGGATCGCGGACAGCAGGTTTTTCAGCCCATTCATGCCGTGAAGGTTTTCGAAGCCGATAACCCCCAGTACGGCCAGCAGCATGATGCCAAGCCCGCCGTTGAAATATCCGCCATAGGCTGCGACGGCGCCGATCGCCACGGCCGACAGTGCCGGGCCCGTATGAGCCATATTGCCTGATCGGGTCAGGGCAACAAATCGTGGGCCGAATGCGAAGGTCAGCGTTGCAAGCAAAAGCAGCCATGGAACGATCCCGACAAATTCTTCTCCCGGCGTCATGACGAGAAGTATGGCGCCAACTAATCCTCCCACAGCCGTGAGCGAGAAAATGACACCAAGCGAGAGAGAGCCTTCGGCAGCAATATCTCGACGAAACGCCCAACTGCTGCCCAGGTAGCCTGGAAGAGCTGTCAGCGTCGCAGTTGCGTTGGCCATGACGGGCGGCACGCCGACCCAGACAAGTGCGGGAAAAGTGAGAAGGGTACCGCCACCAGCAATCGCGTTCACCGCTCCGGCCACCAAACCTGCAAAGATCAGAACGAATATGGATAGCATCGGGCACCCCCAGGATTGATCACGAAAGCACTTGCGCTTGAAATGTATTGGCATGCAAATTGGTCTGGAAGGTTTATGATGCGAACAAGCAAGGAAACGGCGCTAACCCGGTTGCGCGACTTCCTCGAGACGGAACCGCTGGCACGCGGAGACCGTCTTCCGACGGAACGGCGTCTGGCAGAGACTCTCGGGTGTAGTCGAGAGACCCTGCGTTCAGCGCTTGACGTGCTGGCGGCAGAGGGGGAGGTCTGGAGGCACGTGGGCCAGGGGACGTTTCGCGGGCCAGCGCCGGTTGGCATGCCAATTCGTGACAAGATCCTGCTGGAGGCAACATCTCCGGACGATCTCATGGATGCACGGCGCCTTCTCGAACCGCATATCGCCGCCACCGCCGCTGAACGGTGCCTGAACGAAGACAGGGACCTTCTCCGCCGCAACGTCGCGGCAGGGCGGAGCGCAAAGGACCGGACCGCGTGTGAACGTGCCGACGATGCGTTTCACCAGTCGATCGCACATGTCACGCGGAACCCGGTCCTCATTGGCCTCCTTCGTCATTTCTCAAGCACGCGATGCCGAGCCGTGTGGCAACGCGAATGGGAGCGCACCTATCGCAAAATGGGTGTTGAAGAGTTCACGGGATTGCATTCGACGCAGCATCAGGAGATCGTCGAGGCCATTATTGCGCATGACAGTGAAGCTGCGCGCAGCGCCATGGCACAACATCTCGAGGATGTAAGTCGCGCCATGGCGGAAGCCGGGTCATCGACGGCCTGATCGAAGCAAGAGGTACGAGACCTTACCTTGAACGGATACGACGTGCTCTACGCCGTCCCGGGAGAATGTTGGCACGGTTCGATGGCATTTGTTCACGCCAGAAAACGTATAGGCCGGATGCCAGAATGATCGTGATACCGGCCCAGGTGAGGTGGTCTGGAAGATCACCGAACACGAAAAACCCGGCAACGGTCGCACCAATGATCTCAAGATACTGAAAAGGTGCAAGCAACCCTGCCTCCGCGCGCCGGAACGCCTCCGCGATCAGGATGAAGCTCACCGCGGCGAAGGCGCCGGAAGCGGCGATCGCCCCCCAGCCCCAGGCCGGTAAAGCGGCGAAACCCGGCTGGTACCATCCGTTTACCGCAAAGGTAGAACACAGGATCACCATGCCAAGGCAGGCATACAGTGTCGCACCGCATTGCACCGTCAATCCGGAACGGACGCCCGAGGCGCGACGCAATACGATCATGTTCAGTGCATAAGCCGTGGCGGCAATGAGCGGCAGCAAGGCGGCCCAACCAAGGTCTCCACCCGGCCGAACGACCAGAACAACACCGGCCAGGCCAACGCCGACCGCGATCGTACGTCTTGGCCCCACGTGCTCTCCCAGCAACGGGCCGACAAGCATCGTCAGGATCAGCGGTTCCGCAAAGAAGATGGCGATGGCCGTCGCAATGGGCATGACCGAAAACGCCCAGATGAGGCTGGTCAACGTTACCATCACAAGGCCGCCCGAGAGTGCTACAATGGCGGAAAACATCGGACCGCGTAATCTGTGACGCATCACAAGCGCTGTCGGCAACAGGACAAGGGCTTGCGCCATCAGCCGGGCCGTTGTCACCTCCACGGCAGCAAGGTGAGAGGTCAGAAGCTTCGCGAAGGTATCGCCGACGGGCAAGAGCAGCATGGCGACGGCCATGCACATCATCCCCATGGCAGGGCCGTTTTGCACGAAACGCGGTGTAGTCAGAACTAACGTCATGGTCATCACTCCATCATTTTGGCGCACGGCGCTTGCCGAGCGAGTGATGTCCGGGCGTTCAGGACATTTAAAAGGGTTGGAAAATCGAGCGCGTTGGGCGACGCCATCGCCGCGCGCCTTGGGCCGACTTAGGCGCTACCGTTGGGTTTGGTCAAGTCATGGATTTCCAGAATCTCAGGCGTGGTGACTTTGCCGCATCGCGGCGATCAAAACACCGACCAGCCCGTCTGGTGGCTGAGCATGGCAGCGGCACGCGTCCCCGCATTTGAGTTTCCATACCCGTCGAGCCCCGGAGACCATATGGCGATTGAAGCCTTCCTGGGCGCAACGATCAATATCCCGCCACCAACTCCGCTCTTTCCGGGCAAACCGACCTGATAGGCGAACTCTCCTGACGCATCGTAGTGCCCGCAGCTCATCATCAGCGCATTGATACGTCTTGCGTGCGTCCTTGAAATAACGTTGGGGGCATTTGGAAGGTCGGCGAGGCAACGCCCTGCCATCGCCAATTGATCCGTAGTCATTTCAATCGCGCATTGATGAAAATAGGTGCCCAGGAGTTTTTCGGGATCGTTGTCAAGATTGTCGTGCGACAACAGGTAGTGCGCCAACGCCCTGTTTCTTGCACCGGTTTCCTTTTCTGATCTCGCGACCTTGGCATTGACATAAACCTCGTCTGACTCCGCCATGGCACGGATCAACCCCAGGATTTCCGCGATGGCCTGTCTCGGTTCCCTGCCCGAGAGGAGCGCGTCTGTCGTGACGATTGCACCTGCATTGATAAAGGGGTTCCTTGGCCGGCCCGCGTCGGTCTCGAGAATGCTGATCGCATCAAAGGCAGTACCGGTTGGCTCTCGACCAACGCGCGTCCAGAGCTGATCACCGATACGCCCTAATGTCGTGACCAGGGCAAACACCTTTGAGATGCTTTGGATGGAAAATGGGACATGCGAAGAGCCCGCGGAATATGTCCGGCCATTTGCCGTGCAAACACTGATGGCAAACTGATCTGCCGCAATTCCAGCGAGTTCGGGAATATATTGTGCGGGCACGCCCCAGTCCGCTTCCTCATGGATGCGCTCGTTTATTCCCGAAATGATCTCAGCAAGATCCGCCAAATTCCACTTCTCCCAACCACGCCACCGACCATCCGGGTTTACCTCCCCGGAAACCAGAGGTCGGGGTTCCATCTATGTCGGAGCACACCGATGATTACACGAATAGCAAGGACCTTCGACGCATCAGTGATTTTTCTCGTCAAGACATCCTCCCGAATCCGATAGCTTGCTTCCGCCGGACACTGAACGCAGCCGTCGCCGGATCCGTATGATCAAGGAATGATGGCATTCATTCCAGTTGACACTTTCGGGTTCACTATTAGGCTGGCGTCATGATCAAAAAGGAAGACGGTTTCAGGTTTCTTCTTCTGAACCGCCCGGTTCCCCGGGCGTTCAACGGATAGATATTCCGAAACTACCCGGGGCCTCCAAGTTTTTTGGGTCTGGAAAGAGAGCTTCAATGCTCCCGGGAAGAAGGTCATGTCTCAAGTCAAATCCAGTGGTTCGGTTTATCGGGCCTTGCAGAGTCTTTTTGAACCCGCGGCGATGGGTGTCGGCTTCGAATTGACAGTGTCGGATCGCGTGGGCATCGAGCGCCTCTGCGCGGCTCAACTGTCAAGGTTCTCGGAAGACAGCAGTTTCCTGAGAATGCTACTTCGGCACAAGCTGAACATCTCGCGAGGCGCTCCCGAGCCCGCCCCGCGGGAGCTTGTTACGTCAAACCGGCAAGTGACCTACATGATCGGCCCCGTTCGTGTTTACAAAGGCCTGCTCACCTTCAAAAAAACGAATAACCCGGAACACATCCATGTCGGTTCTACTCTTGGGGCAACTTTGATCGGAATGCGTTCCCTGCAGAAGTCACCACTCATGCATCGGTCCGGCAGGGTTGACACCGTCTTTGTCCTCGATGTCGACCTATCCAGGGCCCATTGGTTTGGCAAACTTGATATGGAAATTCAGTGTCACTACTAGGGCCCGTGGACAATCATCGTGATGCGATGAGGTTGCTACGAGGTTCCAAAAGGCGGCATGGCAATGTCATGTGTGGACGTATATGGACCCCGCCTAATTGCAACGGTCTGGTTGGGTCTGGTTCGGTGATCACGATTGCTGACGTATATCCGGCTTCTTCGAGCGGCCCGATACATCGTCGCCGCGAGCCCCGATGGATTTCCG
>JAVJUV010000027.1:0-3640 GCA_040220415.1 Silicimonas sp.
TGCGACTCCCCGTTCCGCAGGCGCTCAGTCAATCTCGTCACCATGCGACCGGTGGCATCGGCCGTCCCCAGGTTCGGCGTGCCGAACAAGGCATGGCGCGTGGACAGGTGATCGAGGTGATCCGCAACGAGGACGGCGACCCCGATTTCAAAGCGCCTCGCTGACAAGCGCCAACCGCTTGGATCCTTTGTCCCAGTGAGTATGCGGTTCGAGACATAGTAGCGGACGCGCATCTGACCTTTGCTCGTATGACTCGGCGTCAAGCGATCGCCAGTCTGGTCACGGAACTTTCCCATCAGCGGAGCGGAACCGGTCGGGCCGACCTGCGCCGTAGCTTTCGACCTCGGCCGTGCGCTCGCCGCCTGCAGCTTGACCTTCACGCGGTCCCAAAGGTCAGCATCGATGATGGCAGCATGTTGACCGTCGAACACCTTGTCCTTGTGGCGGATGCGGCCCGTATAGATCGGGTTGCAGAGAATGTGATGGATCTGGCCGCGTGAGAGTGGCCCGCCACCCTGCACCCGGCCCGTCGAGAAGACATGCCGCTTGGAGCGCAGGCCGCGGTGCTCGGCTTCCTGCTCGACAGCCCGAAGGCAGCAGAGCTCGTCGTAGAGAGCATAGAGGGTCTCGACGGTCTCACGCTCCGCCTCGTTGATGACGAGGCTGCGGGTGTTGGGGTCGGGATGTGCGTCATAGCCCAGCGGCGGGACACCCCCCATCCAGAGACCCCGCTTCTTCGAGGCCGCGATCTTGTCACGGATGCGCTCGGCGGTGACCTCACGCTCGAACTGCGCAAAGCTCAAGAGCATGTTGAGTGTCAGTCGGCCCATCGAAGAGGAGGTGTTGAAGGCCTGCGTGACAGACACGAACGAACAGCCTGCCGCCTCGAACCGGTCCACCAGCTTGGCAAAGTCCGAAAGGGAGCGCGTGAGCCGGTCGATCTTGTAGACCACCACCATGTCGATGCGGCCGTTATCGATGTCGGCCATGAGGCGTTGTAGCCCTGGGCGCTCCAACGTGCCACCCGACGCGCCGCCATCGTCATAGCGGGCGGGCAGTAGGGTCCAGCCTTCGCCACGCTGGCTGGTCACATAGGCCGCGCAGGCCTCGTGCTGGGCGTCGAGGGAGTTGAAACCCTGCTCCAGCCCGTCTTCTGTCGACTTGCGGGTATAGATCGCGCACCGGATTTTGCGGCTCACCGCCCTGCCCCGCCATGCAAGCCGAAGAAACGCGGCCCCGACCAGTGCGCGCCGGTGATCTCTCGCGCGATGGCCGAGAGCGAGCGCCAGGTCTGATCGCGCCACCGGAACCCCTGTTCCGTGACATCAACGACATGGGTGATACCGTTCCACTCGCGCAAGAGCCGCCCGCCAGGCTGCAGGCCATCACTGCGCTTCGGCGCGTCCTCCCCCGCCGCGCGCTCCAGTTTGGCCGAAAAACCTTTGGGCAGCCCGCCCATGGCGCGGGCCTGCACCTCGAAGGCGAGCACCCGTCGCAGGAAGGGCCGGCTCAGGCTCTTTGGCGGCGGTACGTCGAAGAGATCTTGCCAGAGCGCTAAGAGCTGCTGGCGGTCCATCATTTCTATCTCGTCGATTTGAGGCATCATGTGGCGCCGCCTGTGGCCGTGACCCGATAGATCGACTTGCCTGCGTCGTCCCTGGTGCGGTCGATAACGTGTCCCGCCTTGCGCAGGCCGCTGAGCGCCGCCCGCACGGTGTGCGGCTGCCAGCCCGTCGCATTGCAGAGATCGTCAAGGCTGGCGCCGCCCTCGACTTCCAGCATCTCGCGCATGAGCGTGGCCTTGGTCTTCCTCGGCGTCTTCGGTTTGGAGGCTTGCCGTTTGTGTGCCGCGCTCCTGGTCTTATTGCCTGCCAGCTTTGCCTTCGTCTTCGTCATGTTGGTCTCCCGTGTTGCGGGCCAGCCGAATGCCGGCCCTGTCACCGAGAGCAGCCCGAAACTCTGTCGGGCGCATGGACAGCAACGCTCGAAACGGCGCGACAGTCCAGTACGTTTCGGAGAAAACGCGTCAATGTTTTGCAAGTTGAGCAAAACATCCCTCGTGATGGCGTCAGATGACAAAGACGAGATATAACCAGAATTCTACCCAGCTCAAAATCAGATGGGTTCTTTACCACTACTCAGCGATTGGACTACGCATAGGTCGCGAGCCTTTACAGGCTGCCACTGTCAATAAACTCGGATGCATATCGAAAGGGCACCATGACGCCGGAAGAAAAAATCAAAGCACTTGAGGATCAAGTGATCGAGGTGCAACACGCGGCAGTGGCAATGGTCATGGGAATGGCAGAGGCCGTCACAAACGGCCCGAATGCACGCGAAGACCTGGCTCGTGGTTTTGACCAAGCGGCCGCCCAGAGTGAAGGCGAGGCACGTCGGCTGGCAGAACTGGTCGCCACGGCACTGAGACACCACGACGGCACACGAAACGGGTGATCTGCAGGATACAGGACCGAGCGTTCGATACCGGCTTCCTCCAGCCCTGGACTTCGCGGAAACATATCCCCGCGTGGAGGCCGCCGTTGGTTTCCTCGTTGACTGGTCAGCCCACGCACGCGCGGCTCGCGTTGTGATGGCTCGGGCCGACGAATTGGACGGTAATTCCTATCACACTCTCTCGACTACCGCCGATGCGATTGAGGCGGAGCACCCGCTCTCGGCAACGTTGATGCGGCGCGCAATGATTGAAGACAGCCTCGATGGCGCGAAATCCAAACGCTATCGTCACGCGGCGCGGCATCTTGAAGAATGCCAGTCATGCGATGCCGCCATTGAAGACCATGGAGACGCCCCAACCCACGCGGAATTCGTCACGGCACTCAAAGAGAAACACCCGCGCAAACATGGGTTCTGGCGCCTGACTAACCAGTAGCGGCGGTCAAAGAGTGGCACCCGTCTTGCTCACTTGAACAAAGGATGGTCATTCAGTGTAAACCATTGGACCATAGAGCGGATAATCGAGCCTTGTTTACCGTCGTTTGCGATTTGTGTGCCGATCTGACATCCGGACCGACGGTTCGATACTGCTCCCCACCGTAACGAAAGTTCGAGATCACCATTTCGAAGGCAAGAACAAGTGGTCCCACGGAAAACACGCATGTGACATGCGCACCCCTATACTGAACCTGTAGAACCGATTAAGAGCCTCGGGTCACGACACAATGATAGCCCGAGTATGCCGCAGCACATGGTGAACGCCAAGGCCTCGACGCGACGCGAAGCAAAACTCCACAGTGCTTACCTGAAACGATCGGGCATCGTATGTCAGTGGCTGACAAGGCTTCGATATCCGGTGCGCTGATCCTCTATGACTTTGCCGTCGTTTGGAAGGCTGCCCTTGGCGACGATCTCGATCCGGCCCTTCAGCTTGAGCGTATCGGCCAGCGCGTTGGCATAGGATTCGGGCTCTCCGCCATCGGCCTCGATCTGCACGGTCATCACGTCCATCTCGCCCTCGCGGCTGGCGATCACCCGGGCGCGGGAAATCTCGTCATGGCGCGACACCAGCGCCGCCACCTGCTCGGGGCGCACGAACATGCCCTTGATCTTGGTCGTCTGGTCGGCCCGGCCCATCCAGCCCTTGATGCGAATATTCGTGCGGCCACAGGGGCTTGCGCCCTCC
>JAVJUV010000028.1:0-8819 GCA_040220415.1 Silicimonas sp.
CTCGATTATCATACAGGGCCTGACGGTGGAGCGCTTCGCCAACCGTCTTGGCCGCGAACCGGACCTGATGTGACTTGGCTGACTTCGACTACCTCGTATACGACGTCTTTACCGACCGGCGCTTCGGCGGCAATCCTCTGGCGATCTTTCCCGACGCGCGCGGGCTGGGCGAGGATCGGCTGTTCCCGATCGCGCGCGAGTTCAACTTTTCGGAGACGACGTTCGTCTATCCGCCGGACGATCCCGCGCATACCGCGAAGGTGCGGATTTTCACGCCCTCGCAGGAACTGGCTTTCGCCGGGCATCCGACGGTCGGCACCGCCATAGCGCTTGCCGAGCTTGGACGGTCGGGCGGCGACATGGTGCTGGAACTGGGCGTAGGCCCGATCCCCGTCAGGGTCGACGGCAACCACGCCCGGTTCGAGACGCGCGTTCCCCTGAGCCATTCCGAGGCCCCGGACCCCGAGGCTATCGGCGCCTGTATCGGCCAGTCCGCCGAGGTCATACGGACCGACAGGCACCGCCCCGTGCTGGCGGGTCTTGGCACCGACTTCGTTCTGGCCGAACTGACCGGCGACGCGGCGCTGGCGACGGCGCGAGGCGTGGCCGACGCCTTTCGCGAGATGGCCGGGGCCGGTGCCGCGATGTCGATGCTGTATGTCTATCTGCGCGACGGGCAGTCGATCCAGGCCCGGATGTTCGCGCCTTTGGGGGGCATTCCCGAAGATCCGGCGACCGGCGGCGCGGCGGCGGCGCTGGCGGCCTGGCTGGGGAAACTGGAGGGCCGCTCGCAGCGCTTCGAGATCGCGCAGGGTGTGGAAATGGGACGCCCCAGCCTGATCGAGGCGGAGGTCACGGTCGAGAATGGCGAACCGGTTGCGGTCGCCATCGGCGGCAAGGCCGTCCGGGTCATGGAAGGGCGACTTCTGCTGTGAGGCTTTTCCTGCGCCCTGCCTTGTCCTAAGAACCACTCCCGAGAGGAAGTCGCATGAACGAAACGATCATCGAGCGGTGCGAGGCGCAGGGGATGCGGCTGACGGATCAGCGGCGCACGATTGCGTCCGTTCTGGAAGAGGCCGACGACCATCCCGACGTCGAGGAACTGTATGCCCGCGCCAGCGCCGTCGATCCCAGGATTTCACTGGCGACGGTCTATCGCACGGTCAAGCTGTTCGAGGAATCCGGCATCCTGGAAAAGCTGGACTTCCGCGACGGCCGCGCACGCTACGAGGATGCCGAGCGCGAGCACCACGACCACCTGATCGACCTGCACTCCGGCGAGGTGATCGAGTTCGTCGACGAGGAGATCGAGGCGCTTCAGGAAAGGATCGCGCAGAAACTGGGGTACGAGCTGAAAGGTCACCGCATGGAGCTATATGGCGTTCCCCTGAAGAACAAGTGATGATTATTCAATAGAATACGCGCCATATTTCATGTGCGCCTACGTGCCCTGGAAATCAGGACCGTTTCAAACTTTCCTGAGCGCCAGCACCGCGTTCAGCCCGCCGAAGGCGAAAGCGTTCGAAAGCACGTGGTCCACTTTCGCCTCGCGCGCAACGTTCGGCACCACGTCGAGCGCGCATTCGGGGTCCGGCTCTTCGTAGCCGATCGTGGGGGCGATCACACCGTCCCGAAGCGCCATGATGCAGGCCAGCAGTTCGACCGCGCCGGTGCCGCCGATCAGATGCCCGTGCATGGACTTGGTGGATGAGATCATCACCCTGTCGGCGTGGTGGCCGAAGACATGGGCGACGGCGGCGCATTCGGTCTTGTCGTTGGCGAGCGTCCCGGTGCCGTGGGCGTTGATGTAGCCGACCTGCTCGGCGTTGATGCCGGCATCCTTGAGCGCCCCGGCAATGGCGCGGGCCGCGCCCTGCTGCGACGGCATCACGATGTCCGATGCATCCGACGACATCGAGAATCCCACCACCTCGGCCAGGATCTCGGCCCCGCGCGCCTTGGCGTGCTGGTAGTCCTCGAAGACGAAGACGCCCGCGCCCTCGCCCTGAACCATGCCGTTGCGATTGGCCGAGAACGGGCGGCAGGCGTCCCTGGACATCACGCGCAGGCCTTCCCACGCCTTGACCCCGCCGAAACACAGCATCGATTCCGATCCGCCGGTGACGATCGCGGTGGCGACGCCCGAGCGGATGAGCGAGAAAGCCTGTCCCATAGCGTGGTTGGACGAGGCGCAGGCCGTGGCCACGGTGAAGGAAGGTCCCCGCAGGTTCCATTCCATCGAGACATGGCTTGCCGCGGCGTTGTTCATCAGTTTCGGCACGATGAAGGGGTGAACGCGGTTCTTTCCTTCCTCGTAGACGGCGCGGTAATTCTCGTCCTGCGTTGTCAGACCGCCACCCGAGGTGCCGAGGACAACGCCCGAGCGGTCGGCGAGATGGCCGTGGAATTCCAGCCCGCACTGGCGGATGGCCTCTTCGGCGGCGATCAGCGTGAACTGGGTGAAACGATCGTAGAGCGCCTGCTTCTGGCGGTTGAACTTTTCGTCCGGATCATAGTTGCGGACCTGCCCGCCGATGCGGATCGCCAGGCGGTCGACATCGCGGATGTCCAGATCGCCGATCCCGCAGCGGCCCTCGCGGAACGACTCAAAGGTTTCGGCGACCGAGTGGCCGATCGGATTGATCGTTCCGGCCCCGGTGATGACGACACGGCGCATCCGGGGGCCCTAAGCTGCCTGATCAGCGACGAGTTTTTCAACCGCCGCGATCACGGCGCCGACCGACGAGACGTCGAAATCGGACTTGTCGGGTTCGTTTGCGTTGAATGGCACCTGGATATCGAAGGATTCCTCGATGCTGAAGATGGCTTCGACCAGGCCCATCGAATCGATCCCCAGGTCTTCGAGTGACTGGTCCATCGAGATGTCCGCAGGCTCGAGCACGGCCTGCTCGGCGATGATCTTTATGACACGATCCCTGACGCTGTCGCTCATGCCCGTTCGCCCATCCATTGTGCCCGCCCAATCGTTGCCGCGCTATTTAGTCATCCTTGCGGCCGTTTAAAACCGCTTTCTTTAACGCTTTCATGTCGTCCAGCAGGCGCGGAAGCCGGCGCCAGTTGCGGCTGGCTTCGAGGTATTGTTCCATCTTCATGGCGGGGTATCCCAGCACGACCCGGCCGGCTGGCACGTTGGTGAAGACCTTCGTCGCCCCGCCGGCAACCACGTCGTCGCCGACGAAGATATTGTCGTTGACGCCGCACTGGCCGCCCATGACGACACGGTTGCCGATCCTGGTGGACCCGGCGATGCCGACCTGTCCGCAGAGCAGCGTGTCCTCGCCGACTTCGACGTTGTGGCCGATGTGGACCAGGTTATCGAGCTTCGTTCTGTGCCCGATGACGGTTGCGCGGATGGTGCCGCGATCGATGGTCGAGTTCGCCCCGATCTCGACGTCGTCGCCGATCTGGACGGTGCCGAGGGAATGGATGCGGGTCCAGCTGGCGTTTCGCGCCTGCGTTTCGGCGCCCAGGCTTGCCCGTGCCTCTTCCACCCGGCTTTTCTCGGGGGTCACGAAGCTGAACCCGTCGGCACCGATCACGGCGCCCGGCTGGCAGATGAACCTGTCGCCGATGATGACGCGGGCGCCGATGCGGACACCGGCGTGCAGAAGCGCCTTTTCCCCGATGACCGCATCCTCGGCGATGCTGACGTGCGGGGCGATTCTTGCACCTGGGCCGATCCGGACACGCGGTCCGATCACCACCAGAGGGCCGATGGCGGCCCCCTCGCCCACCTCGGCCGAAGGATCGATGACGGCCGAGGCGTGAATGCCCGGCGCGATCTCGGGTCCGGGATCGAGAAGCGCAGTCAGGCCCGACATGGCGTATCTCGGGCGCGGCACGACGATGGCGGCTTCCAGACCGAGGGCCTGCCAGTCGGCGCCATCCCAGACGATGGCGGCGCGGGCGCGGCCCGCCGCAAGGCCCTCGGCATACTTCGGGTCCATCGCCAACGCGAGATCAGACGGTCCTGCCATCGCAGGTTCGGCCGCGCCGGTCACGGCAATGTCGGGGATGCCGAAGACCTTTGCCTCCAGCGCCCTCGCGATTTCTTCGACGGTGAACTTCATGCTCGCTCTCCGGGCGGGCGCGCTGACCGCACGCCCGCTTTGGAGATCGGTTTATCCGCGAAGCGCGCGGAGCGGAACCCCGGCGCGCTCAAGCGCCTTCCAGATCCGTGCGTCGCGGCCATAGACGTCACGCCGGAACTGGAGGTTGCCTTTGGCCTGCGTGTAGACCGTGCGGTAGACAAGGTGGACCGGGACGTATTCTTCAAGCTCGACGACCGTCTCGCGCCCCGTGTTCAGGCGCTCTCTGAAGAACGTCTCGGGATCACGCGTCTGCCTGGCCAGCAGGGTATAGGCGAAATCGAACGGGTCGTTCAGACGGATGCAGCCGTGGCTGAAGGCCCGCGTCTCGCGCCCGAACAGGCTTTTGGACGGGGTGTCGTGAAGGTAGATGTTGTGCCGGTTCGGGAACATGAACTTCACCAGCCCCAGCGCGTTGCCGTCCGACGGCGGCTGCTTGAGATCGAAGGGGAAGTTCGTGGTGGTGAACTGCGTGAAATCCACCGCATCGCGCGGCACGGTCTGGCCGCGTGTGTCGATAACCCGCAGATGACCCGCGGCGAACGGGTTGTTCTGCAGAAGCGGCAGATACTCCTTGACCGCGATGGACCGGGGCACGTTCCAGGTCGGGTTGATGACCATGTGCTCCATCACGTCCGAAAACTCGGGCGTGCGTTGATCGTGGATGTTCTGACCGACAACCGAACGGGTCTGGAACGTGATCTTGCCGTTGTCGACGACGCGGACGTGGTAGTCGGGTATGTTGACCCAGATGTGGCGCTTGCCGCGGGGCATGTTCATCCAGCGTTCGCGTTCCATTGCGACGATGATCTGGGTCAGGCGCGTTTCCGGGGCGACGTTTATTTCGGCCAGAGTGCCCGGTCCAGCGACGCCGTCGGTGAAAAGCCCGTGGTCGCGCTGGAAGGCCGCGACGGCCTGGACCATCTTGTCGTCGTAGGCGGCGCTTGCGGTGCGGCGCAGATAGCCCATCGCCATCAGGCGGTTGCGAAGCTGCACCACGGCCTGACCCGATTGACCCTGTTCCAGCTTGGAGGCGCGCACTTCGGGGCCCCAGCCGCCGCTTCCGATGATCTTCTCGAAGCGCATCTTCTCTTTCATCAGACGCGCGTATTCGGGATCCTTCGGCGGCAGGGTCTTGATGAAGGCCCCGGGCGTCGATTTCGAGAAAGCGGCCAGCAATGCGGTCCGGCCACGGTAGGGCACGTCCCGCTTGATGCCGTCGTCGACCTGCGACGGGACAAGGATGCCGGTCTGGATATCGCGGGCATAGCGCAGGAACAGCCGGCTCATCTCGACCTCGAGACGGCCGAGATCGCGTTCCGAACGAATCGAACGGAGATTGATGTTCAGTGTTTCCGGGTCGTAGCGGGACGCCGGAAGTCCGTGTTCGCCGGCGTCGGCGACGGCGCGAAGAAAGGCCTCGCGGCGCTGTTTGGACTTGCGGTCGTTGCCTGTCCAGATGGCCTTGTAGCCGGTCGAGCGGTAGAACTCGGCGATCTCGCGGTCCGAGGCAGCGGTTTCGGCGACGGCCTGGACGAAGGCAGTGACCTGCGCCTTTGCCATGCCGGTAAGGGAAAAGGTGATCAGGACCGCGCCAAGCAGTCCGAGAAGTGACAGTCTTTTGAATGCAGATGTGGCAGTCATCGCGCTTCCGATATTTTTCGCCCCCGAAACAGAAACTTTCTCAGGGAAACCTTTGATATTGTCTATTCACTTTCCCGCAATCCCGGCCCCCTGTCACCCATTGGCAACTGAGGCGATGCAAACGGGACACGTATCTGCGGAAATCTGTGGATAAGCAAGTTTTTGCCGATTTCCGGCCATCTTCTCATTTTGAGGGAATCAAAGGTTCCGAACCGAAAACTCCCATGCCATACAGAAGCTGCACCTGGGGACAGAGGTGGCTCTCACGCCGCGTAAGTGGCTGAGACAAAACGGGACAAAGTGGCAGAATGACGACCTCAGACAAGACGGGCGTTACGCGGCGCGGTTTGCTTCGCGCTTTCGCTGCAACCGCAGTTGTGGCAGCGCCGACTTACGCAAATGCCTTCGGATTCCTGCGCGGAGCAGGCGATATCCGGCGCATAAAGATGCACTCGGGACGCACGGGCGAACGGCTGGACACGATCTACTGGATCGAAGGGGATTACATTCCCGAAGCCCTGGCCGAAGTGAACCGTTTCATGCGCGACTGGCGCACGGATGGTATCATCGATATGGACCAGCGCACCGTGGATATCCTGGCCGCGTCGCACCGACTGCTGGATGCGGAAACCCCCTATCTTCTTCTTTCGGGCTATCGCTCGCCGCAGACCAACGCGATGCTTCGCTCGAAATCACGGGCGGTTGCGCGAAACTCGCTTCACATGTCGGGCCAGGCGGCGGACATTCGTCTTCCGAACCGAAGCGTGTCGCAGATCTCGAAGGCCGCGATTTCCTGTTCCGCCGGCGGTGTCGGCAAATACTCCAACTCGAACTTCGTTCACATGGATTGCGGCCCGGTTCGCATCTGGGGACGCTGAGGGCGATCGCCGCTGCCTGAAGCGACGGCCCGGTGCGCCGGATACCAGAGCGTGGCCATCTGTCCCGGTGGCCGGTTCTTCTCCAGCAGAAGTTTCAACTCGCCCGACGGCATCCCGTCCGAACAGAATCCCCTGCCCTTCGGTCTCGCTCCCCTCGGGAAAGGCGGCGATGAGGTTGGTGCTCGGCGCTCAGACATGATCCACGCTGCCGATACCTGCACGCAGTCTTCCCCTCTACAGCGGATGGCGAGAATGTCGGGTGCCGGCTGACCGACCGCTGCGTCGACAGCATTCACAAACATTTCCGCTGAACAACTGCCCGGCGATGAACCCGCGTCAGTTCAAGGCAGCGTCCAGCGCTGCGGCGAGCTTGTCGGTCAGCTCGCCGATCTGCTCGTCGGTAATGATGAAAGGCGGCGCGATCAGGACGTGGTCGCCCCGCTGGCCATCCACCGTGCCGCCCATCGGATAGCAGATCAGGCCGGCCTCGAAGGCCGCCGCCTTGAGCCGGGCATTGATCTTGCGCGACGGGTCGAAGGGGGCCTTGGTGGTGCGATCCGAAACGATCTCGATCCCCTGGAACAACCCGCGCCCGCGGATGTCGCCGACATGCGGATGCTGGCCGAAACGTTCGTGCAGCGCCCGCCGCAGGGTCTGACCTGCGGGGGCCACGCGGGACAGAACGTCATCGTCCGCAAGCCTTTCGAGCACCGCCAGCGCGGCGGCGCAGGCGACCGGATGACCGAGATAAGTATGGCCGTGCTGGAAGAACCCCGAACCCGTGGCGATGGCGTCGTAGATCCGATCGCTGCAGAGCATCGCGCCCACGGGCTGGTATCCCGCGCCGAGGCCCTTGGCGACGGCGCAGATATCCGGCGATACACCGTCCTGTTCGCAGGCAAAGAGCGTGCCCGTGCGCCCCATGCCGCACATCACCTCGTCCAGGATCAGGAGAATTCCGTGGCGGTCGCACAACTCGCGTATCCGGGTGAAGTATCCGTCGACGGGCGGCACCGCGCCCAGGGTCGCGCCCACGACGGGTTCGGCCACGAAGGCCATGACCGTCTCGGGGCTCAGGCGGGCGATCTCGGCCTCGATCTCGTCGACAAGGCGCTGCGCGTATTGCCGTTCGGTTTCCGCCTCGTCCTGCCCCCTGTAGGCATAGCAGGGCGCCACATGGGTCACGTCGATCAGCATCGGCGCGAACGGGGCCCGCCGCCAGGCGTTTCCGCCCGTGGCCAGCGCGCCCAGGGTATTGCCGTGATAGCTTTGCCGCCGCGCGATGATGCGGTGGCGCTCGGGCTGTCCTATTTCGACGAAATACTGCCGCGCGAGCTTGAGAGCGGCTTCCATCGCCTCGGATCCGCCCGAGACGAAATACACCCTGTCCAGCCCCTCGGGGGACAGGGACACGAGCTTGTCCGCCAGTTCCTCGGCCGGTTCCGACGTGAAAAAGCCGGTGTGGGCGAAGGCCACCCTGTCGAGTTGATCCTTGATCGCCCGGGTGACGTGGGGGTCGCCGTGTCCCAGGCACGAGACCGCCGCATCGCCGCAATTCAGGTAGGATTTTCCTTTTGTGTCAAAAAGATAGACCCCTTCCCCGCGCGCGACGACGGGTGGAGCGGCCTTGGTGTGTCTTGGAAAAACGTGGCTCATCGGGGGAATCCTGACCAAACGTCATTTGTGCCCGGTAACCTTGCAATATGGAAATGTTAGCGTTTTATTGAACAAATCGACTCTTCCAGCAAGGGAAGAGGCACAAAAATAGGGAGTCAATGAAATGAAAAACCTCATTTTTGGGACCATCGCTGCTTTCGGTGTGTCGATGGGCGCAGCCTCGGCGCAGGAATTCATCTCGATCGGCACGGGTGGCGTCACGGGCGTCTATTATCCGACGGGCGGTGCCATCTGCCGGCTGGTGAACAAGGACCGAAAGGAGCATGGCATCCGCTGTGCGGTCGAATCGACCGGCGGTTCGGTCTACAACATCAACACAATCAAGGCGGGCGAGCTGGAGTTCGGTGTCGCCCAGTCCGACTGGCAGTACCATGCCTACAACGGTACCTCGCAGTTCGAGGGCGATGCCGCCTTCCCGGACCTGCGGGCGGTGTTCTCGGTTCATGCCGAACCGTTCACGCTGCTGGTACGCGGCGACAGCGGCATCGGCAGTTTCGAGGAACTGGCGGGC
>JAVJUV010000029.1:0-34376 GCA_040220415.1 Silicimonas sp.
CGCTGGTCCGCGCACGGGCGGGCGGCACCGTTCAAGTGCAACGACGAAATGCTGGACGACAAGTTCGCGGCGACGGGGGTTGTACTCTTCGGCGGCAACGGGGTCGCGCTGAACCTCGGGCAGAAGGCGGAAGCGAAAGGCCTGACGGTCATGCGGGTTGCTGACCCGGCTAAGAAGGCTGCGCAGCATTGAAGAGAGGGGGTCGCGCTTGGCGCGGCCCTTTCGTCATGTCTCATGGCGCGTGCGGTCGGTCACGCGTGATCGGCAGTCTGCGGCGGCCAGCACCGTTATCCCTCTACCCGGTCCGTCAGAGTGCGGCCCATCCGCATCGGTATGGGCTGGGGATGGTGCGCACCTCACGCACATCGTCAGCAGCGCAAGACGCGAGGGGTCGAGACGTCGCATATGAGGCTGAACACCGGCACGTCCCTTGGGGCGTGTTTCGGAACATCGCACCCGCGCGGGGGGGGCTCCGTCAGCTCCCCGGCCAGACTTGGCGGGACGCGGACGCGGATGATGGCGGCTGCGTGATGGCAAGGGTCATCCGGATCACTCCTTTTTGCTCATAGATGTGGATCGCACGGGGTCGGCCCAATCGTGCCCTCAGCTCACGCTTCGGCAAGCACAAATACGGCTTCCACGGCTGGCCGCGGACCCTCCGCATTTGCGCTTGCGACCGGGCCTCTTGCCCCCGTGCCGGGTGATCCCCATCGCAACAAGGAGTAACCCGAATGACCAACCACTACGTCGCCACCGTCCCCGTCAAGTTCACCGATACCGATGGCCAGGAGCGCACCCGTTTTCAGCGCGTGGGCGCGATGTTCCGCAACACCCGCAACGGGGATGGATCGGAGTTCTTCAGCCTCAAGCTCGACTTCCCGGTCGCGGTCTCGGAGCTGGTGATGTTCCCGCCGAGCGCGAAAGATCCCCAGGACTAGATCCTCTAACGAGGATGGGCCGCCCCAGGACGATCTTGGGGCGGCCCGATCCCTGTTCCAGGGATGCCGGTCCCTGCGCGTTCAACGGACGTACTCCGCCCGGAATGATGAGGCCGCGACAGACCGGCCAGTCAGCCTCAAGGGGGCCATCCACAAAAACCTATCGGCCAGGGCCTCCCGGTTTTTGCGGCAGAGATTTGGCGGAGCCAAATCTGGCCCTCCTTGACCCTGCCTGTCCGCCCTGTCGGTGGGGTTTGCGCCCGCCCGCGGTTCCGTCCGAACACCTGCGTGTTCGGCCAGAGCCTCGGGCGGGGCTGGCGGACGGGACCCTTAGGGCAGGTGGGTCGCCCGGTGGTGAGGGCGGCAGAGCCGCGCCCCTGCGGGCCGCGGCGTGAAGCGGACACCAAGGCTGCCTGAGACTGAAAGCGACGGAAGTATATAATTGACAGCTTGGTATATTATCGTAAGGTAGGGGCAGCCTTGGTGGAAGGTGGCAGGAAATAGGGGGTCTTTCTTCGCATGTCTCGCTCGAAACGTCTCACGGATGCGCAACGTATGGAGATCGTGCGCGAAGCCGCGGACGGAGTCTCGACGTCCGTGCTTGCGAAGCGGTTCGGGGTGACACCGCGGGCGGTGCAATACACCTTGAAGAGTGACGATCAGCGCCAGCGCGATACGGCCGTGCCGGTCTTGGCGGTGAGTGTGAAAGTGACCCCTGACGAGATGGCGGCATTCGATGCGGTGCTGGCGTCGGCGGGGATCGAGACCCGCTCGGAAGGGCTGCGCCGCTTCATGCAAGCGGCAGGTGGCACCTTCGTGGCGGACACATCGTTGGCGGCAGAGATGGCGCGCTATCGCGCCTCATTAAATGATGTTGGAAACGGTGTCGCCCAGATTGCCAAGCAGATGCAGAAGGCCAACAGGGAGGGACAGGGAACTGGTGCTGAGTTCTCAGAATTGCGGCTTGCACAGATGCGCGGGTTGGCGCGATTCATCCTCGATAGTGCAGATGAGATTGACCTGCTTGTGCGCCGCCGGCGTGGCGCGATGCAGCTGAAAGCAACGGCTGCCTTGAAGGAGTTCGCCCATGCGGCTGAATGATGCGGTTGGTGCCGTCACCGGAGAGATATTTGAGGATGGGTGGAGCCGGATCCGTGGCTCGATGCAGGGTCTGTATGCCTCCAAGCAAAAGCAGATGGTGCGCGCCGCTGCGGGACATCGGGCCGCTGTGTTCAAAGCGATCCGGGGCGGGGGCACGCATAATAAATCCCAGCTGTCCAACCAGCTCGAATACCTCACGACAAAGTCCACCCATATCGTCGACAGCAGCGGGTTCCTGGATGGCAAATCCAAGCTTGAGCGCGGCGAGATCAAAGACCTGACCGAGCGCTTTGCCAAGCGGTGGGACGCGGGGTTCAAACCCAAACTTGGGCAAACCACACATCTGCTGATGTCCTTCCCGATTGGAACGCGCGGAGAGGACGTGCGCGACATCGCGACTGACGTGGCCGAGCGGTTCTTCCAGAAAGATGAAGGCCACTTTGATTATATCATTGCTGTACATGAGGACCGCGAGCATCCGCATGCGCATCTCGTATTGAATCGCCGCTCTCAAGAGGGCGAGTTTTTCTATTTGGCGCGCAATCATCGGTTCAACTATGACGACTTCCGGTTGGCGATGGTCGAAGAGGCCGAGACCTACGGCGTGCGGTTGGAGGCAACGCGGCGGATAGATCGCGGCGAGGTGCATTACCCGGCCAAGACCCGCGAGGTCTATGCCGCCAAAGAAGAGGGCAGGACGCCAGTGGAGCGCGAACGGGTGGGTAAAGACCTGACCCGCACGCTTGCCGAGATCGCAAACACCAAAATCATATTCCACTCGCTGGCTGCCGAGGCGTCCTCCGAGAACCGCGAAGACATTGCTGAGGTTCTGTTCCGTGCGGGCGAGGTTCTGGCGAAGGGTGGTCACGTTGAAACCGCAGGAGGCATTTACATGGCCGAAGACGAAACGTTCGAGGATCTGCGCAGCCGCTACGCGGAGAAGGTCGCAAACATCACAGATTTGATCGCGGCAAAGCCGGATGCAGAGCGACCCGCGCTGGAGAAGTCTCTCAACGCAATTCAAGCGCGGGTGCAGCATATGCAGCCCCTTGGGCTACGGTCCAATTCCCTCTCGGAGGTCCCATCAGAAGGCGGGGTTTATTCTGAAGCCAATATTCAGCAAAGCCAGTTGGAGCGTCTGTCTGAGCCACGGGTGCGCGCCCGCGTCGATGCAGCACTGCGCGGCACGGGGATCAGCACATCCGAGGTTGTGGCCCGGATGGAGACGGGGGCGCAAAACGCGGCTCTGGAACATCAATGGATTGCGGATGATTTGTCCAAGGTGGCCGAGGCGAAGGATTTGAACCTTGAGCGCCGCGCGGATTTGGAACAGGCGCGGGATATCCTCAATGATGTACATGTGCAGCTGGGGACCATGCTGGAACGGGAAGGTGTGCTGCGCCGTGACGGTGTCATTGAAGACGCCCGCGAGGTGCAGGCGCATGTCACGCAAGCTCAGATCGAAACCGCTGCCAATGCCGTTCGCGTCGAGACTCGGATTGAAGCTCAGAGTGAGGACCTTGATGAGGCCGTGATCGAAAGCCTTGCCGTAGAGCGTTTGGAGGACGAACAGCGGGACTATCTGCGCGACCATCCAGAGCTGATTGCGCGCCCGACCGATGTGATCCGCACGGATGAGGAGGGCAGGGCGGTGATCGTAGATCAGGCCGCAGCAGACTGGGTTATCAATGAGGTCGAAGCGGCGCGTTTGGGGGCGCACAGCAGCACGCCAATCTCCGTTTCCGTCGCGCGCGATCTACAGACGCGATATCCTGATATGCCCGAGCAGCTGGCGGAGGGTCTCGGCGACACTTACGCGCGTGTCTATGAAGCGCGCGGCGCTGAACGGGAGGAAAACCTGACGGAGCGCGAGACAGTCCAGAATGAGACGCCCGAACTGTCCCGTGTTCTCGCCCATGAACGGGCAGGGGAGTTGTCTTCGCCCTTTGAGACCAACCAAGAACGTGAGGCCTTCCGCAGCGATGTGGCGCGGGTTTTGGACGCGGCGCAGCTCGATCGCCTGAAGGAGGGTGACAGTGACGCTTTGGAAAATGTGATCGAAGATCGCCTTGATCGGCTCTATGTCGCAAAGGTCTATCTACAATCGGATGCGGCAACGGCAAACTCGGAGGCGTTGCGACAGGTTGTCGATGAGTTGGCAGACGTAGAAGTCGAGAGACACCGCGCGGCGGACGTGGACGGCGAGATTGAGCGGGGCCAGGTCCATTGAGTGGATCCATGGGAAAGGCTTGGATTGCCATAGGGGTGGTTCTGGTCACCTTGGTGGCAGGGGCGATGGGCTACACCATTGCCTCGGCTGTGCTGACCTTTAAGGCGCTTGGGTTCAGCGCCGATATCGATTTTGGATATATCGCGCAAAATTACCTCTGGATCAGAGATAGACGGCCTGATGATTTCCAACTGATCAACCTGATCATTGGCGGTGCCGCCGTCGCGGGGCTAATGATGAGCCTTGCCCTTTCCGGCTCGGCCCTCACGCGCTTCGGGCAGACCCATTGGCAAAAGCGCGGTGAGATGAAAACCAACGGGTTCTTTGGCAAGCCAGGGACCGGGTTTATTCTGGGCAAATTGGGCAGCCCAAAGTCGCGGGCCCGCTACATCACATCTAAGGTCTTTCCCCATGCCCTGATCGTGGCACCAACGGGGCGCGGTAAAACCAGCGGCTTTGTGATCCCGAACCTGCTCACATGGCAGGGGTCTGCCGTTACGTTGGATGTGAAGGGCGAGTGTTTTGAAGCCACGGCGCGTCACCGTGCCGCCCAGGGCGACAAGGTCTACCGCTTTGCGCCCACGGACTGGGAAGGCAAGCGCACCCATCGCTACAATCCGCTGCTGCGCATCTATGAATTGGAAGACCCCGCGCGCCAGCAGATGGAATTGCAGCTGCTGGCGACCTTGTTTCTGCAAAGTGACAATGATCGCGTGCAAGGGCTTTTGAAGGGCGGCATTGATTTGTTTGTGGCCGCGGGCTTGCTGGCGTTCCAGCGCAAGAAGCCCAACTTGGGCGAGATCTACCGGATCGCGGCTTCGGGGGGCAACAAGCAGAAAGAATATGTGGCGCGGGGCCACGAGATCGACAACAAAGCCGCGAAGTTGATCTTTACGCGGCTGGCGTCCACCAACAACGACACGCTAACCTCCTATGTCTCGCTTCTGATGACCTCAGGTCTGGATCAATGGCAGAACCCGGCGATTGACGAAGCGACGCAGGTTTCCGACTTTGATTTCCGCACGATCCGCAAGAAGCCCTTCACGGTCTATCTCGTTGTCCAACCGCTGATGGTGAAACCACTCGCGCCGCTAATCCGGTTGTTTTTCTCAGACCTTCTCTCGGCGATGCAAGAGAAGGAACCGGGCAAAGATGAGCCTTGGCCTGTGATGATCATGCTCGATGAGTTCAACCGCCTTGGCAAAATGCCCATTGTGGTCGAGAGCATCGAAACTCTGCGCACCTATCGCGGCCACTTGGCGGTGGTGACCCAAACCATCCCTGCCCTTGATGAAATCTACGGTGAAAACACCCGCCGCGCGTTGCAGGGCAACGCAGGTGTGAAGCTCTACCTCACTCCCTCAGATGAAAAGACCATCGAGGAGCTCAGCAAGGCAGTTGGGAAGACAACGAAGACAGTTATCACTCGATCGCGGTCCATTGGGAAGAACCCGTTTGAGGGGCGCAGTCAGTCCACACGGACGGAAGAGACATCGTTGTTGCCTGAAGACGAAGCGCGCCGGTTGCCGCTTGATGAAATTATCATGGTCGTGGATGCGCAAATGCCAGTGCGGGCGAAGCGGATCCAGTATTTTGATGATCGGCTGTTTGCGGCGATCCATGGCGCGCAGCGGGGCGAGTTGCCGTTTCCGGTGATGGGCGGAGGTGGCGGCAAGGCGGATGGTTCAGATTTCGGCGGAACAGAGCGGAGTCCGAGCCAAGCTGGAACGAGTGCGGAGCCCCAGGTGCATGATGAGCGTCTGGATGGTCCAAACGAGGTCGGTTCAGGTAAATCAGTGCCGCCAGCCAAGAAAAGTTCGAAGGCTGTTCAAGCCGTTGTCGAAGAGGAGCAACGGCAGATGGAAATGAGCTTTGCCGACCAGGTTGAGATGCAAATTGAGGAAATCGATGGTGGCGGTATAGATCGACTCGATACAGTGGTGGATGATTTGGACGGGCTGGAAAGCCGGTTGAAGCAAGGGGAGGGGGTGTCTGGCTGAGATGGGTAAGGCGTAGCGCAACCATTGAATGCACGTAGATCACTGAACCAGTCGTTCGCCGCACCAGATTTGAAGGACAACAAAGCGGATAAGGACGAAACCGCTCTGGCGGTATTGGCGCTTGTGGCAGGCGTAGCGCGTTGATTTGTGCGTTGTGATTTTGTGAACTGACGAACCTGTTGGACGATTGGGAGCTTTTTAATCTGACGACAGGAAGTTTCAATGTCAGACCAATATGTACCGGCTCTGCGCCAGCGATTTCTCGAAGACATGCAGATCAAGGGTCTGCAACCAAAGACGCAGACGATGTATTTGCGAGGGATGCGCGACTTCTTGTTATTCAAATTGAATGCACCGGTATTGAGGGAGCCTAAGAATTACCGGACGCCAGCTAATGGACAATACCAAGCGCCTGTTTTTGCTGTTAGCAGTGATTGCCTGGCTCGTTAGAACAAGAACTGGCATCCCAACGTCTCGCGCAATGCAGCGATCAGCTGGTCCAAAGTTTCGGCACTGGTATAAGTCCCGCCCGTCCGGTCGGCGAGGCACCGGGATGTACTTTCCGACGTATTGTAGTCGTTGTCGGTCTGCCGGTCCCATGAAAAGAACGTACCGCGCACTTTGAAACCGATCACATGGACGGTGGTGTTAAACCCGTCTGTTGCCAATTCGGCGGCCAGCATACAGGGCATGCCGCCACAGGTCTCCTTGCCGTCTGTGACCAACACTACGGTCGCGGGTTGCGTTTTGTAATCCAGCGTTTGCGCCGCCAATTTGACGGCCTGCGTCAACGCGGTGCTGCCACCGGGTTCAAGTGCGTTGATGGCTGAAATGATCAGCGAGGCGGCATTGGCTTCGGGCGCGAACCGCATGTCGACGCCCGAACACTCATCCGCGCCGTTGGGACCGTAGACGACAAGGCCAAGGCGACGGTTCTGCGCAATTTGCGGCAGTGCATCGGCCATCGCCCGGCGCGCCTCAAAAATGCGCGGCTCGTCAATGTCGTTGAAGCCCATCTCGGCCATGGAACCCGAACCGTCAACGACGATCATCGCGTCGGCGGCGCAATCGTCTGTCGCCATGGCATTTGTGGCGCCGAGAAGTGTGAAGATGAAAGTGAGGCATAATCGCATAACGCAAGCGTGTCACGGCACCTTCAAGCTGTCCAGAAGTTTGCCGCTCTCAGGCATGAGACGATGGTCGGAGGTATCTTCCAAAAGCATCGCGGGCGGGAATGCGCCGACAATGGGAGGCTCTGGTGGGTAAGATCCGCCGTCATTTGAAAATCTGGTTCATCTCCGAGGTTTGATACCTTAGTCTCATAGACAATCGCGAGGTCGCGACGAATACTTGAAGCTGAGAAAACGTAACCTGTGGAGGAAACACAATGGCATGGTCAAAACCGATTATCCGCGAAATTGAATGCGGGATGGAGATCAACATGTACGGCCCGGACGGTGATCGCGAGCAAGACGACGGCGATCTGTTCTGATATTTCTGCGCGCGGAGAGTTGCATTGACGTTTCGCGCGCATGTTCTTGGGTCGGCTGCCGGTGGTGGTTTGCCACAGTGGAACTGCGGGTGCGAGAATTGCAATCTGGCGCGTGCCGGAACGATACCAGCGCAAACCCAGTCTTCGCTCGCCCTCAGCGCCAATGGCACCGAGTGGGCGGTTTTGAACGCGTCGCCCGATATTCGGGACCAGATGCATAAAGCCCCGCCGCTGCATCCGAGTGACCTGCGCAAATCCCCCTTGCGGTCTGTCCTGCTCACCAATGGCGATATCGACCACATTGCAGGGTTGTTGACCCTGCGCGAGCAACAGGCTTTCACGCTTTTCGCCACGCCTGAAATTCATCGCGTGCTCGCCGAAAATCCGATTTTTAATGCGCTCCATCCGGACTTCGTCAAACGCATTTCGATTGAGCTGGGCTGCGAGGTCGAAATTGTACCGGGTCTGACGGCGCAGCTGTTTCCGGTGCCGGGCAAGGTGCCGCTCTATCTGGAAGGTGCGGAAGTCCAAACCGACCTGGAAGGTGAGCAGACGGTCGGGGTACATTTGCGGGCAGGGGGCAAAAACGCATTCTACATCCCCGGCTGTGCGGCGATGCGCGATACGCTTGCGGCGCGGCTGGACGGGGCGGATGCGGTTTTCTTTGACGGGACACTTTGGCAGGACGACGAGATGGTGCGCGCAGGACTGAGCCAGAAAACCGGGCGGCGGATGGGGCATATGTCCATGTCCGGCCCCGACGGTTCCATCGCTGCCTTCGAAGATATCAAGATTGCGAAGAAAGTTTTTGTCCATATGAACAATACCAATCCAGTGTTCCGGCCAATGTCGGAAGAGCGCAAAGCTGTGGAAGCCGCAGGATGGATCATTGCGCAAGACGGGATGGAGCTGGAGATATGACGGCCACGCCCGCCGAATTCGAAGCCCGCCTGCGCCAGATCGGGGCCGAGCGGTATCACGACAAGCATCCGTTTCACGACTTGCTGCATGGCGGCGACTGCACGCCCGATCAGGTCCGCGCATGGGTGATCAACAGGTTTTATTATCAGGCCAGCATCCCGATGAAAGATGCCGCTTTCATGAGCCGTGTCGATGATCCCGCGCTGCGCCGCGCGTGGCGGTCACGCATTGAGGACCACGACGGCACTGACGAGGTCGAGGGCGGCATTGCCCGCTGGTTGCATCTTGCAGATGCTGTTGGGCTAGACCGCGACTATGTCGCCAGTGCGCGCGGTGTCTTGCCAACCACGCGCTTCGCGGTAGATGCCTACGTGCGTTTTGTGCGGGACAAGACGCTGCTTGAAGCGGTCGCCGCGTCGCTGACCGAGCTGTTTGCGCCAAAAATTCACGCCGCGCGGATCGAAGGACTGATGGCGAATTACGCCTTTGCCGACGACACGAGCCTGTCCTATTTCCGCAACCGGCTGACACAGGCGCCCAAGGATGTGGCCTTCGGGTTGGGATGGGTTCTGGAGCACGCCGATACTGCCGAGAAACAGGACGCGGCGGCGGCTGCGCTTGAATTCAAGACCGATGTGCTTTGGGCGCAGCTCGATGCGTTACATGCGGCCTATGTCACGCCTGCGCGTATTCCGCCGGGGGCCTGGGTGCCCGGTTCATACGTTTTGACCCCCGCATCATGACGGCGCTCGACGGTCAGGCAGTACCACGGATACCGCGCGGCGTGCGGATGCATGATGATACGGTACGCGGCAAAACTGTCTTGCTGGCACCCGAGCGGGTCATCGACCTTGATGCCATCGGACTTGCCATTTTGCAGCAGATCGACGGTGAGAAAACCATGTCCCAGATTATCGAGACGCTCGCAGCGCTTTATGCCGCACCTGTTGCGCAAATCTCGGAGGATGTGTCCGGGTATGTGGTGGGCCTGATGGACCGCCGGATACTGGAGATTAAACCATGACCGCGCCCGCACCCATCGCCATGCTGGCGGAGCTGACCTATCGCTGTCCACTGTCGTGCCCCTATTGCTCCAATCCCGTCGAAATGGCGGCGCGGGAGAAGGAGATCTCGACGGAACTCTGGGTCGACGTCTTTCGTCAGGCCGCAGGCCTTGGCGTGTTGCAACTGCATCTGTCGGGGGGCGAGCCTGCCTCGCGGCGGGATCTGGTTGATCTGGTGGCGGGCGCGCGGGATGCAGGGCTCTATACCAACCTCATCACCTCGGCCATCGGCCTCACGCAGCGGCGGCTGGCCGAACTGGACGCAGCAGGGCTTGATCATGTGCAGCTGTCCTTGCAAGGCACGGACGCAGATATGGCCGACCGGATCGGCGGGTACAAAGGCGGGTTCAAGCGCAAGATGCAGGCAGCGGCGTGGATCGTCGAGGCAGGTTTTCCGCTGACGCTCAACGCTGTGGTGCATCGCCAGAACCTGCACCAGTTGCCGGAGGCGATCGAGATGGCCGTTGAAATGAAAGCGCGGCGGATCGAAGTTGCGATTGTGCAATTCCACGGCTGGGCGATGCTGAACCGCAGCGCGATGATGCCGACACGCGCGCAGGCAGACGAGGCCAGCCGCGTCGTAGCTGACGCGCGCAAGCGGCTCAAAGGTCAGCTGGTCATCGACTATGTGCCGGCGGATTACCACGGCGACTATCCCAAGCGGTGTATGGGCGGATGGGGGCTCTCGGGCCTTAACGTCACGCCTGACGGGCTGGTGTTGCCCTGTCACGCGGCGCAGACGATCCCCAACCTCGTCTTCGATAACGTAGCGGACAAGCCCCTGTCGGACATCTGGTATCACGGCGCCGCCTTCAACGCCTATCGCGGCGAGGACTGGATGCAGGAGCCGTGTAAATCCTGCGATCGGCGCAAGCTGGACTTTGGGGGGTGCAGGTGTCAGGCGATGGCGATTGCGGGCGATCCGGCGGCCACGGACCCGACCTGCATCAAATCGCCGTTGCATTCACGCATGCAGGAACTGGCGCAAGGGTTTTCAACGGATGACACCGCCGAACTGGTTTACCGCAAAAGCCCGTAACCTCACGAGACACTGCGGAGAAAGTCGAACAGCCTGAGACGGTCGATGGGTTTGGGCATCAGGTTCAACCCCATCGAGGCACACTGTTGCGCAAGCGCGCTACTGCGGTCGGCAGAGATCATACGCGTCGGGATTGGCCCGTATTGCTGAATGATCCGTTGGTGCAGCTCGGGCCCCGACATGCCATCGCCCAACTGGCAATCGAGCAATAGTACATCGGGGACAAGATCGATGTCCCTGAGGATGGCAATTGCCTCCTCACCGTTGAGCGCGTGAATGACATGGGCGCCCCAGCCTTCGATCATGAGGGATATTGCGTTGGCAAGATCCCCGTCATTCTCCACAAGCAATATAATCTGACCGAGCTTCGGTAACTTGGGGCTGTCGCTCATTGGTCTTACGGTCGTTTTTTGGGCTTTGTCACTGCAGAGGATCTTCAGCTCTACCGTAAAACAGCTACCCTTGTCCGGAATGGAGCAGAGATGCAGCGGGTGGTTCAGGGACTTGCAAGCCCGTTCGACAATGGCCAGACCCAGACCCAGACCGGCCGCAGAGTTCGCCATATCCAGACGCTTGAACTCCTGAAAGATCAGTTTCTGATCAGCCTCTGCAATGCCAAAGCCCGTATCCCAGATCTCCATACGGGCCGTGGCCCCGCTGCGCCGCACGCCCACAAGAACCTTGCCACTCTGCGTGTACCGGATCGCGTTGGAAATGAGGTTCTGTGCGATGCGCCGCAAATAGCCGGGATCACTGCGCACGGTCAGGCCGCAGCTCACGATGGTGAGATCCAGCCCCTTGTCCCGTGCTACGGGCGTCAACTCGTCGCTGAGAGGGCCAAGGATGGCGTCCAGCCGCACCGGCTGGATGTCGAAAGTGGGGCTGGTCGCGTCCAGTTTGGAGATGTCCAGCAAAGCTTCGATGATCTTCTCGACGCTGATCAAGGCTGTTTCGGCCTTGCCGATCACATTGAGTAGGTCTGGCTGCGTCAACCGGTCCGACACCGAAGCCACAAACAGTTTTGCAGCAGAAAGCGGTTGCAACAGGTCATGGCTTGCAGCAGCGACAAATCGGGATTTTGACGCATTGGCGCGCTCCGCTTCCGACAAGGCGATCCCCAACTCATTCGTGCGGTCCTGCACGCGCTGTTCCAGCACTTCGTTCATTTCGGCCAATGATTTCGCCGCAGACCGCTCGGCAGTGACGTCGGTAAAACTCATCACAAAGCCACGGTCCGGCATTTCCTGACCAAAAACGCTAAAGGTCTGGCGGCCGTTGCGCGTGACTTCAAAAGCAATCGGGGACCGCCCTTCATTGTGGTTGGCCCATCGCACCAGCATGTCGACGTCGAACTGGTCGGAGAAGATGAGCTGTTTTTCAAGCTGTTCGAGGAGAATGACAAAATTTCTCCCCAATGCTGCTTCCTGAGGGGGCAGATCCAGCAGCTGATCGATCTTCTTGTTCCAGCCCACAAGATTTTTTGCATGATCAAAAATGCAAACTCCCTGATTGAGATGGTCAAGCGTGGCTTGAAGGATCTGCGCCTGGCGGTCGCGCATCCGGTCCTGTTCTTTTCGTTCCAGCCGGATAATTTCGGTGACGTCCGTCTGCAGGATAACGGTGCCGCGACGGGCTGTGCGGTGTTCGCTGACCTGTATCCAGCGGTCATGTTTCAGACTGACATTGAACACCACATGGTTGTCGCGGTGCCGCTCGGTGCGCCGATTGGCCCACTGGGCGGGTGTCACATCAGGCGGCAGTGCGAGGGAACTGCTTCGCGAAACCAGGTCGACGTAGTCGTTGAAAGGCAACCCTTCGACCAATCGCATCTCCACGTCTTTCATATCGCGGCAAAAACGGCTGTTGAACAGGACGAGTAGGTCGTTGGAATCAAACAGCGCAAAACCTTCGTTGATCGTCTCAATAGCCTCACCCAGATTGGTGCGGGCGGTTTCGGTCTCGCGGTTGGCCTCTTCAAGCTGTGCATTGGATTCCTGCAACAGATCGAGTGTGCGCTCCAGATCAATGGTCCGTTCCTTGACCTGCATCTCAAGCAGGGCGGCCCGTTCGAACTGGGCATAGGCAAGACCGGACTGTTCGTTTTTTTGCTCCACGCGGCGCATGAGAACTTTGGAAATCAGCAGCAGCTTTTCATTCTGGCGCTCGATGCTGTCGAGTGGGTTGATCAATGACATGGGTCTCAGGCCTCGCCGCCATGGGTTTCGGCATAGATCGCCAGACCGGACATGGTGTGGTTGACGTGAAGCGGCCCGATTTGTTCGCCATAGGTTGAAAAGCCGATGACCTTGTGACGGGTCAGTACGTCCGACACCTGGCGGGTGCTCTGTTTTTGCTCGGCTTCAATGCGGCGCAGAATGCAGTCACATCCTACGATGTCCGTCAGCGTGCCCATTCTGGACAGCTCGGTCAGCTTCTCGTCCAGATGTTCGGCCATGTCCCGCGGCTCTGCCACAGTCAGCACCATGCCTTCGTCTATGGCAGAGAAGAACACCAACTCGCCTTTTGGCGTGACCTGCTGGATCGCGCGGACATGATGGGCACCGCCGATACGCACGACGACCGGATGGGAGGCGAAAGTGAACTGGTCGAGCTGGTCAGGGTTCGTACCGACCAATCGCGCATATTCGCGCGCGGCCGGCTCTGCGTTGATGGATTTCACGATGCGCCTGTCGGGATCGGCGTCGGTGACGACCATCTGAATATCCGTGGGGACAAGGTGATCAATGCTGAAGACCTGCGTTTTATGATCTGTCTGGATCATCGTCAGAACGGCAGCGTTTTGGCGCACCCGTCCATTAAATGACACGAACGTCTGTTTGAATCTGGTGCCGTCTCCCGCCGATCCGCCAAACAGCGGCATGTCCCGCAGCGCAGGCGAGATCGCAGCCGTCAGGGTATCCTCGCGCAGGGAAAGGCCGTCCACCACGAGAAAGGCAAACCCATTCAGTTTTTTGGGGTTTCTATCGCGCAAGGCAACCCGGTCCTGCGCAATGCGGTCAACCGCGCTTTGGGTCTCGCGACCGTCAAGGTCTTCGACGAGGATCGAAATGCTGTCAAAATGTGCGGCGGGGTAGCCAAGTCCGAGGATCGTTCCCTCCTCATAGCCTCCCGCGCCGATTTCTCCGGCGGTGGTACAGGCTACAATATCAGTTGTGGGAAATACTGCGTTGAGCCTCTCTGAGACAGCAGCAAAATCGACATTCGGGGTCACAAAGACCGTGAGCAGGGCCAAGGGAGCGTCCCCCAGCTTTTCGCGCAGATGCGCGACCGGATCGTCGCATTTTACCGAGACCTGGGCCTGAGATAATACATGCACGTCCCGCCCGTTGCTCTGAATCTTTTCGGTCATTCTGATCACCCCGTTCCGGTCACGATAGGGGTGCTATTCCCGGTTTGGCAAGACTTCGGAAAAATTCGCTTCATGTGCAACCAGCACCGCCTGGGTGCGGCTTTGAACGCCGAGTTTGCGCATGATCGCGGTCACATGCGCCTTTACAGTTGTTTCCGCAATCGTCAGGTCGAATGCGATCTGCTTGTTGAGCTTACCCTCGCAGATGAGGTTCAGGATACGGGCTTGCTGGTTGGTCAGGGACGACAATCTTCGCAGCGTGTCATCCTTGGCAGACCCCTCGCTGCCTTTGACAAAACCGGGCGGCGTGAAAATCTTGCCTTCCCTGATCTGGTCGATGGCATCCTTGAACACCGACCGGCGGCTGTGTTTGGGCACAAAACCCGCTGCACCGGATGTGATTGCGGCGTTGATGATTGTGTTATCGGTCATCGAAGAGACTACGATGATTTTCGACTCTTCGGACTTCCGGCGCAGCTGCATCAATCCGTCAAGGCCGCTGACATCGGGTAGGTTCAAATCGAGCAGGATGAGGTGCGGCGCTTTGAAGGTGTCGAGCGTCTTGAGTGCCGATTGAAGGCAATCTGCTGTGCGAACTTCCACGAACTCTGCCACCGACCGCAGGGTCAGATCAAGCGCATCGCAAAACAGAGGATGGTCATCGACGATGAGCGCCCAGGGTGCGATGTCTTGCAATAAATGTTTTGATATTGGCGATTGATGAGGTGTCATGGCCCTACGCTAGGGCACAACAATCCAAAAGTCTCTTGTCAAAAAGTCCTAGTCGCCCGTGCCAAAAAAATGCGCCCCTACGAGAGGGGCGCACAAGGTTACAGGGAGATTTCTTAGTTGTTGGAAGCAAGCTGCGCAGGCAGACGGAAGGTCCACAGCAGGCCGCCCTGGTTGAGGTAGTTCACCTTCTGGGCCACTTCGCCGCCCCAGAGTGGCACCGCACCACCCCATCCGGAGATTACGGTCACAAACTGTTCACCGTCCTGTTCCCAGGTGATGGGCTGGCCGACGATGCCGGAACCGGTCTGGAACGACCAAAGCTTGTCGCCGGTTTCGTCATCGAAGGCGATGAATTCACCCTCGGGCGTGCCTGTGAACACCAGTCCACCGGCAGTGGTCATCACACCGGCCCAAAGGGGCGCGTCGTTCTTGTACTCCCACTTGATCTCGCCGGTGTCGGGGTCCATCGCCTTGAGGCTGCCGATGTGGTCCTCGTAGTTCGGCTTGATCGTGAAGCCCGAACCAAGGTAGGCCGCACCTTTCTTGTAGGTGATCGGCTCGTTCCAGACGTCCATGCCCCATTCGTTGGAGGGCACATAAAACAGGCCAGTTACGGGCGAGTGTGCCATAGGCATCCAGTTTTTGCCGCCGAGGAAGGAAGGCGACGAGAACACGACTTCCCCCTTGTTGCCATCGGCCGACGCAGCCGGGTCGCCGGGGCGATTCTCTTCGACGAAGATCGGACGACCGGTATCATCGATGCCGCTGGCCCATGTGATGTCCTTGACGAAAGGTGCGGCACTCACAAATGCGCCGTCCTCGCGGTTGAGAACATAGAAGTAGCCGTTGCGGTCGGCGGTAGCCCACCGTTTGTTGCCTGCGCGGTCTTCATAGGCGACGACTTCGTTCACCCCGTCATAGTCCCAGCCTTCGCGGGGCGTCGTCTGGAAGTGCCACTTGATCTCGCCCGTGGCCGGGTCGATACCGATGCGTGACGCGGCATAGAGGTTGTCACCGGAGTTGCCTTCTGTCGGCTGGCCCGCATTGCGCAGGTGGCTGTTCCAGGGGGCAGGGTTTCCCGCGCCGAACACCAGCGTATCCGTGTCCGCGTCATACGATCCACCGAGCCAGGTAGCCCCGCCGCCGGTTTTCCACATATCGCCCGGCCATGTCGCGTTCAGCGTGCCGGTCATCGTGCTTTCTTCGCCGTTCAGCATCCCCATGTGACCCTCGATCACCGGACGATCCCAGATCAGTTCGCCGGTCTCGGTATCACGGGCTTGGACACGGCCGACCACGCCGAACTCACCGCCAGAGTTGCCGGTGATGATCATGCCGTTCAGGATCAGCGGGGCGGCAGTGTAGCTGTACCCCGCCTTGTAATCGGCGATCTGCTTGTTCCAGACCACATCGCCGGTGTCCTTGTTCAATGCAACGATGCGCGCATCGAGCGTGCCGAAGTAAACCTTGTCGCCAAAGATGGCGGCACCCCGGTTCACGACGTCGCAACACGGCAGGATACCTTCGGGCAGGCGGGCGTCATACTGCCACAGCTCTTTGCCTGTCTTGATGTCGATTGCATACATCCGCGAATAGGAGCCGGTGATGTACATCACGCCGTCATGCACGATGGGCTGCGTTTCCTGGCCGCGCTGCTTTTCACCGCCGAGAGAGAACGCCCAGGCCGGCACAAGGTTCTTAACGTTGTCCTTGTTCAGAGTTGTCAGCGGAGAGTGGCGTTGCAGGTGACGCCCCATGCCGTTTGTCAACACGTCACCCGTGGATGCCGTATCATTCGCAAGATCGGCCTCTGTGACGTCAGCGACCGCCAGGCTTGCCGTCATCATCGAAGCCGTCAGCGCCAAAATAAATCTGTTCATTCGGTATTCCTCCCAAGAATTATCTGGTCCGGCCACACCTTATGAATGAACGGCGCAATCCGGCATAGCTCGACTATCTGCACAAAAAGGCAAAGCGGCTATTGAACAATGGTCGTATGTCCAAGGGCGTCTCGCCCAAGACCAAAGTCGCAGTGCTGACGCGGGTGCGAGGGGGCTAGTCTGGCAGTCGAACGGACACCCTTCCAGATCAAAGGACACCCCTTGCGAAACTTCATTACTGCTCTCTTTCTTTCTATGTCTGCTACGTTCGGGGTAACGCCGGTACGCGCTGAACTGCCCGTCTTGCGCATCGCCGTTCTACAGGTTGGAACGGTAAACTGGGAGCTTGATACAATCCGTCACCATGGCCTCGATACCGCCAACGGTTTCACACTCGAGGTTCAGGGCGTCGCGGGCGGGGCTGCTGCGATGGTGGCGTTCCAGGGGGGTGCTGCCGACGCGGTGGTGAGCGACTGGTTGTGGGTTGCGCGGCAGCGGGCTGCGGGCAAGGATTTCGTGTTTCTCCCCTATTCACGCGCAGTCGGTGCATTGATGGTACAGGAAGAAAGCGCGGCGCAGACGCTTGCCGATCTGCGGGGCCGCAAAATCGGTATCGCAGGCGGTCCGCTGGATAAAAGCTGGCTGGTGCTGCGGGCCTATGCGGCTCAGGAATACGGCATGGATCTGAAGGCCGAAACCGAACAAGTCTTTGGTGCGCCCCCGCTGATCTTCAAGACAGCAGTTGATGGCGGTGTGGACGGTGCGATCAATTATTGGCATTTCAATGCCAAGATGCAGGCGCGTGGCATGCGCAAACTGATCGACATAGACGATGCCGCCCGCGCGCTGGACCTTGATCCGCAAACACCGCTGCTGGGATATGTCGTGAGGGGTGAATTGCTGCGCGCCAAACCGGGCCTTGTTGCAGGCCTTGCCGCGGCGTCGCGTGCGGCGAAAGATATCATGCTGTCGAATGATGCTGTATGGGACCGTCTGCGGCCCTTAATGAGCGCACGGTCAGATGCACAATTCCTAGCCCTCAGGGATGGATTTCGCGCAGGAATCCCACCAGCTGCTCCGGTTGACGAGCAGGCCGCGGCGCGCATGCTGGCATTGATAGCCGATCTGGGCGGTACCGAGTTGCTGGGGGATGCCACGACCCTCCCGCAAGGCGTTTTCTACAAACAGGTGCCCTGACATGCAGGCGTCACATGCCCCTGTGGTGGATCTTGATCTGCGGTCATTCGCGAAGAACGACACGGCAATCCTGGGCAGCATCAAGATCACCCTGAGCCCTGCGGAAACGCTGGCGCTAGTCGGGCCTTCGGGGATTGGAAAGACGTCGCTGTTGCGGATCATCGCGGGGATCGAGACGGGGTTCGAAGGCGACAGGCGGGTGCACGGAAAAATCGCGATGGTGTTTCAGGAGCCCACCTTGCTGCCCTGGCGCTGCCTGCGCGACAATATCACGATCCCGACCGGTGTTGATGCCAAAACCGCCGAGGATGCCTTGACGGAAGTCGGGCTGGCCGGGCGCGGCAGCGATTTTCCGGCGCAGCTTTCACTGGGCCAGCAGCGCCGCTTGTCTCTGGCGCGGGCGTTTGCGGTCAAGCCGATGCTCTTGCTGCTGGACGAGCCGTTCGTATCGCTGGACCCTGCGTTGGCAGATGAAATGATTACGCTTTTCATAAGGCTGCGCGAGGCGCATCAGGTAGCCAGCATCTTTGTGACCCACGTTGTGAATGAGGCCGAGAAGATGGCGAGCCGCACGATCCGGTTGGCCGGATCACCGGCCCGTCTGGTCGTCTGACAGCCACCTCACCGCTTGCGCCCGACCATGCCACGTGCCGGATCGTACCCCCAGACGGCACCGGCGACAAAAACACCGGCGGCCAGCAGCGTCCACAACAGCGCCTCTCCGTTTAACTGGCCGTAAAGCGCGAAACGGATCAGTTCGATCCCGTGTGTGAACGGGTTGAAAGCGCAGATTGCATAGAGAAGTTCAGAGCTTTCGGCCATTTTCCATAGCGGATAGAGTGCGGAGGACAAAAAGAACATCGGGAAGATGACGAAGTTCATCACACCCGCGAAATTCTCGAGCTGTTTGACAAAGCTCGACAAAACCAGCCCCAGCGCGCCAAGCATCAGGCCGACTATCAAAAACGCAGGGAAAACTGCGAGGTACCCCACCACGGGGGCCGACACACCAAAGGCCGCCGCGATGGCCAGAAACGCGTATGCCTGCAAGATCGAGATCAGAGTGGAGCCAACAAGTTTGCAAAACAGCAACCACCAGCGGGGCAGGGGGCTGGTCAGCAACAGCTTCATCGAGCCCATCTCGCGGTCATACACAAGGCTGAGCGAAGATTGCATGCCATTGAACAACAAGATCATGCCGCACAGACCCGGCACGATATATGTCTCGTAGGTGATGTAGGTCTGATAGGGCGCGATAATGCTGATGCCCAACGCCGCGCGAAATCCTGCGGCAAAGACCAGCAGCCAGACCAGAGGCCGCACGAGGGCTGCAACAAAACGCTCGCGCTGGTGCACGAAACGCAACGCTTCGCGCAGCGAAATGGCGTAAAGCGATGTCAGATAGGCATTCATTCGGGCGCCCCTGTCAGCTTTAGAAAACGGTCGGAAAGAGGCATCTCTGCGCTGATGTCGCCGGCGGTGCCAATGGCCAGAATTTTCCCACGGTGCAAGATCACTAGGCGGTCATCGGGGCGCACCTCGTCTGTCAGATGGGTCGCCCAGAGCACGCAGGTGCCCTCAGCCGCCAAATCATGCACATGGGCGGTGATGGCATGGCGTGCGGCAGCATCGAGGCCCACAGTCGGTTCGTCGAGCAAGAGCACCGAAGGATTGTGCAAAAGGGCGCGGGCGATTTCGGTCCGGCGTTTGTGACCGCCGTTCAGCGTGCGGGCCTTTTCACCGGCGCGGGCGCGCATGTCCAAACGGTCAAGTGCCGCATCAATGGCGGCCTCGGCCCTGCGGCCCGACATACCCTGCAAGGCCGCAAAATAGCGCAGGTTCTGGCGCACTGTCAGATCCAGATCCAGCGTTGTCTGCTGGAACACGATGCCCAGATGCGAGAGCGCACGGCGCGGATGGCCCGACAGGTTCTCACCCGCAATCGTGATGCGGCCCTGCCTTGACACGATCAACCGCGTCAGCAGATTGAACAATGTCGATTTTCCCGCCCCGTTGGGGCCCAGCAGCGCACAGAACTGCCCTGACGATGCCTCGAACGATACGTCGTCCAACGCGACTTTTGCCCCGTAGCCATAGCTCAGGCCGCTGATGGACAACCCTGTCATTCGATGGTGATTTCAATCCGCTGGGTTTCACCCGTGGTGCCGGGAATTTTCATATAATAGCGTCCCGGCTTGATCGCCAAGAACCCTATCTCCATTTCGCCCGCTTCGTCAAATTCAACACTGTCGAGGCCAAGGGGTCTGATCTCCAGCCCCTCTACGACAATCTCGTCGATCCAGATCGCCCGAAAGAACTCCGGCCCCGTCAGCGCCAGCTCCTGCGAGCCGTCGCCTATGATCTCGAACTCATAATAGGTGCCGGATTTCAGCACCCATGGACCCTCCGAGATCGGCATGCCCGAGGACAGTGTCAGGGGCGGCAGGTCTTCCTTGTTCTTGCCCGACAGTACCCCTGCGGCACCAAAGCCATTGTCGTGACCGTCCCCAAATGCCGGCGAGGATAGTGCAAGGAAGGCAATCAGCGCGGGTTTCAGCAGTGTTTTCAACATATGTATTCTCCCTTGTTCGTGTCGTTATGGACGAAAGGCGGCGCCCCATGGAAAGCGTCCGACCTTGATTGTCTTGACGGCCTTGCGCGATGCCACGTCGATGACGGTCACGTCACCTGAAACACCGTTGGTGGTGAACAACTGCGAATGGTTCTCGTTGAACTCCATGTGCCAGACGCGGCGCCCGACGAGGATGTATTCTTCGACCTCGTAGGTTTCGGCGTTGACCACAGCGATGTGATTGGACGGCCCGAGGGCGACAAATACGGTGCCGTAATCGGATGTAAACTCGAAGCCGACGGGCTGCACCCGGTCGGGATGCACGCCCTGCACCTCGAACTCGATCTTTCCCTTTTCGGTTTGTGTCGCTGTATCAAACACCGTGAGCGTGCCGCCAATCTCAGAGCTGACCCACATTTCGGTGCCCTGCTTGGCAAATTCGGCGTGGCGCGGGCGGCTGTCGACCAGCGTGTTGGCAAACAGCTCGTTGGTTTCTGTATTGATCCAATGCGCCATGTTCGTGGTCTCGGATGTGGTGATGGCAATCTTGCCATCCGGCGATACGGCCATGCCTTCGGGTTCAACGCCCACGTCGATCTGGGCCACAACCTCGCCGGTCTGCGTGTTGACGACCGTGGTGATCGCGTCGTCTTCGTTGGCGATATAGAGGTGGATGTCATCGGGGTGCAGCACGAATTGTTCGGGGTCTTCTCCGGAAGGCAGATCGCGCAAGATTTCGCCGGTGTTCGGGTCCATCACCTGAACGGAATCACTGTCGGATGCGCAGATGTAGAGGCGACTGAAATCCTTTGAAAAGGTAATGCCGCGCGGGCGTTCGCCGGTGGGATAGGTCTGGATGACTTCCAGTGTGTCGGTGTCGATCACACTGACGGTGTCGTCCTTTTCGTTGGTGACCCAGATTTCGCCGGCAGTGACAGGCGCGGCGAGCGCCAGAGGCACAATCAGGGGCAGCAATTTTGTCAGGGATTTGTTCATTGGAAAGCCTCACATTTGCTTTCGGGCTGATCCAGCCCGAGGGTATCGAGTTCATTGACGCGGTGCAGAAATCCTTCGAGAGGTGCCTGCTCCACCAGCGCGCGGGGGTGCACGATGGCGATGGGCTGGCGCAGCTGACCGTTCCAGGTGCGGTAGGTCAACGGGCGGCCCTTGAAGCCCGCCAGCTCGAAATCGTCTGACAGGATATAGGCGCGCACAGCGCCGACGTCGCCGGTGTTCGCGCGCGTCACGGCTTCGCCTACGGTGCGCGCGGCGGCCCAGCCTGCGTAATCCTCGGATGCCATCGGGCGCAGGCTTTCCTCCTCAAAGCGGCTTTGCAGCTGTGCAGCGCCCCATTGCTCGATCACGCGGTCCCATGTCACTGCCGTCAGCCCTTCGGAGCCGACGACAGGCCGTGCAGCCCAAGTGTTGTAGAGAACGTAGCGCCCGAAATCATGCAATTCGTCCGCGACGATCAGCGCGTCATAATCGCCCAGATCTTGCGTGAACAGCGGGACCTCCTGTGCCGCATTGCGTCGCATGTCCGCATCAAAGAGCCATTGCTTTTCTGGCCCCGGCTTTAGCCCGAATTTGGTGAGCGAAGCGCGCATCGCCACGGCATAGGCCTCATCCTGCGGATGACCGCCGATGATCATCGCAAGGTCCGTCCAGCGTTTTTGCACCAGCACCTGCGCCAGTGCATCGGTGCGCATGGCGACGGACGGGAGGGCATGCAGCAGGTTGGCGCGGCAGGCGTCGTCACGCAGTGATACGTCGCCCGCCGAGATGTTGAACAACAGCGCATCGCGCGCCTCTGGCAGATCGGCAATCTGGAGAATGATCTCGGGGGCGGCATTCAGGATCAGAAACTTGGTGTCCTGTAGCAAGACCTTTGCAGCGGCCAGCGGGTCTTCACCTGTCGCCACGTGCCCGTCGATCAGCGCGTATGTCTGGTCAAGGAACCTGCCGGTCGTCGCATTGTCCGCGATCCCTGTCCGCACGCCCGCAAGGCCAAGATCGTCTGGGAGTGGATCAAGGTTGGACAAGGTAGGGGGCAAGGGCTGCTCGACGTGCAGATAGGCCACTGTCACAGCGACATCGGCCTGCGCAATTTGGGCAAGGCCGAGGGTTACCGCAATCGCAAGTCTCAAGATCATATCCGCCTCCCGCTTTTATCAGACGTACCTTTTATCAGACGTACCTTTTATCAAACGTACCGCGCGCGCCGGAACTGTCTAATGAGACCTTCGTAGAATACCTGCCGAAGGGTGTACCCAACCAAAGTCTAATATCGCCACCGTTTGGCAATCCTTAGACAGGTGGAAAAACACAACCTGACTTGGGAGAGTGATATGAAAATTCGTCTGTTCGCAAAAACGACCCTGCCGGCAATCCTTATGGCAAGCGCTGTGACCACCGCATTCGCGGCTGGTCCACCCATTGGAATCTCTCCGGTGGATACGGGCAGCCTGCCGTCAACTGGCGAGGAATGGCTGACCGTCAATCCCTACCGTGCGGAGACGGCCGGTGTCGATGTCTGGAAAGAAGCTGTCGAGGTCGGTGCCTCGGGATACAATCAGAACTGTGCGCGCTGCCACGGGATCGAGGGTGTATCAGGGGGGCTTGCACCTGATTTGCGGTACCTCGAAGCCGAGGAATACGGCGATGAATGGTATGCCGAGCGGTTTCGCTCGGGCATGACGCAGAACGGCATTACCAAAATGCCCGCTTTCGAAGAGCAGCTGGGACAGGACGCCGCCTGGGCGATCCGAACATACATCGAAACGCGCCCCGACAGCGATGCAATGGATGCGGTGTCCGACGAGCTGAAAGCCTTGCGCGACCAGATGGCAGAATACGCAAGCAACGCGGACGGCGCTGATGTGGACGCATTGAAGGCCCGGCTGACCGAGATCGGCGAGGGGATTGATACGCTTTCCGGCGCGCCCGTTGCAGACTCCATCGCCCTGCGTGCGGCGGCTCAGATCGACGGCACGCCTGCTGCATACAAAACTGCGGCAGAGACGCTTACAATCGGATTGTCGGCGGCGAACTAGCATGCGCGCCCTGACAGTCGCTATTTCGCTGGCGCTTGCGGGCCTGTCCTTTGCGGGGCAGGCCCGCGCTGCCGATCCCTGTGCGGATTATGTGCCGCAACCCAAACCGCAGAATACCGGCCGCGATGAGGTGGGGCAGGACCTTGATCAGATCGTGGAGCGTGGTTTCATGCTGTTTGCGGTCTATGAAAACTACCCACCCTACAGCTGGGAGGAGGCGGGCAAGCCGCAGGGCGTCGATATCGACATCGCCCGTCTGATTGCCGAAAGTATCGGCGTTAAGGCACAATTCAATTTTGTGTCGTCGGACGAGAACCTCGAAGCGGATCTGCGCAACAATGTCTGGAAGGGTGCTGTCATCGGTGGGCGTGTCTCCAATGTGATGATGCGGGTGCCTTACGATTCAGCGTTCAAGTGCCGGGTCGAGCAGGTGGTGTTCACGGGCCAGTATTCCACCGAATCCATCGCCATCGCCTATGCCAGGTCCGAGTATCCGGACGAAAAGCCCGTACCGGCCTATTTCCGGTTCGATACGATTGCGGTTGAAAACGATTCAATATCGGATTTCTACCTGACGTCATTTGCAGGCGGGCAGTTGGCGGCGAATATTGCGAGATATCCCGATATGCAGGCCGCGATGACCGCGCTGAACGGCGGCGAAACGAAGGCGGCCATGGGCCCGCTGGGGCAGTTGGAATACGGGCTGACCGAGGCGACGGACGTACACCAGCCCCCGCTGGCAGGCTTTGCCGTCAGCAAGTGGACTTTGGGTGTCGGGGTCAACTTCCGTTTTCGGCCACTGTCTTATGCCGTGGATGACGCGATCTATGCAGCGCTCGAGGATGGACGGATCGCAGCGATATTCGACAGCTACGGGCTGAGTTTCCAGCCCCCTCTGCGCTGAGATATGCGCCGTTGGTCTAATATGCCGCTGCGTCTCATTGGACTAGCGTAGAGAAAATCAAAGTGGGGATTATGACGTGAACCTTAGTGATACAAAGACGATCGACGCAGACCGCGCGACGGTCTATGCCGCCTTGCTGAACGCAGAGGTTTTGCAAGCCTGTGTGCCCGGGTGCCAGGAAATGACCGGATCACCCGAAAGCGGTTTCGAAGCCGTGGTGGTTCAAAAGGTCGGGCCGGTAAAGGCAACCTTCAAGGGCGCTGTCCAGCTGAGCGAGATGGTCGAGCCCGAAAGCCTGACCATCACCGGCGAGGGAAAAGGCGGTGCCGCCGGCTTTGCGAAGGGCGGTGCGAAAGTCCGTCTGGAAGCCGACGGCGACCAGACGATCCTGCACTACGACGTCGAGGCAAAGGTGGGCGGCAAGCTGGCCCAGCTTGGCAGCCGCATCATCGATGGATTTGCCAAGAAAATGGCAGATCAGTTTTTCAGCAATTTCCAGGATGCCCTGGGCACACCATCGCAAGAGGTTGCCGCAACTGCCGAGGCAGTACCGGAACAGAAAAAAGGCTGGTTCCGTAAGCTGGTAAAAAGCTGAGCGGGTCACACGAGTACACCAAGGGAGAAACGACATGACGAAAGTAGAAATGACGGTCAACGGGAAGCAGGTATCCCGCGACGTTGAGGGGCAGACGCTTTTGGTGTCGATGCTGCGTGAGGATCTGCGACTGACGGGCACCCATGTCGGGTGCGATACATCGCAGTGCGGCGCATGCGTGGTTCATGTGAACGGAAAATCGGTGAAAGCCTGCACCATGTTCGCAATCGAAGCCGATGGTGCAGAGATCAAGACGATCGAAGGGATGGCAGGCTCGGACGGATCGCTCAGCGTGATTCAGAGCGCGTTTCAGGAACATCACGGATTGCAGTGCGGCTTTTGCACACCGGGCATGATCATGACGGCGGCCAATCTGCTCAAGGACAATCCGAAACCGACCGAGGCCGAAGTGCGCCACTATCTGCAAGGCAACATCTGCCGCTGCACCGGGTACCACAACATCGTCAAGGCGATCATGGCCGCATCCGGTCAGGATGTCAGCGCCATCGCCGCAGAATAGCACGGGCCGGAATAAAAAGGCCGACGCCTGCACAAAATAAAAGATCAAGGGAGAAGTTTCATGCCGAAGGACACCGGAATTGGCGCATCGACGCGCCGCCGCGAAGACGTTCGTTTCCTCAAGGGAAAAGGACAATACACCGATGATATCCCGCCCGCCCATGATCAGGCGGCGGCGGTCTTCGCCCGCTCGACCGTGGCAAACGGCGTTATCAAATCAATCGACACATCAGTTGCCGAAAGTATGCCCGGCGTACTTGCGATCTTCACCGGTGCCGATTTTGCCGATGTCGGCGGCAACCCCGCAGGCTGGCTGATCAACAGTCGCGATGGCGAGCCGATGAAGGAGCCCAAGCGGCCTGTGCTGGCGCACGGCAAGGTCCGCCATGTGGGCGACGCCTATGCCGCTGTCATTGCAGAGACGGAAAAACAGGCGCGTGATGCGGTAGAAGCCATCGAGGCCGACATCGAGGAACTGCCCGCCATCATGGACGTGAAGGCGGCGCTCACGTCGGATAACTTCGTGCATGACGAGATTGGCACAAACCAGTGTTTCGACTGGGGCTGGATCGAGGACAATCGGCAGGCCACAGACGATGCGATCAAAGGTGCTGCCCATGTCACCACGCTCGAGCTCGTCAACAACCGGCTGGTGCCCAACGCGATGGAGCCGCGCTGCTCCATGGCCAGCTACAAAGAGAGCAGCGAAGAATACACGCTGCACACCACATCGCAGAACCCGCATCTGACCCGTCTGCTGATCTCGGCGTTCGTGATGGGTATTCCCGAAAATAAGCTGACGGTGATCGCACCCGACGTGGGCGGCGGCTTTGGCTCCAAGATTTATCACTACGGCGAAGAAGCACTGGTGCTGGCGGCGGCGAAACGCGTGGGTCGCACGGTCAAGTGGACGTCCGACCGGACCGAGGCGTTTCTGACCGATGCCCATGGCCGTGACCATGTGACCAAAATCGAACTGGCCACCGATGCGGAAGGCAACTTTTTGGCCTTCCGCACCGAGACCTATGCAAACGTGGGTGCCTATCTGTCAAACTTTGCCACTGCCACGCCGACCTTTCTCCATGGCACGTTGATGGCGGGCAACTATACGGTGCCGAATGTTTATGTGAACGTTAAAGCGGTGTTTACAAACACCGCGCCGGTTGACGCCTACCGTGGGGCCGGGCGGCCCGAAGCGACCTATTCTCTGGAGCGGGTCATCGACAAATGCGCACGCGAGCTGGACATGGACCCGGTTGCCCTGCGCCGCAAGAACTTCATCAAACCGGACCAGTATCCTTTCGCCTCCGCGGCCGGTCTGGAATACGATTCCGGCAATTACGACGCGTTGATGGACAAGATGGAAGAAGTCGCGGACGTTGCGGGTTTTGCCGAGCGCCGCAAGGCGTCGGAGGCCAAAGGCCTGCTGCGCGGGTTCGGTGTGAACGCCTATGTCGAGGCTTGCGGCATCGCGCCCTCCAACCTTGTCGGCGTCCTTGGCAGCCGTGTGGGTCTCTATGATGCGGCGACCGTGCGGGTGAACGCCACGGGCAACCTCAGTGTCATGGTCGGCGCGCACAGCCACGGCCAAGGCCATGAAACCGTGTTCCCGCAGATTGTCGCCGATATGCTGGGCATCGACGCCCAAAGCATCGATATCGTGCATGGCGACACGTCCAAGATCCCCTTCGGGATGGGCACTTACGGGTCGCGTAGCCTTGCGGTGTGTGGCTCCGCCGTTGTCCGCGCCACCGAAAAGATCATCGCCAAAGCCAAGAAGATCGCGGCACATATGCTGGAAGCTGCCGAGACCGATATCGAGCTTAAAGACGGCCAGTTCTCGGTCGTCGGCACGAACAAGGGCGTTTCCTTCGGCGAGGTAGCCCTCAAGGCCTACATCCCGCATAACTTCCCGATCGAGGATATCGAGCCGGGGCTGGAGGAAACTGCGTTCTATGATCCGGCGAACTTTACCTTCCCCTCGGGCGCGTACTGCTGCGAGGTCGAGGTTGATCCCGATACGGGCAAAGTGCGCGTGGACCGCATGACAGCTGTGGATGATTTCGGCAATGTCATGAACCCGATGATCGTGACCGGCCAAGTGCATGGCGGTCTGGGTCAGGGCATTGGTCAGGCGCTGCTGGAGGCGGCGCGCTACAACGAAGACGGCCAGTTGGAGAGCGCGTCCTACATGGATTATGCCATGCCGCGCGCAGACGATCTGCCGTTCTATATCGTTGATCACAGTCAGGGAACACCCTGCTCTCACAACCCGCTGGGGGCCAAAGGCTGCGGTGAAGCCGGTGCCATCGGATCCCCGCCCACAGTTGTGAACGCTGTGATCGACGCCCTCCAATCGGGCGGCAAGAACGTCACACACATCGACATGCCGTTGACTCCACACCGTGTGTGGTCAGCCATGAACAACGCGTAAAGGGACCCAAAACCATGTATGCATTTGACATAGAACGGCCAACGACAGTTGCAGAAGCGGTAAACGCGCTGAAAGCGGATGAAGCCCAGCCTCTTGGTGGCGGGCAGACCTTGATCCCCACGCTCAAGGCCCGACTGGCAGCGCCCAGCAAGCTGGTCTCGCTCAGTGCGATTGCGGAAATGATCGGAATATCGCGCGAAGGATCAACGATCCGGATCGGCGGGGCGACGACGCACGGACAGGTCGCGGCAGAGGCAGCCGACAGCTATCCCGCACTCGGCTATCTTGCCTCCAAGATCGGCGATCCTGCGGTCCGCAACCGCGGGACGATAGGCGGATCGGTGGCCAACAACGATCCCGCAGCCTGCTATCCGGCGGCGTGCCTCGCCTCCGGTGCGACCATCACCACCAACACCCGCGACATTGCGGCGGACGACTTCTTTCTGGGCATGTTCGAAACGGCGTTGGAGGAGGGCGAGATCGTGACCACGGTGACGTTCCCTGTGCCGCAAAAAGCGGACTACCAGAAATTCGAGCAGCCCGCCTCGCGATTCCCGCTGGTGGGTGTGTTCGTCGCCAAACACGATGACGGTGTGCGGGTCGCTGTCACCGGCGCTTCCGAGAGCGGCGTTTTCCGGTGGACCGAAGCAGAAGAGGCGCTGTCGGCTGATTTCTCCGCGGGTGCGCTGGACGGGTTGAGCGTGGACGCGGACGGGATGATCAACGACCTGCACGGCGATGGCGCTTACCGCGCCCATCTGATCAAGGTTCTGACCGGACGGGCCGTTACATCCGCACGCTAAGCTCGCATGCCTGAACAACACGACGGCCTCCGCATCATGCGGGGGCCTTTTTTTATGCAGGGGCCTCGACCATCGAGACATCGCCTTGATCACTCACAAGCGTGATCCGCCGGATCCCGAATGTCCCGACCGCCGCGCGAATATCCTCAAGGCTGGCCATCGTCAGCGCTGTGGAAAACCCGTCCGCCATGGTTGCGGTCGCCGCCTCGACCGAGACCGTGGACCAAACCGGTTTGGCTCGCCCATGCAGGATATGTCCGTGCCCGCCCAGCGGAACGGCCTTGGGGCTGGAGGTGGCGATGGCCGAGGAGGTGAGCGTGCGCGTGCCGATCATCCCGATTTCGGGGTCGCTGATGCCCAGCTTCCATGGCCCGCCGGTGCCTCGAAATTCACCGATATTGACCAGCGTGCGGTCGAGCCCCGCATCCCGCAGCGCCTCGGCCACCAGATCTGTCGCGAACCCTTGGGCGATTCCGTTGAAGGTCAACGCCTGTCCTTCGCCCAAGGTAACTGACGCCGCATCATGGCGCACACGCGACCAGTCGATGAGCGCGCGCGCGGCCTCAGGTGGTTGCCCTTCGGCCAATGCGCGCCACAGCGGCTGAACGGTGGGGTCAAATAGCCCGCCGGTTGCTGCGTGAACCTGTGTGCAGGCCTGCATCAACCTGCGAAACATCACATCGGGCGCATCAAGGTGCCCGGTCCGGTTCAACCGCGAGACTGCGGAGGCCGGATCGAACAGGTCGAATTGCGCCATAACGGCATCCAGAGACCCACGGGCGCGGTCCAATGCGGGCTCGGCAATCTCTGCCGGGGCATGCAGGGTTATGTCAACTTCCGCCCCCAGGGCACGACCCTGCCAGCGGTGGATCTGCGCCCGCGCGGGCGTCGCCAGCATGCAGGCGGCCGAGATAGACAAGAAACGCCGACGGTTCAGTTTCATTGCGCGGCCACCTTATGCAGTCTGCGCCCGTTCCGCGCCGCCACGATCAGCGGCACGCATTGTTTTGGGTCATCGTGGATCGTGACGCAATCAAGGCATTGGAAACATTCGGAATACTGGATTTCGCCAGTTTTCTTGATGGCTCCGTAGGCGCATTTGACGCGGCACAACTGGCAGGGCGATCCGCATTCCGCCCGCCTGTCGATCCATTTGCGGGTGCGTATCAATCCGCCGATCGCCATGACGGCGCCCAGTGGGCAAATGTAGCGGCAGAACCCTTTGAACACCACCATGGACAGCACCAAAAGCCCAGCCGCATAAGCCACATAATACCATTCGCGGACAAAGAACGTGGTCACTGCGGTCTTGAACGGCTCGACTTCGATGGCTTTGTCCAATCGCGCAGGGGCGGTGAACATGATCGCCACAAGTGCGAACAAGACGGCGTATTTGATCCATTTCAGGCGGTCGTCCCACGCATCGGGCACGTCGATCTGGCGGATGCGCAACAGTCTTGCGAGGTGGTGGGCGAACTCTTGCATCGCCCCGAAGGGACACAACCAGCCGCAAAACAGACCCCGCCCCCAGAGCACAAACCCGAAGATCGTGACAGCCCAGATGGCAAGCGAGAAGGGATCGTAGAGCAAAAACGCCAGTGATCCGCCCTCGGCCACCGTACGGATCACCCCGAGCGGCGTAACGATCGACAATTGCCCTTGCCCCCACCAGCCGACAAACCCGATCACAAAGGCCAGAATCCCGAGGCGGATCGGCGCGAAATATCTATGCCCGGCCAGGCGGTTCAGGCTAAGGCCCAGCAGTGCGCTCAATCCAACAAGAAAGACGGCGAGGATAATCAGATCCGCCGCACGGTTGCGCAGCGCATCTACCCACGCAGGCGTCGGTTTGACCGCTTCGAGACGTTTGAAAAACCGCGCGTCCGTGCTGTGGGTGATGTCTACCGAGGCTGAACCGATTTCGGGTTTGAACATGCCATGCTCGCGCAGCGCCTTGATCCGCAGTGTCCATTCCGCCGTAGGATCGAACCCCAGCCGCCTGTCCGTGCGCAGGATCAGGGCAGCACCGTCGTGCAGTTCGTCGGGCAGGGCGTCATTCAGCTCAATGTAGATGTCGGCATCTCGCAGGGCTATCGGAAAACCGCCTTGTTCCGCGCTGATCAGATCGGGTGAGGTGTTGCGGATGAATTCATCGGTGACCAACCCGTGCCGTGCCGTCTCGATTACAAGAATGGGTTCGTCGCTGGTGGAGATACCCATAAACCCCTTCAGTTCAGCGAGGCTGCCGGGAGACAGCACCGCGCGGGCGATCGAGGGCGGGCCTATGTCCACAACCCAAAGATCGAGGAAGGTGCCGTCGGGATTGTCCCTTGCTTCCGGATCATCGTCGGCCCAGATCGTCCCTGAAAACTCAGCGTTTATCTCCGCATTCGTCACGCGGTGACGGGTGACCAGTCCCTGGCTGACCAGATCCTCCCAGTCCAATGGCTCGTCATAGGTAAGGTCCGGATAGGCGGGCGGACCTGTCGAGACGCCGCTCATCTTTTCGCGCGCGACCTTCAGCGTCGCGGCCAGCACGCTTTCATGGGCGATGCGCACGGAGGCGGTCGCTTTGGTGACGCCGTCAAGATAGACCAGCGCGGAACCGTCAGTTCCCGCGCCATAAGGCGTCCCGACCACCAGACTTTCGGTAATCGAATGGCCACGGTATTGCTCGAAGAACTTGTGGAACGGTGCCTGTCCCAGCCCTGAGACAAAGATCGGCTCATTGTGGGAGATCAGTTTGACGTCGAGAAAACGAGCTTCAAGGTCGAGAACCACCAGCACGTTGATGGGCGCGCCGGAAAAGCCGGGCAGCGGTGCCATCGGCTCTGTCTCGAACACAAATCCTGCCTCGGCACCGCCCGAGTTCAGAAGCTGCCACACGCCTTCATCGTTGATCCTCTCGCCCAGCGACATCGGCGGAACGATGTAGGGCTCAAACGCCTCTCGATCCAGCGGTTCGGCGGCCAGCGCAATGCACGACACCAGCCATAAAGTGACCGCACCAAGCACGATGTGTAATGTCCACTGGCGTTGCATTGATCGAGATTAGAAGCAGGTGGAAAAATGCTCTATGCGACTATGGTAGGGCTTCGCGATTTCGCCTTAGGATTGGCGCGGGATTTGTGCATGGTAATTGCTATGCCTGACCACAACCCTCACCCCTCATTGCCGGTCGTGCTGATATCACTTTTCGGGCTGTATGTGATCTGGGTCCTTGCGGCATGGGTAACAAATGATGCTGCGGTCCTTCCCGGCCCTGCCGAGGTCTGGCGCATCGGTTTGCTCGAGGGCCAATCGGGTGAGTTGCAGCGGCACATCTGGGCAACGCTCAAGCGGGTTGCCATTGCCTTCGCGCTTGCGATGGTTTTTGGCACGGTGGCGGGGCTGTTGTTGGGGTTCTATCCGTATCTCAACCGCTGGTTCGGGCCATGGCTGATCGTGCTTTTGAATATTCCCGCATTGGTTGTTATCGTTTTGTGCTACCTCTGGATCGGTCTGAACGAGGTTGCTGCGGTTACTGCTGTCGCCCTCAATAAAATGGCGATGGTGGCTGTGACCTTGCGCGAAGGGGTGCAGGCCCTGGACCCTAAACTTGGCGAAATGGCACGTGTCTTCCGGATGCGGCCCATACAGCGCCTTCGCCATGTGACACTACCCCAGCTTTGGCCCTATTTTGCTGCCAGCACGCGCAACGGGTTGGCGATTATTTGGAAAATTGTGCTCGTGGTCGAGTTTCTGGGCCGCAGCAATGGCATCGGGTTTCAGATCCACCTCTATTTCCAGCTGTTCGAGACGCGCTATGTTCTCGCCTATGCGCTGAGTTTTGTGTTTCTGATGTTGGCGCTCGAATACGGAGCGCTGCAAACCTTGGAGCGACGCGCAACAAGCTGGCGTAGCGCGTCCTTGGTCTGATCTCCCAAGGGCGCAGCTGGCGTCAAGTTGCGCCGCGGTAGGGTCCCAGTGAGCTGCCACCGGTTTCTTAATAGCACCTTCGTCGGACGGCTCTTGTGACCCGTGAAGAGTTCTTGGCTGTATAAAATGGTGCATCAGTGCGGCTTGAGCATTGGAGGCTCTGGCTCGTTTGCGTGATTGATTATTCGGCTTGTTTTTGATTTTGCCAGCGGCGCTGGCGGATTTTCAGTTTCTTGATCTTCTCCCTTTCCCTGAGAATGGCTTTGCCTCGCCCGAAGTAAACGTATGCGGGTGTGACGTTGTGCGGGCTCTCGTGATAACGGTCACGGTACTTGCGGTGAACCTGCTCGGCGGCGTCTTTCGACGTCTGGGGTTTCTTTATCATCTCGATCTCCTAATCGATAAGATGAACCAGAAATCCTCCCTTTTTCAAATCCTCAAATCTGTCCCGTGGGTGCTGACGTCATACAATTTTTCGCTGCGTTGCAGCTCATTTCACCGAAGCGGCCATTGAACTCCGCTGCGCCTTACGGAATTCATACTGCTCTTTCGCTGTACAGCCCGTGAACATCTAAAATGCGCGACCAAAAAGAACATTCGTTATAGTTGCGCCAACTACTGGTTCAAAGGCCAGAAATGGATCATGCAGTAAATCGTAACAGCGTGATAGTTCGCATTGGAGCCCACTCTCAAACCTGACAAGCATCATCCCGGGTCGCTCTAACCCGCGCCGGTGTCTGCCCTGTCCAGGCACGAAACGCGCGATGGAAAGCATTGGTGTCGCGGTAGGCCAGCAGGCTGGCGGGCTTTGTCATGTTGTTGATGCGGCCCGGCTGCACGCATAGCCATCGGGCATGATCAGCCAAGTTTCACAGCCGCGTCTGAAGGGCTTCCGGTTCCCTCGGTCCATCATCTCTTATGCCATCTGGGCGTACCATCGGTTTGGCCTGAGCCTGCGCGATGTCGAGGATCTATTGGCGGAACGGGGCGTAATAGTCTCGTATGAAAGCATCCGGGTGTGGTGCCAGCGGTTCGGAACGCAGCTAGCGGCCAAGATCCGTCGCGATCGCCCGGTTCCCGCCGACAAATGGCACCTGGACGAAGTCGTGATTTCAATTCGAGGGCGAAAACATTGGCTTTGGCGAGCGGTCGACGCTAACGGAGACGTACTGGAGATCCTGATGCAAAGCCGCAGAAATGCCCATGCCGCCAAGCGTTTCCTGATGAAGTTAATGAAGCGATGGGGTGTGCCACGCGTCCTCGTGACGGACAAACTGCGCAGCTATGGCGTGGCCGTCCGTGACCTTTGCCCAAGCGTAGATCATCGATCCCACAAGGGTTTGAACAACCGATCAGAGGCGTCGCATCGACACACACGACGAAGAGAAAAAATCATGGGTCGTTTCAAATCCCCACGCCAGGCGCAGCGTCTTCTATCCGTCCATGATCAGACCGCGACCATCTTCCGACCAAAACGCCACCGCCTTTCCGCAGCACCCTACCGCCAATCTCGGGCTGACGCGTTCAGCCTGTGGAACAACTATGCGGCTGAAATGGCTGCTTGAACGGGGCGCGGTTCCTGGTCTCGTCCTGACAAAACAACCTGACAAAGCC
>JAVJUV010000030.1:0-2814 GCA_040220415.1 Silicimonas sp.
GCGATAGCGGATGCTGCCCTTGGTCACCTCGCCCCGCTCGGACTTGAGCAGGTTCGAGATGGCCTTCAGCGTGGTGGTCTTGCCCGCGCCGTTGCCGCCCAGCAGGGCGGTGATCCCGCCCTTGGGCACCGACAGGCTGACCCCCTTCAGCACGAGGATCACGTGGTTGTAGATCACCTCGATGTTGTTGACCTCGAGAAGGGTCTCTTCGGTTCGTCCCGTGTCGAGCATGTATTTCTCCGTACCATTTTCATGAACTCTGCGAACCCTGTATCTTGGGGATGGAAGTGGCAGCCACGCCGCCACTTCCCATTGTCTTCTCGAATTGCGATCAGTTGCAGCGAAGTTCTAAGCCTGCCTCCGCCGCGTAAGCCTCAGAATCTGCGGTTATCAGAGGGTCGACGACCTCCGCGTCCGGCGCGATGAAGTCGGTTAGCATGGTCCAGCTTTTCGTTTGCGCATTCCACTGGCGGACGGCCGCCAAGCCTTGGCCGCCGTGATTGGAACATGTGATTTCGATTTCCGGGGCGAAATTGGCGAAGCCCAAACTTGCCATTTTTTCCTCGGTCACAACTAGCGCTTCCATGCCGTCACGAACCATCGCCCCCGTGACTTGCGCAACCCCATGTATTTCCTGCGCTTTCTTCACGGCTTCCACTGCAAGCATTGCAGAATAAAGGCCACGATTGTAAAGGACAGTTCCCATTTGGTCACCGTTTCCGGCAGCAAGACCCGTATCATATACATATTTTTTCAGGTCATCATACACACCAAAGTCCGACCCCGGGGCATGCATCGCCAGCGCCTTATAGCCGTCAGAACTTTCGCCTCCCGGCAAAACGTCGGACTCAGACCCAGACCACCAGACACCAATCATGTTTTCCAATGGAAAGCGCACGTTAGCTGCTTCGTTGATGGCAACAGGGTTCATAACGCCCCATCCCCACAACAGCACGTAGTCCGGCTTTTCTCGCCGGATCTGCAGCCACTGAGATTTCTGTTCCTGCCCCGGGTGATCGACGGCGAGGGAATTGAACGAGAAACCGTGCTTTTCGGAGAGAATCTCCAAGGTCGGAATCGGTTCTTTGCCGAATGCTGAGTTGTGGTGGACCAGCGTGATCTTCTTACCTTTTAGGTCGCCACCATTCTCTTCAAGAAGGTATTTGACAGCAACACTGGCACCAGCCCAGTAATTGGTCGGGTAGTTGAAAATCCACTCAAAGACCGCTCCATTAGCCGCTGAAGTCCGACCATGTCCTATCGAGTGAATCGGGATCTGGTCTACGCTGGCTTTTGGAATTAGCTGATAATTCAACCCAGTTGAGACGGGTTGATACAAAATCGCATCTTCCTTTGTTGCTTCGTAGCACTCAACACCTTTCTCCGTATTGTATCCGGTTTCACATTCCGGCATGTTGATTTTTATTCCGCCGATGCCACCGTCACGTTCGTTGATCAACGTGAAATAATCCGTGTAGCCGTCTGCGTTAGGTATGCCGTTCGCTGCATAAGGTCCTGTGCGAAAGCTGATCAACGGGATCTTCAGATCCGCCAGCGCCGGTCCGGCGGCAATCGCCGCAGCCACGATTGCAGTTACCAATTTGGTTTTCATCGGTTCGTATCCTCCCTTGGTTTCTCCGATGGTCTTTCAGGGTGAGTGGCAAACCACCTCACCACTTTAGCCTTCCCTAGTGCGGGAACGGCCAAAGCCTCAGCTTCTCTTTCGCTACGCGCCAAAGTTGCGCTAGCCCGTGCGGCTCCGCGATCAAAAAGATAACGATCAATGCACCCACGATCATGTACTCGAAATGTGCGGCCAGATCGGTGGGCCAGCCCAGCACCCCCACAACGACGTTCTTAAGCAACACCGGAAGCAGCACGAGGAACGCGGCGCCGGCAAACGAGCCGAAGATCGACCCAAGCCCGCCGATGATAACCATGAACAGGACAAGGAAAGACTTATCGATGCCGTATGATTCACCCGCGTCGACCGCACCGAGATAAACTGCGAAGAAAAGCGCACCGGCGATGCCCACAAAAAAAGAGCTGACCGCGAAGGCACTGAGCTTAGCGCGCAAAGGGTTAACCCCGATAATCTCGGCCGCGATATCCATGTCGCGGATCGCCATCCATTTCCGCCCGGCCGTGCCACGCGTTAGATTGCGTGCGATCAGCGCGGAAACGAACACGAAGACAAGGCAAATCAGGTAGGCGGCCCAAGGCTGGGTTTCTGCCGCTGTGACCGGCACCCCAAACACCGTACGCTCAGGAGCATTTATCTGCCCCGAGGCCGAGTAGTTGTAGAACCAAGGCACCCTGTTGAAAAGCCAGACAAGAAAGAACTGCGCCGCCAGCGTCGCTACAGCAAGGTAGAACCCCTTGATGCGCAATGACGGCAGGCCGAACAACATACCTACACCTGCGGCAATGCCACCTGCCAAGATGATATGTAGTATGATGCTAGTGTCCGGAAAAACTGTCATCAGTTTGTAGCATGCATAAGCGCCCACAGCCATAAACCCGCCAGTCCCAAGGCTAACCTGGCCACAGTAGCCGGTTAGAATATTCAGCCCGATTGCCGCGATCGAATAGATCAGGAAGGGAAGGAACACTGCATTGAGCCAGTAATCATTGATCAGGAACGGCACCACGGCAAAGGCCACAAGCAGCACCACGTAATACCGGTACCGGTCGAACTTGATCGGGAAGGTCTGCGCGTCGTCCTGGTAGGACGTCTTGAAGTCACCCGCTTCGCGATAGAACATGTCAGACACTCTCCCCGAGAATTTCGTCGCGCTTGACCGCGCGGTTTGG
>JAVJUV010000031.1:0-2811 GCA_040220415.1 Silicimonas sp.
CCTGGGCGGCGGCTTTGGCAAGCGCATCGCTGCAGCCACGCGGGTTCACGCCCCCTGCATTGGCAACGACCTTGATCCCTTTTGCCTTGATATCCGGCAACCAGGGTGCCAGCGCCTTGACGAAGTCCGGCGCATAGCCCGACTCGGGCGCTTTGGCGCGGGCCCGCGCCATCAGCGACATTGTCACCTCTGCCAGATAGTCAAACACCAGATAGTCGATCTCGCCCTTTGAAACCAGTTGACCGATCGCTTCCGGCGTATCGCCCCAGAAGCCCGACGCGCATCCGATGCGCAGCTTTCGTTCCGACATATTCCTCTCCTCCCCGCTTGATCAGCGGCCCGTCCATTCAGGTTTGCGCTTCGCAATGAAGGCATCAAAGCCTTCGCGCGCGTCTTCGGTCTGCGCCACACGCGGTAAAAGTGTTTCTGCAAACCGCATTTGCTGCGGATAGGTCATATCCTCCATCGCGTGACAGGCGTATTTTCCCAGCCGGATCGCGCTCGGCGACTGCGCGGCAATCTGGGCAACCAGTTCTCCAACCTTGTCGTCCAACCCCGCGGCATCGGTCACGTAGTTGACCAGATTGAATTGCAGGGCTTCTTCGGCCGTCAGAGGAACGCCAGTGATGAACATCTCCATCAGCCTCCGCCGAGGCAAAACACGCATCATCGGTGGCACGATCGTCATGGGAAACAGGCCCACTTTTACTTCCGGCGTTCCGATGCGGGCATGATCGGCCATCACCGCAAGGTCGCATGCACAGATGATGCCCGCCCCCGCACCCATCGCGACGCCGTTGATGCGCGCGATCGTTGGCTTTCGACACGCCTGTATCGTTTCGAATAACTTTCCGGCAAAATGATCCGGGTCCGAGGGATCCTGAACAAACGGGCCGCCATCCGCACCCGCCTTGATGTCGCCTCCGGCGCAGAAGGCGCGATCGCCCTCGCCGGTCAGAACGATCACGCGGCAATCGCTGTTCTTCTCGGCAGCATATATGGCGGCCATGATCCCGTCTGCGACTTCACGGTTTAGGGCATTTCGATTCTCAGGTCGTCGAATCGTGATACGCACTTCTTTGCCGAGCGCCTGCGATTGAACAATGCTCTCAGTCATTTCCGAAGTCCCCCCCTGTATTCAGAACACCATGCTTTCTTACGTCAGGTCGTTAAAAGCTTGGCTTGATCTATTTTCTAACATGTGTTTGATTTTGGTCAACAACGCAAACAACATTTTTCGGGAGGACGATATGACCACTCAAAGTGAGGCCATCTCGGCTGATCTGGAAGCCATCAGGGCGAACTATTCTTTGACTGATGAGCAACGCCAGATTGTCGATCACGTGGATCGGGTGTCGCGCGAGGTGCTACACCCGCTGCAAGCGCGTATGGATGACGAGGAATGGTGGCCCGATGATCTGTTCAAGCAGATGGGCGAGCTGGGCCTGCTGGGGATTACCGCACCCGAAGAGCTGGGCGGATCGGGACAGAACGAGTTCACCCAGGCGCTGGTGTCCGAGGTGATTTCGAAGTGGAATCCGGCTGTGGGCCTCTCACACGGGGCGCATGACAACCTGTGCCTGAATAACCTGCTGCGCAATGGATCCGAAGAGCATGTGAAGAAATACGTGCCGGGTCTTTGCTCGGGCGAGCTGGTTGGTGCTTTGGGCCTGACCGAACCGGGCGCGGGGTCCGATGCGCTTGGGTCCATGGCAACCACCGCCCGCCGCGACGGCGATGACTACGTCATCAACGGCTCGAAGATCTACATCACCAACGGGCCGATTGCCGATGTGATCCTGCTTTATGCCAAAACCGACAAATCGAAGGGCGCCAAGGGCATTTCCGCTTTCATAATCGAGACGGACAATCCCGGTTTCAAGGTGGCGCAAAAGCTTGACAAGATGGGCTTTCGCGGCTCGCCAACCGGAGAACTGGTGTTTGAGGATTGCCGCGTACCCGCATCCGCCATGGTTGGACCGGAAAACACCGGCGTTTCGGTGGTAATGAGCGGGCTGGACCTGGAGCGTGCTATGGTTGCCTCAGTCTGCGTTGGCATGGCCGAACGCGCGCTGGAACTAGGGCTGGAATACGCCAAGATTCGCGAACAGTTCGGCAAGCCGATTGCAAGTTTCCAGATGATGCAGTCGAAACTGGCCGAGATCTACACCGAGGTCGAAACCGCGCGTGCCTTCAGTTATCGGGCGCTGGCCGCCTGTACCGGGTTGCCGAAAGGGGCCGGTGGCCGCGGCGAAATCCACAAACTGACAGCGGCGGCCTGCCTGTACGCAGGCGAGGCATTCAACAAGGCGGTAACCGAAGCCTGCCATATCCATGGCGGTTCGGGTTACATGCAGGACACCGAAATCAACCGGTTGTTCCGCGCCAACAAGTTGTTGGAAATCGGCGCGGGCACCAGCGAGGTGCGCAAGATCATCATCGCCGAAGAACTGCTGCGCGCCTGAGGGGGATGAAACCATGAACACGCAACTTCGCAACGACACCGCTCTGCCGACCCATTTCATGACGGACGAACAGCAGGCGCTGGCCGATCAGGCCGGCAAGTTCTTCATGTCCGAGTTCCACCATCTGAACGCGGAAATGGACGATACTGATGACCTGCCGTCTTCGGTTTTCCCCAAGCTGGGCGAAATGGGCTACCTGGGACTGAACGTGCCGACGGAATTCGGCGGTGCCGGGCTCGATTTTACCTCGGCCTGTATCATCACCGAGGAAATGTCGCGCGCCTCGGCGGCCATCGGACTGACCCATGTGGCGCACGACAACCTCTGCGTCAATAATATCTATCGC
>JAVJUV010000032.1:0-15632 GCA_040220415.1 Silicimonas sp.
CCTCGATATACTGCTGAAACCGCGCACGAAGCGCCTTCGGCAAAGGTGCTGACATGATCCGATCCTCCCAGGGAGAGGGAAGCACAATCAGCGTCTTCTGGGAATCCCCGGCGATTCAGGTTTTCATAGAAACGCTCTAAGTTTAGTTTCTGTGGCGCCTACTGATCGGTGGGATTCACCAAAGTAAAAACCCGCCAGCGTGGGCTGGCGGGCTATCGTGACTCATTTGCTGGAACGATTACGACAGATTGAATTCTGCTTTCAGCACCGGGCGAATTCGACGGGCTGCGCCTGCGTAGGTGTGGCCCTTCTCTTTCCACTGGTTGAACTCGACGTAATTACCAATCGCGTCACCTACGTCGTCGCGCGCATTGATCGGCATCTGGGACTTGTCATTCCAAACCTCTCCACATGCCTGATACAATGTCATTGCAGTTTCAGTTTTGGGAAACCGGATATAGTAATCGAGGGCTTCGCAAAAGCGGTTTCGTTTCTCGTTCATTTTCCCACCCTCTTTCGAAGTGGGTTGAGCTACTCCCCATCGGTTGGACTGTATCTGGCGTAATTTAAGCTACTCTTTGCGCCTGCTGATCGGGTTGGTTGATATCATTTCTCTGCCAATAGACCAGCGCCGGTGGCTTGCCGCCGAGGGCTGAGTGAGGACGCTGGTGGTTGTAGAAGGTCATCCATTTCCGGATGGCCGCTTTCGTCTCTGATCCGGTCTCCCAGGCATGCAGGTAGACGCATTCGTATTTCAGGGTTCGCCACAGCCGCTCGATGAAGATGTTGTCGAGGAATCGGCCTTTCCCATCCATCGAGATGCGCACGCCGGATCGGCGGAGCCGGTCGGTCCAAGCGAAGGACGTGAACTGGCTGCCCTGATCCGTGTTCATGATCTCGGGCGGGCCGAACTTGTGGATGGCCTCGTTCAGCGCTTCGATGCAGAAGTCGGCCTCCAGGGTGTTCGAGATCCGCCAGGACAGAACCTTGCGCGTGTGCCAGTCCATGATCGCCACGAGGTATAGGAACCCGCGCCGCATGGGCAGGTAGGTGATATCCGAGCACCAGACCTGGTTCGGACGATCCACGCGCAGCCCTTTCAGAAGGTAAGGATAGGTCTTGTGTCCTTTCGCCGGCCTGCTCGTGTTGGGCTTCTGGTAAATCGGCATCAGCCCCATGAGGCGCATTAGCCGGCGTATCCGCTTCTCGTTCACCAGATGCCCGTCGTTGCGCAGGTGCCACGTCATTTGCCGGACACCGAAGAACGGCGTCTCCAGGAACTGCTCGTCGATCAGCCGCATCAGGCCGAGGTTCTGTTCGGTCTCTCCCTTCGGCTCGTAGTAATAGGACGAGCGCGCGATCGACAGCAGCTTGCACTGCTGACCGATGGACAGCCGGGGATGGTCAGGCTCGATCATGCCGCGCCTCACTTTCCGCCCCAGGGCTTCAGCTTTCGTTCCAAAAAAGAGTTGGCCACCGCCAGCTCCCCGATCTTGGCGTGGAGCTCCTTCACCTGCTCCTCGTCGATCTCGGGTCTCTTGCGACCTCCACGCTCGAACACGCCGGACGCGCCTTCGAGCAGGGCTCGCTTCCATTGATGGATCATCGTCGGATGCACTCCGAACCGGCTCGCCAGCTCGGACGCCGTCTCTTCACCCTTCAGGGCTTCCAGCGCGACCTTCGCCTTGAACTCGGGCGCGTGCTGCTTGCGTTTCGACATCTCTGATCTCCTTCTCGTCGAAGATCAGCAGACTGCAAATCGTAGCTTACGTCACTGTCCGAATTTCAGGGGGTAGCTCAGGTAGCTCAGACTGGGAGTTCGCTTCTGCATTGTTGAAGATTATATCCAGCTCCGCGTCATCAAGCATTAAAGCCTGCGTAGCGTCCCATAAGGAATTGAACTCCCGCGAGATAATCTTGAGCCTCTTTAAGAGCGCACTAAGCTCATCAATAGCAAATTCCATATCGGCCGCCGGATCATCGGATTCGCTCAATTCATCGAGCATGGAACTTCCCAAGTTTGACGGGACGCAGTGCGCGTCGTAGATAGGCTCGCCAAGGATTGCGCTCGGAGTGTCAGTAACTCCGTTTCCTTCGAACAAAATAGAATTAGGTCCAGCGCGCAACGGCGCGTCAAGAAATCGTTCGAAAAGTTCCTTCTCAGTCATCGTTGCGAACATGAATTTGTTCATGATATGGTCATGCTTAGACTTTGCGATGATTTCGAGGAGTCTCGGGTTGAGTGCCATGCTAGTTTCCTTCTGATTGGCGTCTCAATTAAGCGGTTCGGTCTGGCGTCGAGTGTGAGAATTTGGTTGCCAGACCGGCCGCTGCTTAAGGGCTAAATGCCCGTTACCTTCCACTGTGGGAAGTCCTTGCGGACCCGCTTTTTAAGCAGGTCGAGCATCTTGTTGAGTTTCACGGCCTCGTCGATAGCCGTGGTCCTGTCCGTTGTGTCTGAGCTCCCAAGCTCGGCGAGGCGAGCTTTGAGTTGCTCGCGCTCATAATTATTCACCACGTTGGCCAGCTCGCTCGCTGCATCAATCAGGCATTCGATAATCACCTGAGCGCGCCCAAGGGCGCCCTTGGAACCGGGGAAGGGGTTGTCGACGCCGGCGATGACTTCTTCGAGGGCAAAGGCTTCTGGATCGCGCTCGTCGTCAATCAGCGGCGCTTCGAAGCCTGCGAGCCCTAGGGCGATCTCGACATTCTGGTAGTTGCCCTCGCGTTCGAGGAACTCTGAAAATGTTTCGCGCAAGTAGGGATAAGCGCTATCGGGTGCCGCTCTACGTTCGGCAAGCTCGCGCTCCCTGTAAGCTTTTTGTTTTTCGGCAGGTGTGAGTGCCATGGTGCACCTCTGTTATTGTTCAATAGGGTCTTGGTAACGGTACCGCGTAACCGTGTCAATCAGATAATGCATCACCCCGCACGAATTCCGGCCAAACACCTCCGACCTCGCCAAGAGTGCGCACGACTTCAGTTTCGGCGTCGGTGCCCTCGCGCTCGAAGGGTGACGCGACCAATTGGGTGAGCGCCGCCTTGAGCCGCGCATAGACAATGTCGTTGAGGTAGATTTCGGTGGGCTCGATAGATGCGTTCATGTGTGTGTTCCTTGTCTGGTCAGGGGCAGTAACCAGATTCATTGCACACGCGGAATCAACTGATCAAGCGAAAAGTACCGCCTAAGTCATTGTTTTTATTGTAAGTAAGTTCTGACTTAACCACCGCCCCGACGAATGTTGACTTACATCCTAAGGTTTCTCAAAGGGGCCGGGGCGGTGGTGTGAGAGGCGGGACACAACCACCTCAATAGTGTTATAATATAACAACGCATTGCCAGATGCAAGAATAGTGTAGACCTAGAATTTCCCGTAATCCGGATTACCCAGGTAATCGTTCGAGCGTCCAAGTGCCCGATCCGCTTGAAGCTTACGCAATCCCGCCGCGATTTCTTCGGCGGTCCACCCGGCGGCTTCCTTGCGCTTGCGAAACTTTCGATCTGCTTCGCGGTCCTTCGTATCTTGAGAGGCTTTCATGCGGTTCCTTTGCATTCGCTTGGCCGCCCGCTCTTGCACGATCTTCTCGCGCTCGGCTTTCGTCTTGGCGTCGATCTTGTGATAAGCCCGAACTTCCCGGCCCTGATCCGCCAGCACCGCCGCCGCGTATTGCTCGCGCTGGTTTTCTTTCTGCTGCTCATACTCTGCCGGGTCCCGTTCAGTTTTCCACCTGCGCGCGTTCCGCTCAGCCTTAGCACTCTCGTTGTCGGCCTTTATTGCTGCCTTCGCGGCTTTGACCGTAGCCAAGAGATTGGGCGAGACGCTGGAATTTTTGTTCGTCGACCCATTTTGGGCGTGGCGCTTTTCACCATTGCTGCTATATTGAGCCATACGTGATGTTCCTCCAAAAGTAGCCACGTATTCAGTAAGGGGCCGGTGTTGCCGCACCGGCCCTTTCTCGTGTTAGTGGGCGACCGTCGACCGGGCGACCGCGTTGTCCAAGAGGTCTGCGAATTCCTCCGCCAAATCGTGCGTGAAGTTCTTCTCAGGTGCATTCATCGGGATGGCGATCTTGATGGAATTGCCGCGACGCCAGATAGCAAAGCTGTTGGCGTGAGTGTCGGGGTCGGTCAGGTGCGCGTTCTTCTCGCCAGCGTGTTGGCCGTCGAGATATTCGCGGACTGCGTCGGCAATCTTCGCGGCGGCGTCGAAGCTGAATCCAGTGGTTGGGCTGTTGGGGAAGCGGATGGCGAGGCCGTCCGCGAGCACGTTCACCTCGACTGAGGGAATGTTGTGCTCGGTCTCGGTGTGCTCATAGAGAAGCTTCATCAAGGCGCCCACGGCACCGCTCAGGGAAGTTCCCTTGGCCGTGGCTAGATTGCGAAGTTGCTGCGCGCGATCTTCCGGCAGGCGAAGTTGGACAAGATTGGACATACGAGGGGTCTCCGTTCATCGTTGCCCTAATGTAACATGCTGCATATTAAATCGCAAGACCCGGAAGTGTGTCCGTTCGAATTTCTTTAGACGGCCAGAATGGGCTGTCCGTTCGAATTTCTTGATTGTTATGTATATATCTATCTTAAGAGTATAAATAAACAGTCCAAGAAATTCGAACGGACACACTTACCCGGTCACCCTCATTGGGCGGCTGCGCCGCCCCTGCGCGGCCTACGGCCTTGCTGCCGGGCTGGCGCCCGGCAACTACTCTCATACCGCGACCGGAAGAGGGTGGGGGATTATTCAAGCCCATCCCGGTCGCGGTCTCACCCACTCACTCTCCCGGCCCAAACGATTGCACGAGCGTGCAGGAAGCCCTCCAAGGTGCCGCGTCTGAGACCGTCCACGTCTCGCACGTCCACAAGAGGGCTTCCGGACGCCCACGCGGTTGAAACCAGAAAGGGATGTATCCGCCATGCGTCTCAAAGAAGGTGCGGATCGTGACCATCTGCGGTTCCGTAAGCCCGTGCCAGCTCAGTTCCATACTCTCGCGGATATGGTTGAGCCCACGCGGTGACGCCTGCACATACCCCTCGCCGAAGTCTGCGCGGTTGAGCGTGACCTTAGGCTTGAACGAGGTGCCGGGTGAGGGCCGCACGGGCGGGTTGAAGGTTTGGAGCGCCATCACCGGCCACCCTTCTGCGCCAGCATGTTACCAGGACGAATTTGTTTTTGAATCTCTGAAACCACAACGCCACGCATTGCACGCTCCATCTCCTTCGACATGCGCTTGGCAAGGTCTTCATTCTGCTGGGGCGTTCCGGCGCTGCCCTCGACATGCACCGGGGCATTGATCGTCACGTTCATACCCGCCAGCGACTCAGAGCGCGCCGCTGAGCCGCCCCTAAGGGTTTTCGGACCTCCTACCAGCCCGCCAGCACTAAAGCCCGTCAGTGCGGCCCTATGGAGTCGTGAGAGATTCTCCACCCCGACGCGCTTCACGACCTCTTGCGGAAAAACATATTCACCCCGATGAACAACACCAGCCGGTTCGAACTTACCGCCGGGGCCGGTGAAGCCACCACTAGAGAAACCAAAGAGACCGCCAAGAAGCCCGCCGCCGGTCGAGCCGCCGCCAAAGAAAAGCGACTGAAAAAGGCGGGACGCGGCCATGCGCGCCAGATCGTTGATGATCATCAACAGCGCGTCATGGAAGCTATGCGCGCCGGTGATCAGCCCAGTGAAGGCGCTCTCGGCGGTCCCTTTGAGCCGATCCTTAGCGGCCTCGAAATCGCCGATACGTTCCTCGGCCTGCGCGACCGCCTGATCGGCCTGCGCATAGGCTGCGGCCGTCTGCCTGATCTCCTGCCGAAGCTGGGGCGTGATCGTCAGCCCTTGGCGCTGCGCCTCGTTGAGCAACTCGGCCTCGCGCCGCGCGGCTTCGACGGCCGGCGCCAGATTATCACCGGCGAGCGCCACGGCCGCGAGTGCAGCGGCCTCAAGTTCAAGTGCGCGCGTTTCCTCGCGGATGGCCTCGGCCGCTTCGCGGTATTCGTTCGCGCTGCGCCCGCCGCCAGTGTCGCGCGTGTCGGCGGGCACGTTGTCGTGGATCATAGCTGGCGCCGCCCTCGGGCGCAGTGAGGTTGTCGGTGCCTGCGGGGTCGCATTGCCATTATCCTCGCGCCTGCGCCGGTCAGCCTCGTTGCGACCGTCACCGCGACCAGATGCGACATACCCGCCGGGCAACTCGCTGCGCAGTTTCGACGCCTCGCCGATGGCCTCGCGAATGGCAGATGTGAGACTGCCGATACCTTCGATAACATTTGAGAAACCGGCACCGTCGATATTCTCCAATTCTTGAAGTAGTGCGTCAGCTTCGCCCGCCAAATCACTAATCTCAGATGTGAAATCGTCGGCCTCGATCTGTCCATTTTCGAGCTGGCGGGTCAGGTCGTTGATTTCTGTGACGATCCCGGCAACCTCGAACTTCACATCTTCATCGTTGATTTCGAAGACGCGAATTCCATCCGGGCCGGACAGGCGGTTCACCTCGCGGAAAAGCTCGGCGTAGGTCTCGCGCAAATCGACCACTTCGGCCTTGTGCTTCTCAAGCGCGCCGCTGTTCTGTTCGAGCGCGTCGTAAATGTCATCGCCCAGAATGGCGCGCCCCTGCGCCTCGTTATCGAAGACTTGGGCGAGAGACTCGCGCAGGCCTGCCACGTTCGCAATGCCGTCCGCAATCTCGACGGCCACGCGCTTGCCGAAATTGGAAATGCGCCCGGTCAGCTCGCCGAACTTCCGGTCGAGCTCATCGGCCTTGCGGACCACATCATCGCCCAGCACGAAGCCCAGCTCGTGCGCCCGGTCGATTGTCTCACGCAGACCGGCCGCGCCCTGATCGACCAGTTCGACGAAGCGCTCGCCGGCACTGCCGCCGAAAATCTCATCTGCGATGCGGATACGGGCGGACGTGTCCAACCGGCGCAGCCGCTCCATGATCTCAAGCAACAGCTCGCTAGGGTCTTTCAGCTTCTCGCGCAGCTCACCGGCACCGAAGCCCAGCCGGGCAAATGCCTCGGCGGCTGGCCCCTTGCCGGTGACGACAAATTCGTCGGCGCGCAGGTTCAATTCCTTGAGCCCGTCCGTCATCTGGTCGATCCCGATGCGGTTTTCCTCGGCCACGTAACGCCATTCTTGGAAATGCTGAAGGGGCACGCCGGCACGCTTGGCTTCGTCGCCAAGCTGCGCCACTGCGCGCGTAACGTCCGTGATCTTCCGGGCGGTCTGGGCCGATGCGACACCGGCCACCAGCGGCACCGCAAGGCGCTTGAACGCCCCGGCGGCGGCATTGCCGGCCCTCGCATAGCTGGCGCTCATCCTGTCGGCGCTCTGGCGGGCTCGGCGCTCCATCTGTTGACTGGCGCGACGTTGCGCACGGTTGGCGCGCTTAAGGCCTTGCTCTAGTTTCGCGACCCGCGCTTCGACGGGAACGATTAAGCCGGGAAGGTCATTCATTTGCTATTTCCTCAGAAAGTGAAAATCTCGGCGTCTTCGCCGGTATATTGTGAGCGGCTGGTTTCGCCTGCTACCGCCCGGTGAACCGCCATCGCGGCCGCGACCGCCCCGTCGATCCGGTCGACCTTTTTGCCCTTGTGCATTCGGACAAGCCCGGTCGTCTCGTTGCGGGAAACGACAACGGAATCGAAATGATGGCGCAACACCGGGTGGCCATCGTGGCGGATCATGCGGCCGTTGACGGTGCGCTCTAGGTCGCCGGTCGCTACGCCCATGCTCAGGGGCGCTTGTCTCAGCTCCACCACGGGCAGACCATCATCGTGCAAGTGCTGCATAATTTGCCGGGCAAGGGCGGGGTCAAAGGCGATCTCTTGCACGTCATGGCGCGCCGCCAGCTCGCGCAGGTGATCCTCGACGACTTCCGGGTCGATGATCGGGCCGGGCGTGGCCGTGATCAGCCCTTCGTCGCGCCAGCGCTCATAGGGAACGCCGTCACAGTCACTGCGCATTTTCAGGTCGTCGCCCGGCACAAAGAACCACGGCTTGACCGTGATCTGCCCATCATCGTGCAGCCATGCCGCGACCACGGCCGCCGTGTCGCCGTTGCGCGCCATGTCCACGCCGATCCAGCAGGGCAGGGCCTCTAGGTCGGTTTCGTCGTCATCGAAGCGCCGGGCGTCATAGGTGACCATGCTGAACAGCGGGTCGCGGCTGTTCCCGTGCCAGACGTTCAAGTTGAATTGCTGGAACGAATAGCGCTCGGCCGGGTGATCCTGAGCTTCCTTCGCCAGTGAGCGCAAGCCGGGCAGAGACGGGAAGCCATGTTTCAGGCCGGGGTTCACCTTGTGCCAAACCTGCTCATTCTGCCAATCGTCATCGGCCTCGGCGGCGAAGATGATCGGCAAGAATTCCGGGTTGTCGATCTCGCCAAGCGCAACCCGCCGGGCATAGGCATACTGTTCTGCGGCCAAGCTCTCATGGCCACGCCCGGCCGTGGTAGCGATCACGAGCAAGCTGTCGTCGGTCTTGGCGAGGCCGGACTTGAGCGCCTCCCAAAGCTCGCGGCCCTTCCAAGCGTGAATCTCGTCTGCCAGCACAAAGGCCGGCGTCGTGCCGTGCTGGGCGCGGCCGTCGCTCGACACGGCGCGCAACCGGGCACCGCTGGCCTTGTCTGTGATCTGCCTCGCACTGTTGAAGGCGTCGTGAATGCGCGTTGCTTCCACAAGGCGCTGGTCACACCGGATGATTTCGGCGGCTTCGTGGAAGCCAATCCCGGCTTGTTCACGATCCGACGCCGCAAAGATCACCTGACCGGCCGGCCGCTTCTCGGGACCGATCACGTGGAGATGCGACAGCGCCGCCGCCAAGCTGGTTTTGCGGTTGCCCCTCGGGAGCATGAGAAAAACCGTTTTGACGATCCGGCTGCCATCCTTGTGACGCGGACCGTAGATGCGGCGCACGATCCGCTCTTGAAACGAATAGAGTTGGAAGCGTTGCTTTGGCTCAGTGCTGGCAGGATGGCGCAGCCGGCGCAGGAACTTCACGGCGCGCTCACCGTGGCCCAGCGGGTCAGGAATAGGGCTGCCGTCGAAGATCCAGCCCGGATAGGTGCTAGGAGAATGCGAAACGGTTTCGCATTTGGCTTCTATGCAGGTGGCGCTCATCGTTACACCGCGAGCGGGTTGTCGTCGTCGTCATCGCTCGACTGGACAGCGCCGATACGGGCGCGGCTGGTAGGCGTCAGGCCATACTCGGCCGCGAGCTGGCGCGCAGTTTGTGCCGCCCGGTTCATCACGCCAAAGAGCTTCACGTCGATCTGACCGCCGGCGCGATCTTCCTCGATCTGGCGCACGGTGCCGATGCAGATGCAGTAGTTTTCCACGCCAGCCAGATCGGCCTTGGTGATCACGCGGCGCGCAATGAGCTGCGGCATGATCCGCTTCCATTCGGCCTTCGCCTGCGGTGCCAGATACTTGGGCACCGGCGGGGCTTTGGTGAGCGCGTCAGTATCGGGTGAGAGGGGCGGTTTCACGCCGCGCGAATGGACTGACAATTTACTTCTCCAGTCCGATTGAAAAATGCTGAGTTTCGGCTACTCTTTTATTGATTTGAGCAAGCGTAGATTGGTCGTAGCCATGGATCCCGACGGAATACTGGTAATCGTGGCGGTGCTCCTTATCCCGATCGTTGTTGTATTCCTCTTTGCCGTATGACCGTGCGCCGGTAATCATTGGCCCCTCACACACTTCAGCTCTAGCGCCCGGCGGCGGCCGACTGCCTTGATCCGGTCAACATCGTAGGCCTCGCCGGCGTAGCTCACTCGGTCGGCCGTGGTGATCCCGGCGAGGTAGCGGATTCGAAAGATCACGCTGCCACCTTCCGCCTCACCGAAGCCGGCAAGGAATTCGTCGGCCGATTGCTGCACCAGCTCAGCGCGCACGGTCGCCACGGTTGCCCATGTCTTCGACACCGCGCCGCTCGGGGCGACAGTCTCAGTCTCGCGCTCAATCGTGATCTGCCGGTCAAGTTTGCCTGCGCGCAGCATGGTCACGCCCTCCACCTGATCACACCTTCGACGGTGCCAATGCCGTGGCAGTAAGCCCGCTCAGGGTCAGGGTCGCGCACGTAGACAAAGCTGGGGCGCTGATACGTATCAATGCCCACCTCGTTGGTCGTCGGTCGATCCCACAGGGCCACCGCCACGGCGCCGCCAATCTGGCGGGCCATGTCGGCGCCATCTTCAAGCGCCCAGACGTGCAAATCGAGAAATACGCGCGTGAGATAGCCACCGCCACCAGCGCGGCCCAAGTGGATCGTCTGGGGGTTCGCCAAGATGATGCACGGCAGGTTGTCCGGTCGGGTGGAGCCGGCGCGCACGTTGTCAGCGGCAACAAGGTTACTCACGGCCGGGTCACCAATGAGCGCGCCCCTGAGTGCGGTCTGAAAAGCGATACTTGGCTCGATCATGTCTTACCCCCTGCATTCCTGATAGCCTTCCCGATGGCGCGCTGAATCCGACGCATGGCCTTGGGCCGGGCGAGCCGGGCACCGGGGCGAAAGAAGGGCTGCGCCTCTTGCTTCGTCGTGCCGAACTCTTGCAAATGACCATGCCGCACCTTCTCATTGCCGACCGTCACAAGCGCCTGATTGTCTTCGGCCGTCTGGCGCCCGCCGCCTTCCGCATAGGCCGGGGTCGTCTCACCCGGCGCAGTCACGGTAATGGACGCCTGCAAGTCGCCCTCGGCAACCGGGACAAGGGCGCGCATCGCGTCGGCGGTTTCCTCGGCGCCTTTGACAAGGGCGGGGTGAACCTCGTGCAGCACCTCGCGCGGGATGGCCTTCAGGCGGGCTTCGAGTGCCTTCGATTGCTTAGTCAGCGACATGGCCGGTCACCTGACTACGATATGGGGAAAGCAGATCGCGAACACCGAAAGGCACCGGCGCTGTTGTCTGGCCGAAGGATGCGGCCTCGCGTTGTTCGTACCAATAGGCGGCGAGCTGCAACGCCGCTTCGGTCATGGCCGGGTTACTTGCGCTGAAATCGCGACCAGTGAATTTGTAAATCCACTCCTCTGCGGCGCTCAGTTTGTGCGCCAGCAACTCATCATCAAGATCGTGGTCAAGATTGAGCTGCGACTTCAGCAGGGTCAGGGAAGTTTGTGCGGCCATTAGATGGATTCCTTTGCAAAACTTATATTCGATCTGTCTTGTACGGACCTCCCCGCGCCGGTCCCTGTACCCCTCGCAAAATCGGAGACCACCCCCGGCCCTTGGACGCGCGGCTTCCGTCTGGCCCTCTGTTTGCGGCGCAAGCTTAGCTTGTTCGTTGCTGGCCTGCCGTTTTGCCCAACAATCTGTTCTGGGGTCGGTGCATCTGCGATCTGCTTTGCCAGTCGGTCACGCACTACCTCAGGATCAAAGCCGGCATTGGCACAGACGAAGTTGAAATCGTGGTTCGGTTTGGTGATGTATTGGCGCGCTTCCATCAAAAGCCGCATCTTGGTTTCGCGGTTTCCTGAGATACCGCGTGCGCCTTCAAGGGCATCTGCGATTGCCATAGCGAGTACTTCACACCACAGAGCGCGCTGACCATCATGTGTCATGGCTGCGTTCCTGCCGTTGCTTGTGCCGATTGTGATGGCGCGCGCATAGCGGCTGCCAATTGTTGCGATCCCAAAACAGGGTCATGTCGCCACGGTGCGGAATCCGGTGATCCACAACGGTGGCAGGGGCGCAGCAACCCGGCCATGCGCACCGATCATTGACGGCAAGGAACTGGTCGCGTGCCACACGCCACTTGTGGCCGTAGCCGCGTTCTGAGGCGCGCGGCCGGTGCGCATCATGGCGCCGATCACGGGCGCGCTTGGCAGCCTGCTTGCAGGGGCAGACCTCGCCATGCGGCACCGTGCGACCACAAGTGCAGATATGCGGCGGCTTGGGCACTCGACGTTACCAGAACACTGTGATTGTCGCGTTCGGCTTGCTGCCGGTCGCGTGGATTTGCGTGATGCGCGCTTCAAAGAACGTCCAGTAATCCTTGAAATACACGTCAACCGTTTGACCACCCTCGAAGGTTAGGCGGTAATTGCCAGGGTGCGAGAATAGGATTTTGGACGGTATCACCGGCAAGGTTTCGGTGTCGCTTGGGGTCACGACCAAAGCGTTTGAAATAGGGTAGCCGGGAGACCTGCTATACCCGTCATATGGGTCGATTATAGGCATTTGGGTTTAACCTTTCCTTTCAGCGCATGCAGCCCCGCACGGTCAAGTGCCGGGTCATGGCCCTGTTTCTCTATCTGCGCGAGTTGATCGGGGGTGTAGGTGTCGGCGCTCTGGTCGTCGTCATCCTCGGCGGCACCGTGGATGGCCTTTAGCTTGGCCAGATGCGCTTTGAAGGCGTCGGTGATCTCTTGGGGCGTGGCGCTCCAAGCTGTCTCAGGTGGCCAGCCAAGCCAGCCGGTCGCTAGGCCATAAAGCTCACGGTAGACCTCGCACCACGGCATCGGGGCGCCGGTGGTCTTGGCCTTGTGCTGGTCGTCAGGAGCTTCGGGCAGAAGGGCCTGTATCAGGTCAAAGAGGGGCCGTTGTACTGCCAGCATGAAGCCGGAGAGGGGCTGAGTGGCCGCGTAAGCCAAGAGGCGCTCGGCGGCGTCCTTGTCGGCGCTGTAGGAGATGGCGGCGCGCACGGTGCGCGTGTCGAATTCCTCGATCTTGCGCAACAGGGCAGGGAAGCCGCCGTGCAAGCGCTCAAGGTGGGTTGCTGCCTGCAAAGAGGGGCGCAGGAACACGGCATTGCCGCCGTATTCCAGTGCCACTCCTTCATATGCGGACAGCTTAGGCATGGTCGGCTTATGCGGCCATTTTGAGCTTGCGGAAGGCGTCAGGGCGCACAACGCCAGCACCGACACGGCGCCGGGCGTGGTAACGCATCTGGCCATTGGCGCGCTGCGTGTAGGGGTCAGCCAGCACCGCCAGCGACAGGCGGTCATAGATGCGATAGCCGCGCTTGAAGTCGCCAAAGATGATCGGTTCGGCTTCGGCCTCGATATCCGCCATGTCGACGGCCTCGATCACCGGCCGGCCAAGGATCGTCTCAGGCTGGCCCGCCTGATAGGAGGGCTGCCAAAGGTAATTACCGTGGCCGTCCTTCAGGCTGCGGATGTATGCCAGCGTGGCGCCGTTCATCACCCAAGTACCGGCACTGCGGTAGGTGCCGGGTAGGGCATACATCATCGCGATCAGCTCGTCGGGGTCGATAGCTGCGGCGCCGGTCGCATTGGTAGCTGCGATGTTGGCGTTGGCCATAAAGCCGGCCGGCTCAAGGGCGGTGCTGCCGCTGACAAACGACAGGCTCTCTTTCTGGCCGAAGTCCTCGGCGAGCGCGAGATTGACTTCGCTGAGTACGTTGGCGCTGTCCTCAGCGAGCTGAAGCGACATGTCCACAAAGGTCGCGATCTCCTTGATGTTGAGCTCGGCCTGATCGAATGTCGGGTCGCTGCCGGTGCGCGCGCCGGTCTCACCAACCCATGCGGCATTGGTCACACCAGTGCGCTTCGGCAGGATCACCGTTGCGGCCGTGGTGCTGCGCACGTCTGCGATGGCGCGCACGGGGCTGAACTCGACCAGATTGCGGATAAACTCGGAACTGACGTCCTCGGGGGCAAGGATGTGGTTCGCGGTGTCGCTGGCGGTGGTCAGCGATTTCTTCTCACCGGTGGAGAGGTAGTGCGTGAAATCCTTCACTTCCTCGGTGCCCATGGCCGGATTGGCCGGGCCGGTGATCAGCGGGCGGTTGCCCTTGGCTTCCAGCTTGTCGAGCCGCGCCTTGACCTCGTTGAAGGCTTTGGTGTCGATCTGGGGCACTTCGGGCGTATCGTTGGCCGGCGTCTGCGGCTCTTGTTTCTGTTCGATTTCGGTTTCTTCGTTTTCCATGTTCGGGGTCTCCATATGGGGCAGGGGGGTGCCATCGGATTTGATGGAAGTGATCTGCGCGCCCGGATGGCACGGGACGGCAACAACTGAGATTTCGTGAAGGTCGGCCGCAGTGATGTTGCGGCCTTTGGCGTGGCGCTTTGCCTGTTTGGTCACGAAGCCAATGGACAGGCCGGATACCGCCTTGCTGCGGATCATGGCGCGGACCTCGCGGGCGCGCACGACATCATCGACCAGCAAGCGGCCCTTGACGGTCAGGCCTTCGTCGCTTTCGGTGATCTCATCCCAGACACCGACGACTTGGTCTTGATCATGGGCAAAGAGCATAGGCAGGGTGTCGGGCGTGGTGAGCGCGCCCTTGGTGATGGTGTCGCCGACGCGGTCAGGCGACGCGAACGGCCACGCAATGCCGGTGATCGTGCCTTCGTCGGTGACTTGCAGATTGGCTTTGACTTCGAGGCGCTCGGTCATTTGTCGGCCTCTCTGTCGGCAGTGTCGCCGCCCCAACGGGCATCAAGGATATCCATGGCAAGGGGGTAAAGCTCATCAATCGGCCGGTTGCGGCCGTAGGTGTCGGTGAGCTGCATGGCCTGTTCCGGGTTGGCGCCGCCGCCGATCAGGCCAAGCCGGATGATCTCGACCAGATCGACCAGCTTGAATTGCATGTTGACGGCGCGCAGGTAGAGCGCGCCGATACCAAGGTCGGTGATGCGCTCAAGTTCGGAGATCATGGGGTCGGTGAGCGCGAACGTATGTTCGGCGTCACCGAAGAATGCGGAGTGTTTCATTCGGCGGGTTCCTTCCCGGTGGTGGTGTAGGGATTTTGAAGTTTGTCGCCGCCCCCGTGTGGGGGCAGGTTGAGCCCGGCGCGCACCTCGTTGGCGGTAAGCGCGCCCATGCTGCGATACTGGCCATAAGCGGTTGCCCGGGCGGCCGCGTCGGTGGTCAGCAGGTCGTCAGTGATGAACTCGACATAGGCGCCGGTGCGTTCCTCGGGGGTCAGCAGGCACCGGGCATAGGACCACGCCCACGCGGTCAGCCAAGGCTTCAGCGTGATCGTGAAGAACTGGCGGGCCATTTCTTCGGTGTTGCTCCACGTGCCACGGCTCAACTCAAAGAGCATCGTCGGCGGGACGCGGAACACACGGGCGATCTCGCGGATTTGCTCAAGGCGGTTCTCGGCGAACTGGGCATCTGCGAGGGTCATGGACAGCTGTTGATAGTCCATGCCCTCATCAAGAATGGCCGTGTTGCCGGCTCTCCTGCCGCCGTGGGTACTGAACCAGCTCGACGCGACTTTCTTCTTCGACTCCACGTCGAGCACTTTGGTCGACTTGATCACGCCGGAGGGGCGGCCGCCGTTCGCAAAGACGCCGCCGATATGGCCCTCGAAGCTCATTGCCAGGGCGATGGCCTCGCGGCCTAGGGTGATCGGGGAGACGCCGCCAAGGGCTTCGATGCGCAGCACGTCACGGTAGGACATGCGGTCTTGGTCGTTCGCAGTGGTGACGCGGTAGAAGGGTTCGCCGTCCGGCTCGAAGTCGCGTTGCACCATGCCCGGTTCGAGCCGGTGTAGCTCATAGGGGGTGCCGTCGCTGAGGCGGGTGACGTAGGCGTGGCCAGCACCATGTAGCAGCGCATCAAGGGTTAGGGCTTCGCGCAACTCGGCGGCGCTGGTCCACTCGTTCACCTCACTATGGATCAGGCGGTAGGCGGCGTGATCGGTCAGGGCGCTCTTGTCGGTGCGGTCAT
>JAVJUV010000033.1:0-7473 GCA_040220415.1 Silicimonas sp.
CGTTCTGCCGTGCCACGTTCGTCTCTGTCGTTGCCCCCGGCTTGCAAGCTTAACAGCACAACCCTGAAATGGAGTGCGGTTTGATGAACCGAAACACCGTCAGCTGTCGTAATCGATCACGTGCCGAAGCTGCTTTTCATATTCCAGCGCCTTGCCGGTGCCCAGCGCGACGCAATTCAGGCTTTCGTCCGCCACGCTGATGGCCAGTCCGGTCTGCTCGCGCAGCGCCAGATCCAGTTCGCCCAGCAGCGCGCCGCCTCCGGTCAGCATGACGCCCCGGTCCACGATATCCGCTGCCAGATCCGGCGGTGTCGCTTCCAGTGCGGTCATCACCGCCTCGCAGATTTGCTGTACCGGTTCGGCCAGCGCTTCGGCCACCTGTGCCTGGTTGATCTCGGTTTCCTTCGGCACGCCGTTCAACAGATCGCGCCCCCGGATCTGCATCGACGCCCCGCGCCCGTCGTCGGGCATCCGCGCCGTGCCGATGGATGTCTTGATCCGTTCGGCGGTCGATTCGCCGATCAGAAGGTTATGCTGTCGCCGCAGATAACTGATGATCGCCTCGTCCATCCGGTCGCCGCCCACACGGACCGACCGCGCGTAAACGATGTCGCCCAGTGAAAGGACCGCCACTTCGGTTGTGCCGCCGCCGATATCAACGACCATGTTTCCGGTCGGGTCCGTAATCGGCATTCCCGCGCCGATAGCGGCCGCGATTGGTTCCGCGATCAGGCCCGCACGCCGCGCGCCTGCCGACAGAACCGACTGGCGAATCGCCCGCTTCTCGACCGGCGTCGCGCCATGCGGCACGCAGACAATGACCTTGGGCTTCGAGAATGTGCCCCGCTTGTGCACCTTGCGAATGAATTCCTTGATCATGGCCTCGGCCACGTCGAAATCCGCGATCACGCCCTCGCGCATGGGTCGGATCGCTTCGATGCTGCCGGGCGTGCGCCCCAGCATCAATTTCGCATCCTCGCCCACGGCAAGGACTTTCTTCACACCATCCTTGACGTGATAGGCCACCACCGAAGGCTCGTTCAGGATGATCCCCTTGCCCTTCACATAGACAAGAGTGTTCGCCGTCCCGAGGTCGATTGCCATATCAGTCGAAAATAATCCGCCGAAGGCCATAACTTGCTGCCCCAATCTTGCTGCCGGTTCCGCCAACCTGCCTCATGGCGAACCAGTGCCTCTTATATGCCTCGCCCGACCCGTCCGAAAGGGATGTCGTCACGGAATCAGGCGCGATTCTGCCGTAGTTGCCAAATCGCATTAACTACGATTCTCTATCAAACCCTAAAACACGGCGTCATTGTGGCCGAAACAGGAACAACACGCGGCTCTTGACCCGAGTTTCCCCTACAGGTTGAGCAATGCCCGCCCTCTGGGCAAAATGCGGAAAACACGTCATTGAAGAAAGCGATGATGTTTCGCAGTCCGCAAGTCAGCGCAGTGAACGGCACCCTTCTCCGGGTGCTTCTGGGCTGCGCGCTGATTTTCGGCCTCGGACTTGCCATCCGGCCCTCCATCGAACGCATCTTTCTCGAACGCGCCGCCGAAGACGGCCAGTCCACGCTAAATATCGCAGTCCAGGGCCTCGACAGCACGCTCGACCGCTTCGAACCGCTGGCCAAGCTGATCGCAGAGCGCCCTATCCTGGTTCAACTCCTCAAGGACCCCGGGAATCAGGGCGTGCTGCCTTTCGTCAACGAGCAGATGCGACTCACGGCGCTGACGCTCGGCGTTTCGGACGTCTATCTCATGGACATCGGCGGTACCACGATCGCGGCCAGCAACTATCGCAAGGAAATCTCCTTCGTCGGCCAGAACTACAACTACCGCCCCTATTTCCAGCAAGCGCTGGAGGGCGGGCTGGGTCGTTTCTTCGCCCGTGGAACGACGTCCGGGCAGCGCGGCTATTTCTTCGCCGCGCCCGTCATCGACCAGACCCGGATCGTCGGCGTCCTTGCGATCAAGTTTCAGGTCGAGCCTTTCGAATCCTCCTGGCAGGGCGGCGCGACCGAGATCATCGTGACGGATCTTGACGGCGTGATCTTCATGTCCAGCAGACCCGAGTGGCATTTCCGCACGATCGCGGAACTGTCGGATACCGCACTGGCCCGGATCGCCGACACCCGGCAATATCCGATGGATCGCCTGATCCCGCTGGACATCAAACCACCCGAGGAATCCGCCAGCCCTACGAGAACGACACTCGAAGGGGTCGAATTCGTGCGCAGCTCGGCCCTTCTGCCGAACGTCGGATGGGAAGTTCATCTCCTGACACCCGCCGGTCCGGCACGGACCCAGGCCCTGACCGTGCTGCTGGTCCTGGGCCTCGTGGCGCTTCTCTTGCTGCTCGCCACGGCAATCGTCGTTCAGCGGCGCGCCCGTGCGCTCGAACGCGACGACGAGCGTCAGGCCCTTCAGGACGAACTGGAACGCCAGGTCCGGCACCGGACGGCGGATCTCAACGACGCCAACAATCGCCTGCTCGTCGAGATCGAGGAACGCCGCGCCACCGAAAAGCGCCTGCGCAGCACCCAGAAGGAACTTGTGCAGGCGGGCAAGCTGGCGGCACTCGGCCAGATGTCGGCTGCACTCAGCCACGAGATCAACCAACCGCTGGCCGCGGTGAAAAGCTACGCCGAGAACGCGGCGACCTACCTGGACCGCAAACGAGTCGCCGAGGCGCGCGAGAACATCACCCGCATCAGCCAGATGGCCGACCGCATGGCGACGCTTTCCGGGCACCTCCGGAACTTCGCCCGGCGCCCGCAAGAGACGATAGGCCCCGTCGATCTGAGCCTGGCGCTGGACGGTGCGCTGGAACTCATGGCCCCACGGCTGAAAAAGGCCGGCGCGGTGGTCGAGCGCGCCCCCGACACCGCCCGGCCCCTCTGGGTCATCGGCGGAAACGTCCGGCTCCAGCAGGTTTTCGTCAACCTGATCAGCAATGCGCTCGACGCGATGGAACAGAACCCGGCCCCCCGCATTGCAATCAGCCGCAGCGATCCCGAGACCGGCAGGGTTCGCATCTCCGTCAGCGATGTCGGACCGGGCCTTGAAACCGAAACCGCCGGCCGGGTCTTCGATCCCTTCTTCACGACCAAGTCTCCGGGCAAGGGCCTGGGTCTTGGCCTCTCCATTTCGTACAACATCGTCGAGGATTTCGGCGGCCATCTCTCCGCCACCAACAACCCGGACGGTCCGGGGGCGTGTTTCTCCGTCGATCTTGCCCGCGCCGAGGCGACCTCGGCGAAAAAGGATGTCGCCGCGGAATGACCGAACCGAACGTCCTCTTCGTCGATGATGAAGAACACCTGCGCCTTGCCGCGGCCCAGACACTGGAACTGGCGGATTTGCCCGTCACCTGTCTTGCCGACGGCGAGGCCGCTCTCGCCCGGATCAGCCGCAACTTCCCCGGCGTCCTGGTCACAGACATCCGCATGCCCGGCGTCGACGGGCTCGAGGTGATGCGCCGCGCCCTGGAAATCGACCCCGAATTTCCCGTGATCCTCGTCACCGGGCATGGCGACGTCGAGATGGCCGTGCAATCGATGCGCGACGGCGCCTATGACTTTCTCGAAAAGCCCTACGTTCCCGGCCGCATGGTCGAGACCATTCGGCGCGCGCTCGACAAGCGCCGCCTGACGATCGAAAACCGGGCGCTGCGCCGCCAGGTCGGAGGCCGTGACCCGATCGAATCCCGGCTGACGGGGCGGTCACCGGTCATGGTCGCGCTCCGCGAGCAGGTTCGTGCCGTCGCGGTCACGGATGCGGATGTGCTGATAACCGGTGCCACCGGAACCGGAAAAGAAGTCGCGGCCCGCGCCATACACCGCGCCAGCGCGCGCTCGGAAAAGCCCTTCGTCCACATCAACTGCGCCGCGCTGCCGCCCGATCTTGTCGAAAGCGAACTCTTCGGTCACGAGGCTGGCGCCTATCCCGGTGCGGCCCGCGCGCGCTATGGCCGGTTCGAACATGCGCGCGGCGGCACGATCTTCCTCGACGAGATCGACAGCCTGGACCTCAAGCTTCAGGCCAAGCTCCTGCTTGCCGTCCAGGACCGCGTGGTGACCCGCCTCGGCTCCAACGACCCCGTCGAACTCGACGTCCGCTTCATCGCCGCCAGCAAGCGCGATCTGGAAGAGGCCGCCGCGCAGGACGCGTTCCGAAGCGATCTGCTCTATCGCCTGAACGTCGTCACGATCCGCATGCCCGAGCTTGTCGCCCGGCGCGAGGATATCCCGAAGCTTTTCCTCCATCTCGTCGACGAGGCCGCCGCGCGCTACAAACGCACACCGCCCGAGGTGCCGGGCGCCGTTCTGTCCTCCATCGCCGCGCGCGACTGGCCCGGCAACGTGCGCGAGCTTCGAAATGCCGCTGAACGCTTCGCGCTTGGCCTCGACCTTGAAATCGCAGTCGCGGAGACCTCCGACAAGATCGACGGCGGCAGCCTTGCCGCCCAGATGGCGCGGCACGAGAAAAGCCTGATCGCAGCCGCCATCGCCGCCAACCGCGGCAGCCTGAAGGCCACCTACGAGGCGCTCGGCCTGTCACGGAAATCGCTTTACGAAAAAATGCAGAAATACGGACTTTCGCGCGCGGATTTCCAGGACGAGGATTGAAGCCGCTTCGGATGGGTGGATTCCCACACCCGTTTTTACCCTGCCGTGTCGAATTCCACCCCGCGCTGCCGAACTTATTCGCTGTTTGCGCAAACAATGTGCAACACGCGATTGCCCTTGAAATGGTTTGGGTGGCACTAGCTGTCACACATCATGGCAGACAGCGCCCCAGTGCGCCGTGCCATTGAACGTGGAAAGCCGGTTATTGTTCCGGCGAACTTCGGGAGGAAGACATGAAACACGTAACCCTGACGGCCGCTGCCGTCGTTCTTTCGGCTGGCGTCGCCACCGCGGGCAGCCATATCGACAAGACCGGATGGCCGGAAAGCTTCACCGTCGGCACCGCCTCGCAGGGCGGCACCTTCTTCGCCTATGGCTCCGGCTGGGCGAACCTTGTCGCGGAAGAGCTGGGCATGTCCGGCGGCGGCGAAGTCACCGGCGGCCCGATGCAGAACATGGCGCTGGTCCACACCGGCGACGCCCAGTTCGGCATGACGACGATGGGCCCTGCCGCCGAGTCGCTCGCCGGCACCAACCCGATCGCACCCGGCCTTCAGATGGACAAGGCCTGCGCGATGTTCCCGATGTACCAGACGCCGTTCTCCGTGACCGCGCTGGCCTCCTCGGGCATCACCACGATCGCCGACATCCCTGCGGGCGCCAAGATCGGCTTCGGCCCCGCCGGCTCGACCTCCGACACCTACTTCCCGCGCATGATGGAGACGCTCGGCGTCGAATTCGAGCGCCGGAACGGCGGCTGGTCCGACTTGGGCGGCCAGCTTCAGGACGGCCTTCTTGACGTCATCGCCTTCGCGGCAGGCGTTCCCGTCCCCGCCGTCAGCCAGCTTGAAGTGCAGACGGATGTGAACATCATCGAGTTCACCGAGGAAGAACAGGCCAAGATCCTCGAGGCTTTCCCGGTATCCGAGTTCAACATCGCCGCCAGCACCTACTCGACGCTGGAAGACGATGCGCGCTCGGTCTCGATGTGGAACTTCGCGATTGCCAACTGCGATCTGCCGGAAAGCTTCGTCGAAGCCGCCGTCGATGTCGTGATGTCCGACAATGCCCGGATGGTGAACATCCACAAGGCGGCGCGCTCCACCACGCCCGACAACTGGGACAAGAACAATGTCCTCAAGTGGCATCCGGGTGCTGCCAAGTGGTTCAAGGAAAACGCCGGCGCGGACATTCCTGACGACATGATCTACGGGATGTGATCCCGGCGCCGCCCCGCTTCGGCGGGGCGGCATCTGCCGCGGCGCATGACCTGCGGCGCGAATACGGGTATTCTCACAAGAAACCGACGTTCGTCGCGGCCCGCTGGACCGCGCGGGAACTCGTGTTGCGGGAGGGGACAGCAATGACCGACACCACTCAGAACCAAGACGACGACCACCTGATCGCAGAGGGCGTCGACGACGAGCCGGTCGAACCCAACCGTCGCGACTTCGTCGGCTGGCGCTTGACGCTGATCGCGGCGCTCGCAGGTCTCTACGCCGCCTTCCACATGGCTGCCCTGAACGGCGTCTCGATCTCCGAATGGACCGGGGTCAGCATACCGCTCCTGCCCACGTTCCCGATGGAGACCTGGAATTTCCGCATCGTGCATGTCGCGGGCGCGCTGTTCCTGGGCTTCCTGATCTTCGGCGCGCAACTCTCCTTCCCGGAAAGCAGGGACAAGGAGACACCGATCTTCGCCTACGTGTCCTATGTTTTCCTGATTCCGGCGTTCATCGCCTGCGGCGCGGCGCTCAACTTCGCCATGCGCATCGGCGACGGCGAGATGTGGAACGGCATCGCGCCCGAATTCCGCAACCCCGAAATCTACTGGTTCGGCATCCCGCTCATGATCTCGACATTCGGCGGGATCACCCTTGGCCTGCTGCACCGCCGCCTCCGCTCGGGCTTTGCCGCCCCCGACATCGTGCTCGGCGTCTCGGGCATCGCCGTCGCGATCTACCTGATCACCATCTACGGCACCCTGATGCGGAACTCGACGGGCACGCCCTTCGCACCCATCGGCATTTCGCTGGCGGCTGTCGCGGGCACGGCCCTGATCATGGAACTGACTCGCCGCGTCGCGGGCCTGGCGCTGATCATCATCGCCGGCATTTTCCTGATCTACGTCTTCACCGGGCACCTGCTGCCGGGGTTCCTGAATTCGCCGCAGATCAGCTGGCAACGCTTCTTCAGCCAAGTCTACACCGACGCCGGCATCCTGGGGCCGACGACGGCGGTGTCCTCGACCTACATCATCCTCTTCATCATCTTCGCGGCCTTCCTCCAGGCATCGAAAGTGGGCGACTACTTCGTCAACTTCGCCTTCGCCGCGGCGGGCCGCGCACGCGGCGGTCCGGCCAAGGTGGCGATCTTCGCCTCCGGTCTGATGGGCATGATCAACGGAACCTCGGCGGGCAACGTCGTCGCCACCGGCTCGCTCACCATCCCGCTGATGAAGAAGGTCGGATACCACAAGAAGACCGCGGGCGCGGTCGAGGCCGCCGCCTCGACTGGCGGGCAGATCATGCCGCCGATCATGGGTGCCGGCGCCTTCATCATGGCCGAGATCACGGGCGTCCCCTATACCGAGATCGCCGTCGCCGCGATCATCCCGGCCGTCCTCTACTTCGTATCCGTCTACTTCATGGTCGACTTCGAAGCGGCGAAACTCGGCATGCGCGGCATGCGCGAGGACGAGTTGCCGAAGTTCAACAAGATGATCCGTCAGGTCTACCTGTTCATCCCGATCATCATCCTGATCTACGCGCTCTTCATGGGTTATTCGGTCATCCGGGCCGGCACGCTGGCCACCGTCGCCGCGGCCGTCGTCTCGTGG
>JAVJUV010000034.1:0-4453 GCA_040220415.1 Silicimonas sp.
TTTCGTCTCGTCGAACCAGTCCACGACGGCGGCCAGCGTCGGCAATGACCCGTCGTGGAAATAGGGGGCGGTATAGGCCGTGCCGAGCAGCGTGGGCGTGTCCAGCGCACCGGCGCGGGCCCCCTCGTAGCCCGGCGCGACTGAGCCGATGTCGTGGGCCTGCCGGTCGAGGAAGTTCGCGTCTGGCACGTGGCAACTGGCGCAGGACCGATCGCCGAGCCCGGCGAAGGGCGTATTGAAGATCTCCTCGCCGCGCCGGGCGGCCTCTTGGGTCGTGTCGGTCAGACGGCCATCAGTCGTCAGCATGGAATTCGGCAGGAAGTCGAATTCGAGCATGTAGGCGACGAGAGCGTCCAGCATGAAGGGCGTCGGTTCCTTCCCGCCGAACTCGTTGACGACCACGTTGCGGGTGAAATCGCGCAAGGAGGCGAAGCGGCCATCGCGGCCGTAGGGACCGGTAAAACGCAAGCCGCGCAGGCTGGGAATGTCGAGCGGGTCGTCGCGCCTGTCATTGAAGATCGGGTTGAAAAAGGCGCCGTCCACGTCGATCGCGCCCGGTTGGTGGCTGGCGCCGGGGATGAAGAGCCGCTGGTTGACGTCCGAGCGGTTGTGACAGGTCGAGCAGGCGATCCCGAGATCCTGCGCCGGGCTTCCAAAGAGTTGCGCGCTGTCGAACAGCATGTCGCCGTAGGCAACAAGCGGCAGATCGGTCTCGTCGATGCCCTGTTCCTCGAAGTTGAGCACGAGCAGCGGCAGCGGGTCCTGATCGAAGATGTCGGACCCAGGCGGCAGGCTTGGCGGTACCTCGATGGCCTTTCCGCTGAGCACAGCTGTTTCCGGCAGGGCGCTCAGCGTCCGGCGCGGAGCGAAACTGTCCAGGAGGTAGTTCTCCGCAAGATAGCCGGAGATGACTGCACGGGCGGCTTCCATCGTGTCGCGATCCGCAGATGTGGCGCCAGCGCCGAGAACACCAGCGGAACCTGTGCTGCTGTTGAGTTCCAGCCAGGCGAGGCCGATGCGTCTTGCAGCTTCGGGATCGGCCGCCGCGATACCATCCTCAAACGCGCGGTAGAGTTCGCGTGCCGTCTGCACCGCCAGCTGTGCTGTCGCCGATTCTTCGGCCGCGAGAGCACGGTCCAAATTCTCCTCAATCCTGAGCGCTACAAGCCGCGTCGCCTCGGCGAAGACCGCCTGCAGGTCTTCGCGCATTATAGCGTCCAGGAGACCGTCGGGCTCGATATCGCTTTTGCGGTCCAGCCACGCCAGCGCCCCGACAGAGAATTCCGAACCCCGGTAGGGTTCCGTCCAGGCGGTCTCGATGTCGTCCCAGGGCAGAGGCTCGAGATTTCCAAGAAAGAGCGTCAGACGGTAGGCCGCTGCCTCGGGAAGCCAAGGCGCCTCCTTGGCCGGCGTCGCGGCGACAGGTCCGGACAGGAGGAGCGCACTTGCGAGTGTGGCGAGCAGCACTCTCATAATATTTCGCATCACCACGGCCTCCAAAGTACAAAGTTAGACATGGCTAACTTATCTACCCGAAGCAAACAAGTTGTCAATCCCGCTGTTTCGCTGCAAAGTCCCGAGTATGACAAAGCTACAATCACAAGGGCGTGAGCCATTCGAAGCGGTCGACCGGGCTCCCGAGGCGCAGGCCGATGGCTTTGCGACCGTGCGTCAGGCACATGAAAGCGAGATGGCGGAGGATTACGTAGAACTGATCGCGGAACTGTTCGAGACGCGCGGGGAGGCCAGACCGGTCGAGATCGCCGAGCGGCTTGGCGTGAAGCCGCCGACCGTGACCAAGAACATCTCGCGGCTCAAGGCTGCTGGCCTGGTCCGGCGGGAGCCATACCGCGCGATATTCCTCACCGATGCCGGGCAGGACCTCGCGGAGATCTGTCGACGCCGCCACAGGGTCGTCGTCGCCTTTCTTCTGAGCCTGGGAATCGACGAAGAGACCGCGGAACGCGATGCGGAAGGGATCGAGCATCACGTCAGCGGGACGACATTGGAGGCGTTCGAGCGACGGCTCAATCAGAAATGAGCTCGCCTAGATGCACATTCGCGCGATTCTCTATCGGGACCTCGAGCTATCGGGTCTTCAAGCCGCTGACACGTTTGCGCAATTTCGAAGCTCGCTAGCCGAGAACCCGCGACAGCACGATGGTTGCAAACAGGGCGACAAGTCCGAAGGCGATCGCAGACGCTACCGCATATTGGAGGATATCCAGGTGATTCCCCCTCCTCCGTCGTGCCAGATAGCCACCCCAGATCGCGCCTCCGATAGCGCCCACGATCACAAGCATCAGGATACCTCCGTTCCAAAATGCCGCGCATCGGGATCTCGTCCGAGCAAACTGGCCAGCCAGCCGAAGACCCAGCACCCAAAAACAAGAACCAACAAGGTCCAGTCGCCGAACCGCGCATAGGGCGTTGGAGTACGCGCGCCCGGCAGGCCGGCATCAATGGTGCCTGTTTCCCCGGTATCAAGACGCGCGACGACATTTCCATTGGCGTCGATGATCGCGGATATCCCAGTGTTGGCCGCCCGGACCACGGGAAGCCCCTCCTCGACCGCGCGCATCCGCGCGGAGGCGAGGTGCTGCTCGGGTCCGATGCTGGTTCCGAACCAGGCATCATTTGTGGCGTTGAATATCCAGTCGGGGCGGAAAAGGTCATCGACCACGTGGCCCGGAAAGATGATCTCGTAACAGATCGCCACCGCGACCAGAGGCGCGCCAGGGATCGCCAGCGTGCGCGGCCCTGGTCCCGGCGTGAAATCGCCCAACCCTTCCGTCAGTCGTTCGATGGGCAGCCAGCCTCTCAGCGGCACATATTCGCCAAACGGAACGAGATGATGTTTTGCATATCCCGTCAGAATCTCACTGGTGCCATCGTATGCCTGAACCGTGTTGAAATATCTGGTTCCCCCATCGCCCTCCACTCGGTCAGGCGCACCTGTCAGTAGGATCCTGCCGTCTGGCAAAGCTGCAGATATCCGCGCGCGTGCCGCAGCATCTTCGTCCAGAAAGCCGGGGAAGGCCGTTTCCGGCCAAAGCAGCACATCGAAACGTCCGGGTTGCGCGGACAAGCCCAGGTATTTTTCTAAGGTTCGCTGGCGGCTGCCCGGTACCCACTTCTCGACTTGTGGCACATTGCCTTGGACGATGCGCAAAGCAACGTCTGTCGGCGGCACGTCCTGCCCTGACCGAAGCGCACCGCCAACCCAGAAACCCGTCGCAGCAACGGCGAAGAGCACGAGAACAGGCGCGCGTCTCTTTGGCGCCGCCACAGTCAACACACCTGGCAATATGCCGATGAAGACCGTGAGAAAGCCCAAACCGTAGCTTCCGACCCAGGCGGCGGGTTGGCGCAGGGCGGCATAATCGACAAGGGCATAAGCGGCAAGGTTCCAGGGAAACCCCGTCAGGACATGACCCCGCAGCCATTCCGTGGCCACCCAGCAGGTTGCAAACAGAAGGCCCGCCGCAATGCCGCCGACAGCTCGGCGCTGCATGATGGCGGCAAAAAGCATCGCCGCCATGCCCGGGAAGATGGCAAGTCCGGCGGACAGACCCGCGACCGCCGGAATCGCCAGTGCGCCGAAACGTTCGGCATCGACGTAAAAGCTCTCGGCGATCCAGGAAATTCCAATCCCGAATTGGCCCAGTCCGAAAGCCCAACCGACAAGGAAAGCGCGCGAGGTTGAGATGTTCCGGAGAACGATAAAGAGCACGGAGAAGGCGACAGGGACCGCGATGAGCCAAGAAAACGGCGGAAGGGTCAAAACCGTCAATCCGCCGGCAGCAAGGGCAAGACCCATGCGCTGGAACAGGTTCGGGTCCTCACTAACGAACTGCGGCAATCCCGGCTTCATGAATCGGTCTGAAGTCGAGCGCCAACCCACGGCGCAATGAGCAGCAGCGCCACGCCGCCAACCACAAAAACATCGGCCATGTTGAAGGCAGGCCAGTGCGCCGTCCCAACGTAGAAATCGAGGAAGTCCGTCACCGCACGATAGCGCAGGCGGTCGAGGACGTTGCCGAGTGCACCGCCGATGATCGCACCATAGGCAATGGCCTCGACCCGGCTGCTGGTACGGACCAGCATGAACGCCAGCCAGACGCAGATGCCAAGCGCCAGTAAGACAATGCTCCACCACGGCGCGCCGCCGAGAAGCCCGAAGGTCACTCCGTCATTGCGCAGGTAGATGAGATTGAAGCCGGGAAAGACCGATACGCCGGAACTAAGAACAGTCGCATTGGACACAACGATTGCCTTCGTTGCCTGATCGACAAGAAAGGCGATCAGAGCGGCAAGCAGACCGACGAAGAGGCAAGTTCTCATACGCTTATCCCAGCCAGACGTCGAGGAACAACATGATGACAAGACCAACCGCGAGGCCGAGCGTCGCCCTGTTCTGATGGCCGGACCGGTGGGTTTCCGGAATGATCTC
>JAVJUV010000035.1:0-61003 GCA_040220415.1 Silicimonas sp.
ATCTCGATCGGCGGCACGTTGAAGGCCAGGATATAGCTGACGCCGATGACGGTGCCCGGAATCGCGAAGGACAGCATCGTGCCGAACTCGAAGGCGTTCTTGCCCGCGAAGCTTTGCCGCGTCAGCAGGTAGGCCGTCACAAGGCCGACCGCGGCGGTCAGCGGGGCCGCGATGGCCGCGATCATGATCGTCGTCCAGAAGCTGTCCCAGGCCGCGCCGGTCCAGCGGATGCCGGCGTCCTCGAACCGCACCGAGAAGGCGGTGACATAGTGCTTCAGCGTCAGCGAGTTGTTGACGCCCCACAATTCGACGACGCTGCCATAGAGGATCATGACGTAGACGATGGCGGTGAACAGCGCCCATCCCAATGCGACGATCAGCACCGGAATGGCCAGGCCGCTGGGCATCAGCGGATGCACGCCCGCGTCGCCCTTGCCCGACACCGTCGTATAGCTCTTCTTCCCCAGCCAGGCGCGCTGGGCATAGAACGCCGACAGCGTGAAGAACAAAAGCACCATCGCCAGCACGGCGGCGCGGCCCTGGTCGTATTGCGCGCCGACGATGGCGAAGAAGATCTCGGTCGACAGCACGTCGAAATTGCCGCCCAGCACCAGCGGGTTGCCGAAATCGGCCATGCTTTCGATGAACCCCAGCAGGAACGCGTTGGCCAGCCCCGGGCGCATCAGCGGCAGCGAAACGGTCCTGAACGTCTGCCACTTGTTGGCGCGCAGCGTCTGGGCGGCTTCCTCCATCGAGGGCGACACCCCCTCGACCACGCCGATCAGCACCAGGAAGGCGATGGGGGTGAAGGCCAGCGTCTGGGCGATCAGCACCCCCGGCAGGCCATACAGCCAGCGCGTCGGCTGGATGCCGAACAGCTCGGCGACATATTGCGTGACGGACCCCGACAGCCCGAACAGCAGGATCAGCGCCAGACCGATGACGAAGGGCGGCGTGATGATCGGCAGCACCGTCAGCGCCCGCAGCGCGCGCTTGAAGCGAAACCCCGACCGGGTGACGACCAGCGCGAAGGCCAGGCCAAGCACGGTCGTCAGAAAGCCCACCGCGATCGCCAGGAACAGCGAATTCCAGGCCGCGCCGCAGCGCGCGCCCCAAAGGCACCCCAGGCCCCACAGCCGGTCGTCGAAGAATTTCGAAAGAAAGACCGAGATCGAATAGGCGCCGTCCTCGGTGACGAAGGCCGCGAACAGCATCTTCGCGATCGGAAAGAAAACGAAAGCGGTGACGATCACGATCACGCCGCCGATGGCGCTGACGACGAACACGTCGCCGTTGACAGCACCCCGCGCCGCGACCCCTTGCGTGAACAGGAACAGGAACGCCGAGGCGCAGATCATCGCGCCATAACCCATGCCGAACTGACGGTCGCCCAGCTCGCCGAACAACGCGGTCAGCCACGCGTAGTTGAACCCGCGGATGCCGATGCCGAAGCCCTGCACGATCAGCCAGCCGAACCCCAGCGCGCCCGACAGGATCAGCAGGCGGGCGAACATCGGGTCCGACTTCAGCCGCCCCAGCGCCAGAAGCGGCAGCGCCAGCGGGATCAGCAGCGGCGCCAGCCACAGCTTTTCGCCCTGCGCGATCAGGAAGGCGGCGGGCGCATGGTCCTCATCGAACGGATAGCCGTCGATCAGCCACTCGAACGTCCAGAAATCCTCTACCCCGTACCAGGGCAGAAGGGCAAAGCCGACCCACCCGGCGATGATCCAGAAGATCAGAACCGGGTGGGTGGTCTTTTCGACAGAAAAGGTGCGCAAGTCTTTACTGCGGCAGCGTCGAGACGTCTTCGTCCCACTTCTGCAACAGGCGCTTGCGCTCGTCGGACGAACCGTACTTCACGAAGTCATAGTCGATCAGCTTGATCGACGACATGTCCGGCGCCTTGTCCGAGGTCTCGGCCCCGGTGTTCGACGGCACCTGGAAGGCGTCCACCTGCAGCGCCAGGTTCTGCGCCTCGGCGGAAAGCGCCCAGTCATAGAACTGCTTGGCCTCGTCCAGATTGCGCGCGCCGTCGATGATCGACATCGAGCCGATCTCATAGCCCGTGCCCTCGCAGGGTGCCACGACCTTGATCGGGAAACCGGCGACGGCCTGTGCCACGGCGTCGTGCATGAAGACGATGCCGATGGTGCTTTCGCCCCGTCCGGCCGCCTTGATCGGCGCCGAGCCCGACTTGGTGTACTGGTTGATGTTCTTGTGAAGGCCCTTCATGAAACCGAAGCCCTCTTCCTCGCCGAAGATCTGAACCATCGAGGCCAGCGTGGTATAGGCGGTGCCCGACGAATTCGGGTTCGCCATCTGGACGTGGCCCTTGTATTCCGGCTTCAGAAGATCCTTCCAGCAGGTGGGCTCGGGCAGATTGTTCGCGGCCAGAAGGTCCGTGTTGTATCCGTATCCCAGCGCGCCGGAATAGATACCGATGGTCCGGTTGTCCGCGCTTTCCGCCTGGCTGATCGCCCAGTCGTGCAATTGCTCGCGCATCGGCGAGACGTATTCCATCGTCAGCCCTTCTTCGGCGGCCTGAAGATGCGGGTCGCCGGTGCCGCCCCACCAGACATCGCCCTTGGGGTTGGAAGCCTCGGCGCGGATCTGCGCAAATGTCTCGCCCGAGGATTTCCGTGTCATGTTGACGTCGATGCCGGTGGCATCCTCGAAGCTGCGGGCCATCAGCTGGCACCAGTCTTCCTGCGCCGAACAATACAGCGTCAGCTCGTCGGCCTGCGATGCCGTCACCGATGCCGCCACGGCGATCAGCGATCCGGCAAATGTTGCGGTTAGTTTCTTCATGTCGTTCCTCCCTTGAACTGGTTCAAAATTTGCCCGGTCGGGTTCTTGCGCCCTCTTGACCTCATGACGCCTTTCGCAGTTCCCGGATCTGCGGTTGTCGCTCCGGGTTCTTTGCAAGATCGTTCAACAATGCGGCCAGCTCTTTCTCATCGACGAGCTTCGCAGCCTTTTTCGGCGAGAACCAACGCCGTTTGCGCTCCTTGCGCTCTTTCCAGCGGCGTTTCAGTTTCTCGACCATCATCGGATAGACAGTGACCCGGCAGCGGACCGACCGGCCGCGTCCCAATCCCTTGTCGTAGTGATAGACGCCCATCGGCTCGTCCGACACGAAGCCCACGGCGCCGGCCTCTTCCAGCGCCTCGATCTCGGCGGCGTGCCAGGGTTTCTTGCCATCCATCAGCCAGCCCTTCGGCATCACCCAGCGTCCGGTGTCGCGCGACGTGACCATCAGCACCCGCAGCTTGCCCTTCTTGTCGAAATGGACAGGCATCGCGGCGATCTGCTGTTGAAGTTCGCCCTTGTCGGTCATGCCCCGCCCTCTGCGTATCTGGGTTTTGCAAGACGGCTGTCCAGAAGATCGCCGGTCTCTTCGGCGATCGGATAGGCGACATAGCTCATCGCCGCGTTGATCTGTTTCAGGACACGCAGCATTTCCTGGTGGATGTTCGAGGTCTCGACGCTTGCCGAACTGCCGCGCCGCAGCCGTTCCAGGTGGCGGGTCTGAAGCCGCTGCTCCTCGCGGCGGATGCGGTCCTTCTCGGCCACCAGTTGACGCGCGGCCTCGGCATCGCCCGTGGTCAGCACGCTCAGCGCAAGCTGCGAATTGGTCACCACCTGGTCGTGGAAATGTTCGATGTCCTCGTAACCCTGCTCCGAGAACGACAGCGCCTCATCGCGCATCTTGCGCGCCAGCGAGACCAGGTTCACGGAAATCCGGTCCGCCGCCTCTTCCAGGTTGTTCGCCATCGCGACCAGCTCGATCGTTCTGCGGGCGTGGACCTCGGGCATGTTGCCCTCGCGCAGCTTCGAGACGAAGATCTTGGTCTCGAAATGCATCCGGTCGACGTCATCCTCGCGCGCTTCGATCAGGCGCGCCGTCTCGTCGTCCCATTCCCGGAACAGTTCCATGCACTTGGTCAGCATCGCCTGCACGGTTTCGGCCATCCGCAGCAACTCGCGCTGCGCGCAGGCCAGGCCAAGCTGGGGATTGCCGATGGCGGAATCGTCCAGCGCGCTGACGGCGGCGTCGGACCTTTGCGCTGATTGCGGCACCAGCGCGTCTGCCAGGCCGACCAGCGCGCCGGCCAGCGGCAGGCCCAGGACAAGGACCACAGCGTTCAGGGCGATGTGCAACAGAACCGCCTGCTGGCCCGCGCCGCTGCCGAAGACACCGATATCCAGAACACCGGTCAGAAGTCCCGCCAGCGCCGCCAGCGTGACGGCGCCGCGCGCCAGAAGGTTGCCCATGACGACCAGCCGGGCAGGGCGGGCCGCCGACGACAGCAGGATGACCGCGATGAAGGCCCCGCCCAGGTTGGCGCCGATGACCAGCGCCGCCGCCACCGGCGCCACCACCAGGCCGCTTGCCGCGAAGGTGGCGAACGTCAGCACCGCCGCCAGCGACGAATGCATGACCCAGGCCAGCAGCGCCCCGATCACGAAGGCGCTCAGAAGGTCGCTCTCGAAATAGGCCGCGGTCGCCCGGACGATGGCGTTCTCTCCGATCGGCGCGGTCGCGGCATGGATCATCTGCAGCGCGATCAGGATCAGGGCGAAGCCGATGGCGATCCGCCCGATCTGCTTCACCTTCCGCGCGCGGGCGGTGAAGAACGTGATGACGCCCGCCAGCAGGATGAACGGCACCACCGCCTGCACCGGCAGCAGCAGCACCCGCGCCATGACCGCCGACCCCAGGTCGGCCCCCAGCAGAAGCGCCAGCGCCGCCTTCGGCGTCAGCATGCCCGAAGCCGCGAATCCGCCCCCGATCAGCGCCACCGCGGTCGCGCTTTGCAGCAGCATCGCCGTCAGGCTTCCCGCCGCCGCCGCCGACACCGGCTGACCCGAAAAGGTCTTCAGCTTGCGGCGAAGTTCGGACAGGAACGCGCGTTCCACGCCGGTCCGGATCAGCCGGACCGCCCACAACAGAAGCGCCACCGCCGCCGCCAGATTTGCAGCCAGCAGGATCACGTCGGTCCGCCCCCGAAAAGGATGCACCCAGGCACTGCTTTTTCACCTCGAGTTTCTGTTGTCTGGCAGGAATCTCACCACTGTTCCGTGGAGTATACAACAAAAATGATTGCAAAGACGAGCGAAAGACCACAATGATTTTCCCCGGAAGGGAGGCCGCTGCCCGCATGGCTGAGACGAAAATCCGCAAGGAAGGCGCAAGGAAGGGCCGCAAAGGGCTTAAAAAGTCCGAACGCAGGCGGCAGATTCTTCTCGAGCTGAAGCTGCGCCCCCATGTCAGAATCAGTGACCTCGCCCAGCGGTTCAACGTCTCGACCGAGACGGTCCGCCGCGATTTCGACAGCCTTGCAGACGACGGCCTGATCAGCCGCGCCCACGGCGGCGCCTCCTCGGCGACCCAGGGCCATTATCCCAGCCTGGCCGAGCGCGCCAACGCCCGCATCGAAGAGCGCGAGCGCATCGGCCGCCGCGCCGCCGAGCTGGTTCGCGATGGCGAGACGGTGATGATCGATTCCGGTTCGACCACGATCCAGATGGCCCGCGCGCTTGCCTGGCTCGGCACGCCCTGCACCGTCATCACCAACTCGATCCCCGTCGCCATGACCATCGGCCACGGCGGCCCGCAGGTGCTGTTGTGCCCGGGCGAATACCTGGCCGCCGAATCCGCGGTCGTCGGCACCGAGACGCTGGAGTTCCTCGGCCGGTTCAGCGTGGACCGTTGCTTCATCGGGGCTTCCGCGATGTCGGCCGAGGGTCCGTCCGAAACCGTGCGCGGTTTCGCCGCCGTAAAGCGCATGATGCTCGGCAGGGCAGAGAAACGGCACCTTCTGATCGACGCCGAAAAGCTGGGCCGGAAGGGCCTTGCGCGGGTCGGTCCGCTGGAAGACCTCGATTCCATCGTCACCGACGCAAGACCCAGGGGCGACATGCTCAGCGCCCTGGAAGCCGCCGGGGTAGAGGTCACGATCGCGCTGCCGGCGGAGCGGGAAAACAAGACTGTCACGAATGCCCGTTAAGGGCACAGCATCACGACCAAAAGGGAGACTGACATGAAACTGGATACCAAGCTTTTCCTCGGCGCGGCCGCGGTCGCGCTACTGTCGTTCGGCGGCACCGCCTCCGCGCAGGACTGCCCGCGCGGCGATCTGGACGCGCGTTTCTGCGATGTGGACGGCGATCTCATCGCCGATGTTCCCACGGACGAAAGCCAGTGGCTCGATCCCGATCCGCTAATCTTCGCCTATACGCCGGTCGAGGATCCGGCGGTCTACAAGACGGCATGGGCGGACTTTCTGGAACACCTGAAAGAAAAGACCGGCAAGGATGTCGTGTTCTTCCCGGTCCAGTCGAACGCGGCGCAGATCGAGGCGATGCGCTCGGGCCGCCTGCACATCTCGGGCTTCAACACCGGCTCGAACCCGCTTGCGGTGAACTGCGCCGGCTTCCGTCCCTTCACGATCATGGCGTCGAAGGATGGCGGTTTCGGCTACGAGATGGAGATCATCACCTATCCCGGATCGGGGATCGAAAAGGTCGAGGATATCAAGGGCAAGCAACTGGCCTTCTCCGCGCCCACGTCGAACTCTGGCTTCAAGGCGCCTTCGGCGATCCTGAAGGCCGATTACGGAATGGAAGCCGAGCGCGACTTCGAGCCGGTCTTCTCGGGCAAGCACGACAACTCGATCCTGGGCGTCGCCAACAAGGATTATCCGGCGGCGGCCATCGCCAACTCGGTCATGGCCCGGATGATCGAGCGTGACGTGATCCAGCCCGAGCAGGTCGTGTCGATCTACAAGTCCCAGACCTTCCCGACGACCGGCTTCGGCGTGGTCTACAACCTCAAGCCCGAGCTTCAGGACGCGATCAAGGACGCGTTCTTCAGCTTCGAATGGGAAGGCACGTCCCTGCAGGAAGAGTTCATCAAGTCCGGCGAAGAGCAGTTCCTGGAAATGAACTACAAGGATTTCTGGGACGTGATCCGCAAGATCGACGCGGCCAACGGCGTCAGCTACGCCTGCGAGTAATCACAAATCGATCCATGACAGGCCCTTCACGGGCCTGTCACATACCCTCGATAGGGATTTTTCATGCTGCGGCTTCAGAAGCTTACCAAGACATACAAGACCGGGGACCGGGCGCTGACGGCGATCGATCTCGATGTGCCCGCCGGTCAGGTTCTGGCGTTGATCGGGCCTTCCGGCGCCGGCAAGTCCACGATGATCCGCTGCATCAACCGGCTGGTGGAACCGACAAGCGGCGAGGTCTGGCTGGATGATGTCGAGCTGACCCACATGGGCGCGGGCGCGCTGCGCCGCGCACGCCGGGCGATGGGCATGATCTTTCAGGAATACGCCCTGGTCGAACGCCTGACGGTGATGGAAAACGTCCTGTCGGGCCGGCTGGGCTATGTCGGATTCTGGCGCAGCTTCCTGCGGAAATTCCCGCAATCCGACGTGGACGAGGCGTTCCGTCTGCTCGACCGCGTCGGACTTCTGCACATGGCCGACAAGCGCGCCGACGAATTGTCGGGCGGTCAGCGCCAGCGTGTCGGGATCTGCCGCGCGCTGATCCAGAATCCCAAACTTCTTCTTGTCGACGAGCCGACCGCCTCGCTCGACCCCAAGACCAGCCGCCAGATCATGCGGCTGATCACCGAGCTTTGCCGCGAGAGGGGACTGGCGGCGATCATCAACATTCACGACGTGGCGCTGGCGCAGATGTTCGTGCCCCGCGTCGTCGGGCTTCGGCTCGGAGAAATCGTCTACGATGGCGGACCGAACGGCCTGACCCCCGACAAGCTGACCGAGATCTACGGCGAGGAAGACTGGGAGGCCACGATCCAAGACGTCGAGGACGAAGACGAGATCGAGGCCGCCGAATGAGCCACCGCGAACTGGACGACATGCTGGGCAAGGGGTGGCGCAAGCCGCACTTCATCCGCAGCCCGGCGCTGCGCTGGGGCCTGCTGGCGGGTTTCGTCGCCTACATGATCGCCGCCTTCCTGACCATCGAGGTCGACTGGAACCGCGTCTATGTCGGGCTCGACCGGGGCTGGCAGTTCGTCCTGTCGTTCACCCGGCCCGACTTCGTCAGCCGCGCCAGCGACATCTGGGGCGGGCTTCTGGAAAGCATCGTCATGACGGTGGCCGCCTCGGTCGTCGGCATCCTGATCTCGATCCCCATCGGCCTGGGTGCCGCGCGCAACATCGCGCCCCTGCCGGTCTACATGATCTGTCGCGGCATCGTCGCGGTCAGCCGCGCGCTGCAAGAGATCATCGTCGCCATCCTGCTTGTCGCCATCTTCGGCTTCGGCCCGCTGGCCGGTTTCCTGACGCTCTCCTTCGCCACCATCGGCTTTCTGTCCAAGCTCCTGGCCGAGGACATCGAATCGATGGACAAGGTCCAGGCCGAGGCGATCCGGGCCTCGGGCGCGAAATGGATGCAGTGGATCAACTACGGCGTCCAGCCGCAGGTCATGCCGCGCCTGGTCGGCCTGTCGATGTACCGCATCGACATCAACTTCCGCGAAAGCGCGATCCTCGGCCTCGTCGGCGCGGGCGGCATCGGCGCGACGCTGAACACCGCCTTCGACCGCTACGAATACGACACCGCCGCTGCGATCCTGATCCTGATCATCGGCATCGTCATGGCGCTCGAATACCTTTCGGGCGTCATCCGGGCGAGGGTGCAGTAATGCCGGTCATCGAACAGAACGGCGCCCAGGTCTGGAAACGCCGCACCACGGGCGAAAACCTGGTGCGCTGGTTCGGCTGGCTGATCGGCGTGGCGATCTTCATGGTCTGCTGGCAGCGGATCTCCGAGGCGACGACCTGGTTCTTCGTCTGGGACGCCCCCCGCATCGCGAACGATATCTGGACCCGCGCCACCCCGCCCCGCTGGGAATACATCACCCAGCTTGGCCGGCCAATCTGGGACACGCTGAACATCGCGACGTTGGGCACCCTGATCGCGCTGTTCCTGGCCGTACCCGTCGCCTTCCTGGCGGCGCGGAACACTACGCCCTCGCGATACCTGATCCGCCCGGTGGCGCTTCTGGTCATCGTCTCGACCCGCTCGATCAACTCGCTGATCTGGGCGCTCTTGCTGATCGCCATCATCGGCCCCGGCGTCTTCGCCGGCGTCGTCGCCATCGCGATCCGCTCGATCGGCTTCTGCGCCAAGCTGCTGTACGAGGCGATCGAGGAGATCGACCACAGCCAGGTCGAGGCGATCACCGCCACCGGCGCCAGCCGCTGGCAGGTCATGGCCTACGGGATCGTGCCCCAGATCCTGCCCGCCTTCGCCGGCATCGCGGTCTTCCGCTGGGACATCAACATCCGCGAATCCACCGTCCTCGGCCTGGTCGGCGCGGGCGGCATCGGCCTGCAACTCTCGTCCTCGCTGAACGTCCTGGCCTGGCCGCAGGTCAGCCTGATCCTGCTTGTCATCCTGGCCGCCGTCGTCATCTCGGAATGGGTCTCTGCCAAGGTGCGGGGCGCGATCATATGATGCACATCACCGCAGAGGAGGCCTTCCAGGCCTACGAAGCGGTCAGGCACCGGCTCCCCACGGCGGGATCGGGCAACGGGCCCTACCGGTTGATCGACTCGCTTGCCGACATCGCCGCCGAGTTCGACGTGTTCCTGCTGGACGCGTTCGGGGTGCTCAACATCGGCGACACCGCCATCCCCGGCACGCGCGAGCGTATCGATGCGCTGCGCAGCGCCGGAAAGCGGGTTCTGGTTGTCTCGAATGCCGCCAGCGTGCCGCAGGCAAACCTGCTGAAGAAGTATCAGCGCCTCGGCTACCGCTTCGACGTCGGCGATATCATCACCAGCCGCGCGGCGATGGCCAGTTCGATGCTGGGCATGAAGGATATCCGCTGGGGCGTGATGGGCGGCACCGATACGCAACTCGATGACCTGGGCTCGCTCAGAACGCAGCTTCTGGGCGACGATCCCGGCGACTACGCCGATGCCGAAGGCTTCCTGCTGATCGGCAGCGGATCATGGACGGGACAGCGGCAGAAGTTGCTGGAAGAGGCGCTGCACTCCAGCCCGCGCCCGGTGCTGGTGGCCAACCCCGATATCGTCGCCCCGCGCGAAGATGGTTTTTCAGCGGAACCCGGCCACTTCGCCCACCGCCTTGCCGACAGCACCGGCATCGCGCCGCGCTTCTTCGGCAAGCCCTTCGGGAATATCTACGACCTGGCCTTCAACCGCCTGGGCGACGTCGACCGCGCGCGCGTGATCATGGTCGGCGACAGCCTGCACACCGACATCCTCGGGGCGCAGGCGGCGGGGGTCGCCTCGGCCCTGGTCGCGCGTTATGGTTTCTTCGCCGGACAGGACGTCGACAGCGCGATCGAACGGGCGGGCATCGTTCCCGACTTCGTGGTCGATCACCCGTGACGCCCGGACACCGCAGGAACATTCAGCCCCCGAGGTCACACCGAACATGAGCGCAAGGATTGTCTTCGATCTGGACGGAACGCTGATCGACAGCGCGCCCGATCTTCACGGCATCGCGAACGAGTTGCTGGCCGCGCGCGGCCTCGAAGGCATCACGCTGCAGGATACCCGGAATTTCATCGGTGACGGCTCGGCCGTCTTCGTGGCCCGGATGCGCGACGCGCGCGGCATTCCCGACACCGAACAGACCTCCCTGTTCGAGGCCTTCATGGCCCGCTACGACGACGCGGTGACGCTGACCCGGCCCTATCCCGGCGCGGAAGCGGCGCTCGAACGCCTGTCCCGGTCGCACCGCCTCGGGATCTGCACCAACAAACCCTACCAGCCCTGCGTCGCGGTGCTGAGGCATCTGGAACTGGACCGGTTCTTCGATACCGTCTGGGGCGGCGACAGCCTGCCCTCGCGCAAGCCCGATCCCGAACCGCTTTTCGCGGCCTTCGATGCCCTGGGTGATGGCCCGCGCGTCTATGTCGGCGACAGCGAGGTGGATGCCGAAACCGCGCGGCGCGCCGGGGTGCCGTTCCTTCTCTATTCCGGCGGCTACCGGAAATCGCCGGTCGACAAGCTGCCGCATACGGCGGTCTTCGACGATTTCGACGACCTCGACGCGCTGGTCGAGACGCATGTCCGGGGAAGCGCCGCCTAAAGCGACGCCGTGATTCCGCCGTCGACGTAGATCGTCGTGCCGTTGACGAAAGACGACGCGTCCGAGGCCAGGAAGATGCAGGTGCCGACCAGTTCTTCCACCTGGCCCCAGCGTCCGGCGGGCGTCCGTTTCTCCAGCCATGCGCTGAAGTCCGGGTCGGCCACCAGTGCCGCGTTCAGAGGCGTGTCGAAGTATCCCGGCGCCAGCGCGTTGCACTGAAGCCCGTGTTTCGCCCAGTCGGTCGCCATGCCCTTGGTCAGGTTGGCGACCGCGCCCTTGGTCGCGGTGTAGGGCGCGATGCCGGGGCGCGCCAGCGCGGTCTGGACCGACGCGATGTTGATGATCTTGCCCGCGCCGCGCGCGATCATGTGCCGTGCGACGGCCTGACCGACATGAAAGACGCTGGCGACGTTGGTTTGCAAAAGCGCCTCGAACTTGTCCGCCGGGAAGTCTTCGAGAGGCGTGCGATGCTGCATGCCGGCATTGTTCACCAGGATGTCGATCGGTCCCGTCTCGGCCTCGAACCCGTCAACGGCGGCGCGTACGCCTTCGTGGTCGGTCACGTCGAAGGTCAGTTCATGCACGGTCGCGCCGGCATCGCGCAGCGTGGCGGCGGCTGCGGCCAGCTTGGCCGTGTCGCGTCCGTTCAGAACCAGCGCGGCCCCGGCCTCGGCCAGTCCGCGCGCCAGCGCCATGCCGATCCCCTGCGAGGAGCCGGTGACAAGCGCGGTCTTTCCGGTCAGGTCGAATAGTTTCAGTCCCATCGCGGGCGGCCTTTCATTGGTGGCTTGGAGATTGCCGTCACTTGTGTTCTGGTCTGCCAACCCCGTCAAGCCGAGAGTATTCCCCGTGTCCGACACAGCAAGCGCCATCGTCATCCACGAAGCGAAAGACCTGCGCATCGAAGACCGCGCCACCCAGGCGCCGGGCCCGGGCCAGGTGCAGCTCCGCCTGGCGACCGGCGGCATCTGCGGGTCCGACCTGCATTACTACAACCACGGCGGCTTCGGCACCGTGCGCCTGAAGGAACCGATGATCCTCGGCCACGAGGTCTCGGGCGTCATCACCGCGCTCGGCCACGGCGTCGACGGCCTGAGTGAAGGCCAGCTTGTCGCGATCTCGCCCTCGCGTCCCTGCGGCGACTGCCGCTTCTGCCGCGCGGCCCAGTACAACCACTGCCTGAACATGCGCTTCTACGGCTCGGCCATGCCCTTCCCGCATATCCAGGGCGCCTTCCGTCAGACGCTGGTGGCCGAGGCCTGGCAATGCGCCCCCGCCGACGGCCTGACCCCGGGCGAGGCCGCGATGGCCGAACCGCTCGCCGTCTGCCTGCACGCCGCCCGCCGCGCCGGCCCGCTCTTGGGCAAGTCCGTCCTCGTCACCGGCTGCGGCCCGATCGGCATCCTCTGCGTCCTCGCCGCCCGCCGCGCCGGGGCCGACCTGGTCGTCGCCACGGATCTCGCCGACTTCACTCTCGGCATGGCCAGGACCGCCGGCGCCGACGTCACGCTCACCGCCGGGCCCGACGCGCTGAAGGACTACGAGGCCGACAAGGGCGTCTTCGACGTGCTCTTCGAATGCTCGGGCTCCGTCCACGCGCTGCGCGGCGCCATTCCCGCCATGCGCCCCGGCGGGCAGATCGTGCAGCTCGGCCTCGGCGGCGACATGGACCTGCCCGTGCAGGCGATGACCGCCAAGGAACTGTCGCTCTCCGGTTCCTTCCGCTTCCACGAGGAATTCTTCACCGGCGTCAGCCTGATGCGGAAGGGCCTGATCGACGTAAAGCCCTTCATCACCCAGACCTTCCCGCTTTCCAAGGCGGTCGAGGCCTTCGAGACCGCCGGCGACCGCACCCGCGCGGTCAAGGCCCAGATCGCCTTCTCCTGACCGCCCGGCGGCGCATGATATAGCCACAACTTATGCCCGTCGCGGCGCATTCGAATTGCCTTGCGCGCCGCCCTCGTGGGACAAGTCGGAACACCCCCGAACCGCCGAAAGGCCGCAGATGACCGCACCCACGAACCCGTCCTTCGACATCGCCCACCTGGGCCACGTCGAGATGCTGACCGACAAGTTCGACGACAGCCTCGACTTCTTCACCCGCGTCTACGGCCTGAAACTCTCGGGCCGGGACGACACCTCGGCCTACCTGCGCGCCTGGGACGATTACGAATTCGCCACGCTGAAGCTCACCCGCGCCGAAACCACCGGCGTCGGGCATATCGGCTACCGCGCGGCATCTCCGCAGGCGCTCGACCGCCGCGTCGCCGCCATCGAGGCGTCGGGCTTCAAGACCCACGGCTGGATCGACGGCGACCTCTCGCACGGCCGGGCCTTCCGCTTCGAAGACCCCTTCGGCCACGTCTTCGAGATCTACTACGACACCAACCGCCCCGACATCTCCGGCGACGAACCGGCGCTGAAGAACATGGCCTCGCGCTTTCACGCCCAGGGCGCCTGTCCCCGCAGGCTCGACCACCTGAACCTCCTGGCCGACGACGTGGCCGAGTTCCGCCGCTTCATGGAAACCTGCCTCGGCTCGCGCGTGACCGAGATGATCCAGCTCGACAACGGGCGCATCGGCGGCTGCTGGTTCACCGTCAACAACAAGACCTACGACCTGGCCTGCACCGAGGAACACGGGCGCGGGCAGGGCCGCCTGCACCACGTCACCTACGCCACCGACCAGCGCGAGGATATCCTGCGCGCCGCCGACATCTTCCTCGAAAACGGCGTCCACATCGAAACCGGGCCGCACAAGCACGCGATCCAGGGCACCTTCTTCCTCTATGTCTGGGAACCCGCCGGAAACCGCGTCGAACTGGCGAACGCGGGCGCGCGCCTCATCCTCGCCCCCGACTGGCAGCCCGTCGTCTGGACCGAGACGGAACGCAAGAAGGGCCAGGCCTGGGGTCTCAAGACCATCGAAACCTTCCACACCCACGGCACCCCGCCGGTCAAGGAGTAGCCCATGCACAAGGTCGTCCGGAACATCGCCCGCGCCGATGCCGAAGTTATCCGCCAACTCGGCGCGGCCGGGGTCGCCACCGTTCACGAGGCCCAGGGCCGCCGGGGCTGCCTCGCCGCCTACATGCGGCCGATCTATGCCGGGGCGCAGGTCGCCGGCTCCGCCGTCACTATCTCGGCCCCTCCGGGCGACAACTGGATGCTGCACGTCGCGATCGAACAACTGCACGAGGGCGACATCCTTGTCCTCGCGCCCACCTCGCCCTGCGACAACGGCTATTTCGGCGATCTTCTGGCCACCTCGGCGATGGCGCGCGGCTGCAAGGGGCTGGTGATCGACGCGGGCGTGCGCGATATCCGCGACCTGACGTCGATGGGCTTTCCGGTCTGGTCGAAGGCGATCAGCGCCGAGGGCACGGTCAAGGAAACGCTCGGCTCGGTCAATGTGCCCATCGTCTGCGCGGGTCAGGCCATCGACGCGGGCGACGTGATCGTGGCCGACGATGACGGCGTGGTGGTCGTCCGGCGCGACGAGGCTGAAGAGGTGCTCGAAGCCGCCCGGAGGCGCCTGGCCGCCGAGGAAGAGAAACGCGCCCGCCTCGCCGCCGGCGAAATCGGCCTCGACCTCTACGACATGCGCGACAGGCTGGCCGAGAAGGGCCTCAGGTATGTCTGACCCGTCGGTTGACGGGATACCCTGCCTCTGGATGCGGGGCGGCACCTCCAAGGGCGCCTACTTCCTCGCCGCCGACCTGCCCGACGATCCGGCCGAACGCGACGGGCTTTTGTTGCGCGTCATGGGCTCGCCCGACGCCCGCCAGATCGACGGCATTGGCGGGGCCGATCCGCTGACCTCCAAGGTCGCGATCCTGTCGCCGTCCTCGCGGCCGGATGCCGATGTCGACTATCTCTTCCTTCAGGTCTCGGTCGACCGGCCGCTCGTCTCGGGTACGCAGGGCTGCGGCAACATCCTGGCCGGCGTCGGCCCCGCCGCCATCGAACGCGGGCTGGTCAGGGCCACGGGCGCCGAAACGCCGGTGCGCATCCACATGGTGAACACGGGCGAGATCGCGACGGCCCGTATCGCCACGCCGGGCGGCCGCGTCAGCTATCGGGGTCAGGCCCGGATCGACGGCGTGCCGGGCGTCCATGCCGCCGTGCCGCTCATGTTCGAGAACATCGCCGGGTCGATGACCGGCGCGCTTCTTCCGACCGGCAACGCGGCCGACGTGATCGACGGTGTCGCCTGCACGCTGATCGACAACGGAATGCCCTGCGTCATCCTGCGCGCCTCCGATCTGGGGCGCACCGGGTCCGAGACGCGGCAGGCGATGGATGCCGACGACGATCTCAAGACCCGGCTCGAGACGATACGCCTGCAGGCCGGTCCGCTGATGAACCTCGGCGACGTGGCCGACAAGACCGTGCCGAAGATGACGCTGGTCTCTCCGCCGACGGCCGGGGGAACGATCTCGACCCGCTCCTTCATCCCGCACCGCTGCCACGCGACCATCGGCGTCTTCGCCGCCGTCACCGTCGCCACCGCCTGCACGCTTCCGGGCACGCCCGCCGCCGGCGTGGCGGTCCTGCCCGGGGACGGGACCTTCACCATCGAGCATCCGGGCGGCGCGGCCGAGGTATTGATCGAACGCGACGCCTCGGGCGGCGTGGTGCGCGCGGGCACGGTGCGGACGGCGCGAAAGCTGTTCGATGGCCGGGTGTTTCCGGTGCCGCGCGAAAGTTAACGCCATTTAACGAAGATGACCGTTCGCACAGCATGTTGTGGCCGGGCAGCGTGCGCCGGATAGAGGCACCGACAAAATACCGACGTGATACCGACGTCATACCGACGTGTGGTTCTGGCCTGAATCACCCACAAAATATGGACGTTAACGATTTTGAGCAGTTGCGCGCAACGCTCGGCTCCCGAACGTTGCGTTCAGGGCTTAGTGACCCCAAAGCGCCGTCTGGTTTCCGCCCAGCTTGGAATAGGTCATCGGCCCCAGGTCTTCGGCCATCGCGGCAAGGTTCTCGTCGTGTTTCAATGCAAGATAGGGCTCGATCCAGGCCAGCTGAAAAGGCTGCAACCTGTCGCTGCCGTCGAAGAAATTCTGTTCGATACCCGTGATTTGCCGGGTTCTTGCGCCGTCTTCGATGTCGCTGACGGCAAAGTCCACGATCCGGTGCAGCGCCCCGTCGCAGTCCCGGCTGGCCGGCACGCCCTGCCGCTCCAGCAACGCCGCCGCCGTGACCAGCGGGGCGACGGCGTGCAGTTGGTAATGCAGCGCCAGCCGGCCCCGGCTCATCTCTTGCGGCAGGCTTCCGTCGGCATTGGCCGAGCACATCACGTCAGAAATCGCCTTTTCCTCCCAGCGACTTAGCTCCTCGTCGCCGGTCTGCACCGACAATGCTGCAGCCGCCAATCCGGCCCAGGCCCGCAGGTTTCCCTGCCGCGCCCCCTCTGGCGCGTCCTCCCAGAAAATCATCTGTTCCCGCATCCGCCGTTCCAGCCAGGCCAGTATCCGTTCCCGCGCCGGATGGTCATGCGCATAGGGAAATGTCTGCCACAGGATCAGCGCGAAAGCGGCATGTCGCGACCCCACCGTCAGCCGCACCGTTTCGGTTCCCAGGTCCGACAACGCCTCGGCGTCGGCCCACTCAACCAGTTGATCCAGAACGCATTCCGCATTTGCGCGACGATCCTTGACCGGGCTGGTGTAGATCAGGTCCACGCCTTCGGCCAGGGTCAGTATGAACGCATCCACGGGGGCCACCGCCGCTTCCGCTTCCGCCTCGAGCCTGGGGTCGATGGTCGCGCGCGACGCGTCCTCGTCTGAATAGCGGCTGACGTAATCCAGACCGATGACGGCCTCGGGCGCCGCTCCGCATTCAACCTCGGACGCCGCCGAAACCGCCGGCGCGGCAGACGCCGCAAGTGCCAGTATCAACTGGGCAATCAGCCTCATTCCGACACCATCGCGGCGAAAATGTCCCGCAGCTCACGCCCGATCCCCGGGTTAAGTCCATCGGCTCTGTCAAGCCAGATCAGCGCCAGTTTCGGGTCGGCCTGTCGCCCGATCCCGAAGCCGATCGCGAAGGCCAGTTCCGTCATTGCGCCACCATGACCGCCCTCGGCGGCCTTTGTCAGCCACCGGGTCGACTGGACGAGATCGGATTGCCCTTCGGCAATGGTTCTCAGCAGCATCCCAAGCTGGTACTGCGCGACCGGATCGCCCGCCTCGGCGGCCGACCGAAGGGCCGAGCGCACGTCCACCCGCCCGTCAATCGCCCGCCGCACCTCCGGCTCGGCCCGACGATACTGGCTCAGGGCCCAGATGTACCCATCGCGGTCGGCGGTGCCGAAGATGGCGGCCAGGTGCTCTCCGGCGGCATCGGCGTCAAAGTCCGGCCCCTTCGCATCGGCGGCGGCCAGATAGCGGCGGCGGTGAAAATCGAATTCGTCCCTTGCCGGCCCGGGCCGGCCAAGCACGTCCTGGGCGATCGAGACGCCGCGATCGAAGGCGGCCATCTGCTGATCGCTCAGACCCAGTTTCGTAAGACTGCTGCCGCCTTCCAGCGAAAGACCGATGCGGACCCAGTGCATGACTTCCGTTTCCATGTTCCGCGCGGCAAAGGCTTCCGTCAATTCGGAAATGTCCTTCGTCGCGCAGTTCATCATGGAAACCGCCCGGTCCATGTAGCGATGGAACGTCTCGTCGGGCACATGGGGGGCGGCAAAGATATGGGCCACGAAATCGCCGCGTGCCTCGATGTCCGCCGCAAATTCCCTGTAGACCTCGGCGCCGTCCCGTCCGGTCAGACGCTGAAGCAGGCGAATGGCGGCGCCCTGGCCGCGACGGGCGCTGTTCGTCAGCAGTTCTCGAATTTCATCCGCGACGACGGGATTGCGTCCGGCGTCCTCGACCAGTGTCAGGGCAAGGTCCAGCGAGATCGACGAGCCGATATCCAGATAGACACGCCGGAACAACTCGATCGCATTGCGACGTTCCTGCGCGGTAAGCGCCAGCTCGAATTCCTGCCCCATGAACTTTTCAAGCGCCATGTCACTGCGCGAAACCCTGTCCGCCCAATAGTGCAGGGCGAACTCGGGTGTCGTGCGATCGGATTGCAGGTATTGCAGCCAGTCGGCGGCAGAATTGCTGTGACCCTGAAGCGCCAGGCTTTGAATCCGCGCGACAGCTTCGGGTTCCTGACGCGGGTCCAACCGTGTCACATCGGTCGCCGAAACAGTGACAGGTTCGTTGTCCGCTGCGCGATAGACGTCCGCCCAATAACCCGCTTCGCCAAGCCTCGGTGCGCCGGGAAGCTGGCACCGATAGAGATTGTCCAGCGCCTTCATCGCCTGGGTCTCTCCGTGCTGTTCCACAGCCTGAACCAGAAGCCATTCAACCTCGGCGATCCCGGCGGGGTTCGACCGGTCGCGAAGCAGGATCTCGGCAAGCAACATCATCGCCTCCGGATCGCCCGCCTGAACGGCCTTTCGCAGCAGTTCTTCCGCCTCGATCTGGCCCTTCCATCGTCCCTTGCGAAGGAGAGTTTCCTTTGCCAGTTCGGTCAAAACAGGTCCGGGCACGCCGGGAAGGTCGGATATTTCCCGAAGGTATTGAAAATACACGCCGTCCTCGGCAATGGATGTCGTCGTAATCCTGACATCCAGGGCAAAATACGGAATGGCGGACAGCCGGTCCGAGTTTCCGGCCCGGCTATGGTTCATGCCCAGTATCCGGCGGATCTCTGCCTCGGTCTCGGCCCCGGTCGAGGTGATGGCATCGACATTCTCCGGCAGGATGACGGCACCATTGGCGACCGCCTTCTGCAGATAGTGCCGCAAGACGGAATCATCCTTTTCGACGCCGGTGGCGCTCAGGTGGTGCTCGACCACCCGCCAGGCCGCATCAGCCCCGCCCATATCCGCCGCGAACTTGCGCCAGGCATAGGCCAGTTCGGGGTTCGGGGTAAGAATGTCTCCGTCGGTGTATTCGCGCGCCATCCGCTCGGCCCGGTCGCACAGCCCGCGATTCAGCTTTCCGACCATACCACCGAACGCCAGTTTTGCGGTATCTTCAGGCTTTAGGCCCCAATATGAAACGTCGTCCCCGCGCAGTTGCATTCGCAGCACTTCCAGCAATGCATCCGCACTGCCCAGAAACGCCTGTTCCAGGATCATTTCCACCGCCAGGTCGCGATCCTTCGCGACACCGATCCCGTTCAGATAGAACCGCGACAGACGCACGGTCTGGGACCAGTTCATCTCATCGACGCGTTCGGCCAGGTCCTGGATCAGACCCGACTCGGCAAGTTCTTCCAGCCGGTTCGCCGCCAGGTAGGTGTCGATGCGATCGAAGGTTTCGTCGAATCCCGCGTATTCGGGTTCGATCCGGGCACGGAACGTAATCAGCGCCATAATGAAGTCGAAGGCACCGTCCGGATCGGTTCGCTGCAGGTTTCGTATGTCTCTGGACAGAAACTGGATGCGGTCGTCTTCGTCCAGGACCTGCTCGCCAGGTTCCTCGGCGTCGGTGATTTGTGTCTCTTCGTCTTCGAACCTTTCCGCTTCGGCATTGCAGATGTCGCTTGCAGGAAGATCCGGCGGCAGGAACGCAAGCGTCAGCCGTTCGGCACTGGCGGGAAATGCCAGGCATCCGGATGCGGCCAGGGCGGCAAGGATATTTCTTGTGGCCTGCTTCATCCCCGGCACACCGAAACCTGTGGGGTCGCTTCCGAGGGGCCATCCAGTTCGATCACGACCGATGCAACGCCTTCCGGCCACAGACCCGAAAGCGGCATGTACGCGCGTGATGACACGGTTTCGGGGTCCTGCCGGATAACCGACCGGTGCCGTTCGGTCCCTTCCGGGGAAACGAACCGGAAAACTGCCCGGGTCAAAGTAGCGTCGCCCATGTCCAGCCGAAGGGATGCGTTTTCGACCTGTACCGCACCCGGCATCTCGATCCGGTAGGCACGGTCAGCTTCCCGACTGACCGGCAGACCTGGACCGCAGTCGCCGGCGGCGGCGGCCACCAACTCGCGAAACGTGCGATCCCCGAAATGCATCGGGTTTTCCCAGATCGGTGCCAGCCAGACGATCAGATCCGGCGCTTCGAGGGTGTAGCTGTCAGACGTCAGATAGCTGGCCATCGCGTCATGGGCGTTCCCTGCGATGACATCCTGCGTGACCGGGCGGCCCATCGCTTCTTCCAGAAAGCCGTTGAAGTTGCGATCCGGGCCGCCGGTGATCGTGGAACCGACCACGATTATGTCGCCGGGTTCCTTGTCTGGCGAACCGGTCCCGGTCGGCTGCGTAGTGAACGTCGTCGACCGAACCTCTGGCAATTCGGCCTGGCACGACAACTGAAGAAAAAATCGGTCAAGCGAGTCCAGAACAACCTCGTCTCCCCGCGCCGTGGCGAATGACTCGGTGCCCCTGAAATCGTCTCCCGCTTCCCGAGCTGCCGCGCGTGCCAGCAGCCTGAGACCCTCGTTCGTCATTCTCGGGTCGGTCCCGAAAAAGAGCGGCTCCTCCATCGATCCGGCCGACAAAGCCGCGACGGCATCCGTTGTCGCCAGACCCTCGGCGCGTAGTCGTGCCACCGTGTCCAGGTAAAGCGCGCGAGCAAGCCGCGCGTCATAGCCGTACCGGACCGCCTGGTCGCCCAGCTTGTCGACGTGAACCATGCCCTTCGTCGGAACCGGGACATAGATCAGTGTGGTTCCCCGGCTGGCCAGGGCGCGAGACAGATCGCCAAGCTTGTCGATCGTCGCGTCCGAAAGCCGGGTGTCCATCAGCAGATCCGGGTCGATCCGGAAGAACATCCCGTCAAACCCCTCGACCGCGGGCGTCGGGGATTGCTCCAGCCGTTCGCAACCGTGCAGGGACTGGGCGGCGGCAGGCTGTGCCGGAATTCCGAGCGCCGAGAAGACCAAAAGCGTCAAAAAGGGCACAGAACGGAGAAACCGCTGCCCGGATGCCTTTTCAGACCATTTACCTGTCATCAACGGCATGGACTCGTGCCTGCCTTTTACCGTGGCGACTTCGCCATTTTTCTACTGCTGAAACTCAATCCTGCCGCGTGGACCTCCGAACATGCGAAAATCGCTGCGGCCGGAACTCAAAATTCACAATCCTCCGGCGCCAATTGGCTGACCGGACGAACACCTCCGGAATCAAGGAGGATGGGTTTTCTGCCGCGCAGATCGTCGATGATGGCGCGAAACTGGTGCGTGATGTCACCGTCCAGGAAGCGCGGGAACTGATCGGAAAGATCATTGCCCTGCATCGCGATGTTGCCGCCCGACGCCGCGCTCAGACCGGACCCGTTTTCGCGTAGCAGATTGCCCAGCACATAGGTCATGTTCTCGGGCCGGTTCGCCGAGACCCAGACGCCCGCATTCGCATTGCCGATGATACGATTTTGCTGAACCAGCGTGTCCTCGCTGCTGCGAACTTCCACGCCCTTCTGCTTGTCGTCCAGGATCACGTTCATCTCGACATGCCCGCACCTGACGTTGAACAGTTTGACGCCGCCGCCGTTTCTTCGCCAGATCACGTTCCGCGAGACCAGGACGTTATCGCTGCCGGACGAGACCAACAGGCCGGCCCTGGAGCCTTCGAGAAGGATATTCCGCACAAGCCTTGCATTCGCGGAACCGTTCGCCACGCGGATGGCATTCGTCGGCGAGTCACCGGAGAACAGATTGCCCTCGACGATCGCGTCGGGCGCACGGGAAATCAGAAGCGGATTGCGGCGCATGTCGAAGAACCGATTGCCGCGCACTTCCACATGCCGGATGCCGACAAGGGCGACGGTCACAAGGTCGTCAAACCGCGAGTTCTCGATCAGGTTTCGATCATTCGGCGACATCGTCGGATGGGCCAGCATCGAAAAGCCCGCGAACTTGGCCGTATACCCAAAGCCAAGCCGCCGGAAGGTTGCCCGCGACAGGCGAACGTTGCCGGTGCCGACAGATGCGATGAAGGGAGAGAACTCCTTTGCCGATTCGTCATGGCCGCGGTCGGCTGAAATCTCGCCACCGATGACCTCGAGCCGTCCGAAATTGACGATGAATGCGCCGTCTTCCTGGCTTAGCAGCAGGATCTCGCCCTGGCCGACGCGAAGCGTGGCATCGGGACCGACGACGATCGGCACGCGAAGGACGTCCCTGCCCGTTTCGATGTCCCGCCCCAGATGGCGCGCGGTCAGCCTCTGGCGCAGAAGGCCGGGCGTCAGGACTCCCGAAGTCACCTCGACCGCCTCGGTGTCGTTTTCCCGGCCCGCGGCAATGACATCGCGGTTGTCCTCGCCACCATAAATCTGGGACATGGCCGCAAGCGCATATCGCTTGTCGATCCAGGTCAGTTCGACCGGCTCGATCGCCCCGCTCTCAAGCGCGGGCGGTGATTGAAGCCCATCCAGTTCGGGTATGTCGAGATCTTCGACAAGTTCGGCAACGCTCTTCTCCCGAATCTCCGTGTCTTCGCGCAGCGCATCCGAAAGGTCTGTGAGTTGCGAGCGCAGTTCCAAAAGCCGCCAGTCGGGTGAGGCCATCGTGGAAGAAGCAGCCAGCAGCCCAAGGCCGACGCCAAGGGCGGCGGCCATTGCGCCACGAAAGGCAGGGTTGATCCGGGTGCTAGGCATGGCTCGCGGATTGAACGGATTTCGGCGACGCGATCGGGGTATCGAACGTCATGAACAGTAGTTCCGTCTCGATATCGGCGACGTTCGTGATCCGGATCGGGCCTTCGGGGTCCGAGTAGATGCGCCCGCCGTCACGAACCGTCTTTTGCCAGTTCGGACCCTGGGCATGCACCGCGCCCTTCATGACGATGACCTGTCTTCCGATCCCTTCGTCCAGTTCGATCGCGGCGCCCACCGGAATCTGGCTTGTGCCAAGGTGGAAGTTGTCGGTTTTCAGAACCTCGTCCAGCCCGGTCGGCAGTGTGAAAGGCACCATCTTGGGCGCCGAACCCGCGTAATACTCGGCCTCTGGCCGGGCCTGCTTTTTCAGGCGTTCGACGATCTCGCGGACATTCTGGGATTTATCGCGAACGGTGACCAGCAAGGCATCGGTGGTATCGACGACGATGACGTCCTCAAGCCCAACCACGCTGACCAGCCGGTTCTCGCTTCGGACCATGGTGTTCTTCGAATCGACCGCGATGACATCGCCCTGAAGCACGTTTCCGTCGCTGTCGCGCTCGGATACATCGTACATCGCAGCCCAGCTTCCGACGTCGCTCCAGTTGACATCCAGCGTCATGGTCGCCACACGTTCGCTTTTCTCGAAGACGACCTTTTCCGTCGGTTCCGCAGCGGCCTGGCTGAACGTGTCCGCATCCAGGTACAGGGCCTCGGGGAACGGGCTGGCGCCCATGACCGAGCGCTTCACATGTGTGGCGCTTTCGAGGTCGAACGTCTCGTATTCCTCGATGATCGTCCTGGCCGAGAACATCGAAATTCCCGATGCCCAGTCTGCGCCACCGCTGGCGACCAGCTTTTCGGCCTCCGCCAGGGGGGGCTTCTCGACGAATTCGTCGACGACGTGAAGACCGGGAAAGTCGGGCATCGGAGCACCCTTGCGGATGTAACCGAAGCCGGTTTCCGGTGCGCGCGGCGGGATGCCGAAGGTGATGATCTGGCCTGCCAGGGCCGAACCGATCTGGGCGATGATCGACGTGTTCACGTCGCCCTCGATCACGTGGTCGGCCGGAATGACCAGGATAAGGGCATTGGGATCCTGCCCGAACAGCGTATGCGCCGCGGCCAGAACAGCCGGTCCGGTGCTGCGCGCCATCGGTTCGCAGATGATCTGCGACCCCGACTGGATTTCGCGCAATTGACTGACCACGGTGCCCCGGTGGCGCAGGCTGGTCACGATGCAGGGATCATGGAAATGATCGCCCTTGTGACGCATGATCGCGCTTTGAAAGAAGGTCAGCGAGTTCTTGCCGCCGATCTTCTGGAATTGCTTGGGACTGCGGGTGCGCGAAATCGGCCAAAGCCGCGTGCCGCTGCCACCGCACAGGATAAGAGGATATATCTTTTTCACGGAACCTTCTCCTCTGCCCCTCAGTTCCAGACGTACGACTTTGTCAGTCGCAACTGGCCGTATTTGCCGATGTCGTCCTTGCCCAGGCTGCCGTCGGTGGCGACCAGTTGCACGGGAACAAACAGCTGTCCGCTCATGGTCGCCGTGTTCGCGCCCTTGCCGGCGATGACCTGGACGGGAACGGATCTGCCGTCCGCCAGATCAAGGAATACGCGGTCACCCTTCATCGCTCTCGCCAACCCTTCGACACTCATCAGAGCCTGAATGCTCAAGTCGACGCTATTAACCAAAATTGTCAGAATTACGTCCGTTGGAAGCACGGTGATACCCTCTCTAACACCTTGAGAGAGAACGACTTCACAGTCGCATGGCATCTTGAAATTCAGCACGTCGCCACTGTTGGCATTAACCGAAAAAAGGACCTCGCCCTTGGCCGCGTCGGCATTCAGATACGAGATCTGCCCGGCCGTCGTCGCCTGCATCGGCTGGCCCGCCTGTTCGATCAGAACAGGGTGCATTTCGACGCCGGTGGTATACCTGACGTAAAGTGCGGTCGCGGCCCAGATCGCAAGCAGGCCGGACAGAACCGCAACGGCGATGCTTCGGTACCGCTCTTTCCAGTTCTGTTCGACGGCCTTCTTTTCCTCCTTCGGTTTGGTCGGCCCCGAGTAGGACATGACCGCGCCAAGCGTCACGAAGTCGCCCGCGATGAAGCTGTTGAGAACGAAGCGAAGCTGGGCGACGTGATCGCCCGTCGGGTCCGCGAACTTGAGGACCAGCTCATCGCCGAACTCACCCACGACCACGACTTCGGGATAGATCGAAACCGAGAAGTTCTTGAAGTCGAACTGCAGCCTGGCGGCATGCTTGCTGCCCTTGATCAGGAAGATCTCGTCACGCGCCATGGCGTGGATCGTGGTCATGGATACACGCGAACCGACGAACTGCTGGCCGCAGACCTTCAGGCTGAAGGGCATCGAGACTGCAGGGTGTTCGCTCTCGAAACCGAATTCGTAGGGCACCGGTGTATTCGCACCGACAAGGTTGAGGCTTTTTCTCTTTACCTTTTGAAGTTCCACGAAACCTACCTCAAACGACACTTGCGAACAGGATCGCAAGCGTCAGCCAACAAAGTGTCAAAGCATGATGAACCGCGGACTCGGTCGCTTTCAGGCGATCGAACAGCGTCAGGGCGGCGCCGCTGCCGGCAGTGTTCTGGCGAGTCCATTTCTGTTTATCGAGACGGAACAGAACGAAGGATTTGATCGAGGCCCCCACAACCTGGCTGAAGTACAGGATCGGTGGATGCGTGACGGGAAACCACTCTCCGTTGAACCTGGCGATGAACAGGCAGAAGATGTAGCGCGTCATCAGCACCCACGCGATGTAGAGCGGCACCACCGTTGGCGTGACCATGACAGCCGTGATGGCGACCGAAATCGGGCCGACAAGGGTGGTGAACATGCTGACCCGCTGATCCAGGATCGACCACCAAGTGAAGAAACCCATGGTTCGAGGATTGAGGCGAAGCGCACGGCCGTTAGTTCGCATCATGTTGCCGAACCAGCGGACCATCAGCGTCTTGGCGCTATCGAAGAAGGTATCGCGCGGTTGGGTCTCGACCGAGGCCGAGACGACATCCGGCAGATACAGGGTCTGATAACCATTTCTCAGAAGCCAGTACCACGTCGACTTGTCGTCGCCGGTCAGGAAGTTGACGCGGCCCAGGCGCCAGTGGTCCAGATAGTCGTGGCCAACGCCGTTCACGAATTCCGGGTGCGTCGACAGGCTGGCCCGGAACACCGACATGCGGCCGGTCAGCGTCAGAACATGCTTGGACAGCCCCATCGAGCACATCATCACCTGCCGCTGGTTGAAGCGCAGGATGAACCAGTCCTTGAACAGGTTGTCCTCTTCGATGATCGCGGATTCATGCGTTGTCAGCGCGCCCACATCCGGGTCAAGGAACCAGGGGGCGGACTGTGCCACGACGTCTTCGGGCACGACCGTATCGCCGTCGACGAACACCATGATGTCATGCGGTGTCGGCGAGAATTCACCCAGTTTCTTCAACGCACGCGCCATGGCGTCACGCTTTCCGTTGGCCTTGATGCGGTCCATCTTCAGCGTGACGTTCGACATGTCGATCGTCATCGTGTCATAGACGTACCGGATCAGCCTTTCGTCGGCACCGTCCACGACCGAGGATACGATCGTCGAGCCACCATCCGCCCGTGCCGCCGCCCGGAATATGCTGCGGTAGACCATCAGGGTGGTATCCTGGTCGACCATGTAACTGGTCACCATGAAGTAGGCGTGGGTTCTCACCCCTTTTTCCCGATATTTCCGGAAAGCCTCGGCCTTGCGGCGCGGATAGACGAACCTCTTGAAGATGATGGCGCGGGTGAAGTTCAGCATCGCCCACGAATAGCGCCAGGCACCAAGGAACCCGATCACGATGATCGCGTGCCTGGCATCGCCCGGGTCACCCAGGAAAGCAGGCGGAACGGCCATCGTCAGCAGGACGATGACCGAGAAGTAGCCAATATGGGTGAGTGCAAGGATCAACGGCTTCTACCAGCAAATCCCGTTGTAGTCGCCGTCGCTGACCATCGCCCGGTTTACCCGCGCAAGGTCGACGACCTTCTTGCGCTTCGTCGATGCGGTTTTCAGGCGCTCGACGGTTTCCTGGTAATAATTGCCGACCAGGACGGTTCCCGATCTTTCGATCAGGTCGTCCAGATTGTCGGTCAGGCGGTGTTCCAGATCAGGAATGCCCTCGTTGCCGCGCCCGGCGCCGGGTGTTTCGGTGGCGTAGGCCTCTTTCACGAAGGGATCGTATATTTCGACGTCGATGCCCTTGCCGATCAGTCTGGCGGCCAGCGCGACCAGCGGGCTTTCCCGCAGATCGTCGGTTCCCGGCTTGAAGCTGATGCCGACGAAACCGACCTTCTTCTCGCCCGATGCCTCGACCATCGCCTCGGCGCGGGCGATCTGAGCCTCGTTCGCATCCAGAACGGCATTCAGGACATGGGCGTCGGTGCCGGTGCTTCGCGCAAGGTAGCGCAAGGCGCGGACGTCCTTCGGCAGGCACGAACCGCCGAACGCGAAACCGGGCCGCATGAAGTAGGGCGACATGGCGACCTTGTCGTCCGAACACAGGATTTCCATCACGGTCTGGCCGTCGATCCCCGATGCCTTGGCGATGTTGCCGATTTCGTTCGCGAAAGTGACCTTGACCGCCCGCCAGGCGTTCGATGTGTACTTGACCAGCTCGGCCGTGCGGATGTCGGTCTTGTGGATCTTGCAGGGCAGCGCCTCGTTCAGGGCGGTAAGCGCGTCTTCCGTCGGCTTGTCCATCGTGCCGAAAACGATCAGGCCGGGATCGTAGTAGTCCTTGATGGCGGTGCTTTCGCGAAGGAACTCGGGATAGTAGCCCAGGCCGAAGCCAATACCGGCCTTCTTGCCCGAAGCGCTTTCAAGCGCGGGAATACAGCATTTCTCGGTGCTGCCCGGAACGCAGGTCGAGCGGACGATGACCGAGTGGTAGCCGTACTTGGTTGCCAGTGCGTCGCCGATATTGCGACAGACTTCCTCGACGTATTTCAGCCCGACCGAACCGTCCGGGGCGGAAGGCGTGCCGACACAGATGAAGGACAGGTCGGAATTCTCGATCGCGTATTTCGTGTCCGCGGTGGCCGAGAGACGTCCCTGGCTGACGACCTCGGCGACAAGTTCGCCGATGCCTTCCTCGACGATCGGAGTCCTGCCCGCATTGATCGAGACGATTTTACCCGGATCGACATCGACCGCGATGACGTCATGGCCGTCTCTTGCAAGGCAGGCCGCCGATACGACGCCCACATAGCCAATGCCGAAAACACTGATTTTCATGTAAATTTGTCCTGGCTGTGGTTCCACTTTTCAGCCGTATCGCGGACAAATTTGATAATTTTTTGTTCAAATCGAGGACAACGTGCGTTTCCGTCCGATTACCATTCTCCATTCGAGAACAGTATTGCGACGTTTGCAGGGATCGCAGGACGCAGTTCGATGCCTCCAAAGTCGGACTTGTGGTGCAGAAAGGCCGCCGGGGACCCGGGTCAGACCAGTCTCTGGCCTACACGCGATATCCGGATCACCATCGGATCATGGGCATCGAAGAAGGCAATGCCAAGTTCCATATCCATCCGCGGCGACGTGGAAAGCGCGGCATTGACCGCATTCTCGATCTCGGTCTCAACCGAGTCATCCGCGCCGGAGAACCCGACAAGATACTCTGTGTGCCCGTCGATATATTCCACCTGGAACAGGATCGCGGCATCGAAACCGGATTTCAGTTCGGCAAGGGAACCGGTCAACTGGCGTTGAACCGTGTCCGGGAAACCCTTCGGCGATGTAAGCGCACGAAGCCGAACCGTGCCCTCGGGTCTGTCGCCGGCATGTGCCGTGGCAGTCGCAGGCTCCGGTCGAGGTGCTTCCGCCTCGTTCGCCGTCGTCGCAGCCTGATATTCAGCCCGAGGTTCGGAGAAACTGGTTGCTTCGACGGATGAAACCAGTTGCTCTGGCTCTGGCTCTGGCTCTGGCTCTGGCTGGAGGTTGTCTGCGAATACTGTAGCCCCATCGGGCATGAACATTTCCGCGATACCGTCGAAAGAAATGAGCCGGGCCGGGTTCTTGCCGTTCAGATCCACCGATATGGCCACTCGCTGAGTCAGAACCAGGTCGAATAGGTCATGATCGAGAACGATCTGGCGGCCGCCGGAATCGGCATCATCCGTCTCTCCGGCCGCGATATATGCCGATCCGTTGCGGGCAATGGCCCTGGCCGGCAGCACGTGATCGTGCCCGTCCTTTCGAAGCAGGAAAACGCTGTCGCCGGCTTCGCTTTCCGAAATGGTCTTCGCAACCGCACTCCAGTCGCTGTCGAGCGAAAGTTTGGGCGGTGCGGCCGACAGGGATTTGCGAACCTCGATCTGCGTCGAACCCATCGGGTCGCGCGACACGCGCGAGCTGGAAAAGCGCCGGGCACCCGAGCCCGAGCGCACGATGAATTTCACTCTTCTCGAGGAACTGAAAACTGCGCCGGGCGCGTTCTGGCGCGTATCGTCGTCGCTTGCCATGTTGTCGCTACACCCTGCTCGCACCGATCCGTCAGACGTCGCCTTCGTTTTTTGTCTGCCAGTGGGACTATATCAAAGACATTTCATTTCACGCCATGCTTCGGCACGTGAAAATGCCCAACTGCCGGCGATAATTCAACCTGTTCCTGTCTAGCTGCCGCCAATGGGAAGGGATGGTGATTCTTCCTCGCTTTCGAAGAGCCCCGTCACCACGGCGCCGGCGCTCCTGACCGCAGTCGATACTTCGAGCAATTGCTTGGAAAGCGGATTTGATTTTCGCCAGATCATGCCAACCGTACGAGATGGCGCTTTCCCCTTGAAGCGGCTTATGGTGACGGGCGCCGACCGCGTTTCGACCGGGACCGCCATTTCGGGGATCAGCGTCATCCCGATGCCGCTGCCCACCATCTGAACAAGCGTCGAAAGCGAGCTGGCATCCAGGCCATCGCGGGACAGCGTCGTCGGCATGTTGCAGAAGGACATCGCCTGTTCTCTGAAGCAATGGCCCTCTTCCAGAAGCAAGAGACGGACGTTTCTTAGATTTTCGACACTGGGAACAGGTTCGGCGGAGGCTGACATGGGCCGTACCAGGACGAACTCCTCCGAGAAAAGGGCGACTTCGGTGAAGGACGGCTCGGAAACCGGCAGCGCCACGACCGCCGCGTCCAGCCGTCCCTCGGACAATTCCTCGATAAGTCGCGAGGTCAGAGATTCCCTGACATGAAGGTCCAGGTCACTGTGCTGCGCCGAAATGCGTTCGATGACCAAGGGCAAAAGATAGGGCGCGATCGTAGGGATGATGCCCAGCCGAAGGCGGCCCACCAACTGGTCGGACGCCGCACGCGCCAGGTCCTCCAGTTCATCGACGGATTTCAGGATGTCGGATACGCGTCCCGCGAATTGTTCTCCAAATCCTGTCAGGCTGACCTGCCGCGCGGCACGCTCGAACAGCTTTGCACCCAGTTCATTCTCCAGTTCCCTTATCTGCACCGACAGCGCGGGCTGGGATATGGCGCAGGATTCGGCGGCCCGGCCGAAATGCCTGTGACGAGACAGCGCGTCGAAGTAGCGAAGCTGTTTCAAGGTGATACTTGCCATAATCAAAAACTATCGTGATTATCAAAAAATACAACTTAAACCAATCGAACAAATCTGATAACAGGGCGGGGAAACGGACTCCCACCCAGCCTCTGCGCGGTTTTCATTCCGGAGACCTGCCGGGGGCTTGTCCTTTCCTTTAACCAAGAAAACGCCTTGTCAGGAGAGATGATATGGACGGCAATGACGCCCCAAGCACCGGCAAATGCCCGGTTATGCACACCACTTTCGCATCGCGAACCAACAGCGACTGGTGGCCGAACCAGCTGAACCTGAGGATTCTGCATCAGAACCAGCCTGCATCCGATCCCATGGGCGGTGTCTTCAACTACGCCGAGGCTTTCAAGAAGCTTGATCTGAAGGCGCTGAAAAAGGATCTGGCGGACCTGATGACCGACAGCCAGGACTGGTGGCCGGCGGATTACGGTCACTATGGCGGGCTGTTCATCCGCATGGCCTGGCATAGTGCAGGCACCTATCGCACCGGCGACGGCCGCGGCGGTGCGGGTTCGGGCACCCAGCGTTTTGCGCCCCTGAACAGCTGGCCCGACAACGGCAACCTCGACAAGGCGCGCCGTCTCTTGTGGCCGATCAAGCAGAAATACGGCAACCGGATCTCATGGGCCGACCTGATGATCCTTGCCGGTAACGTCGCTCTCGAAACGATGGGGTTCAAGACGTTCGGTTTCGGCGGCGGTCGTGCCGACGTGTGGGAACCGGAAGAGGATATCTACTGGGGCTCCGAGGGTGAGTGGCTGGCAACCAGCGACAAGGCCAACAGTCGTTACTCGGGCGAACGTGATCTGGAAAATCCCCTGGCCGCGGTTCAGATGGGCCTGATCTACGTCAACCCGGAAGGCCCGGACGGCAATCCGGATCCCTTGGCTTCCGGACGCGATATCCGCGAGACTTTCGCTCGGATGGCCATGGACGACTACGAGACGGTCGCACTGACGGCAGGCGGTCACACCTTCGGCAAGACCCACGGCGCAGGCGATGCCGCCCACGTCGGACCCGAGCCTGAAGCGGCGCCGATCGAGGCGATGGGTCTTGGCTGGCTCAGCACCCACGGCAGCGGAAAGGGTCGCGACACGATCACCAGCGGCATCGAGGGCGCCTGGACGCCGAACCCGACAAAATGGGATATGGCGTATTTCGACGTTCTCTTCGGATACGAGTGGGAGCTTGTGAAAAGCCCAGCGGGTGCCTGGCAGTGGACGCCCAAGGATCTCAAGCCCGAAGACCACGCGCCCGACCCGGAAACCGGAGAGCGGACGCATCGGATCATCATGACCACGGCCGACATGGCCATGCGCATGGACCCGATCTATGGGCCGATCTCGCGTCACTTCCATGAAAATCCGGAAGAGTTCGCCGATGCCTTTGCCCGCGCGTGGTTCAAGCTGACCCACCGCGACATGGGACCGAAGTCGCGTTACCTTGGCGCCGAAGTGCCGGCGGAAGACCTGATCTGGCAGGATCCCATCCCCGAAGTCGATCATCCGCTGGTCGATGCAGGCGATATCGATGCGCTCAAGGCAAAGATCGCCGACAGCGGTCTCGATGCCGCCCAACTGGTTTCGACGGCCTGGGCATCCGCCTCGACGTACCGTAGTTCGGACAAGCGCGGCGGTGCCAATGGCGCGCGGATTCGCCTTGCGCCCCAGAAGGACTGGGAGGTCAACGAGCCGGCGAAGCTGCAGAAGGCCCTCGGCGTGCTTGAGGGTATCCAGTCGGACTTCAACGCGTCGGCCTCGGGCGGCAAGAAGATTTCGCTGGCCGACCTGATCGTTCTCGCCGGCGGTGTCGGTGTCGAACAGGCGGCAAAGGCCGCAGGCCAGAATATCTCCGTGCCCTTCACTCCGGGCCGGACGGATGCGTCGGAAGAGCAGACGGACGTCGAGGCATTCGACGTCATGGAGCCGAAAGCCGACGGTTTCCGGAACTACCTGGCGACGGGCTTTACGGTTCCGACCGAACAGCTTCTGATCGACCGCGCCCAGCTTCTGACCCTGACGGCACCTGAAATGACGGTGCTGGTCGGCGGTCTCAGGGTGATCGGTGCGAACCACGGCGGTTCGACCGCAGGGGTTCTGACCGACAACGTCGGCGCCCTGACGAACGATTTCTTCGTGAATCTCGTCGACATGGGCACCGAGTGGAAGCCTTCCGACGATACCGAAGAACACTTCGACGGGATCGACCGCGCTACGGGCAACAGGAGGTGGACCGGCACGCGTGCGGACCTGGTCTTTGGTTCGAACTCGCAGCTTCGGGCCTTGTCCGAGGTCTATGCGCAGGACGACGCGAAGGAAAAGTTCGTGGCCGATTTCGTGAAGGCCTGGGTGAAGGTCATGGAAGCCGATCGTTTCGATCTGGCCTGAGCCCTCGCTGAACCAACCGGGAAGGCGGCGTCGATTGGCGCCGCCTTTTCATTTGCCTGTCCGCATGTCATTTCCAAGGCGCAACGGTCCTCGACAAAGCGGTGACGAGACATGGGTGAAAGACACGGTGGCCATCTACTGGTGGAAAGCCTTCTGGCCCTGGGGGCGTCGAAGGGTTTCGGTGTTCCCGGCGAAAGCTATCTGGCGGTGCTGGACGGTCTCTACGATACGAAGGGACAGCTTGATCTCGTGCTTTGCCGGAACGAGGGCGGCGCGGCCTTCATGGCGGCGGCCTATGGCAAGCTGACCGGACAACCGGGTCTGTGCTTCGTCACGCGTGGACCGGGTGCCACCAATGCGTCGATCGGCGTTCACACAGCCATGCAGGATAGTGTGCCGATGATCCTGTTCGTCGGTCAGATCGATACCACGATGCGCGGGCGCGAGGCGTTCCAGGAAGTGGATTATCGCGCCTTCTTCGGCCCCGTGGCCAAGTGGGCGACCGAAATCGAGCATGTCGACAGGATTCCCGAAGTATTGTCCCGCGCCTGGACGACGGCGATCAGCGGTCGCCCCGGTCCGGTCGTGGTGGCCTTGCCCGAGGATATGCTCGCGGCATCCCCCAAAGCCGCCGCGCTTGACCGCGCGGTTTCCGTCGTGCCGCCGATGGCGGCGCCCGAGACCGTGGCGGCGGTTCGCGAGGCGATAAGTTCCGCGGCACGACCCGTCATCCTGATGGGTGGCGGTGGGTGGACCGACAAGGGGTCGGTTGCGCTGCAACGCTTTGCCGAACAGTCGGATATCCCGGTGATAGCGGCATTCCGATACCAGGATCGCTACGACAACCACAGCCCGACCTATGTCGGAGATGCGGGTGTCGGCATGTTGTCCGGGGTGCGCAAAACCCTGCAGGACGCCGACCTTATCCTCGCGCTGGGTGTGCGCTTTGGCGAGATGACCACCGACGCCTATACGCTCTTCGACCTTCCCGACATGTCGCAGACGCTGATTCACGTTCATGCGTCCGACCGCGAACTGGGCAAGATCTATCAGCCCGATATCGCGGTGCACGCCTCGGCCGTCGAATTCGCCAAAGCATTGGCCGATGCGCCCGTTCGGGGCGACTGGAGTGACTGGCGCAAGTCCGCACGCGACGCCTACGACGCTACTTTCGATCTGCCGGGGCAGCCCGGACCCGTCAACATGACCGACGTGATCGCCTATCTGCGCGAGCGACTGCCGGAAGATGCGATCCTGACGAACGGCGCGGGCAACTTCGCGATCTGGCCCAACAAGTACTTTCGCTTCGGCCCCGGGCAACGCCTCTTGGCGCCGCAGTCAGGGGCGATGGGCTATGGCCTTCCTGCGGCGGTCGCGGCCAAGGTGGTGTACCCGGATCGGACCGTTGTGTGTTTCGCCGGCGACGGCGACTTTCAGATGAATGCCGTCGAACTGGGAACGGCGATGCAGGCCGGGGCGCGGCCGATCGTGCTGATCCTTAACAACGGGACCTACGGCACGATCCGCATGCACCAGGAGCGGAATTTCCCATCGCGGGTTTCGGGAACGGACCTTGTGAACCCCGACTTCGCCGCATTGGCGCGGGCCTACGGATTTCATGCCGAAAGAGTCGAGCGCACGGCGGATTTCGTGGACGCCTTCGAGCGGGCATTGGCCTCGCCAAGTGGCGCGGTCCTGGATCTGGCGATTGCGACCGAAGCGCTGACCCCAAGGCAGACGCTGGGGCAGATCCGCGAGAATGCACAGGCGGCAACAAAGTCTTAACCAAGACTGTGGCTTCATGCCTGTGATGAACGCCGCTTGAAAACACGGCGAACTCGCGGGGGCGATGCATGCCGACCCTGGTGGTCGATCAGATACTGTCCGGTCCGGCGCTGGGCCTTGGTTTTGGCCTGGCCGACCTGATGGTGCTGGATGTCGGCGGCCGGCGGGTTCTCTATGCTCTCAGCCGAACCGAGGCGACGCTGGTCGAGATCGGGGTTGGCCCCGACGGCGCCCTGTCCGTGGCAAACCAACTGCCGCTTGCGGGAACCTTCGCCGCGGGCAGTGACCCGGAACTGGGCTTCGTTCTCGACGCCGGCGGCAACGCCTTTCTCGCGCTGACCGGACTGCCCCTGACATCCGGCCAACTGGTCTCGCTTGCACCGGACGGAACCCTTGGTTCCCAGGGGGCGTTTTCTGCCGCCGATACACTGATTGCGCCCGTCGCGGTGCCGTTCGGAACCGTACAGGCGATCGTGTCCGGGCGGCAGGGTGTCGGAGGATTGCAACTGCTGACCGACAATGGCAGCGGCTTCATGTCCGTCGCATCTGTTGTCGACACGCCGTCCACATATCTTGCGGACATCTCTGCGAGCGTGTCTTTCGATCATGGCGGCGCAAGTTTCCTGGCGACGACATCGGCTGGCGAAGACGGCGTGAACCTTACCGAGGTGACGCCCTCGGACCTGGTCCATCGCGATGCGCTTGGCGCCCTGGATGGGCTGCCCATCAATACCCCGACCGACATAGGCGTGGTTCAAAGACTGAACGAAACGCTTCTGGTCATCGGTTCGTCGGACACCTCGTCGCTTTCGACGGTAAGGGTGGTCGGCGGCGGCATGCAGGTTGCCGATCATATCCTCGATTCGACGGACACACGGTTCCAGGGTGTCAGCGCATTGGATACCTTGACCTATGGCGACTTCGCCTTCGTTGCCGCGGGCGGGGCGGATGGCGGCGTTTCGCTGTTCACGATCCTGCCGGGTGGGCGGCTGGTTCATCTCGACAGCGTGACCGACGATGCGGCGACGACGATGTATCGCGTCAGTTCGATCCAGCTTGTGGCGACGGGAACGCGGCTCGATGCGTTGGTCGCCTCCGCGTGGGAGCCCGGAATAACCCGGCTGGGCTACGATCTCTCGTCTCTCGGCGCAGTGTTGATCGCGGCGCCAGGTGGCGAAAACCTCTCGGGCACATCCGCCGATGACCAGATCATCGGATCCAACAACAACGACAACCTCGTCGGTCTGGCCGGCAACGACACGATCTCGGACGGGGCCGGCCAGGATACGATGACCGGTGGCCTTGGCGCGGATCTCTTCGTTTTGCATCCGGACCGTCAGCCCGATGAAATCACCGACTACGATCCGACGGAGGACCGTCTGGACCTTTCCGCCTGGGATTTCCTGTATGATGTCAGTCAGATCGGCGTGACACCGACGACGGACGGCGCCGTACTGACCTTTGGTGCGGAAACCCTGGTGCTTCGCACGTCGGACGGCGCGCCACTTTCAACCGGGGATCTGACGAACGCGGCGGCTTTGAATGTCGATCGGCCACCGCTTGTCCCTGTCGCCCAGCTTCTTGCGGGCGGGCCGGGCGCGGACACGCTGAACGGCGCTGCCGGAAACGACACGATAACCGGGGCGGGTGGCGATGACGTCCTGACCGGGCAGGGCGGTGACGACACGCTGGACGGCGGCATCGGGAACGATCTTCTCGACGGCGGGGCCGGTAGCGACATCCTGACGGGAGAGGCCGGCGCCGACACGCTTGTCGGCGGGGCGGGGGATGACGTTCTGACGGGCGGTATCGGTGACGACGTCATCTACGGCGACGAATTCGACTGGTCTGGGGCATGAGAATGCAGCCGGATCTCAGGCAAAGGCTAGGTCGTCGACGATATCCGCCCAGACGTCGACAAGATCGCCCTTGTCCAGCTTGGACTGCGCGTCCGGCGCGGGGGTCCAGCCAGGATAGATCGACGTCAGCATGGCCAGCGTCACATCGCCCCCGATCAGCAGGTCAGAGCCGTTGCCGCCCGAGATGACGTTGTCGCCCGTGCCGCCCTCGACAAGATCGAAACCGTCGCCGCCGGTCAGAATATCCATCCCGGCGCCGCCGCGGATGGCGTCATTTCCAGCGCCGCCGTCGACGCTGTCGTTGCCCGCCCCTGCGGACAGGCCGTTGCCCTGGTCGTTGCCCACCAGCGTATCGTTGCCACCGCCCGTAAGCCCGTTCTCGATGACCGTTCCGCGGGCAATCCCGATGTTTCCGTCAAGTCCGGCCAGGTCTGAATAGGTTTCCTGACGCAGGTCCAGCCTTTGGTGCGCGCTGTACGAGGAGAAATCCAGGGTATCGATGCCGGCGGTGTCGACGATGGTGAAAGTGACGGGATTGGACAGGCCAAGCACGTTGTCCAGGTAGGTTCCACTGTTGGCCCCGTCGCCGTAGGTCGTGTTGCCGGCGTTGTTGGCGGATGTGCCGTACATGGTCTGGATTGCCAGGACATCGGCCATCATCGGCGTGACAGCATAGGCAAAACTGTCATTCAGCCAGGTGTTCTCGGTCTGGTGGAAATAGGACATGACCGACGTCTGCCAGCTGTCGTTCAGATAAAGCGCGTCCGAACCGTAACTGGCCGACGAGTTGTAGTTCCCCGCGTGGCCAAGCCCCAGTGCGTGTCCGATTTCGTGCAGGTAGGTCTGAAAATAGTAACTGTCCGTCCTGGCCACACCACCGGTCCAGTTGGCGTTGACATTGACGAAGGCGCTCTGAATGAAGCCTCCCGATACCGAAAGCGTTGTGTAGGCACCTGCCTGTTCGTCGTCGAAGATGATATCGGCAACGGCCGAGACGTCCCTGACCGATACCCTGTAGTCGCCGGGATGGTTGTCGGCGAAGGATCCGGCACGGATATAGTAGGTGCCGGAAGACACGGCCTGGTAGGTGACCGCACTGTCCGATCCGACCGCGTCGTCGTTCTGGGCCACGACCGCGCCGGTACCGTTCAAAAGCCAGAGATACGGGTCCGCGGTGGGGTTGCCGCCGGTTGTGTCGCCGGAAAGTTCGATAGTCACGGTCTGCCCGGCCGACAGGTTGACCGCGACCGCATCGCGATCCGGACCGCTGGTCAGACTGCCGGTGAAATCGTCGCCCACGGACATCGAATAGATCGTGGCGGTACCGGCATCGGCATCCGCAGTCTCGTTCCAGATGGTGTTGGGCGCCTGTGCGGAATTCACTTCCGCGAAAGTGATCCCGGCCACGGCCGACCATGCGCCGAGAGCCTGTCGCGCCATCGCCTGTCCGTCCGCGTTCAGACCTGTGATGTCGACGAAAAGCGTGCCCCCGGAACTGACGTCAAAGGCCCGGGCGCTGCTGCCGATGCCGTTCCAGTAGCCGTCGGTCAGCTGGTTGGCGACCTGGTCGTAGGTGAATACGACGGTCGGTGCCGCGATGGCCGTGCCGGGCGGCTGATGGTCGGCAGGCGCTGCGAAGGCGCAGTCTTCGCACCAGGGTTGGAAGGATTCGCAGAGGATGCACAAGTCGGGCGGTTCCACGTTTCCGTATCGGGAGGAACGCTACCCGATACGGCAGGGGCTGAGTGCCGCCAGACTAGGAAGAAACGGTTGCCAATCCGTTACCGGCGCAGGGTCAGCGGCGTTTCAGCGTCTGACCGGGTTCAAGCTTCGGCGTCAGCTCGATGCGCTGGCCGCCCTTCATCGTGCCCTCGCTGCACCCGGCGATGATGCGGGCGGCTTCACGCCCGATCTCTCGGCGCCCGGCATCCATCGTCGCAAGCTTCTGCGGCAATCCGTCCAGCAACTCGACACCGTTGAAGCCCGCCAGGCCGATCTGTCCGGGAACGGGAATTCCCTTGTCGCGAAGATAGATCAATCCGCCGGCGCCGATCATGTCGTTGGAATAGTACAGAAAATCGAGCTCCGGGCTGCGTTCGAGAATGCGCGCGGTCATTTCGCGCCCTTTCAGCAGACTGGAACCGCCAGAGTAGAATTCCTGGTCCATGATCTCGATGCCTTCCTTGGCCAGGGCCTCGGTAAACCCTTCGAAACGCTTCCGTGCGCGATGGTCCAAGGGCATCTTGCTGCCAAGGAAGCCGATGTTTCTATAGCCATTCTTGACGATCGCGCGCGCCATCTCGCGGCCGGCCCGCCTGTGGCTGATGCCGACGACCGAATCGATGGGTTCGCCGTCGGTGTCCATGATCTCGACCACCGGAATTCCGGCCGCCGCCAGCATGGCGCGGGACGCGTCGGAATGTTCGAGACCGGCAAGGATAACACCCGAAGGACGCCACGACAGCATCTCGAACAGAACCTGCTCTTCCTTCTCATGCAGATAGTTCGACACGCCGACGACCGGCTGAAGGGGCGTTTCGTCCAGCACCTCCGATATCCCGGTCAGTACCTCCGGGAAAACCATGTTCGACAGGCTGGGAATGATGACCGCCACAAGGTTGACACGGCTGGACGCAAGCGCGCCCGCGATCTTGTTGGGAACATACCCCAAAGACTTCGCGGCCTTCAGCACCTTCTCGCGGGTCGCTTCCGAGACGTCGCCGCGGTTTCTGAGAACCCGGCTTACCGTCATTTCCGACACGCCGGACTCGATGGACACGTCCTTCAGCGTCAGTGGTCTGCGCGGCAGCTTGATATCATCGGTCATCGGAATGACTTTCTTGTCGTCCATCGCCTTATCCCATGCCGTCTTCGGACTTGTCCATATTCGGGTGGCTGCAGGTTACCGCTAACGCACCGGGTTGCAATACCTGCTTCGCAAGGCTTGATCCGCGGGGCATATCGGGACAGAACAGGCCAGTGGCCTCGTAGCTCAGAGGATAGAGCAACCGCCTCCTAAGCGGTAGGTCGAAGGTTCGACTCCTTCCGGGGCCGCCATTTTATTTATGGCGTAGCGTCAATCATTTGGTATCTCCCTTGTGCAGGGGTAGATAGATCGAGCCTTTAAAGGGGTACCAATGAACGAGGATGCGAATTTGCGCCGGTCTCGTGGCGAATATCTGAAGCGCCACACCGAAGCCCTCATCAAGACCATGGGTTATGCCCGTGCCTGCGAAGTGTCGGGCAGGTCGAAAGCGACCTTGGGACGTTATGCATCGCTGTCGGTTGAAGATGCCGACAGGTATATTCCCGTCAATCTTGCCGTCGAACTGGAGGTCAAGGCGGGAACGCCGCTTGTGACAAAGGCGATGGCGGAACTGCAGGGATTGCAGATCGAATCGGGCGAGGCCGGCGACGACAGGCCCGGCGGCCTGAATTCGGATGTCATTGCGCTTTCGCAGAGGTTTGCAACGCTCATGGCCGAGTATAATTATTCCATTGCCGACGGGGTCATTTCATTGAACGAAGCCAAACGTCTTCTGGACGAGACCAACGCCCTTCAGCAGGTGCTGGTCGAAATGAAGATGCATCTTCAGGACAAGAAGGTCTGACGCTTCGGGTCGCCGTATCGGGGCATTCCGCACTTGCGGCGCATGACCGGATCAACTCGCTTGCCGTTTGCGCGCAGCCGAATTGTTCCGGGCGACACCGGGAAACGTGACATCCGCTGCGGCGGCTGCCATCTGGCGGGGTGAATGTAAAAGGGCTGGACGAGGGTTCCAGCCCCACTTCAATTCTTGACCGCTTCCCAGAAGCGTACGGCACGCACCTTTTAATCACACACCTCAGCCCCCTCTTTCTTGAAATATCACTCGCTACACCAGGCCGCGCGGTGAGGTCCGCCGTGCAAAGCCTGGCAACTGACTTGTACTGACAAATCCCCCGGTCGGATGCAGGGGTAGCCGAACCCGACCGGGAGAACCACCAGAAGCGGGGATGTCAGCTCCCAGCGGCACACGATGTGTACGGCCACCGAAAGTTCCGAATAATGGGAAAAACTTCGTTAACGTCTCAGAATCGAGATGCGTTACTCGACGCGAATGGCCCGCTGGTCGATGGCCAGGACATAGCCTTGTCGCGCAACGGTTTTGATCAGCAGTTCCGCCATCATCTGATTGCCCAGTGCGTCCCGAAGCCGCTTGATGCGCGTCGCCCCTGCCGCCTCCTCGCAGTCCTCGGGGCGCCGCCCCGAGATCATCGCTTCGATCTGCGCGCCTGACAGGACGTCGCCATCCATTCTTGCCTCGGCCAGCACCGAAAGGGTTTCGATCGCGGCACCGGTCAGGCTGAACTCCATGTCGTTCAGCGTAACCATGTTTTCCTCGCGGTTGATCCTCAGCGTGGAAACCTGGATGCCTTGCCGTTCGATCGCGCCGATGCGGCGGTTCAGAAGAATGATCGTGACGACGAATACCAGGCAAGCCACCAATAGGCCGGTCGCGAACAGCATGAGCACGAAGATCACCAGCCGATAGCCCGACAGGACGTCCGAAAAGGCAGTGCCCGACTGCGCAAGGATCTCCAACAGCTTGATCTCGGCGGCGCTGGTCAGGTCCGTGTTCTCGATGAACAAGCGTTCGACGCGGGCGTTGAAGGCGTTTGCATCGGGAAGGCTCAGGAATAGAAAGGCGCCAGACGCCCCGAGGATCAGGACGACCGCAACGATTCCAAGTGCGACGACGCGGGTGCCGGCTGCCCGTGCCTCAGAAGCGGAGGAAGTACTGGCCTGCATCGGATTTCCTCTTTTCCAGCCCGCTGTCGTCGAAGACCGACTGAACCTGCAGCAATTGCCAACCGGCAGCCGACAGGCGGTCGGCCACCGATTTTCTAACACTATCTGACATGGCGCAGGGGTTCGTGTCGATCCGCATGACGCCATAGTGAAGCCTGAGCGGGTTGTCCTGCTTGGCCTTGTAATCGGCATAACAGTCCGCCCGGGCAGGTTCGGCGAATGCGAAGATGGCCAGCGAGGCCAGAAGAAGAACGATGCTTTTCATGCCGCACAGCCTGCGAGCGGTTCTTGGGAAAATCAATAACAAGCGGGGCTTCGGTGAATGATATTCCATATCATGGGGCCGATATTGCTTGGCCTCTCTCTTGTCGTCCAGGTCTGGGTTACGCCAAACCGGCACTGCGCCGGAACGAAGGAACACCAGACCGGGGGGAAGCCCATGAACCGATTTTCCACATTTGCCGCCGCCGCACTTGCCGCGACCGGAATTGCTCTGGCGCCGTCTCCGGCACCGGCCGCCAACGGAGAGGACATCGCCAAGATCATCGCCGGAATTGCGGTGGCCGGCATCATCGCCAAGGCAATCGACGACCGGAACGACCGCAAACAGACCTCGCGTGCGGCGACCGCAAAGGATTTCGGCCGTTTCGGCAGCACGCAGGATGGACGCCGTTCCATCGAAGGCAATGTCCGGCCCTATCATCGCGACGACGAAGAGCGCTGGCCCAGATTCGGCAAAGGCTTCAAGAACCAGGCGCTTCCCGAGCAGTGCCTCGTGAGGGTCGAGACGGGACGCGGCGATAGGCTGGCCTATGGCGCGCGCTGTCTCGACCGTCGCTACAAGTTCGCGAACAAGCTGCCGCGGTCCTGCGAGACCGTCGTGCGCACGCCTCGGGGGTTCCGCGAGGTCTATGGCGCGCGATGCCTTGCCCGCGACGGATGGCGCGTGGCCAGCCGTTGAAGTCTTCGAGATACCGGCGCGGGTTCCCGCACATCTCCATCCGTGCCGGCGGGCCAGGGTTTCATCCTCCCTGGCCCACCCTGAATGACGAGTGATCTGTTGGGTGGGGTAAAGAGTTCGGCGGCGTAGTGCGGGACGCCGTCCCATGTCTTGCCTGCCGGCCCGTGTCGTGGTCTGAGGGTTCCATGACCGGGCCGGATTTTTCAGAGGAAGTACGCTTGATCCAGGGCGGTGCCCGTCTGATCGCGGGTGTCGACGAAGTGGGGCGCGGACCGCTCGCGGGGCCTGTGACCGCAGCGGCGGTGGTGTTGGATCCCACGCGCATTCCCGAAGGCCTGAACGATTCCAAGGTGCTGACGGCAAAGGTCCGGGATCGGCTGTTCGACCAGATCCTCGCGGTTGCCGATGTCTCGGTCGCCCATGCGACGGTCGAGGAGATCGACCGGCTGAACATCCTTTATGCCTCGCATCTGGCGATGTGCCGCGCGGTTGCCGGGTTGCGGACCGCGCCGTGCATGGCGCTGGTCGACGGCAACATGATCCCCCGGGATCTGACCTGCAATGCCGTCGCCCTGATCGGCGGAGACGGCCGCAGCGTTTCGGTGGCGGCCGCTTCGATCGTGGCGAAAGTCGTGCGTGACCGGATCATGGTGGATTTGGCGCAACAGCACCCCGGTTATGGATGGGAAAAGAACGCCGGATATCCGACGAAGACGCATCGCGAGGCGCTGCTGGCTCTTGGTGTGACCCCACATCATAGACGTTCGTTCAAGACAGTGCACAATATATTGTGACAAGCGAAATTCTTAACCTACTGATTCAAAAAAGAAATTGACGGCGAATCGCTCCTGACTCATCTTGGGTGTCAAATCACACAAGGGCCGCAGGCAGGCCCGGGGACGAGGCAGACGATGGCGATCAAGACGACCAAGGGGGCGGCGACGCTGCCGCTCGACACGATTCTGGACGGTGATTGCATCGAGGCGATGCGGTCTCTTCCCGAGGCGTCGGTCGACCTGATTTTCGCCGATCCTCCCTACAATCTTCAGCTGAAGGGCGAGCTGCACCGGCCGGACAACTCGCGCGTCGATGCGGTGGACGACCATTGGGACCAGTTCGATTCGCTGGGGGTCTACGACAAGTTCACACGCGAATGGCTGGCCGTTGCGCGCAGGCTTCTGAAACCGAACGGTGCGATCTGGGTCATCGGGTCATATCACAACGTCTTTCGGTTGGGTACCGAGTTGCAGAACCAAGGATACTGGATTCTGAACGATGTGGTCTGGCGCAAGTCGAACCCGATGCCGAATTTCCGCGGCAAGCGGTTCACCAACGCGCACGAAACGCTGATCTGGGCCTCGAAGGAAGAGGCCAGCAAGTACACCTTCAACTACGAGGCGCTGAAGGCGCTGAACGAGGGCATACAGATGCGTTCCGACTGGGTGCTGCCGATCTGCACCGGTCATGAACGGCTGAAGGATGCCAAGGGCGACAAGGCCCATCCTACTCAAAAGCCCGAGGCGTTGCTGCATCGTGTTCTGCTCGGCACGACCAACCCCGGCGACGTGGTGCTGGATCCGTTCTTCGGAACCGGCACGACGGGAGCGGTCGCCAAGATGCTGGGCCGCCACTTCATTGGAATCGAACGGGAAAAGGCCTATCGTGACGTGGCCGAGCGGCGTATTGCCAATGTCCGCAAGTTCGACAAGTCGGCGCTGGAGGTCAGCACGTCGAAGCGCGCCGAGCCGCGCGTTCCGTTCGGCCAACTGGTCGAACGCGGAATGCTGCGTCCGGGGGAAACGCTGGTGTCGCCCTCGGGCAAGGCCGCGAAGGTTCGCGCCGACGGGACGCTGGTTGCCGACGGGATCACCGGATCGATCCACCAGGTGGGCGCTGCTCTGGAAGGCGCGCCGTCCTGCAACGGCTGGACCTACTGGTTCGTCAAGGTCGAGGGAAAGCGTGTCCCGATCGACGTGTTCCGCCAGCAGATCCGGTCCGAGATGTAACTGAACCCTCTTACCGCCCGTGCCTGTGGCCGCCCACAGCACGGACCTGACCCCGCGCTTGTCGCGGGGTCTTTTTTTGCCACGTCACGCAAGGTTCGAGACCCCTATGTGCGCGGCGCTTCTCCTTCGAAAGGGTTAACGGGCGCCCGGACCCCTAGCGCAGATAGCCGACCGCGAAAGTCGGCGACATCTGCTCCGCTGCCACGAAGGCATCAAGCGCGCGTTGTTCGGGCTGGCGTTCGGTGCGGGTCTCGTCCTTGGCCAATCCGCCGGTGATGAACAGGCTGTCCAGATCCTCGCCCATCGCACCCATGATATCGGTGTTGATCCCGTCGCCGATGCAAAGGATGCGGCTGTCGGGGATGTCCTCGCCCAGTGCTGCAAGCCGCTGCCTGGCCAGCGTGTAGACCGGGGGATGCGGCTTGCCGAAGTAAAGGCTTTCGCCCCCCATCTCGGTATAAAGCGCTGCCAGCGCGCCGGCGCACCATTCGCGCACGCCGCCCCGGTCGACCACCAGATCGGGATTGGCGCAAAGCAGCTTCAGGCCCTTCTGCTTGGCGTAAAGGAACTCGGGCCGGTTCACCGACGGGTCGGCATGAGGTTCGAACGGGCCAAGGCAGGCGATGCCCTCGGCGTCCTCCAGCGCGACGCGCTCGACAGGCACCGGGTCTTCGACGATCCGCGGCGGCTTGAAGAAGGTCATGTCGTAGTCCTGCCCCATGAACCAGACCTTGTTGCCGATGATGCCCCGGAACATGGCGACGCGGGCGGAATCGCCGCTGGTCGCAATGGTATCCCAGCAGTCGGTCGGCACGCCGAAGCGGTCCAGCTGCCTTGCAACGTCGGCACGGGGGCGGGGCGCGTTCGTCAGAAGGACAACCTTGCCGCCCCTGGCCTTGTAGCCGCGCAACGCCTCGACGGCTTCGGGCAGGGCGCGGACGCCATCGTGCAGGCAGCCCCAAAGGTCGCAGAACACGGCGTCGTAGGCGTCGGAAATCTCGGCCAGGTTTTCAACGATCCGGACCAAGCGATCAGACCTTCAGCGCCGGAATGATCTGTTTCTTGCGGCTGACCACACCCGGCAGACTGACAAGATCGCTGTCGACCTGAACGCCAAAGCTGTTCTCGGCAACCTGCCTGACCAGGTCGTTCGGCACGAACAGGATGGCCTCTTCCTGAAGAATATCGACAAGGAAGAACAGAACCTGGTCGACGCCGTCCTCTTCGGCCACCGTCGCCATGTCCTCCATCAGACCCGCCTTGCGCGACAGCACTGTCGACGGCGAGGTGGTCTCCAGCACCGAGACACGGAACTTCACGCCGTCGACCTCGTAGGACTTGGAATCCATCCTCAGAAGCTCGCTGTCGGAATAGGAAGAGACATCGGATTTCGCCGCGAACATCTTGGCGGCGTAATCGGGGATCGACAGGTCCAGTTCGGCGGCCAGTTTCTCGGCAAGCTGCCGGTCGACATCCGTCGTCGTGGGCGACCGGAACTCCAGAGTGTCCGACAGGATGCAGGACAGCATCGCGCCCTTGATCGCTTCGGGCATCTTCGCGGCTTTGTCGCCCATCATGTCGTGCATGATGGTGGCGGTGCAGGCCACGGGGCGAATGGTGATGTTGATCGGGCCCTTCGTCTTCAGGTTGCCGGCCAGCAGATGGTGGTCGATAATCTCGGTCACGTTCGCGCTGTTGACACCCGCGGGCAGTTCGGCGGCATTGTTGGTATCGACGATCACGCAGGTATCGGCCTCCGAGACATCTTCCAGGAACTCGGGCTTGTCGAGGTTCCAGCGGTTCAGCACGAAGAGAGCCTCGGTGTTCGGTTCGCCCAGAAGACGCGGCTCGGCCTTGGTGCCGCGGCATTCGTTCAGGTACCAGGCCCAGATGATCGGCGAGCCGGTCGAGTCGGTGTCGGGGGATTTGTGGCCGAAGACTTTTATGGTCATGGAACGGGCTACTCTGTCTTGCATGATATGTTCGCGCGCTCTTTAGCGCCTTGCCCGGCGCTTGTCACCCGGATCGCCGTCGCCGTAAGGTCGCAGCCACAGAGCAGGGCAACAATGCGCGAAACCGATCTCTATCCGCCTGTGAAGGCGTTTCTCGAAGGGCAGGGATACGAGGTGAAGGCCGAGGTCGGCCCCGCCGACGTCGTCGCGTGCCGGAAGGGCGAAGAACCCTTGGTGGTGGAACTGAAGACCGGATTTTCGCTGACACTGGTTCATCAGGCCGTGGCGCGGCAGGCGATCACCGACGCGGTCTATATCGCGACGCCGCGCGGCAAGGGACGCGCCTATCTGGGGTCACTGAAGAACATGAAGACATTGTGCCGCCGCCTGGGACTGGGGCTGATCACGGTGCGGATGGCCGATCGGCTGGTCGAGGTGCATTGCGATCCGGCACCCTACCGCCCCCGTCCGTCGAAGATCCGGCGCAAGAGCCTTTTGCGCGAATTCGCCAGGCGCGACGGCGACCCGAACACAGGCGGCACGCGGGGCGGCATCGTGACGGCCTACCGGCAGGACGCCGTGCGCTGCGCCCGCCATCTGGCAAAGGCCGGTCCCACCAAGGGGGCGGTGGTGGCGAAAGAGACCGGCGTGGCGCGGGCCACGCGGATGATGGCGGACAATCACTACGGCTGGTTCGAGCGGGTCGGCAAGGGGGTCTACGACCTGACCGAGACCGGCCGCGCCGCACTGGGCGAGGGCTGAGCGGTGGAGTGGCGCGAAGAAGGCCTGCTTCTCAGCCAGCGCCGCCACGGCGAAAACGCGGCGATCATCGAGGTATTCACCAGGTCGCATGGCCGCCACGCGGGCATCGTGCGCGGCGGGGCCAGCCGCAAGATAGCGCCGATCCTGCAACCCGGCGCGCAGCTGGATCTGACATGGCGGGCGCGGCTGGAGGACCACCTGGGCGCCTTCGTCGTCGAGCCGGTGAAGTCCCGCGCGGCCGTGCTGATGAACGACCGGGCGATGCTGGCGGGGCTGAACGCGCTGACGGCGCTTCTGTCGTTCGCGCTGCCCGAGCGCGAGGCGCATCCTTCGCTCTACGGCAAGTCGTTGGCGGTGCTGGACATGATGGAAGCCGGGCCTTTCTGGACGCTGGGCTATCTGCGCTGGGAGATGGCGTTGCTCGAGGAACTGGGCTTTGGTCTGGACCTGACGCGCTGCGCGGCGACCGGGACGACCGAGGGACTGGTCTATGTCTCGCCCAAGACCGGACGCGCGGTCTCGAAGGCCGGCGCGGGCGAATGGGCAGGACGGCTACTGCCGCTGTCTCCCGCGCTGATCGGCGGGGGCGAGGGATCGGCCGCCGAGGTCGCCGAAGGTCTGCTTGTCACGGGGCATTTCCTGGAAACCCGGCTGACGCCGTCGCTGGGCGACAAACCATTGCCCGCCGCCCGGCACCGTCTTTTCGACCTGATCTCGCGGTCGGCCTAGAAATCAGGGCTCGGCGCGAAACACCATCTCGCGGCCGGCGTCGTTCGAAAGGATCAGGACCGGGCCCTGCACCTCTGCAAGGGACATGGATTCAAGCGCCATGAACAAGATGGCCTCGGCTTCGAGGTCGGGACAGGCCCGCCGGGTCGCCACGATGGGTCCCAGATCCAGCCAGGGGTAGGGGGCCGATTGCGCGGCCGACCATGCGTTGCAGGGCGCTTCGCCCCGCACCGTGCCCCGTTCGGGAAAGCTGATCGTCGCGTTCGCGGGGAATGCCAAACCGTCGATTTCGGTCAGCCGGTAGACGGCGTCGGGGTCGGCATAGCCCGATACCGTCTCGTCCGAGCAGGCGGGGATGGCCAGGACAAGCATGAGGGCCAGTGCACGCATCTCAGTCAGCCTTTCTGGCCGCAAGCCAGCGGGCGGTTTCGGCGACACTGTCGCGCGTGTCCTGCGGCGTCATGCCCAGGATGTCGCGCATACAGGCGTTGTCGGCCCTTTTCACCTTGCCAAGCTGTGGAAGGATGCCGCGGATCGCGGGGTCGAAGATCCCGAGAAACCGCATCAGGATATCGGGCGCCACGCGCCGCGCCGGCCTTGCGTCCGGCACCGCCTGCCGGATGACGGTAGAGAAGTCCTGGAACCACATGAAACGATCGTAGATGATGTGGCGCCGATCCGCAGCCTCGGGGATCTCCATGGCGCGGATATGCGCCTCGGCCACGTCGCCGACGTCGCAGCAGGCGAATCCCAGGCGCGGCAACAGTGGGTCCTTGCCGACGAGCAGGCGTTCGATCACCTGCACCGAGGTTCCGAAATTCCCGTCCAGCGGCGCCCCCAGCACGAGGGTCGGATTGATGACCGCAAGCCGCATCTCGGGGGCCTCCGAGGTGACGAATTCCCACGCGGCCTTCTCTGCCAGCGTCTTCGACATGGCATAGGCTGAAAGACCCGGCATCTCGGGGTCCGTCCAGTCGGTTTCGCTGTAGACCTCTTTCTCCTGCGGCCCTTCCATCACCGCGACGGACGACGAGGTCATGACGACGGATCCGATCCCGGCGGCCCGTGCGGCATGAAACGCGCGCCGGGTGCCGTCGACGGCGGGGCGTACCAGGTCTTCAGGGTTCCTGGGCTGGGTGATCGGAAACGGAGATGCCGTGTGCATCAGTACGTCGATGCCGCTCATGGCGGCATCCCATCCCTCGTCCCTCCCGAGATCCAGCGGCACGGTGCGATACCGGTCCAGCGCCGACGGATCCGAGAGAGCGGGTCCAAGGGCGGCCCGCATCTCGGCGTCGCGATCCCCGCTTCGAGCCGTTCCGACGACGGTATATCCGCGATCCAGCAGTCGCCGCACAAGGTGTTTCGCGATGTATCCGGTGGCGCCGGTGACAAGAACGGTGCGCGACATGGGTTTCTCCAAACTGAACTGATTAGTCTACGTGGGGCTCCGACTTCCGGATCAAAGTGCTTTCTCGAGGCGCGGAAACTCGCGGGCTCCGCTGCCGCTGATCGACCGCGATAAAATAACGTCGAATTGCGTCGTTTCCGATCTTCGAGGTCGGTATCCTGCCGGACAGGCCCCGCGTGGCGGGCAAAGGATTTGCGGCATGATCACGCCCCGCACATCCGTCCATCTGTCGCATTCACCGACGCCGACAGTCTCGTCCTTCGCCTTCCTGGCCTCGCTGGAGGCCGGCGTCCGGGGCATTCTCCTTTCGGTCATGCCGCTTGCGATCTACCGCGAGGTGGGCGACGCCGCGATCGTCAGCCGGACCTATTTCCTGGTGGGCATCGTGTCACTGATTGCCGGTCTTCTGGTGCCCTGGGGCACGCGCCTTATCCCGCGCCGGTGGATGATGACGATCGGGGCGGGGCTTTACCTGGTGGGAATGGTCTTCGCGCTTGTCGGCGGCGCGGCGGGGCTGACGATGGCCCTGATGTCGAATGCGGTGGCCACGATCACGCTTTGGGTCTGCCTGAACGCCTATCTGCTGGACTATTTCGTCCGCGCGGACATCGGGCGCGCCGAGTCGCGGCGCATGTTCTACAGCGCGGCGATGTGGACCGCCGGCCCGGTCGCCGGCATCTGGCTGATGGACGTCTGGTATCCCGCGCCTTTCCTGCTGGCCGGCGGCTTCGCCATCGCGATCATCGTTGCGTTCTGGCGGCTGCGCATGGGCGACGGCAAGCAGATCAGGAAGGCGCGGGGTCCCGCGGCGAACCCGGTGTCCTATCTGGGCCGCTTCGCGCGTCAGCCGCGGCTGATCGCCGGCTGGACCTTCGCGGTGATCCGGTCCTGCGGCTGGTGGGTCTACGTCGTCTACCTGCCGATCTACTGCATCGAGAACGGTCTGGGCGACCGGACAGGCGGTGCGATGCTGTCGGTCACGAACGCGCTTCTTTTCCTGGCGCCGCTATTGCTGCGCTGGGTGCAGAGAACATCCGTTCGCGCCTCTGTGCGGCTCGGTTTCGCAACGGCGGCGGTGACCTTCGTTTTCGCATCCTTCACGCCGATCCCCTGGGTGGCGGTCCTGGCGATCTTCGTCGGCGGCGCCGCGTTGATCCTTCTGGACGTCGCGGGCAGCCTGCCGTTCCTGATGGCGGTCAAGCCGTCCGAACGCACCGAGATGGCGGCGGTCTACTCCACCTTCCGCGATGTCAGCGGCTTCATCACGCCGGGCGTGGCCTGGCTGGTGCTTCTGGCCGCCCCGGTCTCGGGCGTGTTCGCGGTGTGTGGTGTGGCGATGGCCGGATCATGGGCGCTGGCCGCACGCGTGCATCCCAGGTTGGGCGCGATCAGGCAGTCGCCGGCCTGAAGTCACGACAGCAACCGGCGTGCGATGACCTGCGCCTGGATCTCCGCGTGCAGCGGAGGGAAACGTCCACCGGACGTTTTCTGATATCGGCTATCCGAGGACCCTTCGTGCGATAACCTGCGCCTGGATCTCCGCCGCACCCTCGAAGATGTTCAGGATTCGGGCGTCGCAAAGGATGCGGCTGATCCGGTATTCCAGTGCGAAGCCGTTCCCGCCGTGGATCTGCAAGCCGTTGTCGGCAGCCGCCCAGGCGACGCGGGCACCCAGCAGCTTGGCCATACCGGCTTCCAGATCGCAGCGCTTGTCGTGGTCTTTCTGGCTGGCCGCGAAATAGGTCAGCTGGCGCGTCACCATGATCTCGACCGCCATCATGGCCAGTTTCGAGGCGACGCGCGGGAAGGCGATCAAGGGTTTGCCGAACTGCTTGCGGTCTTCGGCATATTGCATCGAGACATCCAGCGCCGATTGCGCGACCCCGATGGCGCGGGCGGCGGTCTGGATGCGGGCGCTCTCGAAGGTCTGCATCAGCTGTTTGAAGCCCTGGCCTTCCTCGCCGCCCAGAAGGTTCTCGCCCTTCACGCGGAAATCGTCGAGGTTGACGGTGTATTCCTTCATGCCCCGGTAGCCCAGCACCTCGATCTCGCCGCCCGAAAGGCCCGGGTCGACGAAGGGTGTCTCGTCGGTGCCGGGGGTCTTCTCGGCCAGGAACATCGACAGGCCGCGATAGTCATTGGTATCGGGAATGCTGCGGGCCAGCACCGTCATGACATCGGTGCGGGCGGCATGGGTTATCCATGTCTTGTTGCCTGTCAGAACCCAGTCGTCGCCGTCCTTTTTCGCCCGCGTCCGAAGCGATCCGAGATCGGAGCCGGTGTTGGGCTCGGTGAAGACCGCAGTCGGCAGGATTTCCCCCGATGCAAGCCCGGGCAGCCATTTTGCCTTTTGCTCCTCGGTGCCGCCGCACAGGATCAGTTCGGCGGCGATCTCGGACCGGGTGCCAAGCGAGCCGACGCCGATGTAACCGCGCGACAGTTCCTCCGAGACGACGCACATCGACGCCTTCGACAGGCCGAAGCCGCCGTATTCCTCGGGGATGGTCAGGCCGAAAACGCCCATTTCGGCCATCTCGCCGATGATCTCCATCGGGATCAGTTCGTCCTTCAGGTGCCAGTCGTGGGCGTCGGGCTCCACGCGGTCCTTCGAGAAGCGGCGGAACTGCTCGCGGATCATCTCCAGCTCGTCATCCAGCCCCGTCGCCCCGAAGGTGGTATCGGCGGTGCGGTCGCGCATCAGGGCGACAAGGCGCATCCGCGCGGCTTCGGTATTGCCCGATTGGGTCAGCGTCATGGCGGCGGGCGTCATCAGCACGCGCTGGTCGTCCTGGGATAACCCCATGTCCTGGGGACGCACGATCTCGCCCTGGCTCATCGCGATGCCGCCGTAGATCTGCCAGAGGTATTCCCCGAAGGCGATCTGAAGGATCAGCTGTTCCAGCTCGCCGAAGCGGCCATCGGCCTCCAGCCGTTCGGCCCATAGGTGCATCTGGCGCAGCGCCTCGGCATAGGTGGCAAGCCAGGCAAGCCCGTGGGCGGCGGTCTGATTGGCCTCGATCAGATCGCCCGAGACGCGCCCGTCGTGCGAGACGGTCTTTCCAACCGTTTCCCGCGCGGCGGCGAGCACCTGTTCCACGGGCTGAAGCGCCGCGCCGGTCAGCGTCAGAAGATCGGACAGGACAGGCGTTTCGTTCATCGGGGCGCTTCCGTCATGGGCCATGAGTTTCCTCGCATTTTCTGCACCTGCGAAGGAATAGGGCTATCGCACTTGCAGCGCAAGAAGATTTCTTTAGGGATCAAAATTCTTTCCGAAAATGTCTTCTCCAATTTCCCTTTCTCCCGGCAGCACCCGGCGATAGGAGGATGGCATGAACGTCGATACCATCTATGTCCTCAGCTGGAACGCGGTCGCCCTCGCTGCCGCCATCACGCTAATGGCGGGCTTCGTCAAGGGCGCGGTCGGCTTCGCGATGCCGATGATCATGATCTCGGGGCTGGGGTCCTTCATGCCGCCCGAACTGGCACTGGCCGGGCTGATCGTGCCGACGCTTCTGTCGAATCTCTGGCAGGCGTTGCGTCAGGGGCCGCGCGCGGCGGCGGCATCGGCCCGCGTGCACTGGCGCTATCTGGCGATCCTGCTGGCGATGATCCTTGTCACCGCGCAATTCGTCATGTCGCTTCCGACAAGTGCACTTCTACTTATCCTCGGGGTTCCCGTGACGCTGTTCGCGCTGCTGCAACTGATCGGCTGGAAGCCCCGCATCCATGACGGCAACCGCCGCGCGGCGGAACTGGGCGTCGGTGCGTTCGCGGGCGGGATCGGAGGGCTGTCGGGTGTCTGGGGGCCGCCGACGGTGCTGTACCTGACCGCGCTCGATACGCCCAAGACCGAACAGGTGCGGGTGCAGGGCGTGATCTACGGTCTGGGCGCGGTGATGCTGACGCTGGCACATGTGCAATCGGGCCTTCTGAACCGGGATACCGCCGAGCTGTCGTTCCTGCTGGCAGTTCCCGCGCTGATCGGAGTGGCGCTGGGCTTTGCCGTCCACGACCGGCTGGACCAGACCCTGTTCCGCAAGATCACGCTTTTCGTGCTGGTCATCGCCGGGCTGAACCTCGTCCGCAGGGGCATGTTCGGGTAGGGGCGCAGGCGTTTCGCACAACGCAAAAAGGCCACGCCAAAGGGCGCGGCCTTTCCTGTTTCGTGAAGGCGGGAAATCAGCCTATCGCGGCGGCCCGCACGTCCTCGTCGATGTTCGCTTCGTACTGGGCGAAGTTCTCGGCGAACATGGCGACCAGTTTCGCGGCCTGCCGGTCGTAGGCCTCGGGATTGTGCCAGGTGCGCCGCGGATCCAGCAGGATATCGGGCACGGCCGAGGCCTTGACGTGGATCGGAACCTCGAAGCCGAAGTTCTTGTCCTTGCGGAAGTCGGCATCCTCCAGCGAGCCGTCCAGCGCCGCCGTCAGCAGCGCGCGTGTCGCCTTGATCGGCATCCGGCTGCCGGTGCCATAGGCGCCGCCGGTCCAGCCGGTGTTGACCAGCCAGCAGGTCGCGCCGTGCTTGGCGATCCGGTCGCGCAGCAATTCGCCGTAGACCTCGGGCCGGCGCGGCATGAACGGAGCGCCGAAGCAGGTCGAGAATGTCGGTTGCGGTTCGGTCACGCCGCGTTCGGTTCCGGCGACCTTGGCGGTGAAGCCGGACAGGAAGTGATACATGGCCTGCGCCGGCGTCAGCCGTGCGATCGGGGGCAGCACGCCGAAAGCATCGCAGGTCAGCATGATGATGTTCTTCGGGTGCCCGCCAAGGCCGGTCTTCGATGCGTTCGAGATGTAATGCAGCGGATAGGCGCAGCGCATGTTGGCGGTCAGGCTGTCGTCGTCGAAGTCCAGCTCCTTGGTCTCGGGATCGTGGACCATGTTCTCGATCACGGTGCCGAACTGCCGGGTCGTCGCATGGATCTCCGGCTCGGCCTCTTCGGAAAGGTTGATCGTCTTGGCATAACAGCCGCCTTCGAAGTTGAAGGTGCCGCGGTCGGACCAGCCATGTTCGTCATCGCCGATCAGGACGCGCTCGGGATCGGCGGAAAGCGTCGTCTTGCCGGTGCCAGACAGTCCGAAGAAGACGGCGGTGTCGATCGGGTTGCCGGGGGCGTGGTTGGCCGAGCAGTGCATCGGCATGATGCCCTTCCCGGGCAGGATGTAGTTCAGCAGCGTGAACACGGATTTCTTGTTCTCGCCCGCATATTCCGTGCCGCCGATCAGGATCAGCTTGCGGTCGAAGTTCATCGCGATCACGGTCTCGGACCGGCAATCGTGGCGCTTGGGATCGGCCCGGAAAGACGGCGAGTTGATGATCGTGTATTCGGGAACGAAGTCGTCCAGTTCTTCGCGGTCGGGCACGCGCAGCAGGTGGCGGATGAACAGCGAATGCCAGGCAAGCTCGGTAACCACGCGCACGTCCAGACGGAACTGGGGGTCGGCGCCCGCAAAGAGATCCTGAACGAAATACTCGCGGCCGCCCATATGCGCCAGCATGTCGTCGTAAAGGCGATCGAAACCTTCGGGGGACATGGCACGGTTGTTTTCCCACCAGATCTTGTCCTCGACGGACTTGGTGCGAACCACGTGCTTGTCGTTCGGCGAGCGGCCGGTGTACTTGCCGGTGGTGACAAGCATCGTGCCACCTTGTCCAAGCGTGCCTTCGTCACGGCAAAGCGCTTTCTGGATCAGATCGGACTCGATCAGGTTGTAATAGACGTTACCCAACCCCGTAATGGACTGGTCCTCAAGTCTCTGGGTCGGGTTCACGCGCCCATGTGTCATGCGCCTCAGCTCCTTGTCCGTAGTCGCCTTTGGTAACGGCACCCACACGGCCGAAACCTGATGTTCAAAAGTAATAATATTGCTTATAGGGCTCGTTTCCGTTGCTTGAACAGGACTGATCCGCACAGTTAGCGCAATCAAGTCATTGAATTTTAACGGTTAGCGCCACCAATTCAGAAATCTAACGTAGGGGAAGGCAGCAAGTGAGACTTTTTAGCCATTTTGAAAAGAAAATACCGTTCCGCTTACGTGGCGAATACCCATGATTCGCACATTATTGTTGAATTACCCTAAGGCAGACATGATGATGCCGCAAAAATGACACCGTAGAATGCGCCAGTCATAAGGCGTTCGTGAGCAGTAAAGGAAATAACTCATGTCCAGGATTGCACTGGTCGATGACGATCGGAACATTCTGACGTCTGTCTCGATGACCCTTGAAGCCGAAGGTTTCGAGGTGGAGACGTACAACGACGGGCAGGCTGCCCTCGATGCCTTCAACAAGAAGCTGCCGGATATGGCTGTTTTCGACATCAAGATGCCTCGGATGGACGGTATGGATCTTCTGCAGCGCGTGCGCCAGAAGACCTCGATGCCGGTCATTTTCCTGACGTCGAAAGACGACGAGATCGACGAGGTTCTGGGCCTGCGCATGGGCGCGGACGACTACGTGAAGAAACCCTTCTCGCAGCGTCTGCTGGTCGAGCGCATTCGCGCATTGCTGCGGCGCCAGGAAGTGATCGCGGGTGATGTCGACGGCGAAGTCGACCAGGCGCAGGTGATGGTCCGGGGCGAGCTGCGCATGGACCCGCTGCGGCATTCGGTGGCCTGGAAGGGTCGCGATGTATCGCTGACGGTAACGGAATTTCTGCTGTTGCAGGCCTTGGCGCAACGGCCCGGCTTTGTAAAGAGCCGCGATCAACTGATGGATGTGGCATACGACGATCAGGTCTATGTCGATGACCGCACTATTGACAGCCACATCAAGCGGCTGCGCAAGAAGATGCGGATGGTCGATGATGAGTTCTCGGCGATCGAGACGCTCTACGGGATCGGGTACCGCTACAACGAAGAATAGATGTCCGCCGAGGGGGTCAATGTGGCGGGAGCCAAACCGGCGCGTCAGGCAGATGTTGTCCTAGGAGAGGACTGGATCGGCCCTGACGCGGCCGCCGAAAGCGAAGCCCGCGCCAAGCGGGACAAGCGTGGCGTCATCGCCATGAACCGGTCGCCTCTGGCCCGGAAGATCATCACGTTCAACCTCCTCGCGATCCTCGTCCTTGTGGCGGGGGTCCTTTTCCTTAATCCCTTCCGCGACAGCCTTGTCTTCCAGCGCGAACGGTCACTGGTGATCGAGGCGGAACTGGTCAAGGCCGTGGTCGAGGCGCGCCTCGTCGAATTTGACGGCGCGGTGCCCGATCCGACCGAACGGCCGCGGACCCCGGGCCGTGCCCTTACGACGGCGAACATGCAGGGTTTGCTCCTGGAACTGGGGGTCCCGACGTCGGCCGAACTCTATCTTTACGACGTGAACGGTAGCCTCATCGCGACCACGCAGGGTCAACCCCGCCTGCCTTCCGCTGCCGACAACATGATGCCCAATCCGCGTTCCACCATGATCACCGACTTTCTGGATTCAATCTGGAGCGGGCTGGCCTTCCTGTTCGGAAAACCGGATGGCGATACCATGGCACCCAGCGTGTCGGTTGATGTCCTGTCGGCGCTGGTCGCTCCGGCGCTGGACAATGGCACCCACATCCAGACCTCGCGGGATATGGGTGGCAACACGATCTTCACCGTCGCGACCCCGATCCGCGAGCTTGGCACGCCGGTGGCCGTTCTGGCCATCGCCAGCGCGGCAGGCGAGATCGACAACCTGGTGCGGTCCGAGCGCGAGCAGATCCTTCAGATGTTCGTGATCGCCATCCTGGTCTCGGTCGGTCTCTCGCTTGTGCTGGCCTCGACCATCGCCAACCCGCTGTCCGACCTGGCCGCGGCTGCCGAAATCGGGCGTGAACGCAACGCCCGCAAGTTCAGCCCCAGCCGCGTGCGCATTCCCGACCTGACGGCACGACCGGACGAGATCGGACGGCTTTCGGGCGCGCTGCGCGGTATGGTGGCGGCGCTCTACGACCGGATCGACGCGAACGAGCAGTTCGCGGCGGACGTGGCGCATGAAATCAAGAACCCGCTGGCCTCGCTCAGATCGGCCGTTGCGTCGCTTCGGTTCGCCAAGCGCGAGGATCAGAAGGACAAGCTTCTGGACGTGATCGAGCACGACACGCGCCGGCTGGACCGGCTGGTCAGCGATATCTCGAACGCCTCGCGCCTGGACAGCGAACTCGTGAAGGAAGAGGAAGAACCCTTCGATCTCATCAAGATGCTGTCGAATCTGGCCGACTACCTGGGCGGCGAAGCCCGCGAGAAAGGCGTCGAGTTCATCACCGACATGCCCAAGGACCCGATCATCATCGACGGTCTGGAAAGCCGCCTGGCGCAGGTCTTCGTCAACCTTCTGACCAACGCCATTTCCTTCTGCGATGACGGCGACGCCATCCGCGTCTGGGTAAGGAAGCGCGAGAACCGCGTTCTGGTGGTGGTCGAGGATACCGGACCCGGCATCCCCGAACAGGCGCTGACCAAGATTTTTAACCGTTTCTACACCGAACGGCCCGTCAGCCATTTCGGCAACAACTCGGGTCTGGGTCTGGCGATCTCGAAACAGATCGTCGAGGCGCATGGCGGCGTGATCTGGGCCGAGAACATCCGCCCGACCGACGCGGACCTGGCCTCGGATCCCCTTGGCGCGCGCTTCGTCGTCGGACTGCCGGTCTAGGCCGGCCCGCAATGCCGTCCACAAGAGACGACCGTTCGCCCACAGTTCTTCACGCCTCGGCCGTTGCCGTGGGAAACCGCGCCCTGCTGATCACCGGCGCGTCGGGCACGGGCAAGTCCAGCCTTGCGCTTCAGCTTGTCGCTCTGGGTGCCAAGCTTGTCGCCGACGACGGCGTCGCCGCGCGGCGCCGGCCGGAAGGCGGTCTGTTGCTGACCTGTCCCGCGCCCACGCGCGGCCTGATCGAGGCGCGCGGCGTCGGCCTGCTTCAGGTCCCGTTCACGGACGCCGCGCTGGCAGTAGCAGCCGTCGATCTTGACCGCACCGAAATCGCACGCCTTCCCGAGCCACAGGACATCGTGATCGCCGGTGAGACGATTCCGTTGCTGCAAAGGGTTGAGGGTCCCGCGTTCGCTTCTATTCTGCTGCTCTACCTGCGCGGAGGAATGGCGGAACGATGAGCAACGGCGCACATGCGACATCCACGGGGCGCGTCCTGTTCGTCACCGGCGCCTCGGGCGCGGGCCGGACGACGGCAACCAACGCGCTTGAAGACATCGGCTTCGAGAGCATCGCGAACCTGCCCCTGTCCCTTGTCGATCGCGTGGTCGGCGGCCGGGTTCTGTCGCGACCGCTGGCGCTGGGCATCGACGTCCGCAACCGGGACTTCTCCATCGACGAGATGGTGACGCTTCTGAACCGGCTGGCCGCCGACGATGCGGTCCACGCGGAACTTCTCTATCTCGATTGCCGGCCCGACATCCTGATCCGGCGCTACTCCGAGACCAGGCGCCGCCATCCGATGGCGCCGTCCGAGATGCCGCTGGTCGGGATCGCGCGCGAGACGGAACTCCTGATGCCCGTGCGCGAAATGGCGGACTTCCTGATCGACACGTCCGAGATGTCGCCGCACGACCTGCGGGCCGAGATCGACCGGCTATTCGCCGATGACGCGCGCAACCGCCTTTCGATCTCGGTCGAGAGCTTCTCGTTCAAGCGCGGCCTGCCGCGCGGGGTGGACATGGTTTTCGATGTCCGGTTTCTGGCCAATCCGCACTGGGAATCCGTCCTTCGGTCGCGCGACGGCCGCGACCCCAAGGTCGCCGCTTTCGTCGAAAAGGATGCCCGTTTCGCCGACTTCTTCGACCGCGTTCTTGGTCTGATCCAAAGCCTGATCCCGGCGTACAAAGAGGAGGGCAAGACGTCCCTGGGTATCGCCATCGGATGCACCGGCGGCCAGCACAGATCGGTTTTCGTTGCGGAAAAACTGGCGAATGCACTTGCAGAAACGGGATGGCAGGTGTCAACTCGCCACCGTGAGTTGGAGCGCCGGGACAGCGCATATGGGCGCGAGTGAATCGAGGACGCGGGTGTGATCGGGATTGTGATCGTCGCGCATGGGGGACTGGCCAGAGAATATCTGGCAGCGGTCGAGCATGTGGTCGGAAAGCAATCCGGTATGCTTGCCATCTCAATCGACCCCGAGCACGACCGCAGCGCAAAACAGGCCGAGATCTGCGCGGCGGCCGACAGCGTCGATGCCGGCGACGGCGTGGTGATGGTGACCGACATGTTCGGCGGCTCTCCCTCGAACCTCAGCCTCAGGGCCTGCGACCCTTCGGACCGGCGCATCATCTACGGCGCCAACCTGCCGATGCTGATCAAACTGGCAAAGTCCCGGCACAAGCCACTGGACGTCGCCGTCAACGCCGCCCTCGCGGCGGGACGCAAGTACATCGACAGCTTCGACGGGACATGAGATGACGAACAAGGTCACGCGCAGGCTTGAGATCGTGAACGAGAAGGGCCTTCATGCCCGTGCCTCGGCCAAACTGGTCGAACTGGTCGAAGGCTTCGACGCGGATGCCGAAGTCTCGAAGGACGGGCTGAACGCCTCGGGCGACAGCATCATGGGGCTTCTCATGCTGGCCGCATCGCGCGGAACGTCGATCGACGTCGAAACCCGCGGACCCCAGGCCGAGGCGCTGGCGGATGCCATCTCGGCGCTGGTCGCCGACAAGTTCGGCGAAGGCATGTAAGCCCCTACCGCGTCGGAACGGGTGTCTCGCCGCGATAATCGTAGAATCCGCGATCCGTCTTGCGGCCCAGCCAGCCGGCCTCGACGTACTTTGTCAGCAATGGACAGGGCCGGTACTTGGTATCGGCCAACCCGTCGTGCAGGACATTCATGATCGCCAGGCAGGTATCCAGACCGATGAAATCCGCAAGTTCCAGCGGCCCCATCGGGTGGTTGGTGCCAAGTTTCATGGCATTGTCGATCGACGCGACGTTGCCCACGCCTTCGTACAGCGTATAAACCGCCTCGTTGATCATCGGCATCAGGATGCGGTTGACGATGAAGGCGGGAAAATCCTCGGCCGTGGCCGACGTCTTGCCCAGTTTCTCGACAACGGTCTTCAGCGCCTCGTAGGTCTCGTCGTTCGTCGCGATGCCTCGGATCAGCTCGACAAGCTGCATGACCGGCACGGGGTTCATGAAGTGGAACCCCATGAAGCGCTCGGGCCTGTCCGTCCGGCTGGCAAGCCGCGTGATCGAGATGGACGAGGTGTTCGACGTCAGGATCGTGTTCGGCCCCAAGTGCGGCACCAGATCCTCGAAGATGGCGGCCTTGACCGTCTCGCGCTCGGTCGCCGCCTCGATGACAAGGTCGGTCTTGCCCAGATCGGCCAGCGTCATCGACGTCGAGATGCGGGCAAGCGCGGCATCGCGGTCGCCGGCGGCGATCTTGCCGCGCGAAACCTGCCGTTCCAGGTTGGATTCGATGAGTTCCCGCGCCTTGTCCAGAGCATCTCGGCTGATGTCTGTCATCAGGACATCGTAACCCGCCAGCGCAAAGACATGCGCGATGCCATTGCCCATCTGACCGGCTCCGATGACGCCAACCTTCTTGATTTCCATCCTGCGTCCTTTCGATCCGGCGCGACCATAGGCGCACGCTGCTTCCTCGTGCAAGGGGCGAGGGCCCCGGTGGAAGGTTAAATTGCGGCCTTTAGGCATTTGGAAAGACAACCCGGCGATTCTTCGGGCAGGGAAAACTCCGTGGTGGGAAAATGTATGCGAAATCAGACGCGCAATCGCGCGATAACCATGATCTGTGGCATGTCGACGGATCAAGACTTGCTTTGCGGGGGCCAGAGCGCGACCTGAATAAACCGTTCATCGCCGTGCTGGGCGGCAGCGAGACCTTTGGCAAGTTCGTCGACCGTCCCTATCCGGCGTTGCTGGAAGACCGGATCGGCAGGCCTGTCGTCAATCTGGGGGTCATGCACGCCGGTGCATCCCTGTTCAGCAAGGAACGCTGGCTTTTGGACATCGCGTCTGGGGCCGACCTGACCATCGTGCAGGTGATGGGCGCG
>JAVJUV010000036.1:0-8933 GCA_040220415.1 Silicimonas sp.
GCGCCGTCTGGACATCCTTCGTCCATTCGCCAGGTATTTGGCGCGGCTCGATCCTGCGACCGAGTTCCCGCAGACGGCAATCTTTGGCCGCGCGCATCGCCGTCTGGCCCCGCACATCTATTCGGAGCAGGAGATCTGCGATCTTCTTGCTGCCGCTCGGCGCCTTGCGCCACACGGTGGATTGCGGCCGGCGACCTATGAGACGATCTTCGGATTGATTGCCGCCACTGGCCTGCGCCTTTCGGAGGCCCTCCACCTGCGATGCGGCGATGTCGATCTCGATCAGGGCGTCCTCACGGTCCGGGACACAAAGTTCCGCAAATCCAGGCATGTGCCCTTGCATCCGACCGTGGCCGAGGCGTTGAACCGCTACATGGTTCTGCGGGCGCGTCACAGCGCACCCCACCGGGATGCGCCGCTATTTCTGTCGTCATCCGGTGGGGTGCTGCCGAAGCGGACCGTTCATGGCGTTTTCCAGCGGCTACGCGGCGAACTCCGGTGGAGTGCGCGCGGCGCCTACGGCCAGACGCGCATCCATGATCTGCGCCACACCTTCATCTGCCGTCGCGTCCAGCTTTGGCATGAGAGCGGGGCCGATATCGGTAACGCCATGGCCGCACTCTCGACCTATGTCGGCCACGCCAAGGTGTCCGACACATACTGGTATCTGACCGGCGTTCCGGAACTCATGGCCGTCGCCGGCACGCGTTTCGAACTCTTCGCGGCAACCGTCGGAGGCGAACATCATGACTGATCCGGCCTCGTCACCGACCTTTTCCACCTTGCTTCAGCGTTTCTTCGTTGAGCATCTGGGCCATCAGCGCGCCGTAAGCCCACGTACCATCGCCGCCTACAGGGACACGTTCCGCCTGTTGCTCAGCTTCGCCGAGACAAGGATCGGCAAGGCTCCGACCGCGTTGGAATTGGTCGATCTCGACGCCAGGATGATCCTCGGATTCCTCGATCATCTGGAAGCGGATCGCAAGAACGGCGCGCGCAGCCGCAACGCCCGTTTGGCAGCACTCCGATCGTTCCTGAAGTATGCCGCCCACCACGACCTGACCGCCCTGCCTGTCATCGAGCAGGCGCTGGCCATCCCGATGAAGCGCTTTGACAGGCCGATGCTCGGGTTTCTGTCGCGCCCGGAGATGCAGGCTATCCACGAGGCGCCGGACCCTCGAACCTGGACGGGTCAGCGGGATCGGGTGCTCTTCAGCCTGATGTACAACACCGGCGCCCGCGTGTCGGAGGTCATCGGTCTGAAGGTTGGCGATGTCGTCGGCGACGGTTCGATGGCCGCGCACCTCCACGGCAAGGGGCGCAAGGAACGAAGCGTGCCGCTCTGGCGTTCAACCGCCTCCCTGATCCGGGGTTGGAAGCGCCGGCTGGAGAGCGCCGGCGATGACAGCTTCCTGTTCCCAAGCCGGGGCGGAACAAGGATGGCGCGCTCGAACGTCACCCAGCGCCTCGATCTGGCCGTCTCGGTCGCCGCAGCGCGCCACCCGCAACTTGCGCGACGCTCGATATCGCCGCACACGATCCGTCACACCACCGCGATGCACCTCCTGCAGTCCGGTGTCGATATTACCGTCATCGCACTCTGGCTGGGCCACGAGAGTCCCTCCACGACGCATATGTACCTCGAGGCCGACCTCTCTATGAAAGAGCGCGCCCTTGACCGCCTGCAACCGATCGGAGCGCGCCCCGGTCGGTACCGCCCACCGGACCAACTGATGCAGTTCCTTCAGAGCCTTTGAATTATGCGCAGTTCGTTGTGCTGGAAATCACCGGCGCATCAGCCTTTGCAGTCCTTCCTCCGGCGGGCTGCGCATAATCACGCGGTGGCCATAATTCCGTTTATGCAGACCTCTGCATAAACGGAAGAATGCGCTATTCGCGGGTCATGACGAAGGCGGCCGCGCCTGGGGTCGCATCGCCTCGCTGATCGAGACCTGCAAGATCAACGGTGCGGGGCCCTTCGCCTACCTGAAAGCTACACTCGAAGCGATCGCCGCCGGCCATCCGAAAACCCGCATCGACGACCTGCTCCCCTGGAACTTCCAGCCGTCAAGCTGAAAACCCGGTGCTCTCAAGCCGCCGCTTACGATTAGACAACCGCATCAGTTCACGCCGGGCCACGGATCGGGCTCCGGTGCGCCTGTCATGGTTCCAGACCCAAGCCCCCAAAACCGTGCAGACCGCGCGTCGACCGGCGCCTATGCGCCTCCGTTGCGAGGGTGCTGTGGGGGCGTGACGGGTACGTAGGGGTAGCGTCCCCTTTGTTTGGTGGCCGTCGTGCTGGGATCGGTGCCGCCCCGGACATAGACCTTCGACGGATCGTAGGGGCGGGCATAATCCCAATATGGAAACTGGCCGCATTTCATCGCATCCTGCACAAAGAGACGCTTGTGTTGCGATGCGCGAATACGGGCTTCGAGCGCCGCTTCGTCCCATTGCTCTGTCATCTCGGCGACCATCTGCTCCAGCACCTCCTTGTGTGCTGGGTCATCAGCGAGATTTTTTAGCTCAAGCGGGTCTTTTTCGAGATCGAACAGGATCGGCGGATCGGTGCGGCTATGAATGAGCTTAATCTTCCCCCTGAGCAGAATGAAGGCCGGGGCGTAGAGCCCTTCCCCTGTAAATTCGGCGAATATCCGGTCATCCGAGCTGCCGGCGCTCGGCAGGTTCAGCAGGCTGCGCCCCGTGATCGGGACAGCAAAGTCATCGAATTCACTGTCACTGGCGATGTCCGTGAACGTCGGCAACAGGTCGACGAGAGAGGCCAGCGCCTGCTCCTTGTGACCTGACTGGAAGCGCGGGCCCTGCGCGATCAGCGGCACTCTCATCGATGCTTCGAAGGGATTGAACTTGAACCACATCCCACGCTCACCCAGCATTTCGCCGTGATCCGACGTGAGGAAAATGTAGGTATTCTCAAGTTCCCCGATCCGCTCGAGCGTCTCGACAAGTTCGCCAATCAGCGTGTCAAGGTGAGTGACCATCGCAAAGTAGGCGCGACGGGACTTGTAGAGTTGCTCGGGCGTGACGTCGAACTCATCTTGCCGGATGGTGAGGTAATAGCGTTGTGCCCAAGGATCCCGGTCTTCGTAGGGAATATGACCGACCTCGGGTTCGGGGATGTCGACGTCTTCGTACATGTCCCAGTACTTCCGGTCAGCGACGAACGGATTGTGGGGCTGGGTGAAGGACACATGCAGCAGGAAAGGTCGGTCGTCCGCGGAACGGGCGTGATCGAACATCTCCTGTCTGGCCGCGTTGAACACTTCTTCATCATAATCGATCTGCAGATTCCGTTCGCAGTGTCCCGCCTCGACCACGCTCAGCAGACTCATTCGAGACGGGGCGTAAGGCTCGTCCGTCTGGTCCCAATCAGCGGTCCAGGCAAAATCGGAAGGATAGATATCGGTAGTGAGGCGCTGCTCGAAGCCATGCATCTGATCCGGCCCAACAAAATGCATCTTTCCTGACAAGGTGGTCTTGTATCCCAGCTTGCGCATGTAATGCGCGAAGGTCGGTTCCGAGGCGAGAAATTCGGCTCCATTGTCGTAGACGCCAACCTCCGAGGACAACCGACCGGTCATCATCGAGGCCCGTGACGGTCCGCAAACGGGATTGTTGCAATAGCTGTTGGAGAAAGTCGTACCATTTGCCGCAAGACGGTCGATGTTCGGCGTGATGGCGTAGGGTTTGCCATAGGCCGACAGGCACAATGCGGTCATCTGGTCCGCTTGGATGACGAGAATGTTGGGGCGTGACATAATGCTTCCTTTGGTCCGTCGTCGTCCGGGGCGCCCCGCGAGCGTCCCGAACAGGTTTTGCCCGAAGCGTCAGTTGCCGGCGGTGCGCGCAACGAACTCTTCGATATCCGGTACGCCTATCTCACGGTAGTAGCGCAGAGCACCGGGATGAAGGGGGGAACCGAAGCCGTTGAGCACGGTATCAGCCGACATCTTTCCAAAAGCCGGATGCACACCTGCCAGGGCATCGAGGTTTTCGAAAACGGCTTTCGTCATTTGATAGACGCGCTCTTCCGGCACGTCGGCCGATATCACGAGACCGTTGGCCAAGCCGTAGGTAAGGGTGTCCTCGGTCACACCATCGTAGGTGCCGCCCGGGATCGAGAGGCGGAAATAGGGCGGGTAATCCTCGCGCAGGGCTGAATAGAAATCGTCCGGCACAGGGATCAATTTCAGGTCACGTTGCGCGGCAAGCTTGATGACAGGCGCGAGCGGGAAGGACCCGTTCCAGAGAGCCGCGTCGATGTTGCCATCGGCCAGCATGTCGACCATGTCGCCAAGACGTACGCGGAAGGGTTCGAAATCGTCCCCGGCAACCCGCGCCATCAGGACGTTGGCGTCAAGCATCGACACTCCTCCGGGTTGCCCCATTCCCACGCGCTTGCCTTTGAGGTCCTCGAGGCCGGTAACCGGGCTGCCTTCGACGGTGATAATGTGCATGCCGACCGGAGCAATCGACATCCAGGCAAGAATCTTGCCCGGCTCGGTGCCTTCATAGTTGCCTGTGGCAGCCCAGGCTTCATAGGCGGAAAGCGACGTGGCCATGGAAGCCTCGAGCTCACCGTTCTGCATCAGTGCGATATTGGCGACGTAACCCTTGGTCTCTTCGGCAGTCGCTTGAACGCCGTCGACGTTCTTGTTGATCACGTCGGCCACGCCCGCAGACCAGGTATAGGCGGTACAGGTTACCGGACAGGAGCCGATCGACAGATAATCCTGAGCCTGTGCACCAGCGGGCACGGCGAGTGTTGCGGCCGCCAGAACTGCGGCCCTGAAGTCAAAGGTCATTGGAAGTCTCCCCATTGGGTGTGGATGCCCGGTTCGTCCCGGGCACTTGGTCGGTTTCTTCTGATGAGCGTGCAGTGCGCGTGACCCAAAGGACCAGCGCAGCCATCAGCGCGAAGGCGGCCAGGTCGATGCGCCAGTCCGAGTTCATGAAAAGGATGGCAGTCAGCGCGAAGCCAAGGCGCTCCAAGGCGGTCAGGCGGCGCGCGAAGTGCCCCAGCATTGCGGCGCTGGCACAAATACCCCCGATGATGGCGGTGATGAAAGAGACTGCCACCTGCATCCAGGTCACGTCGATGCCGAGAAGCGCGGGATCGTAAACAAAGAAATAGGGCACGGCGAAGGCGGCAATGCCGAATTGGCAGGCCAGCACGGCGATCTTGAGCGGGTTGCCATTGGCGATGGAGGCCGCCGCATAGGCAGCCAGCGCCACCGGCGGCGTGATCGATGACAGCATGGCCGAATAGAGAACGAAGAGATGCGCCGCCAGCAGGCCGACGCCCAGATCGACCAGCGCCGGTGCAACAAGCGTCGCCACTAGGATATAGGCCGCCGCGGTCGGCAGCCCCATGCCAAGGATCAGACAGGTCAGCATGGTGAGAACCAGCGCAACCGGGAGCGAGCCACCGGACAGCATTACGACAAGGGTGGAAAATTTCAGCCCGATTCCCGTCAGCGTGATGATCCCGATGATCACGCCCGCAGCTGCGCAAGCGAGAGCCACGGGGATCACAGCTTGCGCCGCGGTGACACAGGTTTCGACAATCCGCCGCGGGGTCAGGGCGGTGGCCCGGTCGAGATAGCTGACAAGCGCCGACGCGGTGATGGCCCAGAACGACGACAGCATGATCGAGTAGCCATTCAGCAGCATGCTCACGAAGACAGGCAGCGGGACAAGCAGATAGGACCGCCGCAGGATCGATCGCCAGTCGGTCACGTCACCAAGGTCGCGCATCACGGGGATTTTGCGCTTGGCAGCTTCGAAGTGGACCATCGCGAGCAGCACCGCATAGAAAATCACGGCCGGGAGAAACGCGGCTTTCGCGATGGTCAGGTAGGAGGTGTTCGTGAATTCCGCCATGATGAAGGCAGCGGCCCCCATTACGGGCGGCATCAGCTGCCCCCCGGTCGAAGAGACCGCCTCGATCGCGCCGGCAGCCTCCTTGCGGTATCCGCTCTTGTTCATAAGGGGGATCGAAATCGGGCCGGTAGTTAGCACATTGGCGACGGCTGTACCCGAGATCATCCCCATGAGGCTCGACCCGACAACGGCGGCCTTGGCGGGGCCACCGCGCATCCGGCCTGTAAGGGCTGTCGCGAAGTCCATCAGGACCTGGCCTGCACCGGTCTTTTCCAAAAGCGCACCCAGCACCACCACGCCGGTCACGAATGTCGCACTGACGCCAAGCGGTGTGCCGAATATCCCGCCGCCGCCCAGATAAATCTGCGAAACCACCCTTTGCAGGGAATACCCGCGATGGCCGACGGTGACAGGCAGATAGTTTCCGAACAAACCGTAGGCAATGAAGAGCGCGGCCAAGATGACGATGGGCCATCCAACGGTCCGGCGGCAGGCGTCGAAAAGCACGATGACCAGAATAACGCCCAGGACGATCTCGTCATCTGTGATCGCTCCGTACCGGCTGTTGATGGCATCGAAGTTCCAGAACTGATGCCCGACTGCAAGGACAGCGCCAATAAGCGCTAGGAGCACCCAGAAGCGTGCAAGCAGTCTGACCGCGCCGGATTTTGGCTGTTCCTCCACGAACACGTGCGCCGCGGTCACTGCGCGAGCAAATACCAGGATCATGACCAGCAACAGGTGCAGACTGCGCTGGATACCGTCGGGGAACACTCCGAAATATGCAGTGTAAAGCGTGAGGCCGATCAGAGCGACCGAAGTCCCCCCCGCGATGGCGTTGACGAATTTGTTGAGTGGCGCGTTATCCATGGGAACGTCCCTTCGCCGGGGCGGTTTCCGCAAACCGGTCGTAGTCGAGCCGGTCAAGGTAGCAATATGCATGCAGCGCCAGCAACGCAGCCGATCGGACCGATGAGATCTCGCCCCGGACGAGAATGTTGCCCACACCGTATTGTTCTTCCAGCGCCTGTCGCGCTCCCTCGAAATAATCCTCGTTGGTGCCTAGATGGCCACTCAGGATCACTCGCTCAGGCCCCAGCAGCTTGACAATATTGTCCACTGCTAACGCCAGATTGGAACCTGCTTCTCTCAGCGGAGTAACGGACGCCTCATCCGCGAGCTTGTCCAGAATGGTGGAGGCGTAGAAAGAGAGTTTGGAACGATCGAAGACCTGATGATCGAGTAAGCCCAAACGGGACAGAAGGCTAAAGCCAGTGGCCGCCAAATTCAGGCAGTCGTGACGACCACAGACACAGGTAAGAGGTTGCTCAGCAGTTCGGAAGTGACCAATCAGACCCGAGATCCCAGATACCCCGCGCACAAGTCGACTGTCGGACACGACGCCGGCGCCCACAAAGGTAGCGGCGTGGATCAGCGTGAATTCGGAAAGGTCGCGCGCACTGCCAAAGCGCATCTCCGCAATTGCAAGCGCATTCGCGATGTTCTCGATCTCCACCGGTAGATTGATGACGTTCCGGACTTCTTCGCAGAACCCCCCGTTATCCTCTCCCCAGCCGAAGTATTCCGACATGACGATCCGTCCGGTAACAGGATCGGTTCGGGCCGAAAGTGCAACGCCTATTCCGACAAAGCGCTGCAGGTCGAAACCAGATTCATCGATCAGCGCCCGAAGCGCCTTTGCGTAGTGCCTGCCGGTCTGGACCGCGTCAAACAGAGGAATATCCTGAACTTTCCGGCTCGCCACGAGTTGGCCGTTGGCATCACAGATCGACACCTCGGAGTGATAAGCAGAGACCGTAATACCCGCGGCGAAGAGCCCGCATGCTGCAATCCTCAACCCAACTTTGGGCCGCCCCAGCGCGCGCTCTCCCCGCTTCGCCCTGTCGAGCTCGAACTCTTCGATGATGCCCGCCACAAGCAATTCGCGCGCGATCCGCGTGGTGGCCATTTCGGAAAATCCGTGATTTCTGGCCAGTTCCGCACGTGAAATCCCGGGGCTGGCCTGGATCGCTGAGAGCACCATGCCGCGATGTGTGCGGCGTAGGCTAGCAGGAGTTTTGTGTGACGAGTCATTAATAACCATCTGTTAGTTAGTAAGTCTGATGCGCGATTCTAGCAAGCTTTTTTTGAGCTCGGCGGCAAGCCGGTGAAGTCCTTCGATATTTCGGAGATCGATATGGTGGACCGGGCGCCCGAGAGCGCGCTGGTCCGCATCGTATGGTAATCTCGGATGGTGCCACTCCGGCAAACCGGCGATTTTCCGTTTGGTCCCGGCTGATTGACTAATTTGCTCGAAATTTCAGCACTGCCCGCGCGTCATCCTTCTCCGATCGCAAACTGTGATAGACTGGATCCGGAGGCCGATGATGATCTATGTCTCGTGAACTCCGGGGCTTCCGCGCCAGCGCTGCGGTGGAGGATGTGCTGGGCGCTCGCGCGCTCAAGGCCGAACGGTTCGGGCGCCACCTGCCCTATATCTCGGCTTTGCGGGACAATGTGATCCTGACACGGCAGGGCGATCTCACGGCCGCGGTCACCCTGGGCGGGATCGACAGTTTCACCTGCGAGGTAGGCGAGGTCGACGAGATCAGCGCCGGCTTTGCCCGGATCACCGGGCAGTTGGGCGAGCGCTTCGGGTTCTACGTCAACAAGGTATCGCGTCCCGCGGTCGCCGAGCTGGTGCCACCGGACGGAATGCCGTTCGCCGAAGCCGTGGACCACGCCTGGCAGGCCAGCCTGAAAGCCCGCGATCTCAAGACCCGCTCCCTCGTGCTGACCGTGCTGATGCGGCCCTCGATCGTGCAGAGCTTTGCCAGGCTCTCGGGCTACTTCGGCAGCGGGCGGGATTTCCACAAGGACCTGGCGGTGCGGATCGAGGCCCTGGAAGAGGCGATGACGCTGATCACGGCAATGTTCTCCGCATCGGGCGTGTCCCGGCTGACGGTCTCAGGCGGCGACTGGCTGGCGCTGCTCGGCGCCGTCCAGGGGCACGCTTACCGGCGCGCCGT
>JAVJUV010000037.1:0-21175 GCA_040220415.1 Silicimonas sp.
CTCGAGTTGCGTTTTTATCGTTTTGCGCGGCATTGGCCGACCTCCGAATCGTGGGTTCAGAGTCCAATGCTGCGCCAGCGCGCGATGAGGAGTCGGATTTATCAAGCGAGGTAAAGCCAGCATCGCGAACCAACTCCGCAAGGCTCGTCAGGGTGTTCAGGCCCACATGCGCCACATCGACCCGACGGCAGGCCACACATGCGGCCCGGTCAAACATCCATGCCGGGACTTCCAGAAGCCGGTCCGACCGGCGGCCGGTAAGACTGCACCGAAACACCGCATCGCCGGGCTTGTCGATCGTCTGATGGACATGAACAAATCGACCAAACCAGGGATGCCATCGATAAAGAACCTCGCGGCACTCAGTAACGTGGGTGTTCTGACGTTTAGTTGTACAACGAAGTGAGACCGCATGGTGCAATCGGTGACAGAGCACCGCTGGCCATGCTATCAAGGCTTGGAGCGGAAGCCCAAGCCGCCAAACAGCCGGAGATTCTCATCTGATCCGGTCCAAGGTCCGGGGTGGGACCAGACAGCCGGAAAATTCCAGCTTTCGGCGGTCCAAGCTTGGGGAGCAGTGCACATGCCTTGGACCTTCTCGATCGCGTCAAGCCGCGCCGCGTAGGGGAGCGACGAGGCGCTTACTTTCTCGAGATGGTCATTCATGCTTCCTTTCGGTGAAGCATGGACCGGATCAATCATATACAGAAGATCGGACACTTTCAGGCGGCGATAGAAGGCACCCATCGGATCGCTCAGCGCATACCAGTTCTGAAGAAAATAAACCCCCAGCATCGTTTCCAGCAGCATCCGCGGGCGCCCGCCCTTTGGTCTGGCCTTCGGATAATGCGGATCGCTCAGCGCCAACAATCGGCTCAAAGGAACCACTGCCTCCATCTCTCCCAGAAACCGCTTGTGAGGCGTCACCTTCTTCTGCATCGGATCGCTCCGACCGGAAAAACGGGTTGCTTGGCATCGGCAGCGCTTCTGATCGCGTTGCCGATGCCCTATCACATTAGGGCGAAACGGGCAGGTTTTTCAGATGTTGCGCGACGATCTCGAGGTTTTCCGTCAATTCTTCATCCGTTTCCGGGCCGGTAAGGGAAATTCTAATGCCTTCTTCGGCGTTGGCCGCGTTTCGAAGCGAAAATTCTCTTGACGACCCGACTTCGATTCCGGCCTGATGCATTGCCGAGGAAAAGGCGTCGGGATGCCATTCGTCGGGAAGGCTAAGCCAGCCATAGTGGGACAGCGGACCATGCCGGAAATGTTCATGACCAATGATGTCACTGGCTATCTTGCCTCTTCTTGTCACCACGTCGACATTGTCCGACCAGATGTCTTTGACAACGCCTTCCATCAACATCCACTCTAGGAGGGCATAGTTCAGCACGGAAGGGTAAAGGTGGTGCATGCGTACAGAGGTCAGAAGCTGACTCACCCAGCCGGGCGGGCCAAGAATGATTCCGACAGGCGCGGAAGGCGTTATGCTCTTGGATGTGCTCGAAACGAGGAATGTGCGTTCGGGCGCCAGTTCGGCGATGGATGGACCATCGTTCATTGGCGCGACTAGGGCGGCGTTGTCTTCAATGACAATGAGATCATAACGCTGTGCAATTCCAGCAATTTCTTCGCGGCGATAGGGGGGGGTCACGACGCTGAGGGGATTGTGAACTGCGGTTTGCATAAAGAGCAGTTTTCCCATGCCGCGCCGACAGGCCGCTTCCAGCGATGTCGGCACTATTCCGTCCAGGTCATGGTCGATCTCAACCATCGGCCTGTTATTGATCGAATTGAGGTTGCGCATGCCGCCATAGGTCACCGACGACGTGAGGAGGGGCATGGTTTGCAAGTTCTGGAACGCCAGTATCAAGGATATTCCGATATGCGCCCCGGCCGTCAACATGACGTTTTCGGCTGTCGCCTTGAACCCCATTTGCCTCATCCATTCGGCTCCGAGATCGTAATGGCGCGGCGAAAAATCGGTCAGGTATCTCTGATAATCTGATGGCGATTTCAGCGCATCCGGAGCAATCGCGTACAATCCGGTGCTCATGGTCTGCAACAGACGAGGCGAAGGGGCACGGGGCAGGGCGAGATTCCGCAATTGCGGGGAGGGTTCCCGGCTTCTCGTGTAAACGGATGGAACACGAAATGGCGTACTCTGCAGCGGCGGTTTTGGTTCTTGGAACAGTTTGGGAAACGTCGCTTCCTTCGTCACGTGCGTTCCGCGACCTGTTTCACCGACAATTAGGCCGCGCTTTGAGGCGATGGCATATGCGCGAGCTGTGGTGCCGGGTGTGACGCCGATCAGTTTCGCCAAGTCGCGTTGGGGGGGCAGGCGGTCGCCGGCCGCAAGATCGCCCCGATGAATGGCGTCGGACAGTGCATTAACGATCGCCACATATTTGGGCCCCTTACGATCTGCAATTGTCTCGAACCATTTCTTCGTTTCTATCATGGCCTCAAAGCATTCTGCAGTTGTTGAAGGTTGTCTACTTCAACGTCCAAATTTTGGCAACCGCAGAAAGACTGCACCGGCAAGCCGGGTTGAACTGATGCGGTGGAAGCCAGAAAACCAGCTGCGGCAGAATGACTCTGCTCCATCGAAATGGCGGGTCTTTCCAGTTGGCTCAGGGTATCTGGCAGCATGCCTGCTGCCGCCAAGATCGACCTATTGAGCCTGCCCGAGGATCAGCGTGATGTCGTCGCCGATCTCCTGCGCGAGCATGCGGATCTGCTGGCGGCGAACACAGCCCTGAAGGCAGAAGCCACCGATCTGAAGCAGATCGTCAAGCAGCTCGAGCACCTCGTCGCCGAACTGAACCATGTCGTGCATGGCAAGAAATCCGAGGGAACGTCTGAAAAACCTGCCCCTTTCGGCCTGATGTGATAGGGTGTCGGCAACGCGATCAGGAGCGCTGCCGATGCCAAAACAACCCGCTTTTCCCGGTCTGCGCGATGCGATGAAGAAGAAGGTGACGCGTCGCGAGCAGTTCCTGGCAGAGATGGAGGCGGTGGTTCCTTGGAGCAGATTGTTGGCGCTGATCGCACCGCATTATCCGAAGGCTGGGCCGAAAGGCGGGCGCCCGCCGATGCCGCTGGAAACGATGCTGCGGGTCTATTTCCTCCAGAATTGGTATGCGCTGAGTGATCCGATGGCGGAGGAGACGCTGTATGACAGCGACGCGATGCGCCGGTTTGCCGGGATCGAACTGGGCGATGATCGCATCCCCGACGAGACCACCATCCTGAACTTCCGCCATCTGCTCGAGCAGCATGGGCTGACCGAGGCCATCTTCGCCGAGGTCAATGGCCACCTTGCCGGCAAAGGCATCACGCTGCGCTCCGGCACCCTGGTGGATGCGACGATCATCGACGCGCCATCCTCTACCAAGAACCAGGCTGGCAAGCGTGACCCGGAGATGACGAGCACAAAGAAGGGCAACGACTGGTATTTTGGCATGAAGGCACATGTCGGCGTCGATGCCGACAGTGGCATCACCCACAGCCTGGAAACCTCGACTGCCAAGCTGCATGACAGCCAAGTGTGGGACGAGTTGCTACACGGCGATGAGGATACTGTTTGGGCCGACAAGGGCTACGTCAACGCTGCCCGGCAGGCCGCCTTCGAGGCACCCGGCAAGTTCTGGGGCGTGATGCGCAAGGCGCCCGCGGGTGGCCGGTTGCATCCCGTCGACGAGCAGATCAATCGGCTGATCGCCAGGGTCAGAGCCAAGGTCGAGCATCCGTTCCGCGTCATCAAACGCCAGTTCGGCTACACCCGGACCCGCTATCGCGGGCTCGCCAAGAACCGCGCCCAGTTGTTCACGCTGTTCGCGCTCGGCAACCTCTTCCAGGCGCGAAGGCGTCTGATGGCCTGAGAACGAGTCTGTCCGAAGCAGGTCGAGACGCCGGCGGGCCGAAAGAAAAGAACGGCGAAAACCGCGATCAGCCGGCTAAAATGCCGATCTACTCGCTCACGCCGCTTACGCGAGCTTACCCAACACGTTGTTCAGACTTTCCCGAGATAGCCGTGCATCGCGACTTCCTCCGGACTGCCGCAACCGCCTCTGGCACCGGCAAAATGGAAACTGGTGCAATTGGTGCTTTTTGGCGTTGATCAACAGAAGCAACGATGACACAATTATCCCAATTGCATCACTTCCTGCAGGTGCTGATGTTAGTGCGGTGGCCGCCGACAGTAGTTACTGGATGAGATGATGGGTTGCTGAGGAGGAGCATAGGCGTGGAACCAATTTACATTAAGGCTGCGAGAGAATGTGCTGAAAAACTACGTAAATTGGCGTCCAACGTCGATCGAGAGGCAAAATATCCGCATGAAACGATGAAGATCGTTCGGGACAGTGGGTTGCTTGGCGCCGTCGCGCCCGAATCATTGGGTGGGCACGATCTTGGGTTAAATGGCGATATGTGGGGCCTCTACCGGGTCATCGATATTCTCGCGAGCGGGTGCAGTTCGACGGCCCAGATCGTTACTGTGCATTATGCCGCCATGGGCGTGGTCAAGGCGATTGGCAGCGAAGCGCAAATGGCGAAGTTCGCGGATGCGTCTGCCAAGGGCGAAACATTCTGCTTTCTTGGCAGCGAGCCGTCTCAGCGCTTCACCGACACCGGTGGACGGATCAAATACGATTCCACGGCCGACCGCGTTAAGGATGGCTGGAGCATCAACGCCAAAAAGTTCTTTGCCACCGGATCTCTTGGATGCAAATACATGATGCTGTTCACAATGGCCGATGGCGCGGAGGATATGACCGGGCTAATGACGCCGGTTGTGGACGTCGACGCCGAAGGGGTGGAGATCATTGATAGCTGGGATGGCATCGGTCAACGCGCGACCACAAGCGGCTCCTGCACGTTCAAGGAAGTGTATGTGCCCGACGATATGGTGATCGGGGATCCGGGAGCTTTCCTGAAGCCGGGCACAATTGGGCAGATGTTCCAACTAGCCTTCGCGTCGCATTTTGTCGGCCTTGGCCAAGGGGCGCTCGATTTCACGATCGAGTATCTGAAGACTCACGCCAAGCCGCCGCATGGTTTCGAGCGTGCGATCGACGAGCCGCATGTGGCACATGTGATTGGCGATCTGAGCGTCAAGGTGGAGGCCGGGCGCGCGCTTGTCCGGCGCGCAGCGGATGCCCTGTCGGCTGTGGAGCGGGGCGAGGCGAGCCCGGGAGAAGCTTCCTGCGCTGTCTATCAAGCAAAATGCCATGCATCGCGGGTCTCAGTGGAGATGGGATCACAGATCTTTCGGCTGTGCGGCGGGCAATCCGCCTCAGCAAAATATAATGCAGACCGGTTCTGGAGAAATGCGCGCACCATCACGTTGCACGACAATCTGGACCGTCAGCTTACCGCCACGGGACGTATGGTGCTGGGTATTGCGGATCTTGCGTCCACCACACGTTGAGGTCGCTGACGCTCTCGGTGTCACAGTCAGGTCCAATACGATCCGAATATTTGCTGTTCGGAGCTTGGCCTAAACGAATTTAGTAGGAGGAAGAGATGAAAGACACTGTCAAGAAACTGCCGGATGGCATCGAAATTCGTCGGGTGGCCACGTCTATCGGCGCCCAGATGTCTGGGATCGATTTGTCTCAGCCCGTTGACGATGTCACATTCGGAGTGATCCACGATGCACTGATGGAACACGAGGTCATCGTTTTTCGCGGTCAGGAAGGCATGACGCCCGAGCTTCACTTGGAACTGGCAAAGCGGTTCGGCAAGCCGAACTATTCGAAGAAGCTGCAGCACTACAACGGCTGCGAAGTCATGTCCCTGCTGGAAAACGATGGCAGCAAAAAGGCCGTCGGCGGCATGTGGCACGCGGACAATACCGACTACGAATGCCCTCCCATGGGGTCGTTGCTGTTCGCTGAGGTTATTCCTTCGGTTGGCGGTGATACTATGTTCGCCAGCATGACGGCGGCATATGACGCGCTTTCGCCGGGAATGCAGGTTTATCTGCAAGGACTCACGGCAGAGCACGACAATGAAGCTGTGATGAGAACCTACGCCGCCGACGGCAGCCTGCGGAGTGAGGGCATGACCGTGGATAAGCCTTCCCGGCATCCGGTCATCCGCAGTCACCCGGTCACGAAGAAGCCGTGTCTGTTTGTCAATGCTCCCTACACGCGGCGAATCGTGAACATTGACGAGAACGAAAGCGACCACATTCTTGCAATGCTTTACAAACATGTGATGAAGCCGGAATTCCAGGTTCGGTTCCGTTGGGAGCCGGGGACGCTGATTATCTGGGATAACGCTTCCACTCAGCACTACGCACTCGATGATTATTCCGAACTGCGCCGCATGCGTCGCGTGCAAATCGATGGCGATGTCCCCGAAAAGTACGTTCCCGTAGGAAACTGACAGTATGACTCTCGATTTGCAGCCGACTGCAGGAGCGCCTTCGGGCGCTCTTGGTGGGAGCCTGTCATCCCTCCGTTATCGGACCACCGTGGACGATTTGTTCAAGCGGGCTGTGGAACTTTGGCCGGAGGTTCCTTTGGTCATAGAGGGTTCTGGGTCGTGTTCGTATCGAGACATGGACTCCAGAATTGACGCTGTCGCAACAGGGCTGGTCGCTCTGGGCGTGGGGCCGGGTGACAAAGTTGCTCTTTGGATGTCCAACATCTGGGAATGGCTGGCAGTACAGTTTGCCGTTACCCGGATCGGCGCGGTATTGGTGCCGATCAACACTCGCTTGCGGGCCAATGACCTAGCACATGTGTTGTCCGACTCCGGTGCCCGCGTGATCTTTTTGCAGGGAGACTCCTCTGAGTTCTCCTACGTCTCCGTACTCACCGAATTGTTTGCGACAGAGGTCAGCTTGCCCAAGCTTGAGCATGCTGTGGTAGCGCGATCGGACGCGGCCCCCGAGGGTAGATTCCTCGACTGGGGCACGTTCCTGTCAGACGGCGAAAGCGTCCCGCTACCGCCGCGCGATGCTTCACCTGATGACCTTGCCTATATCCTTTATACCTCGGGATCGACCGCCCTGCCCAAGGGGGTCATGCTGAGCCATGTTTGCCTGAACAACGCGATTAATCTGGCGGGGGATTATGTCGAAGGTGACTGTATCTTCCTAGGCTATCCGCTATTTGCCGTCACTGGTTGCCAAAACTCGGTTCTGACCGCGATTGTGGTCGGCGGCAGCCTCGTGATACAGGAGCGGTTTGAGCCAAACGAAGCCGTGGAATTGATCGAAAAACACAAGTGTACGGTCATTGCCTGCATAACACCGGTCCTACAGTCCATTGCCTCGGCTAAAGGATTTGAACCAGACAAAGTTGCATCCCTGCGCACCGGATCGATCTTTCCGCGTCGGCCCGAACATACCGACCTTCTCAAACAATTCGGTTTCGAAAATGTGACGACCGGATATGGAATGACAGAAACGAGCGGCCCGGTAACCAATTCGTCGTCATTTGAGGAAATCGGTGTTGAAGGACGTGAATGGCCAGGCGACCAGATCAAATTGGTGACTGACGATGGCGGCACGCCAGAAACAGGTCAGCCCGGCGCCATTTATGTAAATACGCCTCATATCATGCTTGGATACCTGAACAATCCCGAAGCAACCGCCGCACAATTCGACGAAGATGGCTGGTTTATAACCGGCGATGTCGGCTGCCGTGATGAAGAGGGCAACCTTAAATGGCTGGGCCGGACGTTCGAAATTATTAAGTCCTCTGGATTTAACTTCGCCGCACAAGAGGTCGAGTCCTTCCTCTCTGAACAGCCCGAAATAAATGAAGTGGCCGTGATCGGCGTTCCTGACGAAAAAAGCGGAGAGGTCGGAATCGCCTATGTGACGCTTCAGGATGGGGCGTCTTTCGGCAATGCTGATCTAAAACGGATTTGTTCCGGCCGCGTCGCCTCCTACAAAATTCCGAAAGAAGTGATCGTGGTCGACAAATTCACGAAAACGGCCAGTGGCAAGATCCGCAAGGTCGATCTCAATCGAATGTATAAAGAGAGGACTCAGCAGTCGAATGCCGGATGACGTAAATGATAGCAAACCGGATGCAGAAGGGTCTTGGCCTGAGCTTTATGAGCGTCGTGCCAAAGTCAAGAGAATGGGGGGCGAGGAACGCCTCAAGAAACTTGAGACCCAGTCCAAGCTTTCGGTCCGTGAGCGTCTCGATATTTTGCTCGATCCGAACAGTTTTCGTGAAATCGGCATGCATGCGAAAAGCGGCCTGAGTTCGCTCGAAACCAGAACCCCGGCGGATGGCTTGGTGGTGGGAAGCGGTCAGATCGACGGCAGGACTGTTTTTGTCGCGGCGGACGATCCTTCCGTTCTGGTCGGGACCCGCGGCTTGGTCGCAGAAAAAAAGCTCGCACGGCTTCGCGAAATGGCCATTCGTGATAGACGTCCGTTCATAATGTTGAGCGAAGCGGGCGCGGCTCGCCTTCAGGAAAGCAGCGGCGCGATATCTGCCGCCCTAGGAGACGGCTTCAAGCAGCATACTCGAATGAGCGGCCACATCCCGCAAGTCTCAGTGATCATGGGCCACTCTTTTGGCGGCCCCTCGTTCACTGCGGCCATGGGAGATTTTACCATCAAGGTCTCCGGCACCGGTTTCATGGGCATGTCAGGACCGCCGCTCGTCAAGGTCGGGCTGAACAAGGATGTCACCGCCGATCAGATCGGCGGCGATGTCATGGCGATGCAAACTACCGGCCAAGCGGACGTGATTGCCTCGGACGAACGCGAAGCGCTGCTTCACGTTCGCCGGTATCTGTCCTATTTCCCGTCTAGCAGCAGCCAGTTGCCGCCGCAAGCCGAGCCTCGCGCAGCCCTCTGTGCCAGCGAAGAAGGACGTCGCGCTTTATCCGCATTCGTGCCAGTGAATCAGCGGCGCGCATACAATATCCAAGGTTTGCTTGAGTTGCTGGTTGACGAAGATAGCCTCTTTGTCATCCGTCCGAAGTATGGACCCAGCATGATGACCGCCTTAGCGCGGATGGATGGTCAACCGGTCGGCATTATCGCCAATAACCCTATGCAAATGGGCGGTGCCATCGATGAGAAGGGCGCGCAAAAAGCGCGGAAAATGATAGAACTGTGCGATGCCTTCCACATCCCATTGGTGTTTTTCTGCGACACTCCGGGTTTCATGGTGGGCCCCGACATCGAGAAACACCGCATGGTGTCGCACTGTGCCCGGTTGGTTAATTCGCTGGTCTTGGCCTCTGTGCCCAAGGTCACCGTGGTCTTACGCAAGGCGGTTGGCATGGCCTACATCGCAATGTGCGGGCGGGCCTGCGAGCCTGACGCATTGGTTTCCTGGCCCGGGGCGTTTTTTGACGTCATGGGCCCAGAGGCCGGTGTCATGTTAATCCACGGCAAGGAAATCGAAGCTTCAGAAGACCCGAAAGCTCTTAAGGCCGAATTTCTTGAGGAGCTTGCCAAGGCTGCAAGTGCCTTTAAGGCGGCGGAGCTTGGCATCATCGACGATGTCATCGATCCGGTGGAAACGCGCGAGGCCATACTGTGGGGTCTGACGCGGGCAGACCGTACCGGGACCGCTGAGTTCAAGCATCGGGTCGAGCCCTAATTCTGACAAGGAACCGAACACATGAAGACCAAGCGGCAAGATTCGCCTGATGACGCAGGGCCTGTCGTGGTCCGGGACATCGCGACGGGCATTCGCACAATCCGGCTGAACCGGCCGGCGCAGGCCAACGCGCTGTCTCCCGACATGATTGCCGGTCTATTGCGCGAAGTTTCGTTGGCTTATACGGACGAGACCAAGCTTCTCATCCTGTCCGGCGAGGGAAACAATTTCTGCGCTGGGCTTTATCGAAACCCAACTGCTGAGCCGGACGCGGGAGATCATGTCACCACCGCCGTGAGCATCGAGTCTTTGTTGCAACTGCTATGGAATGCGCCATTTGTCACAATGGCAATGGTCGAGGGAGCCGCTGTTGGGGCTGGCGCTGAACTCACTGTGGTCTGCGATTATCGGATCGTGCGGCAAACGGCAAAATTTGCATTCCCTGGTTACCGACTCTTAGGGATCAGTCTGGGAACGAGACGCTTTGCCCAAATCGTCGGCCCCGAAAAGGCCTTCGACATCGTATTAAACAATCGCCGTCTTGACCGGGACGCGGCAAAATCTATCGGCCTTGGAACCCATGCATTCGATGAGGACGAGACAAATGCTCTGATTGCGGAGTTGACCGAGTCTCTGCAGCACGTCCAGAAGCCTTCAATCGCGCATCTTCGGGAAGCACTGAGGTCTGGGAACGGAGAGAGAGATCTAAGTCGAGTCGCCGCGTCCATTGGCACGACGACCAGAGAGACTAGGAATTCGCAAACAGAAGATTGAGCCAACCATTCGACCGGCCAGGGCAAAGGAAGCATTTTGCGTCAATTGCACTATTTTCTTGAATCAGTACTGATTTTCAGCTAGCGTCACATTTGGCGATGTAGGCTCTGGAGAAGGCCGTAAATGTCTGCCGCAAAGGGAGGAGAATGAACCGTGATCAAGCAGCGGCAAGTTGCGTTTACAACTAGTTGCCAACCGGGCATCCTTGGAGGAAATTTATCGAATTGCCTCACATTAGGACTGCGAGGCATCGAGAAACTGCCTTGGACGGTCTCGTCATGACCGGCAATGTGATCAATCCGGTACTGGAAGCGAAGTCCCTTACCAAGGAATTCAAGGGCTTTCTTGCGGTCGATAACGCGAGCGTATCAATCGAGAAACAGTCGATTCATGCTATCATCGGGCCAAATGGCGCGGGCAAAACAACATTCTTCAATCTCATAACCAAGTTCCTGAAGCCAACGTCCGGCACGCTCTATTATCAAGGGCGAGATATCACCGGGAAAATGCCCTGGATGATTGCCCAGATGGGGATCGTTCGGTCTTTCCAGATTTCGGCGGTCTTCTCGCATTTGACTGTCCTGGAAAATATCCGCGTCTCTTATCAGCGCACACTCGGATACGATTATCAATTCTGGGTCTCTAAGGCGCGCTTGCAGGAGTTCGATGATCGCTGCATGGAGTTTCTTAAGCAAGTTGGCTTGGAAGACGATGCACTGCAACCGGTGGACAGTTTGCCCTATGGCCGGAAGCGGGCATTGGAAATCGCAACAACATTGTCGTTAAATCCCAAAGTGATGCTCTTGGATGAGCCTACTGCGGGCATGGGGCATGAAAGCATTGGCCTCATAACGGACCTAATCCGCGAAGCGGGGCGCGGACGAACGGTCGTTCTGGTCGAGCACAATCTTGACGTGATCAAGGAGCTTTCCGACCGGATCACCGTGATGCAACGTGGCCAAGTGCTGGTCGAGGGGTCCTACGATACCGTCTCAAATGACCCGCGGGTTATTGAGGCCTATATCGGCGGCGACTTAGTAGAAGAAGAATTCAGTGTCTGAGATCGCATTGGAAATCCAAGACCTTAATGCCTACTACGGGGAATTGCATATTCTGCATGATATTTCCCTCTATGCAAAGTCGGGGGAGGTCGTATCGCTTCTCGGGCGTAACGGCGCTGGGAAGACAACGCTTCTCAAATCCATCTTTGGCATCGGCCCGAGGCGCGAAGGAAGCATCCGTATCAAGGGTAAGGATGCTTCGAAAATGCCGCCGCACAAGATAGCCAGGCTGGGCATTGCCTATTGTCCGGAGGAGCGGGGGATATTTTCAAGTCTGTCCGTCGTTGAAAACATGCTCTTGCCTCCTGTGGTGCAACCCGGGGGCATGAGTATCGAGGAAATCAGCGAGACTTTTCCGAACCTTCGGGAAAGGTGGAATACGGGGGGAACCAAGTTATCCGGTGGGGAGCAGCAAATGCTGGCCATTGGCAGAATTCTCCGAACTGGGGCCGATATCCTGCTTTTGGACGAGCCATCCGAGGGGCTTGCTCCAGCAATTATCAAAGATATTGCCCACTTGGTTCTTCAGTTAAAAAAACGGGGAATGACGATCCTGCTAGTCGAGCAGAATCTGAGTTTCGCAAGAGTAATGAGCGACCGCTTTTATGTAATTGAAAGTGGACAAATTCAGGACCAATTCAGCCGACAGCAGGTTCGAGAAGACGCCGAAGTCGTTCAACGCTATCTGTCTCTATAACGGAGACGATCATGGGAGAGAGAAGAATGAAATCGAAATTAATGACACTGCTCGCGGCCTCGGTCGCATCATTTGGCATGACGGGAGCGGTTTCCGCAGAGCTCAAAATCGGACTGGCCAACGACATGTCCGGCGGACAATCGCATTTGGGCGGGCCGGGCTCGCAAATTGCGGTAGAAATGGCCATCGACGACTTTGGTGGCGAGGTCCTGGGCGAGCCGATTTCGCTCGTTGTCGGTGACAACCAGCAAAAAGCCGAACTGGAGGCGTCCATTGCCCGTCGTTGGTACGAAGACGAAGGCGTCGATGTGATTGTGGGTGTCAATATGGCGGCCGGTGCTGTCGAGGTCGTCAAGCTCGCAGAGAGATTCGACAAGGTTGCCATGGTGTCTGATTCCGGGTCTGGACTTCTTGCCCGGGAAGCCTGCACGCCCAACCATGTGCACTGGAGCTGGAACACCTTTTCATACGCCGCGGTTGCAACCAAGGCGATGCTGGCGGAAGGCCACAAGAACTTCTATTATCTGACAGTGGATTACTCCTTCGGCCATGAAATGAATGAGGCCGCAGACCCGCACATCGAAGCCGGTGGGGGTGAAGTCTTGGGTACAATTTTCCACCCCCTCAACTCCAACGATTTCTCGGCCTATCTCCTGCAGATCCAATCCGCGCGTCCTGATGTGGTTATTGCTACCAATTCGGGTAACGATGCGGTTTCCATGATTAAGCAGGCCGGCGAATTCGGCATACTGGATGCCGGTAAACCGGTCATCGTTCCAATGGTGTTTTCGATCACCGATGTCGAAGCACTTGGACTGGATGTAACCAAGAATCTGCGCGCGCCCCTCCCTTTCTATTGGGATCGTGACGAAGAGAGCCGGGAATGGTCAGAGAAGTTCAAAGCTAAATTCGGCAAAATGCCGACCTATTTCCAAGCCGCGGTTTATTCGTCGACTACCAACTATCTCAAGGCCGTTGAAAAAGCCGGAACCAAAGATGCAAAGACTGTCATTAAGACTTTGAAATCAATGGATATCAGTGATTTCTTTGCGCAAAACGCTTACGTCCGTGAAGACGGTCAAATGATTCACGATATGTATCTGGTCCGCGTAAAAACTCCCGAAGAATCCACGGGTGATTTCGATTATTTCGAGATCGTTGCCACTATACCTGGCGAAGAAGCCTTTCAGCCCATGGATCCAAGCACCTGCAAACTCTTGCAGGATTGATCCCCGATCAGGACCAACATACCCCGCGCAGAATCGCGCGGGGTATTATCAAACAGAACTATCTGTTGGCTCAGGCCAGCAAAGCCTGAAAGGAAAGTGACGTGGAGGTTTTCGGGGTACCGTTGAATCTACTGCTGGGCCAGATGATGCTCGGACTAGTCAACGGGTCATTCTATGCAATGCTTAGCTTAGGACTTTGCATTATCTTCGGTATGCTTGATGTTGTGAACTTTGCGCATGGCGCAATGTATATGATGGGTGGCTTTTTTACCTGGATGCTGAGCCACTATCTTGGAATTGGCTATTGGCCGTCTCTCATTATCGCACCGCTCGCCGTCGCACTAATAGCGATCGTAATCGAGATGACACTGGTGCGAAAACTGTATGCAGTTCACCATGTCTATGGTCTTCTCCTTACATTTGGGCTTGTGTTGGTCATTATCGGAATTTTCCGCGCGTTCTATTCGGTTTCGGGACGACCTTATTCTATTCCGGAAATCTTGAGCGGCGCGACGGATCTCAAATTCATGTATATACCGACGTATCGCCTTTGGGTTCTTTTTGCCAGTGCGGTCGTTTGTTTCGGGACATGGTTTCTTGTGGAACGCACCCGGCTTGGCGCAACCCTGCGCGCGGCGATTGAACGCCCGGATCTGGTCGCAACATTCGGAATCAATGTTCCGCGTATGATTACTCTAACGTTTGGTTTTGGCGCGGGTCTGGCTGCACTTGGGGGCGTTTTGGCGGCGCCGATCTTCCCTGTCAGCCCCTTGATGGGAGATACCATCATGTTGGTGGTCTTCGCTGTCGTCGTCATCGGCGGTTTGGGTTCGCTCCTTGGATGTATCGTTGGAGGATTTGCGCTCGGCCTGCTGGAAGGCGTGACGAAAGCGTATTACCCCGAAGCCTCTCACGTAAGCATATTCATCGTTATGATGATCGTCCTTCTGCTTTCGCGATCGGACACTTTCTCGAAATGATGGAGGAATAATCTCATGACATCAACTAATTCGCCTTGGATTTCGCTGTATATTTATGCCGGCTTGATCCTGCTTGGCTGCATCGGACCTTTTTTTGTGTATTCAATGATTTTAATGAAGATATATGTCTTCGCCTTGTTCGGCATGGCTTTCAATTTGCTATTCGGATACGGTGGCCTGCTGTCTTTTGGCCACGTTGTTTTCTTCGGGTTGGCGGCCTACGCGACTGGCCACTCTATTAAAGTCTGGGGTCTGACACCCGAACTGGGAATTCTCTACGGGGTCTTGCTGGGCACAATTCTGGCCGCTGTGGTGGGGCTCTTCGCGATCAGACGGGCGGGCATCTACTTTGCGATGATTACCTTCGCGCTGGTCGAAATTGGGCACTTCGTCGCGATGAAAGTTCCGCTGACCGGCGGAGAGAACGGCTTGACGCAGGTCCCGCGTGGTGTGTTGTTCGGCGTCTTTGATCTCACTGTTCCTATCGTGATGTATTTCTTCGTGTTTGCGGTTTTCGTGCTCGCCTTTCTTCTGGTCGTGCGCATTGTCGGATCGCCCTTCGGCTTGGCTTTGAGGTCGATGAAAGAGAATGAATCACGTGCGATCTCATTGGGGTATTCCCCGCCCCGCCTCAAATTCCAGGCCTTTTTACTGTCGGGTTTTCTTGCCGCGCTTGCGGGCTCGATGAAAGTTCTGGTTTATGAATTCGCTTCCCTTTCGGACGTCCATTGGCTGACAAACGGTCAAGTGATCCTGATGACTCTTCTGGGCGGCGTTGGTACTTTTCTTGGGCCGCTGTTCGGTTCGGTGGTGGTTGTCTTTATCGAGGACTACATGTCGTTTCTGGGCCAGTCGGTCACGATCGTTACAGGCGGTATCTTCGTTGTTTGCATCATTGGCTTCCGTCGAGGACTGGTTGGAGAGATGCCGTTTATCTACGCCAAATTGCGGAACAGGTTTGCCCCCGGGCGCGAAGCTGCGCCGAAACCGAAAACAAGTTCAGCTGACAGCAACAGCTAGGCCTTTTGCAACCGCCTGCCATTCCGAATGGAATTGAATCGCTGCAGGTGGATCCACGTACGGAGTATGAAATGATAGAAAACGAAGAAATCCGCGAGTTTCGCGATGTTTGCCGCCGATTTGCCGAAAACGAAATTGCGCCATATGTGGAGGATGCTGAAAAGACCGGCACTTATCCGCGCGAACTGATGTTGAGAGCGGCCAAAAACGGGTTTCTGGGCCTCACCGTTTCCGAAGAGTTCGGCGGTGGCGGCGGAACACTTGTTCATGCCTGTGTCATGATTGAGGAATTCTCGCGTGTTTGTGCCGGACTGGCGACGCCCTTACTCGGCCTCGGGCAGCGATTGCTGTCCTCTTTCGGGACAGCGGAACAGGTGGAACGTTACCTTAAGCCGATTATCTCGGGTAAGTACTTGATGGCCTTTGCAATGACCGAACCGGGTGCCGGATCGGACGTATTGTCGATGCGGGGCTCCGCGACGCGCACAGATGACGGTTGGCACATCAAGGCGAACAAGATTTACGCGACAGGCGCTCCCATGTCCGATTTCATGATGGTGGTCGCTTATACGGATCGCACTAAACGCCGTGACGGTCTCAGCATCTTCCTGGTCGACACCAAGACTCCGGGTATCGAAATTCATAAGATGGACAAGCTGGGCCATAGTTCCATGGAAACCGGCGCGGTGTTCTTCGATTGCCGCGTTCCCGCAGACGCGCTTCTCGGTGACGAGGGACACGGAATGAAATACGTCATGTCAGCACTGGAAGAAGGCCGGATTACCCATGCCGCGCGCAGTCTTGGCGTGGCCAGAGCCGCTTATGAGGCATCGCTCGAATATGCCGGTCAGCGCGAAACCTTTGGTACGAAGATCAACAAGTATCAGATCATCCAGGCAAAGCTCTCGCAAATGCTGATCGACCTGACCACTACGCGTTTGCACGTCTATTCAGCCGCGGAATTGTACGAAAGCGGTGTACCGGCTCTGCTCGAAGCGTCCATGGCGAAATATGTGGCCAGCGAAGCAGCGGTAAGCGTCACGGATCAGGGCATGCGGATCTTCGCCGGGGCCGGGTACATCAACGATGCGCCGATCCAGCGGTTTTTCCGCGATGCCCGGCTTTATCCGATTTCTGAAGGCACCAATGAAATCCAGCATCGCACCATCGCGCGTGCCGCCGGGTTAGTCGATCTTTAGAGCCACTTTCGCCTTGTCGTTAAGGGCACATGTTCCAACGCTGCGTTTAGGAGAGAGCCGGAAGGCGCAGAGGCGGATCGGGGAATATCAAATGCGTGTTGAAGAAGTCGGCAAATGGGATGAAGCTCACGACGTGATTGTCGTGGGCTTCGGTGCCGCCGGAGGCATTGCCGCCATTGAGGCGCACGATGCCGGAGCCGACGTGGTGTTGCTGGAAAAGATGGCCTTTCCGGGCGGATTATCCGCAATCTCTGCAGGTGGCATTCGCGTTTCAGATGATGCCGACGGCGCCTTTGAATATCTGAAATGGACCTGTGGCGGTCGAACGCCCGATGACTTGCTGCACGATTTGGCCAAGGCTATGGTCGAACTTCCCGAATACATTCGAGGTTTGGCCGAGGTTAATGGCGCCACGGTTCGGGTCACACCGGCTGTCGGCAACTATCCGTTCCCCGGGTACACGTCCCTGGGATACTGCGAAGTGTCGGAGGTTCCGGACCTGGAAGATGGCCGAAAGTACTACGCGACCAGCGCCACGACCAATGGTACCCGGCTGATCAAGGTGCTCGAAGATAATATTGCACGGCGTGAAATCCCGGTACGGTATCAAACCGCAGCAAAAGAACTGGTGGCCGATGCCTATGGTCAGATCTGTGGCCTGATTGTGGAGCGGGACGGCAAGACGATCTCAATCCGATCCCGCCGGGCGGTGATCCTGACCTGTGGCGGGTTCGAGAACAACGCCGAAATGCAGCGCCAGTATCTGCAGATGGGAGAGGTGCGCCCGACCTCCTTTCTTGGCAATACCGGCGACGGGATCGCAATGGCCCAGGCCGTTGGCGCGGATCTCTGGCACATGTGGCATGTGCACGGGCCCTATGGGTTACATGACCCCAGCAACGAGTATCCTTTTGCCTTCTTTCACAAGGCGATACCGATGTGGACGCCCGGCCATACCGGATCCATTTCCAATCTGGGGATCGAAGGATCCGCAAAGACGGAAAAGCCCCGGAAGACAATTGCCAAGCTAGCCTGGATTCTCGTCGATCGCGATGGGCGTCGGTTCATGAACGAATATCCGCCGTATCCCGGCGATACCGGGCTGAGACCCTTCGACCTTTTCGATCCCCTCAAACAGGACTTTGCACGCAGACCAGCCTATATGATCTTTGATGAGAACGGACGGAAAATGTACCCGATGGGGTACGCCGCCTGGAACGATGATCAGGCCTCCTACACGTGGAGCAAGGACAATCTGGAGGAGATCAACCGCGGTATTTTCCGCCGGGCTGACAGTCTGGAGGAACTTGCCGACGGGATCGGAGCGTTAGTCGAGCAAATTCGCGAAACCGTAGAAGACTGGAATGCCTGTGTTGGTGAAGGCGAGGACGCCCTATACGGCAGGCGCGCAGAGACGATGGTGCGCATCGATAATCCGCCGTTCTATTATGGTGAGGTCGGGCCGGTCGTGATCAATACCCAAGGTGGGCCGAGGCACTCTAGGCTGCAACAGGTTCTGTCTCCCTTCGGGACACCGATCGACCGGCTCTATGCGGCAGGAGAATTGGGGAGCGTCTTTGGACATCTCTATATGGCAGGGGGAAACCTTGCCGAGTGTATTGCCGGTGGACGTACGGCGGGCCGCGAAGCGGCTGGGCTGGAGCCACTCGCTAGGGCACTGGAAAACACAAGCCAGTTGGTATGACTGGCATTCTTGAAGGAGGACCAAGCCATGGCACTAGAAGAAGTACATTCACCCGTAAGTGGAACGGTGTGGAAACTCGAGAAAACGGTCGGAGATCGGGTCAGCCCGAGCGATGATATCCTGATCATCGAGTCCATGAAGATGGAGATAGGTGTTCAGTCTCCAAAGGATGGCAAGATAGTAGAGATCAAGGCCGCCGAAGGCGAGGCCGTGGATGAGGGCGACCTTCTGGCCATTGTCGAAACCTGAGAATGACCGAATATCACCAGGACAGAAATTGCCCGTCGACGGTCCGCGGCGGCTGGATAAGGAATAATTGATCATGCATCGTGTCCTGATCGCAAACCGTGGTGAAATCGCCTGCCGCATCATTCGTGCGGCCAAGGCCGTCGGCGTCGAGACCGTCGCGGTATATTCCGAAGCGGATGCCGATCTGCCCCATGTCGCCCTGGCGGACAAGGCGGTCCTCGTCGGACCCGCCAACGCTCGCAATAGCTACCTTGATATGGACAAGCTGCTTTCGGTCGCCGCTGAGACCGGCTCCACTATGATTCATCCCGGTTACGGTTTCTTGTCGGAAAACGCCGACTTCGCACGGCGGGTGCAAGCGAACGGATTGGTCTTCGTCGGTCCCGCGCCGGATCATATCGAGCTGATGGGTGACAAGCAGAACGCGCGGGCCGCCGCCATCGAAGCCGAGGTTCCGGTGCTGCCCGGTACGCATCGGCTGACCGGTGACGAAACTATCTGGAAAACCGAGGCGCGCCGTATCGGCTATCCTCTGCTGGTCAAGGCGGTCGCCGGCGGCGGCGGGCACGGGATGAAACTCATCGATAGTGAGGAGAAACTACTCCCGGTCATTCAACAGACCAGCGAATTTGCCGCGCGAATCTTCGGTGACGGCGGAGTATATCTGGAACGGTGCCTGCTTGAGGCCCGCCATGTCGAGGTACAGGTATTCGGATTCGGAGCGGCAGGCGCGGTGCATTTGTTCGAACGCGATTGTTCGCTTCAGCGCCGTCATCAAAAGGTGATCGAAGAGGCCCCAGCCCCAGCGTTGACGGAAACGGTCCGCGCAGAGATGACCGAGGCGGCGCTCCGGTTGGTCAGGTCCATCGACTACGTCGGAGCTGGAACGGTGGAGTATCTCTACGATCCCGCCACGGAGGAATTCTACTTCCTCGAAATGAATACCCGTATTCAGGTCGAGCATCCTGTCTCTGAAATGATCACCGGGATTGATCTGGTCACTTGGCAACTTCGCTGCGCGATGTCAGACGAACCGGTTGTTCTGGTGCCGCAGAAGGATATTGCGATGACGGGCGCGGCGGTCGAAGCGCGGCTCTATGCGGAAAACCCGTCGAAAAACTTCCTGCCCGTCCCGGGAGAAATTATGCGGCTGACCTTGCCGGACCTTCCGGGCATACGGTGGGAGTCCGGCTATCGTAGCGGCAATTCCGTGACGGTGCATTACGATCCCTTGATTCTGAAAGTTATCGCGCATGGGCCAAACCGAAAGGATGCACTGCAACGGCTCAGCCACGCCTTGCGTTCCATGGAAATTGAAGCCGAAGGAACCAACCTCGGTTTTCTGTTGGACCTTCTTGATACGCCCCAGGTTCAGGATGGAAGAATTGACACGGGGTTCATTGAACGAGCCTTCATGGCGTGAAATCACATCCCGTCCCGAAGGCGATCGGCAAAAGCGATTTAGCTTAGGAGAACAAATCATGCATACCGTCGTAGAAGAACTTTCGTCAGACAAGATGCGAGATGCGCTCAGTTGTTTTCCAACTGGGGTGGCTATTGTAACCGGACTTCACCCAGAAACGGGGCCTGTGGGGCTTACGATTTCATCGTTCAATTCCCTGTCGCTCGATCCGCCATTAATTCTCTGGTCGCTCGGTCTCAAAAGCGCGTCTCTGCCCGCATTCACCATCGGGCGCCCTTTCGTTGTTAATATCTTGAGCGAGGCGCAATATGCAACCTGTTTAAAGTTCGCGCGCTCCGGACCTGACAAGTTTCGGGATATCGGCGTCACTCCCGGGATCGGGGATGTGCCGATGATCGACGGGAGTGTCGCGCAATTTCAATGCACTATAGAACAGATGATACCGGGAGGCGATCATCAATTGTACATTGGCCGCGTTATCTCTGTTACCTCTGACAACACACGTGCTCCATTGGTTTTCCATGCGTCAAAGATTGCGGGCTTGGCAACTTCTTAGCCGTAGACCACTGATTCCGGGATTTGTGCGATATAGCGCCATGCATCCATGAACGCGGCGGGGCGAGCGAAGTCATGTTGGAAGAAGTCGCCAAGCGCATGTGAGCCTACTATCCAAAAAATTAACAATCTACAGAAACAAGGACGAAAAAGATGAATCTGGAAACCACTCAAAGCCAATCAGTCGCAAGACTGACCCGAGAGATCTCGATAATACTCGTCGGCACAGTTCTTCTGACACTATCCGCCAAAATCGTGGTACCGTTCTACCCCGTACCTATGTCTACACAGACCCTGGTTGTCTTGGGTCTGGGCCTTTTCCTGGGGCCGGTGCGCAGTAGTCTTGTTGTTGTGGCATACCTTTTTGAAGGTCTGCTTGGCCTGCCGGTCTTCGCAGGCACGCCTCCGGCTCCGGCCGGACTGGCGTATATTGCGGGTCCCACAGGCGGATACTTGGTAGGCTTCGCAATTGCAGCGGCCGCTGCCGGGGGGATTGTGCAAGCACTGCAAGGACTTCGGCCTGCGTTCAGAGCATCTGTCGCGGTCTTTTTTGGTTCGATAGTCATGTATTGCGCAGGGCTGCTCTGGTTGGGTGGCTTTGTCGGCTATGGCGAAAAGTTGCTGAACGCCGGTCTTTACCCGTTCCTTCTCGGGGATCTGACGAAGGCGACAATTGCTGTAGTTCTGTATACT
>JAVJUV010000038.1:0-34886 GCA_040220415.1 Silicimonas sp.
TCGCTCCGGCCTCGTTCTCCTTCAGAACGCCGATGATCTGCTCTTCTGTGAACCGTTTGCGCTTCATGGGTCTTCCTCCTTCGCTCATTCAAAGGCGGAAAATTCCAGTTCGCAATGGCCCGGATCCAGGGGGAAAGGTCATGTCATCAAAAGGCGCGGTGGCGCGCCGGTCATCCCCGGCAAGATCAATCGCAAAGAACCAATCCTCGTCGATGCTATCACCTACGCCCTAAGGAACCGGGTCGAGCGCTGCTTCAACAAGCTCAAATGCTCCCGCCGTTTGGCGACCCGCTATGACAAAACCGCCGCCAGCTATCTCGGCTTCGTTCATATCGCCGCCGCACGCCTATGGCTGCGCAATTTGTCAACATGACCTAGATTTCAAGTCAAGTTCAGCTGGTCTGGTTGGGCGACCTACCAAATGCAGGATTTGGCTTCAGGCCGATTCGGAACCACGGCCGCGTCGGATACCGATCCGGAACATGACCGCCAGCACAGCAATGATTATGCCGAGCATACCCCAAACTACGATTGACCTTATCAGATCAGATTGCCGACCAAACCCGCTTACTCGTTCGCTCGGCGGCAAAACACGCACGAGCACAAAATCCTCGGCCCGTGTCGCCGGGTCGGAGCGGAACATCTCACCGGCGAAGACACGTTTTGCTGCCCAGTCAACCCATGAGCCTCCAGACGCGCCCCCGGCATCGTTCGGCACGACGACCAGCGGCACGGGAATTCGCTCGATGACCTGGCGGATCACTGCGCGTTCGCGTTCGCTTTGTTCAAAGGCGGCGTTAAGCTGACGGCTGGCTGCGGCCTGAAATGCCCCATATAACTCGTTGGAAACGTCGAGTCCGCCGGGCGTAGCCATCGCACGGATCTGACCATAGCCGATGAAGTCGTCGGGATCCCTTGGGTCGGCATTGCCAAGATCGACGGCGAGCACAAGCGATTGGGCTGCGTCCTCGAAGTACATGGTTCTACCGGTCGTGGCGGCGAAGAATTCCGGCAGTAGGGCGTCTTCCAGTTGAACCAGGCCAAGATCGGGATAGGCGTGCGAGATTAGGTCGCGAATCAGCTCGTCCGGCTCTCGCTGCAGCGGATCCTTGTCGGAGAGCTGGAGGCGAAAGAGCGCCTGCTCGGAGTAGTTCCGTCCGCCGGGTGCCCCAGTGTTGTCGGTGCGTCGCAAGCCGGAAAGGTCAGGTTCGACCAATACCGATGCGACGCCTGTGGCGAGAAAGACGGCAACGATCGTCAAAAACAACAGCTTCGCTTGCCAAATTTCATAGAGGAAATCGAACAGGTCCATACCTCGTTCGGTATGCGGCGGTTTCGATACCAAGTTGGCCTCCAGCTTCTCACTACCCGCAGTCAGGAATAGACCGACACCCGTCGGCCGAGCAGCCGCTCGATGATGCGTTGTGTTTCTTTGGCCAGTCTCTGCCGCGATTCCCATGTTGGAAAATCGGTGTGGTGCCGTCCAGGCGAGTGTACCATCTGTTCGAACTCCTCACGCGAGATCCGCAGCTTCTTGCAGCAATAGGTGATGTCCGTCTCCAGGTCGCGCGGGTCATAGAGCGGCTCTTCCAGCGTCTTGAGCGCATCATCACGCGTCATCTGACCCGAAGCGATCATGCTGGAAAGATGCGGTAGCCGCTTGTCGTAGCCGAACTTGGTGGGCAGGTAATAGTTCTGGAACAGTTTGGTGAACAGCGACTCACCGTGCTTGCGGTCGTAGGGCTTGTAGCCGAAAGCCTGCTGCATCTCCTCCAACGCCGCCGCCTTGTCATAGGGCATGTAATTCAGCGGTCGGACGGTCCGCATCTTCTTCACAAACGGGAACCAGAAGTAATAGGTCAGGAACCCGATGGTTGTATAACTCTTGAGCGGTCGGGATCCGTATTCACGGTGGATCGCGCGCAGGTTGATCGCATCCATCGCGCTTCCGTGCCAAGCCTTGGGAAAGATTCCCTCGGTAGCGAGGTTCCCTCCGGAAAAGATCGTGCGAATGCCGTTTTGCGTTGCGAAATGGTAAAGGCTGGCAAAGAAGACGTGATCCTGAGGTACGTCCTGGTTGGGGATGCCGGCCTTGAGATAGGCGAGATGCAAGTCGCGCAGTTCCTCCCAGTCGACCACATGGGTGTGCAGATCATAGCCGCAATGCTTGACCACGCGTTCGATGTTAGCGACGGCCAGTTCGGTGTTCCAACCGGCATCGACGTGCACAACCAACGGCCGAAGACCCCAGTCTTTGATTGTCATCGCCAGATAGGTGCTGTCGACACCGCCGGACAAGCCGAGGATGGAATCGTACTCTTTGTCTTTGCCCTCCGCCTTGATCCGCGAAATCATGGCGTCGAGCTTCCGTTTGCCTTCCTCATTGGGAAACCACTGGGTACCCAAGAGGCCATCAAATTCGTGGCAGTGATTGCAAACACCTTGGTCGTCGAATTCAATGAGAGGATCGGTAGTGTCCATAACGCACCGCCGACATCTCTGATATTCGCCAATTGTCATTTCGTCATCCTGACGGTTCTCCAATCCCAGCGGCTGGTTCCGTAGGAGAACAGCATCACCAATGCAACCGATAGAATGATTCCCGAGCTGAGCAGGGCGGTGGTGTGAGCCTGCTCAGAAATGAGAATGCCGTAGAGCCCGCCAATGGCGACAAATTCAGGCATCTCACTGCGTTCGAAAAATGCATCGAGGATCAGTATAAATGCTGATACCGTGACTATCGCAATCAAATAGCCCAGCATTCCTGCCTTCACCAGGGCATGAAGAAATCCGTTTGTATTTGCGTTTGATTGATTGCTTCCGAGAAACCGGTCGCCGATCATGTATGTCCAGTCGGAATAGTGTTGCAACGGCGCGCCAAAGAGCTTCTGCTCTGGTGCCAGCTCAAGCCAGAGCTCCACGTAGTATGACTGCACCTGCGGCTGCACCAATGATATGCGCCGTACCGCATAGTCTGCTAACGTCGAATAACCTTGGGTCCAGACCTCCAACAGAACAAGCAGGTAGATTGCGACGAGACCGGCCAACCCGAGTGCGACGAAATGGCGCCGGGTCTGCGGGCTGGACAGCAAAAATCCCGTTGCGGCAAGCGCCACCACGTTCAATGCCGGAGATCTCAGTCCAAGCAGCGAAAACATCAGCACAACGTAGGCCGCAGCAATGAGCAGCAGAGCCGGCGATCGCCTCCAGCCGGCCAAGAAGGCGACCAGTGGGGCAATGCCGTTCACCGACATGTTGATCGCATAGCCCGCCAGCGTTTGCCCTGCCAGTGACTCACGCCCGGCTAAGCGTCGATCATATACAGTGTCGACACCAAAAGCGTCCGGCGTCCCAAGCACAACGATGGCGATGACGGCAGCCATGGCCAACAATACCGATAACGGAAGCACCAACAGACGACGCGGGAACAGGGAAACCGGGATCACGAATGCGCGGACCCGATCGAAAAGGAAGCGCTTTGCCGACAGCAGCGCGAAAGCTGGAAGGTAGAGAAAGGTCATCAAGACAAGCGCTTCGACGACCGTCAGGATAGCTGTCGCCTGCCATAATGCCCCGCCCCAGAGAAAGCAAATGATGACATAGAAGAAAAGGAAGAGGTCAGAGGGCGCTTCAATTCTGCGAGGCATCAGCGTCGCGGCGAGCGCGCTCCACACGACAAGCAGCAAACCATGTTCGAGTTCAAACCGTATGGGGCGGAACCCGACATAAGCGTTGGCCTGTTGGAGATTGATGTCGTAGATCGAAAATCCGAGCACCGTAAGTAGAAGCAGTGCCAGCAATCGAAAGCCAAACGCCATCAGATATTCGCGAGTTCGATTGGGTTGTAGTTTATCAAGACAGCACGGCGCTTGCCATGGAAGACAAAAAAACTGCCCGCCGATACCGCTGTAGCCCCTCCTTCTCGAACCGCCCGGGACAGATGCTCAATCGAGCCGGCGCCGCCACAGGGAACGACCGGCACGTCCACCGCCTCGACCGCACGTCGGACAAGCGACAAGTCGAAGCCCGCCATGGTGCCGTCCGCGTCGATGTTGTTGAGCAGTATCTCCCCGGCGCCAGCGGCAACCAGCCTCTCAAGATGATCTTCCAGCTTCAGCCCGGTCTCCTCCGAGGCCGACTTCGCCATGACCCGATAGCCCTTGAGGAGCGTCTTGCGCACGTCTACCCCGCCCACCACGGCTTGGCTGCCAAATGCGCCGGCGGCTTTGGTGATGACATCGATGTTCCCGAGCGCAGCGGCTGAGTTGATGACCACCTTCTCAACGCCGGAGCGGATCAATCGGCGCACCTGCTCATATTCGGTGATGCCGCCGCCATAGCCGATCGGCATCAGACATTCTCCGGCAATCTCTTCGATCAACTCATAGTTCGGCGCCCGCCCCTCCTTGGATGCATCGATGTCGAGAAGCATCAGTTCGTCGGCTTCTTTCTCGCTGAAAATCCGCACAGCGTTGACCGGGTCGCCGATATAGACCGGGTCCTTGAACTTGCGGGTCTTCACCAGACCGAACCCGCGCAGCAGCAAACAGGGGATTACACGCGGTCGGTACATCAGTCGAGCGATCCAGCAAAGTTCGACATCAGCCTTTTTCCGAAACGGTGGCTTTTCTCAGGATGGAATTGCACCCCGCAAACATTGTCCCGGACCACCGCCGCGGCAAAGTCGATTCCGTAGTTGGCCGTCATCAGCGTCTTGACGTCTTGGCCTGGTTCGAGGTGGTAGCTGTGCACGAAGTAAAACCGCGTGTCATCGTCCAGACCGTCGACCAGAGGGTGTTCGGGCTGGGGCATCGTCACCCCGTTCCAGCCCATATGCGGCACCCGAAATCCCTCCACCTTTGTAAAACGACGTACATTCATGTCGAACCATCCAAGGCCAGGCTCGCTGCCCTCTTCGCTGCCATGGCCGAGCATCTGCGCGCCGACACATATTCCGAGAAGCGGCACGCCTTCCCCCAGAACGCGGTCCTCGATCAAGGGAACCAAGCCGGTGGCGCGGATGTTGCGCATGCAGGTATCAAAATGGCCGTTGCCGGGCAGGATGATGCGGTCGGCTTCAGCAATGTCCTTGGGATCAGCGGTGATGACGCTGTTATGGCCGACCCGACGGAGCATGTTCGCCACCGCTGCCAGATTCCCAATGTCATAGTCGATGATGGCGATCATGCCGTTGTGCCACGACTCAGCTGGAAGGTCAGGAAGATATAGAAAACATACAACAGGCTGTAGCCCACCGCATAGGCAAGAAGTGTCGCGGCATATGTCTCGGGCAGGAACAGCGTCGCCAAGGTCATGCCCAGCAGTGCCAATTGCCAGATCAGGTCGAGCTGCTGCTTTTCAGCGATGTAGATGGTGTAACTGAGAGGGCTTGCCACGAACCGAAGCGCGAACAGGGGGATGAGCATGACCGCTGCCTGGCCAGCGCCGCGCCAATCCGCACCAAAAGCAAAAACAAAGAGCTCTTCGCCGGCAACTAAAAAGACCAGGCTGGCAGCAACCGAACCGGCAGTGAGAACCTTGGCCGTCTGCATGTACTCGGCTCGACATTCACCACGTTCGCGCCACGCCGAGGATGCGCGGCGCTTGAACACGTCGAGCACAGCGGTGCCCATCAGGGAGATCGGAGCACCGAGAGTTCGGAACGCGAGCGCCACAAACCCCGCCGCTTCGGCACCGAAGCGCGCGGCGATGACAAGGAGCGGTAACTGGCCGGCCAGCGTGTTTACCGAGTCGGCTGGCAGGGAAAACATCGGGAACTTGCGATACCGGCTCCAGAAGCCGACAAGAGCATTCATCCCGCCGACGAAGCGGCGTGGGGGAAGCCAAAGCATGGCCAGCAAGACGCCTGCAAAGACCCCAACGACATGTGCCGCCGCCAACGTAAACGCGTTGGGTGCAAGCAAACCCGCTGTGATCTGTAGCCCCGTGATGGTCGCGGCCTGGAGGATACGCATTGCCGCAAGCGCCCGGAACAGGCCCTCGGCCGCCGCCCAGGTCTGCCAGATTTGTGCTGCGGACAATGCCAAAATCGCTATGGGCAAGAGCCATAACAAACCATCCGGCATACTGGGCCAACGTTCGGCCAAAACCGGGTAGAGCAAAAAGCCGACAAGCGCAACGGCGGTGATCATTCCCAGTGTCGTCAACGCCGTAGCCATGGCTGCTGCGGCACGCGGCGGCCCGTCTGGCTCCAGAGGAAGCGCCACTTCGAAGCGGCAAGTTACAAACACGCCTGCCACGGCCGCAACTCCGAGCCACGCCATGAAGATCCCGAACTCGGCCGGCACGAAAATTCTCGCTATTGCGAGCGACCCCAACAGGGGTATCATCTGAGCGATGGCAGTTCCGGAGAAGACAAGCGCCACACTGCGCCAGTATGGAGAAGGTTCGCTCGCCACATCGTTTCCAGACGTTCGGTAACTGGCTGCTGTGTCTCCCATGCGCATTAATATGTCAATCGACCGCGCGTGCTGATCAATGATGCGCCAAGAATGCGTTCAGCGATCCAAAGTGCGACAGAATACATCACTGAAGTGGGGAACCGCTGCCAGTGTTTTCGAGAACCCTTCAGGTAAAAACCGTCGTTAAGGTGACCGGGCCTCCCTAACCAAAAGCGTTCATGCTACAGAAGCCCCTTGGCTTCGCCAAGTATCATCCAAGTTACCGGCAATTCAGCTGCGGTGCCTATTTGCCGCCAATCCACCACCAGAACGATAGGAGTACTTCATCCAGTGCAGACGAAGCTGAGCTGCGGAACAGCCAGATATCATTCTGTACCGGCCACGCATTGCCAGCGACCAAAAGAAACCCGTCTTGGCGATCGAACATTGTTGCATAGTGTCGAGGAGATGGCCCACCAGGTCGCTTGATCTGCCTCCAACTTACACCATCCTTACTTGTCCAAAGATCACCGAGATTAATATTGTCTCGATTTGAAAACCCGCCAAACAAATAGATTGCGTCTTTGTGGACTATCACAGAAGGCCACATTCTTGCGCTCCAAGGCGCGTTATCGACAATTTTCTTCCAAGACCGCCCATCATCAGACGCCCAAATATCCGAAAATGAACGATAGTCATCATACCCGCGTTCGCGACTGTTCTCCATTGGAACAGATCCGGCTGATCCTCCCCCGATGAAGTGGTCCTCCGGTATGTTTAGGAAAACGGAGGAACGAAATGGCGAACAAGCGACCGAAGCCCGAGGAAATTGTCACGAAGTTGCGGCAGGTTGAGGTTCTGATGGGGCAAGGCATGCCGCGTCTGGACGCGATCCGTCAGACTGGTGTGACCGAGCAGACGTTCTACCGCTGGAAGAAGAAGTACGGTGGAATGGGCACGGACCAATTGAAGGAACTGAAGCGTCTTCAGAAGGAGAACGAACGGCTTCGAAAGGCCGTTTCGGACCTGACGCTGGATAAACTCATCCTGGCCGAGGCTGCAAAGGGAAACTTCTGAGCCCCGCCCGTCGCCGTGCCTGCATAGACCGCGTCCGTGGCCAGTTGAATGTCTCGGAACGTCGGGCATGTCGAGTCCTTCGCCAGCATCGTTCGACGCAGCGCAAGCCGCCGACTGGCAGGGCCGACGAAGAACGGCTGGTCGCCGACATGATCGAACTGGCGCGACAGTACGGACGTTACGGCTATCGGCGGATTGCGGCACTGCTGCGAGATGCGGGCTGGCAATTGAGCGACAAACGGGTCGAGAGACTGTGGCGGCGGGAGGGGCTGAAGGTGCCTACAAAGCAACCGAGGGAGGGCCGGCTCTGGCTGACCGGTGGATCGTGCGTCAGGCTGCGGCCAGAGCATCGTGACCATGTCTGGAGCTACGACTTCGTGCATTGCCGAACGGATGATGGAAAGGCGTTCCGGACGCTGAACATCATCGACGAATACAGCCGAGAATGTCTGGCCATCCGTGTGGATCGCAAACTGAACTCAGGCAGCGTTATCGACGCCTTGAGCGGCCTGATCATCCTGCGTGGGGTGCCATCCTTCATCCGATCAGACAATGGCCCCGAGTTCGTTGCCCAGGCCGTTCAGGATTGGATCAGGGCTGTCGGCGCAAAGACCGCCTATATCGAACCGGGATCACCTTGGGAGAACGGTTACTGTGAGAGCTTCAACGCGCGGTTCCTAGACGAACTGCTCAACGGCGAGATCTTCTACAGCCTCAAAGAGGCGCAAATCCTGATCGAACAGTGGAGGAGGCACTACAACACAAAGCGACCACACAGTGCATTGGGCTATCGCCCGCCGGCCACGGAAACCCTCGTCCCGATGGACCAGAGGCCGGTCATGCACTAACAATCAAAATGGACCACCCAGGTGGGGCTGATCAGCATTGCTCCCGGCGCGCCAGATTAGAACCGCTATCCTGTCATCCACCCTGCGCCATGAGGAGGATTTCTGGACGTTAGCAGCTTTTTTTCAACATTGGATCTCTTTCCTTGTTGCGTGGCTTTCGGTGGCATTGTGATGCAAAGAGAGTGTCGATACGTTCTCGGAGCCTTGTCGAACTGAGACGGGGCCAAATTCACAACGGTCTCGGTGTGTTCCCATGCCTTCGCTAACGCTCGCCATTCCGGCTTTGAACGAGTCGGACATCATCGTCGGCAATGTAGACGAATTGCACAGATGGATGGCTGCCAATCTGTCGGACGTCGATTATGAAATACTCGTTATCAACGATGGTTCATCCGACGGCATGGGTGAACTGCTCGACGCCAAGGCGGCCGACGACGGCAGGTTCCGCGTCGCGCACCATCCGGTCAATCTTGGTCGTGGGCGGGCGGTCCGTACGGCCATGGCGGTGACCGAGAGTGACTATTTGATCACGCTGGACGCGGACTTGTCATATGGGCCGCACCACATCGCCCGGATGCTTGAGCCGCTCCAGGCTGGTCGCGCCGATATCGTGCTGGCTTCTCCCTATCACCCTGAAGGCAGGGTCGAGAATGTACCGGCCCTGCGCGCTTGGATGTCGCGCAACGGCAATCGGATCCTGTCACGTTCCTTTGCGAGCGGCATTCACACCGCCACGTGCATCGTCCGCGGCTACACGCGCGAAGTGATAGATCATCTAGAGCTGATCAACGACGGCAAGGATCTGCATTTGGAGGTACTTAACAAGGCTGAGATATTGGGCTTTCGTGTGACCGAGGTTCCGGCCGAGCTGGTCTGGCGGGATCGCAATCGGGGAAGGGCGCCGGCGCAACGCGGTCGCAGCTTCCGCAACCATCCAGTCTATCGCATGCGCCGGGTGATTGTCAGTCACCTTGTTTTCAACTTCATTGCCAGACCGCAAATTTTGTTCGTCGGGCCCATTCTTATTTTTTTGGGCTCAGCTGCCTACGGCACTGCGCTATTGACAGTCGCATTCGTTGGCCGCTGGCGGGATGGCGTCGCTCAACCTTTGCGCACGACTTTCATTGAAGGCCAATTGACGCTTTTCCTTTCAATCGGGGCGATGCTGTTGGCCATGGTGTTTTTGATATTTTCGTTTCTCGCGGCCCAAACTAAGAAATACTTCGAAGAGCAATACATCCTGTCGACCCGCAGCCACTATGTCCTCAAGCAGATCAATCGCCAGATCCGACAATCGGACCGGAGACGGTAACGGTGTGCGGGATATGCGGTATCGTCGGTCCGCCCGATCCGAAGGCCACCGATCGGGTTGGTCGCATGATGGCGCGCATGCGACACCGTGGCCCCGACGGGCAGGGCGTTTGGAGTTCCGAGGACGGCCGGATCACCTTCGGCCACGTCCGCCTCGCCATCGTCGACACATCCGATGCCGGTGCCCAGCCCATGCATCATCCTGCCGGCCTGACCGAGGTGGTCAATGGCGAGATCTACAACTATCACGAGTTGCGCCGGCGCCTGGAGCATGACGGCGCCGCCCCGTTCCGCTCGCACTGCGACAGCGAGGTGATCCTGCATGGTATTGCGGCCGAAGGGATCAGCTTTCTGAAGGCATTGAACGGAATGTTCGCTGTCGCCGTGTCCGATCTTCGCGCCGGAAGCGTTTGGCTGGCACGCGACAGGCTTGGCATCAAGCCACTCTATTACCTGATGCATGGCGAGGAACTGATCTTCGCTTCGGAGATCAAGGCGCTTTTCGCCGCTCTCGACGTCGATGAATGGTCCGTTGACCTGCGCGGTCTTTCGCAGTTTCTCGCGTTCCAGACGCCATTAGGAGGAGCGACTCTATTTGAGGGTGTGCGTCAGCTTGAGCCCGGACGGGTGCTGGAGATCGATCCGCACGTGCCGTTAAAAGCCCAATTGATCACATATTGGAGCGCATCAGCTCTAACGCCCGAACCGATAGGTTACGCCGAAGCCCGGAGCCAGTTCGGCACAGTGTTTGGCGCAAGCGTGCGCCGACACCTGCTCAGCGATGTCGGTGTTTCCAGCTACCTGAGTGCGGGTTTCGACAGCGCGATGGTTTCGGCCGTGGCTGCACGGCAGATGGAGCGCGACTCGCTGACCGCCTACACGGGATATTATGACGACGCATCGGGCTGGTATGATGAGACCGGTCCGGCGAAAGAACTTGCCCAAGCGTCCGGCATCAATCACCAGCCGGTCGAAATTCGTCAACAAGACCTTGTGGAGAACTTTGATGACTTGATCAGTGCGCTCGACGCGCCTCAAATGGGTATGGGCGCGTTTTCCCAATACATGGTGGCGCGATCGGCATCGACAGCCCACAAGGTCATTCTCACTGGGCATGGCGGCGATGAGCTTTTTTCCGGTTACCCGGTTTTCAAGGGCGCGTTGGGTCGCAGGGTTGGTTTGCCGCGCATCTCCGAGCTGCCGCATCTCGCCTATTTTGCCATGTCACGCCACCGAGGACGAAACAACCCCGAGTTTGGACGCGGCCTTCCGGTGCTCTGGTCGATGTCCGAGCAGAAAGGGTTGCTTGGAAACGAGGTGGATGGCCTCTCGCCGTGGAAGGAATTCGACGAGTTGGCGGCGTTGCACCCCGATCCCATGCAGCGGATCTTTCATACCTATCTGACGGTTTACCTTCCAGGACTGCTGATCGTCGAGGACAAGATCTCGATGGCCCATTCGCTGGAGGCTCGCACCCCATTTCTTGACAACGAGATGGTCGCATTCTCCGGGCGCATCCCCCAATCCGTGAAGCTTCACGATGGCGTGTTGAAAGCTTTGGTTCGCGATGCCGCGCGGTCCCGTTTGCCGGCGAGCTATTTTGACCAGCCCAAACGCGGCTTTCCAACACCAATGCGGCTGTGGATGAGGCGGCCTGGTTGTGAAGACCTGGTCGCCCGCATCGCCAGTGGCGATGGACCGCTGGAAGCGCTGTTCGCACCTGACTTCGTTCGTCGGTTCGTCGGCCGCTATCGCAGGAGTCCATTGCGGTCGTTGCGCGCGCTTGACGAAATCCAGAGCCATAAGATGTGGCAACTGCTCGCCTTGGATTCGTGGCTTCGGATTTGGTCCGATCGCTACGGTATCGGATTGAGGTTGTCATGAGAGTGGTGCGCATCGCCATCCGAGGCCTGTTTCGGGCGGGGCTCAACTACGTGGCGATCCAGGAGACCGTGACGTTGGCGGCCATGATCATTGACGGAAAGAAGCTGTTCGGCCGGCAAGGTGCTGTCCCGTGATGGCGTCCGGCCGGTTTCGTTCTGACATGGCGCGTGTTGTCACCGCCGCGGCACGGTTGCTGTCGGAGGCAGGGTCAGCAGACCGGCTCGGCGAGTTGTCCGTCGCCCAGACCGTTGAAGGCCGCAGAGGTTGGAGCTGGATAGCCTTGCCCGAATGGGCCGAGGATCTCGTTCCCGAGGGCAAGCCGGGATTTTTTGTCCCACTCTATGGCACCGAAACTGCTAGCTGGCGCGAACAGGATTGGTGGCGTGCCGCTGCGGACTATCTCGACTGTGCTGCAGAGATCGATTGGGAGCGTGCCAACGGTCCGGTCCACTCTTATGCCGCGCGCCTTTCGGGCATTCCAGCCGAAGCGTTCGACCATGCCTGGGTCAACCGTATCGTCCTTTTTCTTCGGCGCTGGTGGGCCGTTGAAACCGGCACAAGCGAAACACGCGCTTTCGGCGATGTGCCGCCTGCCATCATCCACCTCACTCATGATGTCGACGCGGTTGTCAAGACCCTGCCGATCCGTCTCAAGCAGGCGGTCTTTTCATTGTACAATCGCCGGCCTCGCCAGGCGCTGCGCTTTTTGCTTGGGCCAGCGGACTATTGGCAGTTTGACACCATTCTTCAACTTGAAGCCCGCCACGGACGGAAGAGCCTTTGGAACGTGTATGGTGGACGGGGCGGTTGGCGACGTCCGGCCAAGGAGATATTGATGGACCCGGCATACGACGTCGCCAGCGTGCGGCTGGGGGCAAAACTGCGTGCCATCGCTGAAAGCGGCCACCGGATCGGATTGCACCCGAAATTCGACACTTGGAGGGATCCCGCTCGGCTCAGCGAAGAACGGAGCTATATTGAAGCAGCCCTCGGCGTCAGGGTGCATGAAGTGCGCCAGCATTGGCTGCGCTTTTCTCATGGCCAAACGTGGGCCGCACAGAAGGCCGCCGGACTGTCCCACGATTTCACACTGGGCTTCAACGACCGACCAGGTTTTCGCAACGGCGCCGCGCTGAGCTATCTTGAAGCCCGCACCCATATGCGCATCACCCCGATGATTCTCATGGATTCGCATCTGTTTGATTACAGTCAGCTCGATCGTGATGCCCGGCATGCGACGATCGACAGGCTTCTCGCCGAACTGAACGCGACCGGTGGCGAGGCCAGCGTGATCTGGCACCAACGCGTCTTCCACCCTGACTACGGCTGGGGCGAAGCCTACGCTTACCTGCTGGAACGAATGGCTGAACTTCGCGTTGCCGACCCGGTGCTTGATCCATGATGGCAACGGGCAACCCCTATCTTCCCGCAGTGCACCGCGCGATTCCGCGGCTCCTCGCGCTGTTCAACATTGATCCGACGGACACGTTTCTCGGATGTGGTGACCGGCGTTTTTGGGCTTGGAAGCTGATTGATTTTCCGAACGCGACTTACCAGGGAGCTGCGTTCGGCCTAGCGCACCTTTGTCACTCGGAGATGTTGCCCGATCACATGGACCGCGACCGCATCGCAGCGCGTATTGCAGAAATGATCGACGTTGTGCCACGGCTTGCCGACAGGCGAGGCGGACTGGCCGAGGCTTTGCCGCAAGAGGGCTCGTTCTGCGTGACCGGCCTGGTGCTCGGAGACTGCCTTGGCGCTTTGCAACGGCTCGAAGGCGTGCTCGGAGAGCAAGACCGCCGGCAACTTGCAGAAGGGTTGAGTCCGCTAACGGAGTTCCTCCTGAGGCAAGACGAACATCACGGCATCATTTCCAACCATCTGGCAACCAACGCGCTTGGCATGGTTCGTTGGGCGAAACTGTCGGGTGACGAAAGGGCCTGGCGGCGCGCTGGCATTTGGATTGACAGAATCAGGGTCCATGCGAGCAGCGAAGGTTGGATGAGTGAGTATGGCGGCGCCGACCCAGGCTATCAGAGTTGGTGCTCCAGCGCGCTTGCACAGATAGACAACGAAACCGACAGGTTCGATCTAATGCCTCTTCTCGAACGCAGCTACTCCTTTTTGGAAGCATTTGCCTTCCCGGATGGCCGGTTTGCCAATGGATGCGGCGCCCGGTTGACCCGTTTTCTGTTTCCGGGCGGTGCGGAGATGCTGGCCGACCGTTTGCCCGCCGCCCGGAGGCTGGCCGTCTTTGCTCGCCGTCATTACGACCGAGGTAGCTTTGTCACGCTTGACGCGATCGACGAGCCTAATCTGGCGCCATTTTTCAACGATGCCGTGTTGAGCTCTGTTCACTGGAGTGATGCAGGTTCTGACGCCTCGCCATTCCTTTCGGCGCCCCGTGATTTCCCTGAAGCCGGATTGTTTGTGAGACCGAACCGGGAAGGGCGGGTTGTAGCAATCAATGTCCGCAGGGGTGGTTGGACGTTTTGTTCGGCGGGTCCCGGACAGGCCGCGGTCCTTCAACCCGAACCAATGGCGCGTGACGAATTCGGCGGTCTCTGTGCTGCCGCTTGTGGACGTCTCGTGGCCGAGGATGGCGTTGGCATGGTCGTTGAAGCTGATCTGATCCGTGTTGCGCGGATGTCGGCCAGCCCGTTCAAGTTCCTTGTTTTGCGGATGATGGCATTGACGGTGTTCCGGTCGCGCGTCATGGGCAACTGGGTGAAACGGGTGCTGGCATGGCTGCTTGTGACCGGAGAGGGACGGCGGATTGGCCGGGTACGGCGCCGCATCACGCTGGAAACCGGCTCTGTCGCCGACGAAGTCATTACCGGCACACTCCAGATTTCATCGCCTCAACCCGGTTATTCACCGATGCATATGGCATCGCAGGGCTACTGGCAGACGGGCGATGATACCAAGGCTTAAGCCAGACTTGAGGCTCTCCGATCTGGCCAGCCTTTGGCCCGCGCGGCCGGCCGACGAGGAGGTTGCCCGCTTCGAGAGGGCATTTGCCAAACTTGCCGGGCAGGCCCATGCAGTGGCTTTTCCATACGGACGCACGGCGCAGATTGGCATTCTTGACGCGCTCGGCGATCCCCGGCCGCAGGTGGTCTGTCCAGCATACACATGTGTTGTTGTGCCGCATGGCATTGTGAAGGCGGGCAAGCAGCCGGTCTTTGTCGATGTTTGCGAGGGCTCGTTCAACATGGACTGGAACCTGGCGATCGAGGCCGCCGGTCCCAAAACGTCGGCGGTGCTCGCCACTTCGATCTTCGGTCAACCGGTTGATCCCGACGGCCTGGCGGCATTCCGCACCGCCCATCCCGGAGTCGCCGTGATTCAGGACTGCGCGCACGGTTTTTTTGCCGGCAACATGCACCGCAATGGCCTGGCGGCATTCTATGGCCTCAACATCTCCAAGCTGATGACGTCCGTCTTTGGCGGGATGACGACAACCGATGATGCGGATTTCGCCGAACGGTTGCGCCGGGCGCGCGATCTGCGCGAGGAGCCGTCGGGACTGGCCCACCAAGTCCGGCGGGCTCTCTACCTGATGGCCGTCTTGGTTGCCTTTACCCGGCCAGTCTACGGAGCCGTCAATCGCCTTGAGCGGGCCGGTCTGCTGAACAGGTTCGTCGAATATTACGATCCGGCGCTGATCGATCTGCCTGACGACGCGTTTACCGCGATGGGCGGCATCGAGGCCCGAATCGGTTCGCGCCAATGCGGCCGCTATGCCTCAATCGTCGCTCATCGGCGGCGGATCGCCGAGATTTATCATGAAGAGCTGGCCGATACGCCCGAACTGGTGCTGCCACCACGGCATCCGGAGGCGACAATATCACATTTTGTGATCCGCACATCACGCGCAGAGGATCTGAAGGCGGCATGCCTTGCACGGGGTGTTCAGCTTGGTGAGCTGATCGACTATGAAATCCCGGACATGCCGCCCTATCGGGACGCACCTTATTACGGACAGCGAAGGTCTCGCTCTCTTCCCGAGCAGGTCATAAATCTGCCGGTCCATCCGTCCGTGCGTGAAGGCGATGCCCGCCGCATTGCACTTGTGATACGGGAAGCGTTGGACTCCAGGTCGGTCATCGGGCATTAGAGCGCTCGACTTCTCAGGCCTTGGCGGGAACAGTCGTAGATGTTGGACAATGCTCACCAAGCGGCTTTGCGCCAGACTCTTGTGTGCCCCGTCTGCCGTTCGGCTCTACGGTTTCAGGATGATGCAGCGGTTTGCGATATTCACGGGGCTTTTCCCGTCGTAAACGGCGTGCAGTCGTTTCGTCCTGGTGTCGCCAGCCGGTTTGACAAGCATTGGTCGGCCGCCCGCAACGCACCGCGCGCACAAAGCAAACGCATGGCTGCCAAGCACTTTCTGGCGCCGATACTCCGGTCCGGGGGCAAGGGTGCATGCAAGTTTTTGGACGTTGGCTGCGGGGACGGCGTGCATATTGACGTACTCGCGGAAACGGAGGATCCGCCCCAGATGATGGGCCTCGATGTGTCGTTGGAAGCCCTCATGATGGCTCGGGACATAAAGGGGAATTGGCTTCCGATACATGGGGATGCCCAGGCACTACCATTTGCGGATGGGTCATTTGATTTTACCATTTCCTTTGGTGTTCTGGCTTATCTCGAAGATCCGGAAAAAGGACTGGATGAACTTGTCCGCGTTACAAATTCAGGGGGCCTTATCGGCCTGTGGTTTGCGCTGAAAAAGCCGGGTGTTGCAGGGTTTATGTTCGAGTTCGCACGAACAATTGTACCGAGATTGCCTCGTGGCTTGCAGCGCCTGGTAGCGGATGCCGTTGTTCCATTTCTCGGCCTGATGTCGACAAGCTCTGGCCTCAGCCTGAGAACAGGCTCTTGGAGCGAGTGTCGCGAGGTCATACTCGTCAACATAGCTCCGCCCCAGCTTTGGCTGCCCCGGTTGGAGGAGTTGGAGGATGCGCTTCGAGAACGCAATTGCAACATAATCCGGGAGGAATGGGGGCCGGAGGGAGCCGTATGGGCACGAAAATGAGAGTGGCCATACTGACCAACGATGACCTCACGGGCAGTATCGTTTTTTCGCCTCTTCTCAGTGGAAGCGACTCGTTCGAGGTCGTGTCGGTTGCTCTAAGCAAGAGCCCCGTAAAAGGCCGCGGCGGCGCGGTCTCATCGGTTTTGTCCTTGGCGCAGAAGATGTCGTTTCGCTACTGGCTGTTTCTGCTGGTCACAAATGGCCTTTTCCAGTTTTTTGCGTGGCGTTGGTCTCGCACTAGTCTCCTGCCTGATCCCGCATCGTTCGTACCTATCCGCTCCGGGGCCAGAAAGTCAGGCATTCCTGTCCTAATCGTCGAGGACTTCAACGAGCCGGATTTGAGGAAGCATCTGGCGGATCAGAAGGTTGACCTCTTGCTCATCCGCATTAGCGCAATTTTGAAGTCGGGTATGCTCAGTGTTCCCCGCTTCGGAACATGGTGCGTGCATTCGAGTTTGCTGCCGGCTTATGGAGGAATTGCAGGCGAGTTCCATGCTTTGCGACAGGGACAACTCAGGATCGGCTCCACCGTCTTCTCCGTAACCGAAAAGCTCGACGCGGGACCTCCCTTGGCACAAGTTTCCTTGCCGGTGGACGAGCAACGGAGCCTCTTTCACCACATAGTATCAAACAACCAACGGGCATCAGATCTACTGCGCGAAATGGTGGAGCAGCAGGCGGGGGGAAAACCGCCTGGCGGGTCTCTGCTCAATGCAGGCCTTGATGCAAGCTACTTTACGTGGCCTAGCGCCTCGGACGTCAAGGAGTTTCGCGACCGGAGGGGGCGCCTTGTTGAGCTAAGCGAAATCGCTGATCTTATCCATGCCGTTGTGCAACCATCATCCGGTCTTCTGCGTTCGCGCGGTGCAATCCGTGGGGGCACTTCGAAGGCAAGCGTTGAATGAAGCGCTTGGATGCTCTCATCCTGGTGCTTGTGAGCTTTCTCGTGATTGGAAGCGTTGGGCTGATATCGTTTGGAGATGCCACTACAAGACAAATTGCACTGGCGCTTGCGGTAGCAATCTTGCCGGCCTCGGTTGCGATTCTGTTGCCAGGTCTTCGTTTGGCATTGCTGGCCGGTGCGCCGGTGACAGGGTTGCAGGGTTTTTGGGCCAATGCTGCGTCGGTATGTCTCTTCCTCGTTCTGCCGGGCAGGCTCTCTGAAGGCGCAAAGCCTCTGATACTTCACATGGAGGCCGGCCTGCCGTTCGCCAAAGGTCTGACAGCGACCGCTCTCGAGCGCATGTTGGACATTGCGGCGGTACTTTGCTTGGCCGGTTTGCTTTTCCTGAGCGGGGCCTACAGCAGCACGTCAGCCGGCGGGATCGAAATCACGAACCTGCTGATAGTTCTCTTCGTCTGTCTGGTGTCGGTCGGCCTACTCATTTGGCGGGGTCCCCGTCTTTTTGCGCGATCACAAAGCAGGCTAGCAAAAGCCGTGCGCCAGATGGTGGTTGACAGCCTTGTTGTCATTCACCGACTTCGGGGTTTTGCGATGATTTCTCGGCTCACCCTGATCACTGCTGGCATCTGGCTGAGTTCATATCTGATTGCGTTTGCCATTCTTGAAATTGCCGGAAACGTTAGTGTTTCTCCATGGGACGCTCTCCTGGTCTTTCTGGCGGGAACAATTGGCTATGTGGTGGCCATCGCTCCAGGAGGTATCGGTACGTTTGAAGCGGCGACAGTGTTGGCCTTGAACAGCCTTGGCTACAGTGTGTCGGAGGCGCTTTTTCTGGCTGTCTTGCTGCGTTTTGCAAACATGGCGCCGGCGATTGTTTCCGGTGCCCTCTATCTCCGACTGCGCGGTCTGAAATTCCGCTCACTTATTGACCGGGTACGGAATCGCGCCTGCGGCCCCTCTACAGAAAAGCCCAAGCCATGATGCTCGGCCTTGGATCGGATAGACCGCGCAACATGCATTTTCCCACGCCGCGTTTTGGGATCACCGACGCCGTCTGGCTGCTGGTTTTAGTCGCGGTCGGGTTGTCGATTTCCTATTTCCGTTCACGTCATTCCGACCTTGCAACAGCGCTTTTCGGTTTCACACCCAATATCCTTTTTGATCCGGTCTGGACCAATGCGCCGGGTTTTGACGCCGACTTTCCGAACGGCGAAGAAAACATGCTTCGCTCGCTGGGCGGGCAGCTTTATCGGTTGTTGGGCTTGATGCCGTGGCCGGAGAATGTGCTGCATGGCATTGCAATCTTCCTCGAATTCGCCGCGCTTTGCATCGGGACGATCATCTGCGCGCGCGCAGTTTCGCCGGGCTTGCCAGTCTGGTTTGCTTTCGTCGCCGCACTTTTCCTCGCTGCCAGCACGCTTTTTGATAGCGATCTGGCGCGATGGGGGCACCCGTTTTACGGAGCGGTGTACAACTTCGCCAACGGCGCGGGACTGGCGGCCATGGGGCTAATCATCGGCAGGAAGCCCGTTACCGCCGGCCTGGTGCTTGCCGTTGGGGGGATGGTTCATCCAACGATCGCAATTCTATTCGCCGTGCCGTGTGCGATCGTCGGACTGGCAGGCATCCGCAGCTTCACGACGAGGCAGATCGCTGTCGCGATCGTCTTGCCCGCGGCCATTTTCGGGTCCTGGATCATTTATGCCTACTCAGGGTCCGGTGGAGGCGTCGGCGCGATCGATGCGGAGATGTTCATCGCCTTGTCGAAGATGATGAGCTCGCACTGGTTTCCCATCGATCTCGGCGTTTTCACGACGAGGAGCTGGGAGGATTTTATTCCCTTCATGGCCGTGATCACCGTCTTTTTCGCGTTGCTCGGCCCAATAGCCGGCCGCGTCTTCCCGCATGATGGGCTGCTTGCCGTGTGCATGTTGGCCCTTCTGGCGGTCACGTCAATCGGCGTGCTTGTGTCGACGATCGTCGAGTCACCTCTTCTGATCAAGTTGGCCCTTCACCGGTCAAGCGCTGTTGCCCTGTTGCTGGCAGGCGTCGCTGTAATCCCACGTTTGCTGCTGGTTGCACGCGATGGCCCCGTTTTGCCGGCGATAGCTGCTGCCGGATTACTCATGCTGCCCTTTTGGGAAGGAAAGGGCTGGCCCATCATTTGGGCCGTTGTTTTCGCGATAACCGCCATCGTCGCGCGCCGCCATGACGTTGGCCGTACCTTTGGTTTGTTTGGGATCGCGGCCGTTCTTGCAGCCCTAGTCGTCATTGGCTTGCTGGCGGCGTATGGTCACACGCAGTTATTCGCCGAGGCAAACACGCATCTGGCCGGTCTACGCGACCCTCGGTTGCTCGCACTGATCGCCGCCGTTTTTGCAATCGTCCGGTTCACCAGGGAACCGTTCGTCGTTGCGCTGGCATTTCTGTGGCTCGCCTTCGGCCAGGCGGACAGGTTCGACTACTTTCAAAGTGAAGACCTTATCGAGAAGGCCGCAGACTTCCGCGACGTGCAGAATTTTGCGCGAGAAAACACCGCCCCCGGCACCGTCTTCATGATGGAGCCAACCCATGCATATGGCTGGCGCAGCTATTCTCGCCGACCGTCTTTTGGCACCCTTCGCGAGTGGCTCTATACGAGCTGGGCGTATGACAGCCGTCCGGAGCTGTTGAACGATGGCATAGCGAGATCAGCGGCGCTCGGCCTTGAAATTGGCCACTACATCGAAGGCGAGGAGGGCCAGGGGAGCAGGAGCCTTCGAGCCGATGCATCTGAAAGTTACAACAATGTCGATCTTGAAATGATCCGGTCGATACACGCAGAGTTTGATGTGGATTATTTTGTTTTCGAGAAAGAGAAACTGTGTTCGGGGTGCATCGAGCGCTTTGACTACGAAACGGTCTTTTTTGGCGTTGTGTCCGTAAATCGGCTCCTGCAACGGTGAACACCGGCTTTCTTCGCGGCCGATCTCGACGCAAGCGGTCAATTGGAGCCGGACCGCCCGGCGTTCATCAAGCCGAGGCGATTGCCAGTGTTTATCAGTGTGCCGTCCGCGAAGCGGTCAGTACGGCACTGCCCATCCGACAGCGCGCTTCTGCGATCACTGATATGCCGGTGTCTTTCCAACAAGCGCGTCATAAAGCGCGAGTAACCGTTCTGCCTCGGTCGGCCAGCTAAATCGCGAACGGACGAGCTCGCGCCCACGTTCGCCCATTGTCCTGCTGGCGGCCGGGTCTGCCATGATCTGCCGCATCAAGTCAGCGATTGCATCCGAATCGGTCGGGTCGCAACTCAAGCCGACCGCTTCGGCTCCCGAGCCGATGATCGATTGCCAGAAAGGGAAATCCGAGCAAAGCACCGGGACTTCAGCCGCCAGATACTCGAACAATTTGTTAGGCAATGCGTTCGTGTGGTTGGGTTCAGGACGAAAGAATAGAAGTCCAGCCGAAGACTGTGCCAGTAAGTCGCGCATTTCGTCACGGTTTACGACCCCAAAATACTCGACAGAGCCCCATTCGGGTAGCGCTTCAAGCTCTGCTTGAAGACCCTGCTCAAGCAATGGGCCGGCAAGAAGTAAGCGTGCCCCGGCAGCAGCTGTGGCGTGGACCATTTCAACTGCGCCACGGTGGCGTGTGATGGCGCCGATGTAGCAGAAGGTCCTGTTGTCTCGCACTCCATTGGTAGGCGCCAAAAGCTCACCTTCGAGCGGGAAGTTAGAAACCGGGACGGATCTGCGGGCGATTGTCTTGAAGCGCGAGGCGATGTGCGGGGTCGCCGCTACGACGGCATCAACTCGTCGGGCAACGTAGTCTTCCAGCCGCTCAACGGTCCGCGCTACGGTCCCTCGAAGCGCTGGGTTGATCCAGGTTTTCGAAAGAACGGCACGCGGCAAGTCCTCATGAGCGTCGTAGATAACTGCATATCCAGTGGCTTTCAAAATGAGCGCCAATATCAGGAGTTCCGGATCATGTATGTGAACGATTGATGGGCCGGAGTGCCGCACCGCTCGCCACGCGAGGATTGGATAGAAGAGCATCCTGGTCAATCGGCCGGTCGGCCGACCGAGATCGGTTATTGACACTCCATTAATCACCGCATTGCCGAGGCCGTCGGCAACCACCAGCTGAGATCGAAATCCCGAACTTGCCAGCGTTACGCATTCCTTCAGGAAAACGCGTGTATCATGTCGGGGATGAACCGTTGTGATATGAGTTATCTTCTCGGATTCATTCATTCTCCGTTCCCGTATCTGCGTGCGCTGCATGGGCGCATTCTGGCGTTTTGGCTCAATCTCTTGTGGCGTCAACCATGATTGTCGAGCGCGGATCTATTTGAATTAGTCTTGGAAGAGAAAAACAGTCATAAAAAATGCAAATATTTAAAGATTACAAAAATTTCAGATAAACATAGAAAAATATTCAATTTCTATTAAGATTTGATGGCTCTAGGAATGTATCAATTGTCCTTGATTTGTCATTTGTGATATTCTTAATGACTTTCGCAAGTGCGCGGGCTTGAGCGCTACTGACCGCTTGGTCAGAGAGAGATTCGGCATGGATATTCTCACGGAGGAGGATCGGACCGGTGTCAATCCCTTCGTCAATGTAGTGTACGGAGACAGCTGGTGTCCGACCGTCGGCCACCATTTTCTCGATCGAGCCAAGGCCTCGATACAACGGGGCCCAACCCGGATGCGCGTTGAGGGTGCCCAAACGCGGGATAGAGAAGGTTGGCCGACGAAGGATTTCATCGGTTGCGGCCAACGCGAGGTCCAGGTCCTCTGCGCGAATCTGTCTTCTGACCTCTTCGTTATTGTAGCTGCCGACCAAGATCGCTCGCCCAAACTCGGCGGATGAAGACGTCTGCGTTACCTGTAGGGCAGAACCATCCGTCCCAGAGGCCATTAGCGAAAACCTCCTGACAAGCGCGAACACGATTCGATTGACCGTTGGGATAGGGCCAGCTGATCGCAGCTTTCGCCTAACCCGTGCGAGGTTTTTTCTGAGCGGCAGTTTGGAGAGGAAGACGACGTCGACGATAACGCCTTCCTTGGCAAGCGCTGAAATAAGGCGTGCGGTCGTCGGGCTGTCCGCCAGACCAAACAAACCAATCCTCATTGGAGTATCGTTCTCCGCCGCATGTGCCAGTGCTTGATTAGTCCCCAAGGCGTCGAGACCCAAGCATTCGATTCAATCAGCAGTTTCATCAGATCCTGATAGCTTGGCAAGAAGCCCTCGTATACATAGTCGTTGCACGCCGTTTCCGAATGCCAGTCCAGAACAACCGCTCCAGAAACACACTCGGCGTTGCGCTTGACCTCGAGTGCTTGTGACCATCCGTCGGCGATGCCGACCACGTGGCCATCCATGATTGATGTTGGCAGTATATAGATGTCGAGAGCCTGTTGGCGCACGGGATCCCAAGGACGGTAGGGAAGACTGGTGGCGGCGCGGAAGCCGGCCGCATCGCGCCAAGCAATGGACGAATCGTAGCGAAAGCCAGCGTTGACGTGCTTTCTCCATGTTTTGTGTGGGTGACGCCAGTCTAAGGCCCAGTAGTGGTGTCGTATTCCAAATATCGGCTGATCAAGCTTTTCCTCGATATCGGCCTTCACTGCAACGAATTCATCGAGACTTTCCTTGGCATTTATCGACGGGTGAGCCCCAAACTCAAAGCCCGCTTCGGCCATTTGGCGAATGAACGCCCAGTCAACGGGGCGATTGAAGAGAGTTGACCGGCAATCGTTTATGTGCCGCTTGACCGTTCTTCTATGAAATATGTAAAATGCTGAGAGGTGTGGTTGCTCTATTTCTCGCCAGCGGTCAAACGCAAAGAACGGGTTATTTGCGCCCTTGACTGATGCCGACAGGGAATCGATCACCATTTTTCGATGATGCCGGCTGTTCCTCAAAACCGCCTTGGCGACGTTGTACATGATTTCCTGGGGGGCCGAGAAATCAACGGCATCCACATCGTGTGTAAGTACGGCGGCGAATGGAAGCTCGTTGGGCCATGGCGAGACCGTTTTGCGGGGGACCAAACCTCGGTCACTTAGTTGACCTCGCAAGACCTCAGCGTGATGCTCTACAAGTGGGATCCTCAACGCTGATTTTCGTGGTGGTGGAAGATCAGAAGTGACAAAAACACCTTTTAAGTCACGCGAGGTCACCCCGGCTTCGTCGGCCAGCGTAAGCAGGCGAAACACCCCGCCAATCAGGTCAACCTGGCGTCTGGACTGGTTTTGCCAAAGCCCGTTCTGACAATGAAAACTGCCGCACTTATCCCAGCATTCAACATCGAAAAACAGGTCCTCGCCATAGACAATGTCAGCACCGTCTTCCCCTGTCATCGCCAGCTTGTGCCCGATCCGCACGCTGATCTCATCGAGGGTGTAGGATATTGCCGGATTGAGGTGCTCGGGGATAGTTGGCGATAGGCCCACGCTTATGGTGTTCATCATATCGATTAGGCAACCCAGTGTTGAACCTGACAGCCGTCGGTCAGGCAGTCAGCGCGTCCAAGATGATTCGCGAAGCCTCGCCTGAACCATACGGTGATGCATCCAGACCCGGCGGCGCGGCTAGCGCATCAGCTACAGCGGCACCGATCGCGTCACGTGTAATCGCTTCGGGCAGGCGGTTCCAGCCCAGCTCAACGAGCTCGACCCATTCGGTCTCATCGCGCAGTGTCACGCAGGGCACGCGGAAGAAGAACGCCTCTTTCTGCAGCCCACCGGAATCGGTCAAAGCCAGCCGTGCGCCGCTGAGGAGAGTGGCCATGTCGAAGAAACCTACCGGCTCAATGACGGTGAGCCGGCCAAGCGCCGCCATCGCTTCCGGATGGCTAGCTGTTATCTTACGGGTCCGCGGATGGATAGGCAGAACAACTGGCATAGTCTCGGCGACATCGGCCAATCCCTCGAGGATGGCGAGGAGCCGAGCTGGGTCATCAGTGTTTTCCTGCCGGTGCAGTGTTGTGACGGCATAGCCCATTTCTGGCAGATCCAGTCGGCACGCGATGTTGGTGCTGCGACTGGGATCGTCGAGGATTAGTCGTGCGACGTCGTACATCACATCTCCTGTTAGATGCACCTTTTCCGATGCAATTCCCTCGGCCGCCAAGTTGTCGACGGCGACTTGGGTTGGCGCAAACAGCCAGTCCGAAACATGGTCTGTCAACACGCGGTTGATCTCCTCGGGCATACGGCGGTTGAACGATCGGAGCCCGGCCTCGACGTGGGCAACAGGAACGTGAAGCTTGCTGGCCGCGAGCGCGCCTGCAAGCGTTGAGTTGGTGTCGCCATAGACAAGACAGATGTCTGGCCGCTCGGTGAGTATGACATTCTCGACCGCTTCCAGTTGACGACCGGTCATTTGGCCGTGGCTACCGCCGCCCAGATCAAGACGCGCACCCGGTTGACGAAGCCCGAGGTCGCGAAAGAAAACCTCGGACATATTGGCGTCGTAATGCTGGCCGGTGTGAACGAGGAATTCCTCGATGCCCGGGGTAACAGCTATCCGCGAAGAAAGAGCGATCGCTTTGATGAACTGTGGCCGGGCTCCGATAATCGTGACAATCTTCATCAGGAGTCTCACAGAAATGAGGGCTTGGGCAGACTAGTTTGCCCGCCGTTCAGGACGGGTGGGCTGTCCTCAGAATGCAATAGAGCGATTGGGCAGGCAGAACAACCAACGCAATGCGATCCAATATGCACTTGTTGGTCCACAAAACCGCCCCGCGTGCAGGCGCGCGGGCAGCAGCGGGCGCCCAATTCGGCTTCGTTCAAATCGCTGCGGCACAACTATGGTTGCGCGGTTTGCCGACGGGACCAAGCTAGGTGGGCCAGTTGGAAGAGGAATCCACATAGTTCTCCAGTTTGAATTGATGCGGCAATCGTTAGATCCAGTTATTTCGAAACTGCATCAACGCCGCTGCAACGTGCTCTCCAAAGCCGTGCTGCGTGCTCGATCGGGTCAATCTGGACCTCGGTCCAGAAGGCGCGCTCATCACCGCGTTGATGGAGCGCCTGGTGATGAACCGAGCAAAGAGGCACGGTAAACTCATCTGAGACCTTGCGGCCCATCGCACCGGGCTGCGCGAACGTCAGATGGTGGGCCTGGGCGCGGTTTCGGCCGCAGATGAGGCACGGCTGTTTGGCCACAAATCGCAGATGGTCCGGATCGCGTATGCGCTTGGGCTCGGAAAGCGTCAGCGCTGATTTGTCGATCGGGCAGGCCGGCCGTCGCGCCTTGGTCAGGCGCGACTGGCTCTCAGCCGACATGGTCGGCATCGGACCGCCGTGTGGCCGTATCGCCTCCTTTTCCGGAGCGGCGATCGCTGATGCCGTCACTGAAGGCCCGTCCAGAGACGAGGACGAGGCGTGCCCGTCGGGATTGTCGAACTGGTCTTTGGGGATACCGCTTCCAGTTTTGGCAGGCCCGGCTTCGGGTGGATATCGATCCGGGTTCACAGAAGAGCGTGCAAGGGCTTCGGCTTTTTCCGGGCTCGTCCCGTGATTGGGGTTGGGGGAGGTGCCATTGAGACGAGGACCGGCAGGCCGAGAAGCCTCGGGCGACCGTCCGTCGCTCGCCGACCCGTTCGCGTAAAGCGACAGGCCGAACGCGTTACCAAATGTCACCAACGCCCGTTTGGTCGCATCGGTCTCGGCGGCTTTAAGCGCGTACTCATGGGCCTGGCCCGGGCTCGTCGTGTTGGCTTCGCCTGCCCCCGATCCCTCACGGAGGACGTCGGTGCCGTCGGCGTGAACGCGCACGCGCACCCGGGCCGTATCGACCGCCTCATAGCGCTCACCGATCCGCTTGGTATAAACGCAGCGGCAATCGACGGTCTCGCGCGACCAGCCGTCAAATCCGAAGATGCGGTTCGCCTCGGCGATCACATGCCATCCCTCCAAATAAAGGAAGGTCTGGCCGTTGTCGGTGCGGGAGCGGATGTGCTTGGGCCGCAGCTTTGACCGCAACTGCCGGGTCTGTTTGTCGGAAAGGCCCATCACGCAACCCTGACCGCCAGGACCGGCTCTGCGTTTGACAGCTCGGCCCCGGTGATCGCCGTGCCGGCTTTCAGCGCGTCGCGCAGCCGCGTCCGGTCAAGCTTGGCCGGCTGCGGGATGAAGAACCATTCCGGCACCAGCGTCTCGTCGGTGATCTGAAGGCGCGGCTGGCCCGCGCGGATGCTGGCGGTGAAGTCCGGCTCGGTGATCGTCTTGACCCCGGTCTGCTCCATCGCCGATCGCGCCGCCGCGCGTTTGGCCGCCGCTCGGCGGCCGATCCGGTCAAGGCGGTCTCGCAGCGCGCCGATGCGCGCCTTAAGGCCGACCAGAAGGTCTTCATCATCGAGCGCCGACCGGACCAGCGCGGCGATCGCCTCGTGCATGTCCGTTGCCCCTTCAAGCGTATCGGCAAGGGTCTCCTCATCAAGATCAGGATGAGCGGCCAGCAGCCGCTCGCGCAGGGCGGTGAAATACCCGATCTGCGTGTCAAGTCGCGTGACGGTCATCGTCTTTCTCCGGCGGTCACAAGGGTCATGACGAGCCCGGCTGCGCCTGTAGGGCAGGGCGCCGATGGCCGGCGCCCGCGGACGCTTCGTCGCCGGTCTGCACGCGCCGGCTGAGGCGCTTTCTGTCCTGTCGCTGCGTTGATCACGGCCGGGCTCCTTGGCTTGCCGGCGCGCTGATCGCGCCGGCACCGCCTTAAGCTCCGCCTGCGGCGGAGCGAGCTCGGGGAGGGGGCAGATGATCGGTCCGCCGCCGCGTTCAGCGTTGCTTGGTAGCGGCCCGTAGTCCAGCCCTTTTCGCTTCGCCCGGGGCCGCTAGCCGGCGCCGGCAACGACGCGCGCGTTCGCGTTGGCCGGTTGCGACAAAACGCCGAGATCGGCGCGCGCCGCCCGCAGCGTTTGCGAGAACGGATGCGATGTGCCCTTGACGTTGAGCGGCAAGGCCGGACCGGCGCGCAGAAGCTCGCTTTCGGGGTCCCAGGGGGCGGGCGTTGGCACCCATGACAAAGCGCCATGGCCGGCGATCCAGGCGGTAAGGCGGTCTTCGTCGGCTCTGGCCATGACCGGCCGGGAGGCGGGGCCGCGGCGTACCGATAACGCCAGCTCTTCGCCCAGCAGGGCCGCCAGCGTCCGCCGCAGGGTCGACCCCGACAGCCGTCCGCGCAGGTGGTTGCGGACCAGTCTGCGCCGCAGGGTGCTCTTTGAGGACCTGCCGGCGCGGCCCGGTGGCCGCGGGGCGATGCCGACATAAAGAAGGTCAAACCCGCCGCACCGGACCGCGCCATCGCGTGGCACGCGGGCAAGCGCGCCGTCAAACCACCACCCATAGATACCGGGCAGGTCCGGGACCAGGTCGGGGCGGGCAAGGATGTCCCGCGCGGCCACCAACCGCTTCGGCTTCAAGAGCGGCAATACATCATCACTTATCTTATAAGTCATAATCGACTCCATCATTGTTGTGTGCGTGGGCGATACAGGCTCGTTGGGTTTGGCACCGCGCGAGCGTGCGCCAGCAATGCTCAACTATTACTTATAGTCTATGGAAAAATCGCTGATCGGGGCGCCCCTCTGCCCTGATGAACGCACAAAAACGGGTTGGGGTTAACGTGCAGCGGCTGCGCCGGGAAAAGCGCCTGTCCCAGGAAGAGCTGGCGCATCGCGCCGACATGCACCAGACCTACCTCAGTGGCGTTGAGCGTGGACGCAGGAACCCCTCGGTGGCCGTGCTCGAACGCATCGCCGCCGCGCTTGACGTCGACATCGCAGCGCTATTCCGACGCTAGGTCCTGCCGGGCCCCTGCCGCCTTGAAAGCGCTGGACTTGCGGGCCCGGGCAAGCGAGCGTCGGGGCGATGGCCAAGAACAAGCACGATCACATTGCACCCCTGCTGGTCCAGATCGCCCGCGACCTTGAAGCGGCGACCGCCTGCGCCTGCGCGGCGGCGTCCGCGGCCCGCAACGATGCGGCCGTCGGTCGGACCGACGCGGCGGTTCAGGCCTTTCTTGAGGCCGAGCCGCACGTGCACCATGCCGGACAGCTCGTTTCGGTGGCGAGCTATTGCGCCGAGCTGAAAGACCGCAAACGCCCGGGGTCCGGGTAAGCCGACCGGCGACCGGGCCCGGCACATCGGCGCTGGAAGGGGCAGGGGGCAAGGGAAGGGACAATGGCAGGGGGCCATGGCGGCCCCGGCGTACGAGACGAGATCGGCGTGAGGCCCCGGGGGCGGCATGTCCCGGCGCAGGCCCTATCCGATGATCAGCTTCCCGCCCATGCCCGGCAAGTAACCGCCGCTGTCGTCGTTAAGCCGGCTTCCATGCCATTGAAGCATCTGGACCAGCGCGTCGACCTGGTCGTCATGCCGGCCGTTCTATTTCATACCGCCGATATTCAAGCTGCTCTATGCAGATCGAAAAGCAGGTGAAACGTTGAAACCAGATGAACTGAAGAGGCACGCCGTGGAACCTGCTCGTGACAATGTCGGCGTCCGCCAGACTGTGCTTGCGGCAGAATGATCCAAGGAACCAAGCCCTACCAGAATATTGCCAACTCTGGCATGCGGCCAATTCAAGCGAGCCGCCGCCCTTCACCGTCGAACAGCTTGCCACCCATTCCCTCAAAGAAGGCCTCGGACTCGCCACGATGTTGCTGGTCCCATTGGAGAAGCTGGATCAAGGCGTCGACCTGGTCATCGTGTCGCCCGTGGGGAAACGCGACCAGTTCGGAGACCAGCTCGTCGCGCCAATGCGCATGTTTGGGCAGCAGGACGTCGCCGGCTTCAAACCGGCCGGACTGCGCGACGACCCGCGCATGTTTGGAGTCCGTCGGCTTGACCAGTATCGGCGTCGGAATGCCTTCGCCCCCAAGGCCCTTGAGCGTTGCGACCAGAGGGCTGCCGGTGGCCGCACGTTCTATCAGGATCGTCCTTGGATGATATCGTCGGGCCTGCTCGACGACGGCCTTGAGCTGATCGGGGAAGTCCAGTTTCCCACGAAACACGTCGAGGACGTACACCGTATTGCCCATGATCTTCGCGGTCACGCAGACGGTCCAGTCATTGGCCTCGCCTTCCTCGTACGCGAAATCCCAGGACTGTACGAGGTGACCGCCTTCGGGCGGAAGAACGTCGTAGCTCTTAAGCCAGTCGGCCTTGATGACATTACCCGCCGCAGGAAGCGGATTTTGCTGATACTGGGCTTCGAACGCGTGGCTTCCCATATCGCGGCGCAGCTGCTCAAGAACCTCGGCAGGCTCGCGATCTGGGTAAAGGACCTCACCTTCACGGCGCAGATGGGTCTTGCGGTGCCCGATGTCGATCTCTGTGTCCTCGGTGGCGATTGCGGGCAGCTCGAGCAGCTCCCAGCCACCCTGCTTCACAAGATGACCCGTCAGGTCATCGACATGCTGGCGCTGCATGACGACAATGATCGCATCGTTCTTCTTGTTGTCTAGCCGGGACAGCAACGTCGTCTGGAACCAGTCGATCGTGCTCTGGCGTTTGGTCACCGAGTATGCATCCTCGGCCTTCTGCGGATCATCGACGATGATCAAACTGCCACCGCGGCCGGTTAGCGGCCCGCCCACGGACGTCGACAAACGACCGCCACCCCGGGTCGTCTCAAAATCCAGCGCCCCGGTCCGGTTCGGGCGTAAGCGCGTGCGCGGGAAAGCGCGCTGATACCATGGCGAACTTAAGATCGTGCGGCAGTCGCGTCCGTGCTTTTCGGCAAGATCGGCGCCATAGCTCGCCACGACGATGCGCTTGGTCGGATCTTGACCCAGCAAGAACGCGACGAAAGCGTTAATTACGGTTGATTTGCCTGATCGTGGAGGCAGGTTGATGATCAACCGCTTGACCTCGCCGCGCAGGACCCGCTCGAGCTGGAAACAGATGGCCTCGATATGCCAGTTGGATACGAATGTGCCCGGCGGCAGAAGGCTATCGAAGACCTTCTGCACCATCGTACACAAGTCCTGCCGGATAATCGCGTTCAGAACCTCCGGCGGGGCGGCGGGTGCCATACGATCATATGTCATCGCTGTCCTTCCCATCCGGATTGGCGGGCGCGTCGTCGATATCGTCCGTCGCGCGCGCGGCGTCATTGATGGCGGCGTTCAGGCCGCCATGCCGGCGCTTATAGAAATCGTTGATCAGCTTGATATCCTCGGCCGCGCTGAGCCTGACGCCGGAGTCCTCGGCAGAGGAGCCGACAAACATCTGATGCCAGCGAACGGTTTGTTCGGCCGCCTTAGTGTCGCCCTTGGCCGCTTTGTTGACCTGACCCTTGATGATCAAACGGCGTTTGGTGACCTGAAAGCGCTTTCCGTTCTCGGTCACGGTGACCTTCTCTTCGAGCTCTTCGGCGAGATCGGTCTTCAGATCGCGGGCGCCTTTCGGCCGGCCGCTCTCGTTGCCCGACTGGCCGGGCTTGAACCGATGTTCCTTGGGTGGCTTGCCATAGCCGACCTCATAATCGTCGTCGTCGTCCTTGCTCATGACAGGTACTCCTCATCAGAACGTGGGCGCTGTGCGGCGCCCGTGTTCGCTTCCAGATCGCTCAGCGGTTTGCCGGATGCGACATGCAGCGGCTCATCGCCGGTCGCGCGCCGATAACGGCGCAGCGCGACGTCGACGAAGGCCGGATCGATCTCCATCACCCGGGCGCAGCGGCCGGTCCGTTCGGCCGCGATCAGGGCTGTGCCCGAGCCCGCAAACGGATCGAGCACGATGTCGGACCGGTTGGTGCAGTCGAGAATGGCATCGGCGATCATCGCGACGGGTTTGACCGTCGGATGCATCGACAGCGCTTCGCTGCGGCCCTTGCCGAAGCTGGCAAGACCCCGATAGCGCCACACATTGGTCCGGTTGCGTCCGTGCCGGCCGAGCTGGACGTTGTCGAGGTGCCGGCCGCGCCCGTTCTTGAAAACGCAGGCGAGCTCATGGGCGGAGCGATAAAGCGAGCCCATCGCGCCCGTGCCCTTGTCCCAGACGCACAAATTAAACAGCGGCCCGAACGCGCCTTCGCCGGCCGCGATCATCGCGCCGACATGGCGCCAATCGATAAACAGGTAAACGAGCGCGCCGGCCATGCCATGGTCGGCCAGCGGCGCGAGGGTTTCGCCCAGAAAGGCGCGGTAGGCTTCATCGCTCATCTCGCCTGAGGCCATGGCAAACTCGCCATGGCGGCCGGTGCTCGACACATGGCCGCCGATCGGGACATTGTAAGGCGGATCGGTGATGATCGCCCGCGCCTTGTCGTTGCCCAAAAGCCGCCCGTAGGCGTTCTGATCGCGCGCGTCCGCGCACATAATAAAGTGTCGCCCGCACGCGAACAGATCGCCCGGCGCTGCCACCTGCGGGCCGGCGATGTCCTGATCGGCGAGGTCGCCCGTGTCGGGTTCGGGATCCGGGTCGGCCAGGATCACGTCAAGCTCGGCCATCTCAAAGCCGGTATCGGTGATCTCAAAATCCAGCTCGGCGCCGATCAGGGTGTCAATCTCGACCTTCAGGAGGTCTTCGTCCCAGCGTGCGTTTTCGGCGATCTTGTTGTCGGCAAGGCGCAGCGCCTTGACCTGCTCGGGGGTCAGATCGTCGATGGTGATAATCGGCACCTCGTCGAGGCCGAGGCTCTTGGCCGCTTCAAGCCGGCCATGGCCAGCGATCACGGTCCGGTCGGCGTCGACAAGGATCGGCACGGTCCAGCCATAGACCTTGATCGACCGCGCGATCTGGGAAACTTGCTTCTTGTTGTGCGCGCGCGCATTGCCCGCGTAAGGTTTGAGCGAGTCGGTAAGCACGGTCTTGACGGCGAGATCAGCGACGCGGCGCATTCTTTTTTCCCATCACGGCAGAAAGGCTGATGACGGGAATGTCGAAAGACCGGTCTGAGGACCAGATGTCTTGGAAATTCAAGACGGGTTGACGCCGTTGGCGTGGGTCGTCAGGCGGTCAGCCCTCTGACGGGTTTAAGCTCGGCGAGCTGCTCGTCAGAAAGACGCCAATCGGGGAGACGACGGAAGCGGTCATACCCTTCGGCCCCTTCTGCCGCGAGCCAGTCATCAGGTACCCGCCAGCCGTCCTCAGGCAGCAGGGGCGGGGACGCGCTTTCCTTCTTCCGATCCGGCCGCCAGCACGTGCCCCACTCGCGGTAAACCTCCGCTTCGGCCAAGAAGGCGTTGAAGGCCAAAAGGGCGTTACCGCCGAAGTCTCGGGCAGAATTCAGGGCGCGTCCTCGCGTACACCACGCCGCCCAGAGATGAGCGACGGATTTGAACTGCGTTCGCGCTGCCTGGATTGTGGCCCGGCTGCCGACCTTCTTTTGCTTTACCGCCGATTGTTCAACAACGCGGACCGCGTTCTCCCAGCTGGCAAATTGGGGGTGATGCTGCGTGAGTATGAATTTAATGCGCACGGTCTCCCCGGCGGTCAGGCCGCCCCACCAGCGTTTTTCGAGATCATCGAGCCGCTCGCCGCTTGACGTGGCAAGCGCGACCAGGTGCTCGTGGTCAAGCGAACCACCGGCGTCCAAGAAGTCGCGCAGCGGGCGGGCCAGGAATAGACTGGTAAACGCCGCCGCCTTCGCCCGGCTCTTGGTTTCGAGACCCGGATAAAGCATCACGCCGAGCGTTGCGGCGAAAGGGTCGGGGTGGTCGAGAGGCAGTGTCGGCATGGTGATTTCCCTCAGCCGGGCCGATTTCACACAAGGTAGCTCGGTCCGGTTTTCTCGGACAAGGTGCTTTGGGACCATCGCTTTGGCCCCGTTTCAGACCGTCAGGGCAAAAGGTGCGGTCGCAACGACGAAGCCGATGTTCAAGAGCGCCAAGCGGTGGCCGGCTCACCGCTGCCAGCCCACTTTACGCGTTCAAGGAAAGGGGCCGGCGCGACCATTCGTAGTCGTCCAGAATCGCGCCGATCGGGCACGATGTGATCAAGATATCATAGCGCGCCGAATAGCGACCCGTTTCGGGCGCGCGTTTGCCCGCCACGGCACGCTTCGAGAACCGAGAAGGGGTTGGTTCCGACCTGCACGCGGTGCAGGGGCGGCATAGCGTTCGCCGGCACCGGCCATATGGCGCGGCTGCGGAGGCCAACACGGTCGCCATCGAACCCGTCAAGCCAAGCCCGATCCTGCATCATGGCATCCCTGCAAGAACATACGCCGGCTTACGAGCGCAACTGAACACCGCGCGCACGGCCGATGAAAAAGTCGGCCTCGGACATTCGGGCGTGCGCCAAAACCTGTTGCAGCAGGGCTCGGTGCATGGTTCATTATGGCTGTCCGCAACCTCACCCGTGCGGTCAATTCAGAGAGCTCTCGCGCAGCCATGCCGGGGGCTCTCTTTGCGTCTGGATCGCCGGCAGGATCTTTGACGAGGTCCGATTGGCAACAGATCGGGTGCGGCCGGGGCCAGCCGCGAGCCGATCGGCCCCCAACAGGGGTCGACAACGCGCGCAACCGGTGCGTCGGACAAGCGCGGGCACCGGTGCTGGCCCGCGCTCATCTGTCTTCGCGCTGTCTTGCATGGGTACCGGCTCGGCTCCCTGGCCGGTGCCGACAATTCCCTGTTCTGGCTTGAAAATTCCCTGTTCCAATCTTTAGGGAAATCTCGCCAAAACGACGCTGAAACAATCGGTTAGGAGGGCCGATTCGTGCCAATAGCCCCGTTTGGGACCGCTTTTCCCTGTTCTTTCCCTGCCGATCAGGGAAATCGGCGACCCACGGGGCGCCGCGCGGGACGGTCGCCGGGCCGCCCCGTAACGCGCGCGCAACCGCCTCGCGTGCCGGGCCTAAAGCGCCAAAAGGCCTTGTTGGCAGGCCGGTCGCGCGCACTTGCGCCCGTTGCGCCAAACCCTTATGTGGCGCGCTCGTGAAAGGGGCGTGCCGATCCGCATCGGCCGTCAGGACAAACAGGACGGAAAATGGCCAAGGAAAAGTTTGAGCGGAACAAGCCGCATGTGAACATCGGCACGATCGGTCACGTCGACCATGGCAAGACGTCGCTGACGGCGGCGATCACCAAGTTCTTCGGTGACTTCAAGGCCTACGACCAGATCGACGCCGCGCCCGAGGAGAAGGCACGCGGCATCACCATCTCGACGGCGCACGTCGAATACGAGACCGACAATCGGCACTATGCGCACGTCGACTGCCCGGGCCACGCCGACTACGTCAAGAACATGATCACGGGCGCCGCGCAGATGGACGGCGCGATCCTGGTGGTCTCGGCCGCCGACGGCCCGATGCCGCAGACGCGCGAGCACATCCTGCTGGCCCGCCAGGTCGGCGTTCCGGCGATCGTTGTGTTCCTGAACAAGGTCGACCAGGTCGACGACGAGGAACTGCTCGAACTGGTCGAGATGGAGGTGCGCGAGCTTCTGTCGTCCTACGACTTCCCTGGCGACGACATT
>JAVJUV010000039.1:0-1997 GCA_040220415.1 Silicimonas sp.
GGTAGTGCACCCTTCTTTCTGTAATTTTGATTAACTGTTCCGGGCGGATGTAGTGCCGAGCCACCCGGTTATCCTTTCGAACGCGAATTTGGCGATTTGCAGACGAGAGGAGGCCCGGAATGGCTCAGCACAGAGAGAATAAATCTGTTGAAGACGCGGTGGAACTGCTCAAGGAGAACGGCTTCGATGGCCTCGCGGAGGCGGTCAGCGTGCTGCTGAATGCGGCGATGCTGTCGGAGCGCTCGGAGTACCTGGGCGCGGCGCCCTACGAGCGCAGCGCGAGCCGGGTGGGCTACGCCAACGGTTTCAAGGACAAGACGGTCAAGAGCCGGCTCGGCGAGCTGCCTCTGAGGGTGCCGCAGACGCGGGATGGCGCGTTCTATCCCCAGAGCCTCGAGAAGGGCCTGCGCTCCGAGCGGGCTCTGCTGCTGGCGATCGCGGAGATGTACGTGCAGGGCGTGTCGACGCGGCGGGTGAAGAAGATCGTCGAAGAGCTGTGCGGCATGGACGTCAGCTCCACCCAGGTCTCCCGGGCGGCGGCCGAGCTCGACGAGCTGCTCGAGGCCTGGCGTAGCCGGGAGCTTGGCGCCTACAACTACATCGTGCTGGACGCCCAGTACGAGAAGGTCCGCCAAGGTGGCCAGGTTCTGGATGCGGCGGTGCTGATCGCCTGCGGCGTCGGCGCTGATGGCCGACGCGATGTCCTGGGCTGCTCGGTGTCGCTGTCTGAGGCCGAAGTGCACTGGAGAGCGTTTCTATCGAACTTGAAGGACCGAGGCCTCCACGGTATCGAGTTGATCGTCAGCGACGCCCACGAGGGGCTCCAGGCGGCGCGCAAGGCCGTGTTCCCGAGCGTGCCCTGGCAACGGTGCCAGTTCCATCTACAACAGAACGCCGGCGCCTACGTGCCGGCTGTCGCCATGCGCGCACCGGTGGCAGCGGACATCCGAGCGATCTTCAACGCGCCCGACCAGGAGGAAGCGGAGCATCTGCTCGGCAAGTTCCTGGATCGCTACGCCAAGAAAGCGCCGAAGCTCGCGAAGTGGGCCGAGGAAGCGCTGCCGCAGGGCTTCACCGTGTTCAGCTTCCCGGCCACGCACCGACGCCGACTGCGCACCACGAATCTGGTGGAGCGGCTGAACGAAGAGATCCGACGACGGACACGGGTGGCGAGGCTCTTCCCGAACGAAGCATCCTGCCTGCGCCTGGTGACCGCCGTCATCATGGAGATCGCCGAAGACTGGCAGACCGCGGAAAAGCGGTACCTGGTGTTCGGCGAGTAACGAGGCGTCGAAGGGGCTTCGAAATTACAGAAGAAGTGTTGCTCAATCCCTGCTGGCACGGTGCTGCTCCTCGTTCGCGGGATGACACTGCTCAACGATCTGCCCATCTGCGTTGTCACCAAGCCCATGACGTTCAATCAAGACGTCAAAGCGCTTCGACCGAACGCAAATGTCATTGATGACTTTGTGCCGTATCTCCTGCTCGGGAATAAGGATCGGCTTCTCTCGCGAGTTGACCTAGCTGGTCATGGCACTGGCCGTCTGAATAGTGATGAGCTCAAAGCTCTGGAAATCGGGCTACCACCTAAGGCCGAACAGCGCGCCATCGCCCACATCCTCGGCACGCTGGACGACAAGATCGAACTCAACCGCCGCCGCAACCAGACCCTGGAGGCCATGGCCCGCGCCCTGTTCAAGGACTGGTTCGTCGACTTCGGCCCCGTCCGCGCCAAGATGGAAGGCCGCGAACCCTACCTCCCCGCCGACCTCTGGCAGCTCTTCCCGGACCGCCTCGACGACGAGGGCAAGCCGGAGGGATGGGAGACAACAACGTTGGCGAACTTCGCGAAGCTGAACCCAGAGTCTTGGACAAAGAAGAGCACACCTCACGAAATCCGGTATGTGGACCTGTCGAACACCAAGCAAGGAACCATTGAGGGTGTCGCTCAGATGCCTTGGTCGGAGGCGCCCAGTCGTGCACAGCGCATCCTGCGC
>JAVJUV010000040.1:0-155357 GCA_040220415.1 Silicimonas sp.
GCGCCAAGCATGATATTCTGCCAGTCGCGCGTGGTCATGCGATTTTCCCTCCGAACAAGCCCTCAGGGCGGAAGAGCAGGATCAACACGAACATGAGATAAGCGGCGGCAAGGGTCAGACCGGGGTCGATCATCGTGGCGACGAAGGTTTCCAGAAGACCCAATAGCAGCGCGGAGACAACGGTTCCGCGAACGTCTCCAACGCCGCCCATGATGACGATAACAAGAGCTTTCAGCGTGAACATAACGCCAGTGGAGGCGTCGAGCGTGAGGAATGTCGAGATCAGCGCACCTCCCACGGCGGTTACCGCGCCGCCCAATGCAAATGCCAGCGCCGAGAGCCTCGGCACGTCGATGCCCACCAGCCGGGCGCTGTCAGGCGAGACCGCGATGGCGCGGATCGACATGCCTGCACGACTCTTGTTCAGCCAGAGCCAGAGGCCACCGCAGATTATCGCCGCGGCGATGGCCGCGGTCAGTCGGTTCAGCGCGAATGTGTCGCCCAGGATTTGCACGGGGCGGGCCAGATAGGAGTAGGAGAAGTAGTCGCCTCCGAAGATGGCCAGCATCAGGCCCACAGACACAAAGGCGAGGCCGAAGGTCGTCAGGATCGCATCGACTTCCAGCTGTCCGCGCGATCTGGCGCGTTTGACGAGAGGGCGCAGCATGATGACATAGATCAGCCAGTTAAGGAGGAAGGCCAAAGGCGCGACAACGAATATCGTCAGAAGCGGGCTGATTTGCCCTGCGGTGTAGAACCAAAAGGCGGCAAAGCCGCCGGCAACCAGGAATTCGCCGTTGGCGAGGTTCATGATACGCGCGATGCCGTATTGCAGGTTCAACCCCATGGCGATCAGTGCATAAGTGCCGCCCAGCAGCATGCCTGTTATCAGAATATCCATACTGTCCTCTCGGCCAGCCGGCCCCGGAGATTGATCCCCGGAGCCGGGAGCGGGTTATTCCCAGCCGGTCTTCGGCATGGCCGCAACAGCGCCTTCACGTCCGGTCGAAGCGACACCTTTGAACACGCCGCCCTGCCACTGCCCAACCGTCCAGTACTTGGCGTTCGAGTTGTTTTCGTCCCACTCGACGTGGCCAATCACGGTCTCGAAGCTGTTATTGGCGAGGTACTCGGCGACGGCGGCCTTGTCTGTGGTGCCGGCGCCTTCGATCGCCTGTTGCAGGATCTGGAACGACGCATAGGCCGGGGCCGAGGCCCAGAAGTCGGGCTTGGAACCAGTCACCGCCTCTTGCCGCGCTGCATATTCCTTGAAGGCATCGCCATCGGCATAAACACCGCCCGCACCCAGCACGCCTTCGGCGCTTGCGCCGAAGCGGCCGGCATAGGCCGGGAAGGCCGCGGCCACCGCAACGTAGAACGCCTTGGTGTTCAGCCCCTCAATCATCGCCTGCTCGGTCAGGCCGAACGTGTCAGGCGGATATGACCAGGCGATGAAGGCATCCGGGTTGGCATCCTTTGCACCCTTAATCACCGGCGACAGGTCCTGCGTGCCAAGGGGATAAGATGTTTCGTAGACGATCTCGAAACCGGCAGCCTCAAGTTGCGGCTTGCCGACCTCAGCGAGTTCGATCCCGAAGGCGTCGGCCACGTTCACCATGGCAACACCGTTGCCAATCTCGCCTGCCTCGCGCATCTGGCTCAGGACTTCAACTACGCCACCCGATAGGCCTGTCGCGCCGCCGAGCAGGAAGTACATGTTGGGAAACTTGTTCGACAGGTCCTCGATCTGGTCAGAGATCGCCGTGTGGGTCACCATTGGGTAGCCGTAGCGCTCGAAAATGGGTGCTGCGGCAATATTCAAACCCGTGCCATAGGGCGCAAGGATGAAATCGGCCTCATCCTGTGTGGCCAGGCGCTGAACCGCTTTGATCGTCTCGCCGGGATTGGTCTGGTCGTCGTACTCGATGATTTCAACCATGCGCTCGACGCCGCCCACGTTGATCCCGCCAGCGTCATTCACGTCATGTGCCCAGAGACGCACGCTCGGCCAAAAGGTGACCTCAGCGCCGCCCGCAAGCGGCCCGGTCTTCGGCCCGACCGCACCGATCTTCAGCGCGTCCTGGGCGGACGCAGTCGCTGCAAGGCCGATTGCGAGCATTGCCGCCGCCGCTGTTCCCAGAATAAATCTTCGTTCCATGTTGTGTCCTCCCTTATAGAACGTCGTCATCGCCGGCTTTTCTGGCGCCGGCTGTGTGGTGGATCGCGATCCATTGGCATTCGGTGAATTCCCTCATGGCTTCGGTTCCTCCAAACCTTCCGTAGCCAGACGCCTTGACGCCGCCGAAGGGCATTGAAGGGTCATCGAACACTGTCGATCCGTTGACATGGCCGATCCCGATTTCGATTTCGCCGAGAAACGCAATCGCGGCGGCGGTGTTGGCGGTGAAGACCGAGGCGACAAGGCCGAACTCGGTATCGTTCGCGATGGCCAGCGCCTCGTCTTTGTCACCGACCCGGATTACGCCGGCGAGGGGGCCAAATGCCTCCTCGGAATAGAGCCGCATACCCGGACCGACATAATCTAGAATAGTAGGCTGGATGCCGCCGCCGGAAAGCTCGCCTCCTGTGACAAGCGTGGCGCCCCTAGCAAGGGCATCGTCGACCATCGCCCCGATCCTGACGGCTGCATTCGGACTAATAAGCGAGCCTAACGGCTTCTCGTCGGGACGGAACCGAAGTTTCTCCGTTTCGGTCTTGAACCGGTTGACGAAATCATCTGCGACCGCATCCTCGACAAGGATACGCTCGGTCGACATGCAGATCTGGCCTTGGTTGAAGAAACTGCCATGCGCGGCGGCGCGCGCTGCGAGATCGAGATCGGCATCGGCTAGCACAATCATCGTGCCCTTGCCCGACAGTTCCAGAAGACAGGGCTTCAGATGGCGTGCTGCAGTCACCGCTACTTCTCTTCCAACACGTGTGGAACCCGTGAAGTTTACGCGGCGAACGGCGGGATGGGCTATCAAAGCTTCAACGACTTCCTCGGCGTGATCCGGAGCATTGGTGATGTAATTCAGTACGCCGCCGGGAAGGCCGGCCGCATTCATGATACTGGCAACCCATTCGTGCGTCTTCGGGCAAAGCTCCGACCCCTTCAGGACAACGGTGTTACCGCAGGCAAGCGGTGCAGCGACGGCCCGTGTCGCAAGCGCGACAGCTGCATTCCACGGAGCAATCCCAAGAACGACACCGGCCGGGCGCCGGCGCAGCAGATAGTCACCGCCTCTATGCGTCTCGGCGTCAAGTGCATCACCCACTTCTCTGGCCTGGCGCAGCATGGCGGCGGCAATATCGACATTGAACCTTATCCACGCAGGCGACGATCCGAGTTCGACACGCGCGATCTCGACGATCTCGTCCGCGTTGGCCTTCATCAACGCCGCCGCGCATTCCAGGACGGCAGCGCGGTCGCCGTGAGGTGTCGCTGACCAGGATGCAAAGGACTTGGCTGCAGCGGCGGCAGCCTCGCGTGCATCTGTTGCCCGTGCTGCGGCCGCCCGGGTGACGATACTGTCTGAAGACGGTCCGCGCCGCTCGAATGATCCTGTAGGGTCAGGGGAGACGTACTGCCCGTCTATTATCAAATGAGTTTCGTACAGCCTATACTCCCCCCACAAACAGCGAGTGACGCGGGCTGGTCTCGCGCCACATTCTGATCATCGCGTGCGCTCCTGTGGTGTAAATGATATTATGCGGTGAATTATTTACATTTTGCGGGAAAACGGGTGAAAAGAATCCAACAATCTGCCGCTGGCTCGGTTCGGGCCGGCGCACTGGACGGATCACTTAGACCGAGAATTGTTGGGCTTGCTGAGAACCTGCCAGGGCCTTCTTGGTTCGTTTTGGTTGTCGATACGGGGCAAGTTCGGATCGGTGACGAGGACGATCCAATCGCGGGGCCGGTGCTGGCGTGGCGTCCTTGGAAGCGTAACGCAAGCGCGAAATTCGCCGGGGGTGCAACTGGACACTACGCCATTCTGGGTGCGAACGCACTGGCAAGTGCTCTTGGTTACATGCCGGAGACACACGAGTTGCGCGTGATGGAAGACAAGGTGATTACCGCTCCGCTTTCCGATAGGCGGGAATGCCTTCAAACAATGCGGTTTGCCTTCAATGGTCTCAACCGCGAACTAAGGTCTGACGGAATGGCAGCGCGGGCTGTCGTTGAGGCCTACCTGCGGGTAATACTCATCGAGGTCTATCGGGCTGGGCAGTCGCAGATGGCAGGAGGCGACAAGGCGACGTCGTCGAACCGCGAGTTTACAAAGTTCATCGAATTGGTCGAAGCGCATTTCCGCGAAAGATGGACCGTCAATGCGTATGCAGGTTCACTGGGCATGTCACGAGATCGCCTTGGCGATATCTGCCACCGAGTTCGCGGTCTGAGACCCAAGGACCTTATCGACCGACGAGTGACGGTCGAGGCGCGACTTCAGCTTGAGAACTCGTCAAACTCCATCCAGGAGATCGCGGCACTTCTTGGATTTTCTTCGTCCCCGCAGTTCACACGCTTCTTCGTGCGAACCATGGGTACGCCGCCTGGTTTGTATCGAAAAGAGTGCGCGAATGGCGTCCTTCCTGACGAGATGGAACCCGTGCTGCCTTACGAGTGGCCTTAGAAGACCTCGGGCCAGCGTAGCAGGCGCGCGGGTTGCCATGTGCTGGCAAAGCAGGTCTTTCTCGAAATCGGCCTTGATTCGGAGATAATTCTTTCCGACCCACTCGGCCGTCGAGGTCTGTGGTTCAGGTTTCTTTCTCATCTTCACTCCTGTTCGGTTCAGATGAGCCAGACACCCCAGGTCGCAAATACCTCTCAATCAGTCCCAAAGGTGCTGATCCCGGACATTTTTTGCATGACAGATAGGCACTTCGATCCATGTCCGAAACGTCTCGGCTCTGAAGCGCGCCATCCTACTTCGCCTTCAAGCGGATCGCACCATCCAGGCGAATAGTTTCGCCGTTCAGATATCGATTTTCGATGCAGAACCGAACCGCGTCGGCGAATTCGGCTGGGTTCCCCAAGCGCCCGGGAAAGGGGATGTCGGCGGCGAGCGAGGTTTGCACATGTTCTGGAAGTGTGCTGAGAAGCGGCGTCAGAAAGATGCCCGGTGCGACCACGTTGACCCGAATGCCGTACGGTGCGAATTCACGCGCCGCAGGAAGTGTCATCGCGACGATGCCGCCTTTGGAAGCGGAATAGGCGGCCTGCCCGATCTGGCCCTCGAAGGCCGCGACCGAGGCGGTGTTGACGAAGACGCCGCGTTCTCCGTCCTCCATAGGATCCAGCGTCTGCATCGCGGCTGCGGCCACGCGCATCACGTTGAATGTGCCGATCAGGTTAATGCGCACGACTTTATCGAAGTCGGCCAGCGGCATCGGCCCCTCGCGACCGACGATGCGCATCGCGGTTCCTATCCCGGCGCAGTTGACCACGATGCGCGGGCTCCCGTATCCAGCTGCCACTTCTTTGAAAGCCGTCATAATGTCGGACTCGTCAGCGACGTCCCCGACAATGTTCTCGCCGCCGATGTCCCTTGCGACAGCAACAGCCCTCTCTTTGCTCAGATCAAGCACCGTGACCCGCGCCCCAAGTGACGCCAGAAGTCGTGCTGTGGCTTCACCGAGGCCGGATCCGGCTCCGGTGACCAGTGCCGACGTGCCTTTAATCTGCATGAAATCCTCCCTTGATTCGACTTGTGGGTACGCTGCCGAGAGTGATGACCCGGGGGTCGTCGGACCAGAGCGCTTCGACCAGATCGGCGCGATGCCTCAGTACCGCACGCTGATTTACCGAGCCTTTGTCTGTCACCTCGCCCTTCTCGAACGAGAGTGGGACCTCGATGTACATCAATCGGGTGACCCGCGAGGCGGATCCGCTTGCTTGCAACGCATGTTCAGCCAGCCGTGCGGCCGTCACCTCGCGCACCTTTGGGTGATTCAAAAGCGCCTCGCCTTCTAGCTCATTCTCGCCCACCAGAGCGGCAAGTGTGGTCCAATCGGGAATAACCAGCGCACCAAGCTCTCGATGGCCTTCCCCGGCGATCACGGTATCGACGGCCAGCCCTTTCATATCGTCGGCCAGCTTCGCACGGAGGGGGCCAACGGCCACCCATGTTCCTGACGCTAGCTTGAAGTTCTCTGCCACGCGTCCATCGAAATAGAAGCCTGCTGCCGGATTCCCCGCCTCGACGAAGCGAAAGGCGTCGCCGAAGTGATAAAAGCCCTCGTCATCAAAGGCCTCCGCAGTCAAGTCAGGACTGCGCCAGTATCCCGGGGTCACAGAGGGGCTCTTTACCCTGCCCTCAAGCTTGTTGCCGTTTGGTACAAGCTTGAACGTGACACCGGGCAGCGGAACGCCAACATTTCCGGCGGTCTTCTCATGTTTATGCCAAAGAAGCGCGGAGGGCCCAGTCTCGGTAGCACCGAACCCGGTGCACAACGGTACACCGCCCGGCACCATCTCGTCGGCTGCCCGGGTCAAGCGATCCCAGACCGACTGGCTCATGCCCGCGCCAGCATAGAACAGCATCTTGACCTTGGAGAAGAAGGTCTCGCGCAGTTTGCTGTCGGTCTCCATGGCATCGAGCAACATTTGATAGCCGAGGGGGACGTTGAAGTACCAAGTCGGCGAGAACTCCCGGAGATTTTCGATCGTCCGTCCTATATCCTTGGGTGTCGGGCGTCCGTCGTCGATGTAGTAGGTTCCGCCGAAGTAGATCACGATGTGGAAGACCCGATTTCCGCTCGCCGTGTGATTCCAGGGCGCCCAATCGACCACGACCGGAGGGATCTTTTTCATGAAGAGGTAGCATTGCGCGTCCATCTGCGGGTTGGAGCAGATCATGCGCTGGCTCTGAATCACGGCCTTTGGCGATCCCGTCGTACCCGAAGTGAAAAGGAACTTGGCTACAGTATCAGGACCAACCGCAGCGTGCGCGGCCTCCATCGCGGGCGTGGGGATCGTTGCAGCAAGGGTCTCGAAGTTGATGCACTCTCGGGACGGTATCGTTCCTTCCAGCGAGACGACCGGAACGTCTGCGTCGATCTCCGCCTCGATGGCCGGTGCGAAGATGTCGAGCTTGTCCGCAAAGATCATGCCAGGCGTCAACTGCACTACGACATCGCGGAACTTCGTGTAGTCGCCGCCACTTAGCGAGTAGGCGGGTGCAAGGGCGGCCGAAGGAACGCCTACATGCTGGGCAGCCAGTGCCATAAGTGCATGAGCGATGCTGTTCCCGGAAAGTATCAGCAGGGGACGTTCCGGCGACAGTTCTTTTGCGACGAGCGCCGAACCGATGGCTCGAATTCTTTTGGCGGCGTCACCGTAAGTGATCTCGATCATTTTTCGAGAGGGGTCACGCTCGGCCATCCAGACGCGTTCGGGCACCCTTTCAGCCCAGTGCATGAATCGCTCAGTAATGCAGCGCGGGAAAGGCTTAAGCGGCTGTTCCGTCCAGACGAGGATACTACCATCTGCACGGGTTTCACTGCGGACAACCGGTTCCCAAAGCTCAAATTCTTCTGGTTTTTTCACCCGAGACCCTCCCCTCGACGATTTTTGTTTACAAGAAAACCTTTTCCACGGATAGTAATTTTTACAGCATGGGAGGCGGGCGAAAAGCTCTACAATGACCTATCTTTTGACAGAGGTGCGCGGTGATATCGCTTTGATCGGCCTCAACCGCCCGGAAAAGCGGAACGCGATCTCGGATGCGTTCGTGGAAGAGCTCGAAGATGCCGTGGCCGAGGCCGAAGCATCGGCGAAGGCCGGTGTTATTCACGGCATCGGGCCGCATTTTTGCGCTGGGCTGGACTTGGCGGAACACGTCAAGAAGACGGCGTTCGAAGGAGTCCACGGCTCTCGTCGGTGGCACCGCGTCTTCGATCGGATTCACCGTGGTCGCCTTGTTTGGTTTTCGGCGTTGCACGGTGCGGTTGTGGGGGGTGGACTGGAGCTTGCCGCCTCCACCCATGTTCGGGTCGCGGACGCGACGGCCTTCTTCGCACTACCAGAGGGCCAACGCGGCATCTTTGTCGGCGGCGGCGGATCGGTCCGGATCGCGCGCCTTATGGGTATCGCCCGAATGACCGACATGATGGTGACCGGGCGCTCGGTCGATGCCAGGACGGCGGAAGCGTGGAACCTCGTCCAATATGTCGTGCCTGAGGGTGAAGCGCTCGAGCGAGCCGTTGCGCTCGCTGAAAAGGCAGCATCGAATGCCGAGATCTCGAACTACGCCGTAATCAACGCTCTGCCCCGAATTCAGGATATGTCCAGCGACGACGGGCTCTTCGTTGAAAGTTTCATTGCCTCCTTTACCGCGACCAGCCCCGAAGCCGAGGAACGTTTGAACGCCTTTCTCACCAAAAAGGTCGGCAAGGTTGCAAAGCCCGGGAGCGGCGGGACATGAACAAGCAGACCCTGCCAAACCCGCCCGAGGATGCCATCGACTTTGGCGAAATGGGGCATTCGCTGGGTCTACTATTGCGTCTCGCGCAGGTGCGCGTTTTCGAGATATTCTTTGAAAAGCTCGCTCACCATGGCCTGAAGCCGGGTGAGTTCACCATGCTCTGGTTGATAGGTCTCAATCCCGATACGCGGCAGGGCGACATCGCGCGCCGCATCCGCATCAAACCCGCCCATATGACGAAACTTGTTGGGCGCGCCGTCGATGCGGATCTCGTCACACGCGTGGTGCCGGACGACGACCGCCGCTCGGTTCGTCTTCGACTGACGGCGCAGGGCGAACGGTTCGTGGCCGACAAGAAGCGTGAGTTCATGACCTATCTGGCCGAAGAGAATATCGGGCTGTCCGACAGGGATTTCGGCGAACTTGTGCGACTTTTGCGTGTCTTCAACGGGATGGAGGAAGCGCAATGATTGACACAGGAAAAATCAGGGCCATTGACATCCACACCCATGCGGAAGAACCGTGCGGCGGCCATCGCGACGACGGCTATACCGAGTTTCAGGCCGGCATGGCGGCCTATTTCAAGAACCCGGCGGGAGCGGAAGGCATGCTGCCGTCGGTCGAAGAAACCGCCGCCTATTACCGTGAACGCAACATCGCGGCGGTAATCTTTCCGGTCGATGCCGAGCGCGAGACCGGTTTCCACCGTTACACCAACGACGATGTGGCGCGCATCTGTGCCGAGAATTCCGACATCCTTATTCCCTTCGCCTCCATCGACCCGTGGAAGGGCAAGATGGCGGTGCGGGAGGCGAAGAGATTGGTCGCCGAATTCGGGATAAAGGGCTTCAAGTTTCACCCGACAATGCAGGGATTCTTCCCAAACGACCGGATGGCCTATCCGCTTTACGAAGTGATCGAGGAGTCTGGCGCAATCGCACTTTTCCACACCGGCCAGACTGGCGTCGGATCGGGGATGCGAGGCGGCATGGGGATGCGGCTAAAGTTCTCAAACCCGATCCATGTGGACGATGTGGCAGCGGACTTCCCTGACCTGAAGATCATCCTCGCTCACCCGTCGTTTCCTTGGCAGGAAGAGGCGCTCGCCGTCTGCCAGCACAAGCCCAATGTTTACATCGATCTGAGCGGCTGGAGCCCGAAGTATTTCCCGGAAATCCTGGTGAAATACGCAAACTCGCTACTCAAGAAGAAAATGCTCTTTGGGTCAGACTGGCCCGCGATCACACCTGATCGCTGGCTGGACGATTTCGATAAAGCAGGATTTCGGGATGAGGTGCGCCCCCTCATTCTGAAGGACAACGCGCTGAGGCTCTTGGGCCTTTGAGGGCGATTATTGGGAGGAAGAGAATGAAAAGCTTTCTGAAAAATACCGTTGTCGCGCTTGCTACCGTACTTGCGGTCACGGCGGCAGAGGCTCGAGAGATTCGCATCGCGCCCGCCGCGCCACCGGCGCACCCGGCCAACGGAACCATGTACACCAACTTTGCCGCTTATCTGCCGGAGGAGTCAGGCGGCGAACTCACGGCAACCATCCTCGGGCCCGAGGTCGTAAATCTTACCCAAATGAAGGACGCGCTCCAAAGCCAAGTTGCCGAGGTCGGCAATCTTCTGCCGCTCTACTTCCCGGCCGACCTTCCGATGATGTCGGTGACAGGCCAGCTTTCGCTGACCTCTCAGAACCCGCACGCTATGGGCGCTGCGATGACCGAGTTTATTGTCAATTGCGCCCCGTGCCAGGACGAGATGAAAGCCCTCGGCTTTGTCTATCTCGGTTCCGGCGCATCCGATCTTTACGAATTCATCACGACGAAGCCCGTCAAGACCGCCGCAGATCTCGAAGGTCTGCGTCTCCGCTCAGGCGGGGCGCCTTGGGCGCGGTTGGCAGAGAACTTTGGCGCCGTACCGGTCCAGATGTCGGTGTTCGACCAATTCGAGGCCATGAATTCCGGTACCATCGACGGCACCATGGCATCAGTCGGTGATCTCTTGGCGTTCCGGCTGGTTGAAGTCGCGAAGCATATCACGAAAGCTCCGCTGGGCGGTTATATCTCGACCTCGAATTTCACCGTCGCAAGTCCCACTTGGTCAAGCCTCAGCGAGGACGAGAAAGGCGCGATGGTTCGCGCCGCCAACCGTGCGAATGCCGATTTCACCAACCGCTGGGGCTATGAGATCCCCGACATCGCGGAAGGCGCGGCAAAAGAGGCCGGGATCGAGTTCATTGAACCCGATCCAGAGCTCGTAACTGCCTTGGAAGCCTTCATCGAGGCAGATATCGAGACCGCCGGCACCTATAGCCAAGAGCAGTTCGGGATCGCTGATGCGCCTGAGCAGATCCAGAAATTCCTTGACCTCGTCGACAAATGGGAAGCCATTGCCGCCGAGGTCAACGACGATCCTCAAACTATGGCCCAACGGGTCTACGAGGAAGTCTGGTCCAAGGTCGACACCTCGACCTACGGCAGCTGATCCAGCGAGGGCGGCGGTCACTCACTAATTGACCGCCGCCCCGCATGATGTATCTTCAGCGGACAGGTTTGATGGGGCTTTTCTCGCGCATACGCGACATCGCGCTCGCTGCCCTCGCAGTCATTGGCGCGATCGCCATCCTAGCGCTGATGATCCATATAATGAGCGATGTCGTGCTGCGAAACGCAGTCAACCAACCCGTGCCCGCAACCTACGAGATCGTTACGAACTACTACATGGTGGCGCTTGCCTTCATCCCTCTTGCTTGGCTCGAGCGCACGGGGGGCATGGTCAGTGTCGAAGTGATCGACGGTATGCTCAGTCCGCGGGCGCTCCGGATTTCGGATAAGTTGGTCGCGCTGATCTCTACTGCCATCTACGCAGCCCTCGCGTGGGTGACTTTCGAGGCTTCACTTAAGACCTTCGCTTCAGGAACCTTCGTACTTGCACAGAGCATCCCTATACCGACTTGGCCCGCCTACTTCCTACCACCGCTCGGTTTCTTGCTGGCCGCCCTGGTCACGGCACTACGCCTCTTCGAGCGCCAAAGGACGCACGAGGCATCATGAGTGTTGAAACCGGTCTATACGGGGTCATCTGCCTCTTTGTTCTGCTCGCGCTGCGAGTCCCGGTTGCACTCGCGCTGATCGCCGTATCCTTTGGCGGCGTCACGCTTATCCTAGGGGTGACCCCCGCCATCGGCATACTTTCAAACACTCCGTTCTCCTTTGTTTCGAACTGGACGCTTTCAGCTGTGCCGATGTTCCTTCTGATGGGCTTTGTCGCCTATCATGCAGGACTGACGAGCGGCCTCTTTGAAGCCGCCAAGGCGGTCTTGCGTCGCGTGCCGGGGGCGCTTGCTATCTCATCCATATTTGCCTGTTCGGGATTTGCAGCCGTCTGTGGGTCTTCACTGGCCACGGCGGCCGCAATGGGCCGAATGGCCGTTCCGGAAATGGTCCGCGCCGGATACTCGCCGTCCTTTGCCACCGGCGCCATAGCCGCAGGCGGTACCATTGGTGCCCTCATCCCGCCGTCGATCCTCATGATCGTCTATGGCGTTTTCGCCGAGACCTCCGTCATCAAGGTCTTCATGGGCGGGATCACCATCGGTATCCTGACGGCGCTAATGTATTCGGTCGTCGTACTTCTGATTTCGTGGATTCGCCCGGACATTGCGCCACCGCGCCCAATCGAAACCGGGCAGCTCAGCGCCATCGAAGCGCTGCTCAAGATATGGCCGGTTCTTCTTTTGATGGTGGTCGTCTTCGGGGGACTTTTCTCGGGCGCGTTCACCGCGACCGAGGCAGGCGCTGTCGGTGCCGTCGGGTCGATCTTCATTGCCACTGCAATGCGCCGTCTCAGCCTTGATGTCTTCCGCACCGCGCTTCTCGAAACCCTCACAACCTCTGCCTCGCTCTTCATCATCGGGATAGGGGCCGCAATGTTCACGCGTTTTCTTGGCCTGACCGGGCTTACGGGCGCGATCTCGAGCCTCGTGAGCGGGGCGGATCTCGGGTATTATGAATTGATGCTGATCGTGGTGGTTCTTTACCTTGTCCTCGGCATGTTCATGGAGCCCTTCGGTGCTCTGCTGGTTACGCTTCCGGTGCTTCTTCCAATCTTCAGGGCCGAGGGGATCGACCTCATCTGGTTCGGAGTGCTTGTCGTGAAACTGCTTGAAATCGGGATGATCACGCCGCCAGTGGGCTTGAATGTCTTCGTCATTCGCAACGTGGCAAGCGAATACGCGACCGTGGCGCAGATTTTCAAAGGCGTCATTCCCTTCCTCTTGGCCGATATCGTCGTGGTCGCCATCGTGATTCTGGTGCCGGGCCTGATCCTTTTCCTGCCTTCATTGATCTGAGCCCCCGATGAGTTTTCATGATAACGCCGTAAGCATGATGGAAGCGATCCAGGCAACACCACATTGGCAAGATGCCTGCCGGGGGATTGATTCCGACGATATCTCCGCGATTCTCGACGAAGCCGCGCGGTTCGCCGAAGCGGTCATCGCGCCGGTAAATCCACTCGGCGACCGGATCGGCGCTGTCTTCTCGGACGGTGCCGTTCGTGTGCCGCCGGAGTACCGCTCGGCCTACAAGGCGCTTGCGGACGGAGGATGGATCGGTGTCGAGCATGACCCCGATCTCGGCGGGCAGGGGCTTCCGCTGACGCTCTTCGTCGCGGTCAATCAACTCTTCGAACGGGCTTCGCCGGCGTTCATGATGGCTGCGGGCGGAAGTCGAGCTGCTGCGCGGCTTCTGGCTGAGTGGGCCGATCAGGAAACCCGCGCTGACTGGGTCCCCGCACTTCTTGCCGGCGAGGCGACGGCAACCATTTGCATCTCCGAGCCGGAAGCTGGCTCGGACGTGGGGCGCATCCGAACAATGGCAGTGCTTGAAAACGACAGCTGGCGCATAAGCGGTCAGAAAATCTGGATATCCTTCGGGAACCACGACATCGTGCCACGCATCGGTCACTGCCTGTTGGCGCGCACTTCGGATGCACCGGGAACTCGGGGGCTGAGCCTCTTCCTCGTCCCCGGAGGACCAGAGGTCTGCACACTGCGAATAGAGGAAAAGCTCGGCCTGCACGGCTCACCAACCTGCGCGCTCAGCTTCGAGAATGCCCCGGCCACGCTGATCGGAACCGAAGGCCGCGGTCTGGCGCAGTTGTTCACGATGATCCGCCACATGCGGCTGATGGTGGCGTGTCAGGGTTTGGGAACCGCGCAAGGGTGTTACGACGCCGCTTTTGTGCATGCAAAAAACCGTCGGCAGGGCGGTGATCCCAGCGCTCCGGCCGTTCCGATCATTCAGCACGCGGACGTGCAGCGGCAGCTCGACGAGCTACAAACTCCAATCGACTTGTTCCGTCTGGCGCTGGTGCAGACTACAGTGGCGGCCGATCTTGGCCAGGGAGACCCTGCCATGGCGCGACTTTGCGCCATGCTTCTCCCTATGGTCAAAAATTTCGGCGCGGAACTAGGATTTGATGCTGCCGGACGCGCCATTTTGATCCACGGAGGAAGCGGCTATACGAAGGATTATCCTGTCGAGCAATCGCTCCGTGATGCACGTGTCTTCGCGATTTACGAAGGGACGACGGGAATGCAGGCACAGGATTTCCTGATCCGCCAATGCCTTGCCGATGAAGGGGCCGCCTTGCGCGGAATACTGGAGACCGCCGCACAGGAAGCGAAGTCACTTCCTGAAGCACGCGCGGTAATCGAACGCTTTGGGATCTTCTTCGAGGCCGAAGTGATGCCTGCAGGCCGCGCGGCGCATTTGGCAATGGCCGAACCAGTATTCCGCGCGGGTTGGATCATCGTGCAAGCATGGATGTGTTCCCGGATCAGTCAGAAACCGGCAGCCCAAATGTTCCTGGCCACCGCGCTCCCTTCCCTCGAGCGGGAAATCGCGCGTGCCCGTCACGAAGCACGCCGCGCCGACCATTAGGTTAAGGAGAATCCAGAAGTGCAGTACCATTTGAATGGCTTCCGCCCGGGTGATCCGGACGTCCACGAGGCTTCACCGGGCGCGAGCGCCGACCGCGGCACAGTGCAGTCCGAGGTCGATGTCCTGATCGTCGGCTGCGGCCCTGCGGGTCTGACGCTGGCGTCGCAACTCTCTGCCTTCTCATCGATCGACACACGCATTGTTGAGGCCCGCACCGGCCCGCTGGAGCGGGGCCATGCCGACGGCGTCTCTGTCCGTTCGATGGAGATGTTCCAGGCATTCGGCTTCGCCGACCGCATCAAACGGGACGCCTACTGGGTCAACGAGACAACCTTCTGGAAGCCAGATCCGGAGAACCCACGCCACATCATACGCGCAGGCCGCGTAAAGGATGTTGAACAGGGTCTTTCGGAAATGCCCCATGTCATCCTGAACCAGGCCCGCATCCACGACATGTACTTGGATATCATGCGGAATTCCCCGCGACGGCTCGAACCAGACTACGGACGCTGCCTTCGCGATCTCACCGTCACCAACGACAACAACTACCCGGTCGCAGTCACGCTGGAGCGCCTGGACAAAGGCCACGAAGGCGAGACCGAGGTTGTGCACGCCCGATATGTCGTCGGTTGCGATGGTGCCCGCAGCACGGTGCGAGAGCAAATTGGTCGTAAAATGGACGGAGACTTCGCAAATCAGGCGTGGGGCGTCATGGATGTGTTTGCCGTGACCGGTTTTCCGGACATCAGGTTCAAGAGCCTGATCCAGTCCGACGGTCACGGCAACATCGTCCTGATACCGCGCGAAGGCGGTTATCTGGCGCGCTTCTATGTCGAGATGGATAAGCTGGCGCCGGACGAGCGCGCGCGCACAAAGTCCATTTCAGTCGGTCACCTGATCGAGGCGGCGAACCGCATTCTTTCACCCTATGCGCTCGACGTAAAGGACGTGGCATGGTGGTCGGTCTACGAGATCGGTCAACGCCTTACCGACCGGTTTGACGACAGTGATGGCACTCGCGATCCGCGCGTGTTTATCGCGGGAGATGCCTGCCACACGCATAGCCCAAAGGCTGGTCAGGGCATGAATGTCTCGATGGGCGACGCTTTCAATCTAGGATGGAAGCTCGCCTCCGTGCTCGAAGGACGGAGCCCGACGTCCCTTCTAAGAAGCTACTCCGAAGAACGGCAGGCGGTCGCCAAGGACCTGATCGATTTCGATCGGGAATGGACCAAGGTGCTGACGGCGCATACGGACGGTGCAACGCCCGAACCCCAAGCCGTGCCAAAATTCCAGCGCTATTTCATCGAACATGGGCGCTACACAGCTGGCACGGCGGTACGTTATTCGCAGTCGCGATTGACAGGCGACGATTCCCACCAACATCTTGCAGCAGGCTATCCCATCGGAATGCGATTTCACTCAGCGCCGGTGATCCGGCATGCCGATGCCAAGCTAATAGAACTAGGCCACACGATCGTCGCCGACGGTCGCTGGCGTCTCTTCGCCTTTGCTGATGCTGAAGAAACCGGTCTCAGGGACCTTTTTCGGTTCCTCGATACGGACCCGAGTTCCCCCATTCGTCGTTACACACCCGTGGACGGGGATCCCGACAGCGTCATCGACCTGCGTGCCGTGTTCCAATGTGTGCACACCGATTTGCCCTCGGACGCATTACCGGGCTTGCTTCATCCCCGCAAGGGACGCTTTGGCCTGATCGACTATGAGAAGGTCTTCTGCGTTGACCAGTCTCAGGACATCTTTGATTTGCGCGGGATAGACCGGGATTCAGGTTGTCTTGTCATCGTACGGCCAGATCAATACGTGGCGGATGTGCTGCCACTTGGTGATTTCGAGCGGCTTGGAGAGGCGTTTTTGGAGACACTGAGTGAGTGAATACAGGCGGCACCGATGCTCCGTACTTCATAGTGTCGTGCAGCTTGTATGTACTTGTAGGCAATCCCACCGACGGGAGAATAGAAAAGCCGCATAGTTGTACAAGGATTAGGACGTTCGCTAAACCCCTGCCGACTATTTTGATCGCCGCAACTCATCGCTAAAAGGATTTCGGTTGGAGATTGGCATTGCAGGTTCGTTCCGGGCCGCTCGTAGAGCTTTTTCGAGTCCGTCGAGTCACATTAAAATTGATCCTTTCTGAGTAGGCGTTCGAGCCAAATGGAGGAACAAGAAATGCCGCAGAAGACGCAATAACCGGCAGAGATCGTCGCCAAGCCGGGGCAGATCGACGTGTTGGTGTCGCCGGGTCAGGGGGTGGCCGGGACGGTGCGCCCGATCAGTGTGATCCAGTTGACCAATTTTCGGTTGCGCAGGGTGGATAGTGGACTGAGAGTGAACCAGGTGGTGCACCTAAAGTTGTCTGTCTTGCAGTTATTCTCGAAATCCACAGAAAGTATTCATCCCAAACTAGCTACGACGTCTAGTCTTTCCAAATCATGTCGAGGCTAGTCCATCGTCGAATTGAGAAGCGTCTGGCGGGCCGAGGTCAGATGCGCGCGACATGCCAACTCGATGATCGACGGGTTCCGAGTGAAGAGCGCGTCGATATAGGTCAGGTGCTCGTTGATCGCGACCTCGTTTCTCTGGCGCTCGTCCTTCTTGTTCCACTGGTAATGGTAGTGAAAGATCAGGGCGTTGATGTCGCTGAAGCCGTCGATAAACCTGTTCGGAGAGGCCGAATGGACGAAACGGTGGAAGGCGCTGTCGAGTTCGGAAAAATCGTGAAAACTGTGGTCGATGTCATCGAGTATCTGGACATGCCGTTCGCGGATTTTCTGGAGTGCGTCCCAGACCGGTGAGGTGTCAGGCTGACGGCCAAAAGCCTGGGCCGAGCGCAATTCAAACATCTCGCGGATCTCGAACAGTTCGAGAGCAAATGCCCGCGTGAACCCCTTGAACACCCAGCCACCGTGCGCTCGGTGCTCGATCAGGCCGAAGCGCTGAAAGCGGTTCAGGAATTCGCGGATGCCGCTGGTCGCCACGCCGAACTGCCGGGCGAGTTCCAGTTCGTTGATCGCCGTTCCGGGACGTGTGTCGTCCTTCAGCATCCACTCCATGAACATCGCTTCGACCTGCTCGGACATCGACACGGTCTCGGAGATCGGAAACCGGCGGATCGTGTCGCCGACCCGGCCCACGGTCCGGTTCCGCCCGTTTCCGGTGATCGCGCCACGCTCCTGAAGCACGTGGATGATCTTGCGAACTGTGGTGCGGCTGACCCCTAGCCGGCGGCCGAGTTCCGTCTCGGACGGAAGCTTTTCGCCCGTGTGGAGGGACGACAGGACGTCCAGGAGATTGTTGTGAGCGCGCTTGAAGACGGTGTCCGATTTCATAAAAAAATCCAGATTCCTTCTGTATTTTTATCAATTAAATACAATTTGACTAAGAAAGGGAAGGGTGGTGTTCAATGGGAAACCAGTGAGAATGGATGTGATATAATGTTTTTTCATTATAAAAGACCGAATAGGATTGGCGCTTGACGGATCGTTCTGACCCCATCCGCGATCCGCGGCGGGACCCGTCCGGCGCGCTGCGCAGCGCAGCGCTTGGTCTCAGGCTTCTGGGCGTGGGCCCGGTGCTGATCCTCGTCGTGCTGGTCGTCGTCGTGAGCATCGTCACACCGAACTTCCTGAAGCCGATCAACATCGGCAACATCCTGTCCCAGACCGCCGTGATCGCCATTGTGGCTATGGGGCAGCAGATTGTCGTCCTGACGCGAGGCATCGACCTTTCCGTCGGCGCCAACCTTGCGTTGGCGACGGTCGTCGGCGGGCTGGTGTACCAACAGGTGGATTCGGCCCCCCTGGTCATCTCGGCGATGGTCGCCTCGGGTATGCTGGTGGGCCTGGTGAACGGGGCTTTCTACGTCTACGGGCGCTTGCCGCATCCCTTCATCATCACGCTGGCGACCTTGTCGATCTGTCGCGGTCTGGCGCTGGAAATCGCTCCAGGCCACACGACGATGCGCGGCATGCCGAACGCGATCTCCTCGCTCGGCAATGCTAGTTTCATCGGCGTGCCCGCGTCGTTCTTCGTGGTCGCGGCGGTGGCCGCCGCGTTCTTCGTCCTGACCAAGCGAATGGTATGGGGCAGGTGGCTTTACGCCGTCGGCGGCAATCCCGTGGCGGCGCGCGAGATGGGGACGCCCGTGCGGGGCGTCCTGGTTTCGGCCTATGTCCTGTCGGGGCTTTGCGCTGGGATCGGGGCGGTCGTCCTGGCCGGGCGCACCGCCGCCAGTTCACCGCTTTACGGCAATCTCCTGGAACTCGACACCATCGCGGCGGTGATCATCGGCGGCGCGAGCTTTCTTGGCGGTCGTGGGCACCTAGGTCACGCGCTGATCGGAGCGGTGATGATCGGGGTGATCCGGAATGCCCTGAACCTGATGGGCGTCGATGTCTATTTCCAGATGATCGCCATCGGCGTGATCATCGTCATCGCGGTCGAATCCGACGTGCTGAGAAACCACCTGGAAGCCCGCGTCCGCACGCTTCAGGCGCGGGGAGACGGCTGATGGATGGTGCGCAGCCCGTACTGTCTGTCCGGAACGCGTCGAAGCGGTTCGGGGCGATCGAAGCCCTGCGGGACGTCGCACTGGATGTCTGGCGGGGCGAGATCCTGGCGCTTCTGGGCGACAACGGCGCGGGCAAGTCGACGCTGGTGAAGTGCATCAGCGGTGTTCACGCACTGGACGAGGGCGAGATCCTGATGGATGGCCGCCCGGTCGAGATGTCCTCGCCCGCCGCCGCCCGGCGCGCGGGGATCGAGACGGTCTACCAGGACCTGGCGCTGTTCGACAACCTGAGCCCGGCCGAGAACTTCTTCTGCGGACGCGAGATCGCGGGGCCTGCCTGGTTGCCGCGCCCCCTGAGGTTCCTGGACGGCCGCTCAATGAACCGCGAGGCCGCGCGCGTAATCGAAAGGCTGAAGGTGCGGCTGCCGCATTTCGATGCGCCGGTCGCGCGGATGTCTGGCGGGCAGCGGCAGGCGATCGCCGTCGCGCGGGCGACGGTCTTCGCCCGCGACGTGGTGCTTCTGGACGAGCCGACGGCGGCGCTGGGCTTGCGGGAAAGCCGCAAGGTTCTCGACCTGATGCTTCAGCTCAAGGCCGAGGGAAACGCGGTCATCGTGATCACCCACAACATGGAACACGTCCTGGAACTGGCCGACCGCGCCGTGGTGCTGCGGCAGGGCCGCAAGGTGGGAGAACTCAATCCGGAGGAGGGCAACAAGAAGGACCTCGTCGCCATGATCGTCGGCGCTGAGGCGTGAGGGACGCAGGGCCGCGGCGAAAGCGCTGGGCCTGGTCGGGATCGAAAACTGGTTCAACAGAGGAGGAAAAGATGAAAGTCATGAAATGTATTGCCGGGCTAGCCCTGGCGGTCGCCACGGCGCTGCCGGCGGTGGCGCAGGACGCGGTGAAGATCGGGTTCATCACGAAGTTTCCGGTGCCGTTCTTCGGCACGATGGAGGATGCGGCGAAGGCCTATGCCGCCGAGAACCCGGGCGTCGACATCACCTATGGGCAGGGCCAGTCGGCCACCGACATCGAAGGCCAGATCGCTCTGATCGAATCGATGGTGGCCAACGGCGTGCAGGGCATCGCCATCACGCCCGTCGATCCGACGGTGGCCTCGACGCTGGACCGAGCCATCGCGAACGGGGTGAAAGTGGTCCTGATGGACAACGGCATTCCCGACTGGGACGGCCGGACGGCGCTGGCGACCACCGACAACTATGCGGCGGGCGTCATCGCGGGCGAATACCTGGCGAGCGTCCTCGCCGACGGCGACACGCTGGGCATCCTTGAAGGCGTTCCGGGCGTTCCGGCGCTGGACGACAGGGTTAACGGGATGCTGGAAGGTCTGGAAGGCGTCGATGTCGAGATCGTCGGCCGGAACGGCACGAACTGCACCGAGGAACTGGGGATCAGCGCGGCCGAGGACATGCTGACCGCGAACCCCGACCTTAAGGCGATCTACGCCGCCTGCGGGCCGCCGGCCGCCGGGGCCGCGCGGGCGATCCAGAACGCGGGCATCTCGGGCGACGACATCGTGCTGGTCGGGTTCGACTTCTGCTGCGGCGAGGCCGAGGCGCTGGAGGCCGGCATCGAGGACGCGACCGTGGCTCAGTTCCCGTCGAAGATGGCAAGCCTCGGGGTCGACGCCCTGGTGCGCGCGATCCGGGGCGAAGAGGTCAGTTCGCTGATCGACTCGGGTGCGGCGCTGGTGACCAAAGACAACATGGCGGACTTCCAGTAAGTCCTTCGGGGGCTGGCGTTTCGGCGCCGGCCCCGCCAGAAGGCCGTACAAACGAATTGGCATCAGGAAACATATCGGTGCAGAAGATCAACGCTCTCGTCTGCGCGGCTCCCGGCGAACTCGCCGTCGAGAAGCGCGGAACGCCGGTTCCGGGTCCGGGCGACGCCCTGGTCCGTCCCCGCAGGATCGGTATCTGCGGAACCGACTACCACATCTACGAGGGCAAGCACCCGTTCCTGCGATACCCCCGTGTAATGGGTCATGAACTGGCCGTCGAGATCGTCGAGGCGCCGGAAGGCTCGGGGTTTGCGACAGGTGAAATATGTTCGGTAAACCCTTACCTGTCATGCGGAAATTGCCGAACCTGCAACGCCGGTCGTCTGAACTGCTGCGAGAATATTTCGGTGCTCGGTGTCCATCGAGACGGCGGAATGGCGGAACTGTTCACACTTCCGGCGAAAAACCTTCTGAAGGCGGACGGTCTGTCGGCGGATGCCTGCGCGGTCATCGAGTTCCTGGCTATCGGTGCTCATGCGGTGCGCCGGGCCTTGCCGGGTGCCGGAGACAGCGTCCTAGTCGTGGGCGCGGGGCCTATCGGACTTGGTGTCGCGCTCTTCGCGCGGCTCACCGGCGCGCTGGTTCAACTCAGGGATCTGGATGAAGATCGCGCGGCCCGGGTTGCCGAGATTGCCGGCGTCCCCGCACTCGACGCAGCGAAACGGGATTACACGTTCGTCTTCGACGCAACGGGAAGCCGGGCCGCGATGCAGGACAGCTTCGATCACGTTGCCCCGGGGGGAACTTACGTGATGGTCGGCGTCGTGAACGACACGATCAGTTTTTCCGATCCGGATTTTCACCGCAAGGAGATGACACTGAAGGGCAGCCGCAACGCCACGACCGAGGACTTTCAACGAGTGATCGAGGCGGTCAGGGCAGGCGAGGTCGACGTCGACGTGATCATTACGCACCGCACATCGCTTGAAGGCGCAGCGCGCGATCTTGTGACATGGGCCACGGACAAGGGCGGCCTGATCAAGGCCGTTATTCAGATCGACTGATGCGCCTCACGCGGGACAGGGTCCGTTTCCGTTACGACCGCGACAGGGTCACACCAGGCATCGTTCATATCGGCGTCGGAGCCTTCTTCCGCGCCCATGCCGCCACCTATATCGACGACATCCTCGCGATGGATGCAAGCTGGGGCGTGATCGGCGTCTCGATGCGGCGCACGGACACCAGGGATGCGCTTGCCCCGCAAGGCTTCTGCTACACCGTCGCGGTGAAAGGCATGTCAGGCACGGAGTGTCGCGTGATCGGCGCGCTGCTGAGCATCCTGGACGCTACCACGCAGCGGGACGACGTGTTGGCGGCGATGTGTGATCCCGGCGTCCGCATCGTTTCGCTGACGGTGACTGAGAAAGGCTATTGCCACGATCCGGCGACCGGGCGGATCGACAGGAGCCATCCCGACATCCGCCACGACCTGGAGCATCCTGAAACGCCGGTCAGCGCCCCCGGCTTGATCCTTCGCGCGCTGGAGTTACGCCGCGACCGGCGCCTGCCGCCCTTCACGGTTCTCTGCTGCGACAATCTTCCCGCGAACGGCCATACGACCGCCAGCGTTGTTGCGGGCTTCGCGGCGCTCCGCGCCCCCGAACTCGAGGCCTACGTCCGGAACGAGGTGCATTTCCCGTCGACGATGGTCGACAGGATCGTGCCGGCCACGACCGACGCCGACAGGGCGCAAGTTCTTGAAGTGACCGGGCTGGAGGACGCTTGGCCGGTGGTTACAGAATCGTTCACGCAATGGGTGATCGAGGATGACTTCCCGACCGGACGCCCCGATTTCCGATCGGTGGGCGCCCGGATGGTAGCGGATGTTCGCGACTTCGAATTGATGAAGCTACGGATGCTAAACGGCAGCCATTCGACGCTGGCCTACCTTGGATACCTTGCTGGCTACGAGACGATCAGCGAGGCGATGGAGGATGCAGCGCTCGCGCGGCTAGTGCGCGAGATGATGATCGAGGAAATTCGCGACACTCTTCCTGCTAGCCTTGGCGATCTGGTACCATATGCTGGGGAGCTGCTGGAAAGGTTTGCCAATCCGGCGTTGAAGCACCGGACTTGGCAGATAGCGATGGACGGAAGCCAGAAGTTGCCGCAGCGGTTGCTGAGCACCATCCGCGACCGACTGGCGAATGGCCAGCCGATCGATAGGCTGGCGCTGGGGGTGGCGGCCTGGATGCGCTATGTGACCGGAACCGACGAGGCGGGACAGCCGATCGACGTGAGGGATCCGCTAGCGGAGCGCTTGCGCGGGGTTTTCGAGGGCGTGGGCTGGGACGCCGAGAAACTCGTGAACGGCTATTTGTCCGTCGGGGAAGTGTTCGGCAGCGACCTTCCGCAATTGAAGGAATTCAGGGGATCTCTGGTGCGTCACCTCGACAGCCTAATCCAGAGAGGAGTCGCCGGTACTTTGCGTCACCGCGATTGATCATCCCGCCGGTGCCGCCAGCAGGCCGTCATGTATCCCGGGCGATGCCATTCGGCGCCCGCGCTCGCTCAGCACGAGGTCACGAGGAACACCACATTGTGCTGTCTTCAACGAGACCCCGATCCCAGCTCATCTCGGGGTCGAACCAGATCGTCAGCAAGCCCCGGCGCTTCAGCGCTACATTGTAGGTCGGCCAGTTCCTGGTCCTGTAGAGCTGGGGTGGGGGCGGGCCAGCTCTCACCATTTGGCTATCACTTTCACGCTTTGGTCAAAGTGCGGGTTGTTCCTGCTCTTCAGAAGCTTGTTGAAATAGTAGATTCCTTGCGACAACGCATCGATTTGGTCATCATCCGCCCCGCCGGGAAACTCTGCCAACTCTGGCAGGAGAACTTCCAGCCATTGTGCTTCTTGTGGAAAAAGAACTCTCCCGTCCGCTGCAAGCACCATCGCTCTCGCCATTCGATCTTCCTTCGAAAGCTTTGGTTTGATCGGTTGCAGCAGCTTACATCTTTTGTCGGGTGGTTAGTTTTCTTGTGACGCCAATAGGCTCGAAACTCTGAACCCATCAAGTCATACAGAGCACCATATCCGTGCCGCGTCGCAAAGCGCGATGTTTTGCAAACCTAGTCCCAAATTGCCCTCATGTTCCGCTATTTCTGATACCTGCTGAGTGTCCAGAGCTGCGTGGTGCGCGTGCGAAGGGCGGTCAGGATTTGCGAGGTACTGTCAACCTGGTCAAAGTATTTCCCGTTTGGAAATTCTGCGATCTCCTTGAGGTAGCCATCGAGCCAGGGCGCAGATTTCGGAAGCCGCACCAGACCGCTCTCAATCTGTGCACACTCCACAGACATCCGCTGGATTTTGTCCCCCTTGGGTGTCATCGCTTGTGTGTCCTTGAGGCCGTCTCTCAGAAGATCTTTTGCGAGGGCGATCCCGACACCGGTCTTCTCGACGACGATGAGTCTTGGCTTCCATTTCTTCCGTAGTTCCCGCGCCACGCGACGCAGGTCCGGGTAGTCATATTGAAACCGGTGCACATCGAGGAGATCGACGGTGTCATTGATCAGGCCCCAGGTCGTGCACACAGAGTAATCGTTGTCGACACCTGGGACCGATGCGGTATCCCAACTCTGCACGACAGCCTCGTAGGCTGACAGCGTCGGTTTCCCTTCGTAGGTCCTGAACCAGTTCAGCTTGATAATGTTGCCGCCGGGCAGGGTGGGAGCCTGCTGGAACTGCGCAGAATAAGCTGCGGAGCCAAGGTCCCGTTTGAAGCGGTCGAGTTCTTCTTGCCCGACACGTTCCTGGTGCAGAAGATCCCCAATAGTGCGGTCCCACGTCACGTCAGGGCCCAGGTCCAATACTTGATGCTCGGTGGCGACGGCAGGGAGGTTCAGGTGCTCCCAGTCGCCAGTCTCAAGCAGACGGCCAACCAGGTCATCGACATGTAACCTTTGCGCGATGACCACAATGGCTCCTGATGCAGGTTCGTTGAGACGGCTCGCTACAGTGCCCGTGAACCAGGAATGGCAGGCGTCACGCTTTGCCTCTGAGTTTGAATCCTCCGCTTTCAACGCGTCATCGATGAGAAGAATATTGCCGCCCTTGCCGGTCAGTGTGCCGCCCACCGACGTGGCAATGCGGCGCCCTTGCCTAGTTGTGTGGAACTCGTCTACGCCCGATTTTTCCGGAGAGAGCTTCGTCCAGGGGAAAGTTTCACGGTACCAAGGAGCTTTCATCAACTGACGGGTTTGCCGGCTGAAATCCTCCGAAAGCGAGTTCGCGTAGCTGGCGCAGACGAACTTCATTGTCGGATCGCGCCCGAGGGCCCAGGCTGGAAACGAGACGCTGGCGATGTGGGATTTCAGGAACCTCGGCGGGAGCGTGATGATCAGACGTTTAACCTCGCCCCTGAACACCCGTTCAAGAGCGTAGCAGATGGCCCTGAGGTAGTAACCGTGGATGAACTGCTCGCCGGGGTTCAGTTCGATGAAGGCCCGACGCATAAAGGAATAAAGGCTGGCAGCGTAGACCAGCCTCATGAGATCAGGAGCCTGCTTCATCGGAGGCCTCCTCTCGCAATTCAGTAAGCATCGCCTGGTAGTCCGCTTCTTCCAGCATCACAGCGAGGTCCGCCTCGGTGTACCCGGACTGCAAATCCTCACCCTCGAGTTCTTTTGCCATGAGAACCAGGTGCATCATCAACCTGGCGGCTGGCACGTCGCCCTTCGATGCCTTGCTGAGCATCGCCGAGACCAAGACATCGAACCGCGGCATCTTCTTTTCGACGCCATTCTCGATGACTGTGACCTTGCGCCTTGCGTGCTTGGCAACCGTTTTCAGAATGTTGCCCGGGCCCTTAGGGCGACCCTTTGGATTGCCGGATTGGCCTGGCTTGAACTGATGCTCCTTGGGCGGCTTGCCATGGCCAACCTCGTACGAACCATGACTGGATGTCTTCTTGGCCATCACTTCGCCTCCTCGTTCGATTGCTGGGCGATCAATTGGCCATCGATTTCTCCCGCCGCCGCACGCATCTCCGCGACGGCCTCGAAAGTGAGTCCGGATTGTTCGTGGATTGCTTTGAAGCCGGTCAGCTCCTGCCACCGACGAATGGCAACATCGACATAAGCGGATGAGATTTCGCATCCAAAGCAGACGCGGCGGCAAAGTTCAGCTGCAAGAACCGAGGTGCCCGATCCCAGAAACGGATCAAGAACGATGTCGCCGGGTGAGGTGACATCGAGAATGGCATCTCGGACGAGTTTGACCGGTTTGGTTGTCGGATGCGCCGCGAAGTCGTCAAGTGCGTTTGATTTTCCTCCGGATGCGCCGGCGTACCGCCAGAGGTTGCTCCGGTGCCGACCATACTTACCAAGCTGGATATTGTTTTGATGCGGTGCGCCAGGGCGCTTCAAGACGAGAACCAGTTCATGCTGGCTCCGGTAAAACGATCCCATGCCGGCCTGGTGCTTGGCCCAGACAGCCATGTTGAGAAGCTTCAGGCCGATTTCCCGGACCACCCGCATCAGGACCTCGACGTGCCTCCAGTCGATGCTCAGGAAAAGAATGCCGCCCGGTTTGACAGCCTTTGCCATGTTCTTGGTAGTGACCGTCAGGAACTCCTCATACTCGGCGTCCGACATCTCCCCCGAACCTTCAGCGAATTCCGGATGCTTGCCGTTTGCGACGGTAACGTGGCCAGAGATTTTAACGTTGTATGGGGGGTCGCTAAAAACAGCGGAAACAGTGTGATTTCCTACGAGGACGTTCTGATCATCGGGGTTCCGGGCGTTGCCGCAGCAAATCCGATGATCGCCCAGCTTCCAGAGGTCGCCTTTCCGGGTCACCGTCACTTCGGTAGGTTCTGGCACTTCATCCAGCTTGTCGGGGTCTTCTCCGTTTGCCTCTCCGCCATCCAGGATCAGGAAATTGTCGATCTCTGCGACCTCGTTTCCAGTGACCGTGAGGTCGACACCATGCTCTTCCAGAAAGATGAACTCGCTCTTGAGATTGAGAAGGTCCCATTCACCACGTTCCTGGCACCGGTTGAGGGCGATACGCAGAGTGCGGATTTCCACGTCGGACATGTCTTCCGCAACGATGCAAGTGAGCTTCTCCAGGCCAAGCCGCCGTGCGGCTTCGACCAGGTTATGACCGTCGATGATTTCGAGCGAACCGGTGACCATCGGCAGGTCGCGTACACCGAAAGCTTCGAGCGAGCGCATGATGCGTCTAATCTGTTTTTCACTCTGTTTACGAACTGGCTTTTTTGCCGGCTTTAGATCGGCGACTGAGAACTCCGAGATTTTGAGGGGTGGACAGAGATCATTGCGTTTGGGCAGACCGGGCTTTCCAACTTTCGGAGAGGCCTTTTGGACGGCGACTGGTTTCGTCGCCAAGGAAGGCGACTTCGGGTCGCCAGGATAGTTCAGAATATTGATTGGCATTTCTGTGCTCCGAGATTCCTGCGGGGCACGCCGACAGGATGATGCAATCGAGGCCCCTTTGGGTTCATTCGATTTGCCACAGCATCCTGCCCTTCAAACTGCGGACTAAAAAATCTCGCAGCCGGTGACATGTTTAGAATCACAAAATCGCAGTTCGGCGTCAAGCCTTTGCGCAAGAAAAGGGCCGACAAAACAATTGGATGGAGACGGCCCCCGTTTTAGCCAACCCCGGCACTTAGGTCTTTCGGTTGAACACCGCGAGTGTTGGCCTCACTGCCAATCGCAAAAACTCTTCCCTGTTCTTATTTCTTGAAATCCCTAATCCAGGAGAGATTTTCCCTGTTATTTGAGCTAGGGAAACACAGGCTAAATGTATGATGATAATATATTTTTCGTGGCATGATCGCTCGATTTTGCAGCGATTCCGGTATTTTCCCTGTTATTTTCCCTGTTAGCAGGGAATTTCTGGTCGAGACTGGATCGCTCGAGACTGCCTGCACAGCCAGGCCAAGTTACCTCAAACCTTCCTGAACCCTTCCGCCGGACGGTGGCCCGGATGGCCCCACGGGTTGCCCCGGTCGGGTGGCTCGGGTGGCCCGCCGGGGCTTTGCCAGAGGGGCGTCAGAGCAGATCGAAGTCGACTGCTCCCGCCGGGTTCTCGCAGTCGTCGCGCTTGTTATCCGCCTGCGTGCCCAGCGCCAGGTGCTCGGGGTTGATGCAGAGCCGGTTGTGGCAGCGGTGGCGGACGACCCGTTGAGATCTGAGATCCTGCGATTGTTGCGCCATCCGCGGCCACGCACGAGGGTAAAGAAGTTCGCTCGCTTCATCGACCGCAGAGAGTTCAGAGGCCTTCGGAAGCGGCAATCCACGGTTGCTCACACCTTTGGATCTGTCCGGTAGCCGCTGACGTCGGAAACATTTCCGGCATTGCGCCCAGAAATCCGGTCGGTCAGGAATCCAGAACCTTACGAACCTTCATGGCAAGTTCAGATCGCCGGTAGGGCTTGCTCAGAAGTTCGACCCCCGGATCAAGACGCCCATCACGAATGATCGCGTTTTCCGAATAGCCAGAAGTATAGAGCACCTTTATGCCGGGTTGGATGATCTGCGCGGATTCAGCGATTTGTTGTCCGTTCATCCCTCCGGGCAATATGACATCGGTGAAGAGCAAATTGATGTCCGATCGCTCACGCAAGATCTCCAGCGCCGGCGCACCTGAGGTTGCGGTAATTACCTTGTAACCCAGCCCGGAGAGTTGCGCCGTTATCTGCTGCAAAATCGGCTTGTCGTCCTCGACAACCAGGATGGTTTCCTGCCCTCGAGCCAAATTGCCAGCTTCTGTTTCCGGGTCCGGCGTCGAACGTTTGCCGGACAGTCTGGGGAAATACAGCTTGAGTGTCGTACCTTCGCCCGGCTCTGAATAGATCCGAACACTGCCACCCGTCTGTTTGACGAATCCATACACCATACTCAATCCAAGGCCTGTGCCCTTTCCCACTGCTTTCGTGGTGAAGAAGGGTTCGAAAACACGCTCGATCTGTTCCTTCGAAATCCCGTGCCCGGTATCGCTGACCGCAATGAGAATGTAGTGCCCCGGCATCAGACCGAGTTCGGTCGAAACGTAATCGTCGTCGAGCGAAACATTGGCGGTCTCGATGGTCAGGGTGCCACCGTGCGGCATGGCGTCCCGGGAATTGATCGCGAGGTTAAGCAAGGCCGCTTCAAGCTGCGAAACGTCGATTTCTGTCGGCCATAAATCACCTGCAAGCACGATCTCCATCTCGATGTCCTCGCCCAGAGTGCGGCGCAATATTTTCTCGAAGCCGTCGATTACGGCATTCGCGTCTATCGCCTGGGGTTGCAGCGCCTGCTGACGGGAAAATGCGAGGAGACGACTTGTAAGTTCTGCCGCACGATCAGCTGCCTGAGCGCTGACGTCGGCATATTTGCGTAAGGGGTGCGCATCGTCGAGTTCGTCGAGAAGCATCTCGGTGTTGCCAATGATGATCGTCAGCAGATTGTTGAAATCGTGTGCGACACCGCCGGTCAGTTGCCCGACTGCTTCCAGCTTCTGCGATTGCCGGAGCCGATCTTCCATAGCAAGCTTTTCCGTGACGTCAGTTATGCTGCCAAGGATCCGCACCGCGCGGCCTTCGTCGTCGCGAATCAATACTGCACGATCTTCAACATCCGCCCAGGTTCCATTGGCCCGGCGGAAACGGTAGTGATCTTCAATCGTGTTAATCTGACCAGACACAAGGCGTTCAAACGACTCCTCGACACGTTTCTTGTCACCGGGGTGCAAGTTCGCATGCCAGGCTTCTCGCGGCACGCCCTCGGGATCGATCTGATACCCGAAGATCTCCGCCATTCCGTCGCTCCACCAAAGCCGTTCGCGCGCGACGTCCCATTCCCAGATTCCGTTTCCCGTGGCTTGCGCTATCAGACGAAAGCGTGCCTCGGAAAGGCGCAAGGCTTCCTCAGCGCGCCGACGGTCGGTGATGTTGCGTTGAACCGCTACGAAATGCGTGATCAGGCCCGCTTCGTTTGCCAGTGGAACTATGTCGAGTTCCAGCCAGTACTCCTGACCGGTTTTGGTGTAGTTGATGAGTTCGGCACGTACCGGCTCTGACGCGTTGGCCGCTTCGCGGATTCTATCCAGCTCGGAGCGTTGTGTTTTCGGGCCTTGCAGCATGCGCGGCGTCTGACCAATCGCCTCTTCCCTGGTAAACCCGGTAATGCGTTCGAAAGCGTCGTTGACGTAGACGATTTCGGCGTTGTCAGGGGCGTCACTGCCCGTTGTTTTCGTGATGATCACGATATCGTTGATTTGCGCCACGGCTGCATCAAGCAGTCGAATCTGTTCATCGCGGCGTCGGGTTTCGGTGATGTCCGTAAAATAGACCGCGAGGCCCCTGGGTGTCGGATGGGCGTTTACACGAAACGTGCGATCGAGCGGGCCAAATAAATGTTCGAACCGCGAGGTCTGGCCAGTTTCGAGGGCGCGTATGTACTGAGCCTCGAACTCGCTGCCCGCAATTTCAGGAAATTCATCGACGACCTTGCGGCCGACCAGGTCGCCCCTGGTTCGCTCCAAAAGAACCTCGGCCTTGCTGTTTATGTAGGTGAAACGCCAATCCTGATCGAGCATGTAGAATGCGTCGCCGATGTTTTCCAGCGTCTCGGCAAGGCGTCTGCCGAGTTCGCCGGCCTTTCGCTGTGCAGCGGTCAGTTCCGATATGTCCTGCATCGCCCCCTCAACGGCAACAATCTTGCCGTTGGCATCCCGGACCGGTACGCCGATCGAGCGGACTCTGACCCGATTTCCCCTGGCCGTAATCAGGTCGCGGACATCGTCGAAGGGAATCCCGTGTTCGGCACAGGCGTCGAACACCTTTCGCGCTGAATCCCGTTCTTCCGGTGCGAAATAGTCGATACCGCCTTCATAACTCGGGTGTGTGCCGGGCGGCAGTTCGTGGATTGCCGCAATGCCATCTGTCCAGGACACTTTCTGGTCAATTAGCGACACGCGCCAGCCTCCGAGCTTGACTGCCCGTCCGGCGATTTCCAGCAGCCGTTCGGACTCTTCGGCTCGTTTGCGTACCGTCGCGAGCTCCGATACGTCCTGAAGCGAACCATGAAGGGCGACGATCCGGCCAGTCTCATCGCGTTCTGCTTCGCCGGTCGAGCGAACCGACCGCCTGCGTCCTTTGGTAGTGACGATCTGAAGTGTCTCGTCGAACGGTTCACCCACTTCCAGGCAAGACCGGAACAGGCGTTCGATCCGATCTCGATCCTCGGGAACATAATAGTTCAAACCGTCCGCGACGTTGGGGGAGAATCCGGCCGGCCCGTCGTGGATGCGGGCTGTCTGGGACGACCACTCCAGATGTTCGGTCTGCACATCGTAGCGCCAGGCGCCGAATTTTGCTGAAGTTCCCGCGATTTCGAGCATCCGCTTCGCCTCGGCGAGAGCTTTCTCGGCCTCGACCCTTTCAGTGACGTCTTGCACCACTCCGCGAAGCCACGGCCCCTTGGCAGATGTGCATTTCTCGCCGACGCCGAGGACATGAACGATCCGGCCATTCGGATGAACTATCCGATGCGCAAACGAAAAATGCGTTTCGCCAGAGGCAACAAAGGCGTCGAAGTCGGCGCGCATCGCCGTGCGGTCGTCCGGATGAACCAGTTCGACATAGTCCTCAAATCCATGTCCGAACTCAGCAGCAGAGGTGCCATACATCCCGTAGACATTGTCTGACCATTCCAGTTGATCATTGGCGATCACGTAGTCCCAGGTTCCCGTGCCGAGCAGACGCTGCGTCGTGCGAAGCCGCGTGGCCAGATTCGCAAGATGCAAGTTGTCGGACTTCAACTCGCTTGTGTGTGCGACAAGATCGATCCTTGCAGGTTCCAGCGCGAGGTCGTGCTGCGTATCGGAGATGACCGAATTGACTTCGATGGCTTCGGTCACGTCCTGCATCCGGAGGATGACGTGAAGCAGCCTTTGGTCGGGACCGAACACAGGTGTGCTGGACACGGCCCAGTATCGCTCGCCATCCCGGGGCAACAGAAAACTCTGGAATTCGAGCAGATCGGGTCGACCTGAGGAGACCACGCGGTCGAAGGAAGCGCGCAACTTGCTGTGGGTCTCATCGTGCGGCTGCTGTGGCAGCGCCTGGAACAGGTTGTGGCCCACGACATCCTGGCGGGTGAGGCCCAAAGTCGAGAGAAAGGCGTCGCTGACGGCGATCACATCGAAGCTTTCGGGCGAAAACACGAGAAACATGCCCGGGACCGAGTCGAACATGATCTGAAACTGGCGCATCAGCGTTTCGCTTGACCGGCGCGCTGCCTCTTCGCGCGCCAGCGCCTCGACTGCGGTCTGTTCGGCGACCACGAAGCGCGAGACATCCCGCGCAGAAATGAGTTCGGCACGCCGACCGTGGTAGCGCACGGTATGGCCGGTGATATCGACGAAGATCAATTCTCCGGATTTCAGCCGATGTCGCCAGACTCCGGCATGGTCCAGACCTTCAGTAACCGCTTCGACATTCCTCTCCAGCGCGACGCGATCCTCCTCCGGTCGGATATCGGCAATCGTCATCTCAAGGAACTCGTCGCGGGAGTATCCGTATCTTGCAAGAGCGGCATTGTTCACGGCCAGAAAGCGGAGCGTGTCGAGATCGTAGATCCACATCGGGTCGGGATGGGAAAGGAACAAGCTGTCGGCGGCCACGTTCATTTTCGATTCCTCCGAGTGACGAGATTTCCGGGGCAGGGATCGTTCAACCCGGCCAATGTGCTCCAAACAGGTGATGATATTTACGATGCACGATCCTGAGAACCGCGTCGAGATCGGAACCTGAGGTCAATCTCGAACCGTTCGACCGACTTCGTCGGTGCGTATGATCCCGACCGGGCGCGTCGCAAAAAGCCTTGGAGTCTGCGGCTTGTGCCGCCTCGTCGCCGAAGTGCGATAGCCGCGCGTCTGCGTCGGCTCCGCCACATCATCCCACGAACCTTGCGAAGACGCCATGACCCGATCCATGTCTCTCAAGAAATATCGATCGGCACAGGTGTCGCCCACAAATTACAGCGCCGGTGATGGGAGGCTCGAGTTCAGTTGCCGGGCAAAGAGACGATGTCACCAATCGACACTTCACGACCTTCGCGGGCCGAGGCGATGGCGGCGAAGCACAATGCGAGGCTCGGCAAGTTGCCGCGAGCGGAGTTCTGTGGTTCGCGGTCCTCTTCGATTGCGCACAGAAGTTCGCCCATCGCGCCACGGAATCCATCATTGAACCAGGTCCCTTCCAACAGGGGTCGGGCACGGCCTTTCGCGGTCACGAGGGTGACCTCCTGTACGCCGAGGTCCGGACCGTCGCTGGCAAGCGATCCTTTGGTCCCTGCGATGAATGTCGTGCAGCGCGGGCCGAATGCAGTTGCGCCGTCGAAGACCAGCGACGCCTGGCCATTGTCGAGGGATACTAGAGCTTCGGCAAGGAGTGGGACTCGGGATTCCTGCCCCGAGGCGCGGGCTTTCCGGGCGACGACGCCTTTCACCCGGTCGCCGGCGACGCTCATAAGAAAATCGAACCAGTGAATGGCGAAGTCGTAGAGGATCAGATCGTCGATCTTTTCGAAAGGGGTGTCCTTGATCCACGAGTGATCCCAGTGCACGGCTACATGAATGCTGATTACCTCGCCGATCAGTCCGTGGTTCACGGCCGCGCGCATCCATGCCATATGCGGCGCCCAGCGGCCGTTCTGGTTTATGGAAAGCTTCAGTCCGAGCGCTTCCGCGCGCCGGGCCAGCCGCTCGCCGGTTGCCAGGTCCAGCACATATGGTTTTTGCGAAAGCACATGTTTGCCCGCATCCAGTGCCGCCTCGATCAAGGGAACGCGGTCGGCGGGGTGCGGTGTGATGTCAAGCACATCGATGGTCTGATCAGAGAGGACCAGATCGAAGTCATCTGTCACCATTGCGTCGGGAAAGAATTCCTTCGCACGCGCCTCGGCCCGCGACAATGTACGGCTGCAGATGGCGGCCACGGTCCAGCCGGCCGTGCGATAGGCGTCCAGGTGCGCCGCCGAAATACCTCCGGCCCCGATCAGCGCGATGCGGGGACGATAGCTTTTGGGCTGTGGCGGGCGATAGGGCAGGTCCGGAGGCGGGATCTCGGTGACGTCGGCCGATTTCAAGGCGTAGCTGTCGGGATCGGGAGTGTCGGCACTCATGGCAGAAGCGCCAGGGTGCGTTTCTCGGCAGCGGATTGGGCAGCCGTATCGACGATGCGCTGGGCGGTCAGGCAAAGCGCAGGGTCCAGTGGTCCTTCGACTTTCGAGCCCCGCGAGATGCACCTAAGCACGTATTCGATGGCGTTCCTTTCGCCATGTCGCAAGGGATCGGCCAATACCTTGTGAGCTTCGGGCCGCGCGCGGGTCTGCATCGTGACGTGGTCTTCGTAATCGTAGCTCGAGATCGTGCCATCTGTTCCAACGAAGACGAAACCGCACTTCGGTTGCGGCTGAAGGGTCCACGGATCGGTGAAGGTGCCCCATCGGGTTTCCATCCGGGAGAGCCCGCGCGCATAGCGACAGATGGTGATCGAGTGCTGGTCCACCTCGATCCCCGGCGTCTCGTCCACGACGCATGTCACCTCTAGTGGCGCCTCGCCGTTCATGTACCAGGTTCCCAGTGTTGCGCCGTATCCCAGGTAGTCCAGCAGGCTGCCGCCGCCCGAGGCTTTCTTGTACCACCAGGCGTCAGGCTTCTGCCGTTCGACCTCCTCGGGTGTCACCTCGATCTTGTCGGCCAGGTGATAAAGCGGGCCGCGGTTGCCGTCGTAGAAGTGCACCTCGATCAGGTCACCGATTTCGCCAGCGTCGATCAGACCCTTGGCGCTGACGTGGCTTTCGACCCACCGAAGCGGCCAGTTGATCGCCAGTGTCTTTCCCGTCCGCTCCACCGCCGCGATCATCCGCCGGGCGTCTGCGGCGGAGGCGGCGAAAGGCTTCTCGACAAAGACGTGGCAATCGTATCCGGCCAGTCTTTCCGTATAGGTCGCGTGATCGGCCGTCGCGACGCAAAGCAGCGCGAGATCGGGTTTGCTGGCTTGCATGCAGGCGTCGAAGTCGGTGAAGACCCGCTCGGGCGGGATACCGAATGCCGTGATCGCGGTTTCCATTTTCGCCGGATCGGGGTCGTAGACGCCCGCGATCTCGGCATCGGGATGATCGTGAACCAGCCGCAGGAGGTCGCCCATGTGCATGTGGTCGAAACTGATGCCCGCGATGCGGTATTTGGCCATGGCTCGTTTCCCTCAGCTATCTTCCGTCAGGCGCACGTAAACGGCGGTCACCAGCAGGATGATGCCGCCGAACAATATGCGGCGCGCGCCCTCGGGCATCTGCAGCAGTGTCAGCATGGTGGTCAGAACCGTCAGTATCAGCGCGCCGACGATGGTGCCCGAATAGCCGCCCCGCCCCCCGAAGATCGAAGTTCCCCCGATCACGGCAGCAGCGACGGAAGGCAGCATCAACGGATTGGCGAGCGACAGGGAGGGCGCCTTGATCAGCCCGACGTAAAGCAGGCCAGTCACCCCGGCGATCAGCCCCGAGAGCGCGTAAAGTGCGAAATACACCTGCCATGCCCGTACGCCCGACAGCCGCGCCGCGTTCTCGTTATCGCCGAGCGCGTAGAGCAGACGTCCGAAGCCCATGCGGCGCTGGCCCCAAAGGATCAGGGCGGCGAAGGGGATGAAAAGCACCAGCGAGTTGGGAATCCCCCCGGTTCGTCCGGTGCCCAGCCAGGCCAGGAATTCCGGAACGCTTGAGCCTGTGGCAATCACCGTCCGCTGATAGACCTGCAGGCAGCCGGTTGCGATCAGCCCTGTCCCCAATGTCATGATCAGCGGGTGAACCCGGCAGATCGCCACGCCGAAGCCATTGACCAGCCCGATCAGGATGGCCGGGATCAGCGCAACCAGGATCGCGCCTGTGGGTCCTAGGATCGAAACCTGTGTCGCCATGACGAAAGCGCTGACCGTCGCCACGACACCTGCCGAAAGGTCGATGCCGCCAGTCAGCATCGTCAACGTCTGGCAGGCCGCGAGCATCGCGAGCGGGATCGCGAACTTGATCGTATTTGCGATCCAACGTTCGTTGACGATGCCGGGACGCATGTACTCCAGCATCGCCACGAGGACGGCAAGAAGAACGACCAACGGCACGACAGGATAGGCCTGGATGAAGCGTCCAATTCGTATGCCGATCGAAAGGCTGTCGCTTGTTGCGTTCATTTCCTGTCCCTCACCGCGAGAATTCCGCCCAGCATGACGACGATGACCATGATCGTGCCCTCGATGATGGTGGTGACGTTCGGATCTACTGACATCAATGTAAGATCCATGCGCACGAGGCGCAGGATGAAGACCGCAATGATCGGACCCAGAAGTCCGCCGCGCCCGCCCCCCAGCACCACCCCGCCAAGGACAACCGCCGCGACGCTGGCCAGCAGGTAGGGGCCTGGGATCGGCTCTCCGATGCCGGTGCTCATCGTCAGGACCAATCCGCCCATCGCGGCCAGAAGGCCGCATAAGGAATAGGCGAGGATCTTGGTCCGCGCCACCGGCACACCGGAGCGAAACGCGGCCGACTCGTCGCTGCCGACCGCGTAGATCGACAGACCAGCCTTCGAGCGCCTCAGTGGCAGCCAGACCAGGCACAGCGCGGCAACGACCACGACGAAGGATTTCGGTATCCAGCCGGTCCAGGCTTCTGGCACCCCTGGAAGGATGAGCCCGCCCACGATCAATCCGCGCAACCACTCGGCCGAGGAACCTCCGGGTGCTTTGAGGATCAGCAGCGCCACGCCCTCCCAGACGAAGAGCATGGCCAGTGTCACGACGATGTCCGGCACCTTGGTGATGACGATGAGCGCGCCATTTATCGCGCCCATTGCAGCACCAAGCGCCAGCACGAAGATAACGACAAGCACGGATTGCCCGGTGCTCGCCCCATCCATGAGAACGGCGGCCGTCACGCTGGCGACGGCCATCATCGAGGCGATGGAGAGGTCGATGCCGCCTGCGATGACGACGATCGCCTGTGCGGCCGTCGCAAATGCGAACGGCAGGGCGGCGCGCGCCAGCGATTCGAGTCCCGACGCGCCAAAATTCGGCTGAATGATCTTGGTGGCCACCAGAAGGAGGGCCAGCAGGACGGCCAGCCCGACGATCCATCCATTGCGAAGCAGTGCCGTCATGCCGGTGTCTCCGCGCGATCCTTCGCGTCCAATCCGTAGGCCGCGCGCATGAGCGTCGGTTCGTCGGCCTGGGCTGCGTCGATCACGTCGACCACGCGCCCGTTGAAGATCACGACGACACGGTCGCAGGCCAGCTGCACTTCTTCCAACTCGGACGTGTAGTACAGCACAAGCGCACCCTGATCGGCCAATTCGCGGACCAACGGGTAGATCTGCCGCTTCGTCCGCACATCGATGCCGCGCGTCGGGTCGAAGAGCAGCAGCGTATTTACGCCGGTCGCCAGCCAGCGGGCAATGGTGACCTTCTGTTGATTTCCACCCGACAGGCGCCTGACCTGGCCTTGCGCGCGCGTGTCGATCTGAAGCCGCTCGATCGCTTCGGCGACCCGAGCCGCCTCGTGCTTCAAATCGAGTCTTCCCCAGTTTGCGATGCGGGCCGAGAACGGTAGGGCGATGTTGTCGCGCACCGACTGCTGCATCAGAAGTGCATCTGCACGATTGCCGGGAACAAAGGTCAGTCCTGCACGGATCGCGTCGGCGGGGTGCTGAAAGCGCTGCGGTACTCCGTCGATCGCGACGGTGCCGCGGTCGGGTGACCGGAAGCCGGCCAGGACCTCGAACAGCTCGTCCTGGCCCTGGCCTTCCAGTGCGACGACGCCCAGGACTTCGCCGGTGTGAGCCTCGAAGGACACGTCACGCAGCTTGGGGCCGCAGGCAAGATCAGTGACGCGAAGCCTGGGCGTGGCGTCGGTTCCGGCGGCGGCCGGGCGTTGGGCCAGTTTCTTTCCGATCTCCAGTCGCGCGCCGAGCATCAGTTCGACGGCTCGTTCTTCGACTCCGGGTTCGATGGGCAGGGTGCCGACGGTCCTGCCGTCGCGCAAAACGGTTGCGCTGTCGCAAAGTTCGGCGATTTCGGAGAAACGGTGCGAGATATAGATGACGGCCCGACCCATGTCGGCCTGGCGGCGCACGACCTCCAGCACCTTCTCGACCAGGTCGGTGGGCAGGGCGGCCGTCATCTCGTCCAGAAGCAGCACGTCCGGTTCGCTGGCAAGGGCGCGCGCCAGGTCCATGGTCCTGAGCGTTGCCAGCGGCAGATGCCGGATCAGCGCATCGAGCCGCAATTCGGGAAGGCCGAGTTCGCCCATCCAGTGGTGAAAGGCCTCGACGGGTGTGTTCCCGAGAGTGAGGTTGTCGGAGACGTCAAGATCGGGGATCAGCGACGGTTCCTGGTACACGGGCACAAGCCCGGACTTCCGCGCTTCCGCGGGCGACCCCGCCAGGCGGTTCTGTCCTTTTATCCTGACTGTGCCGCCGTCGGCCGAAAGCGCGCCCGTCAGGATTTTCACGAAAGTCGACTTGCCAGCGCCGTTCGCGCCCATCAGCGCGACGATCTCGCCGGGGCGCACGGTCAGCGAGGCATCCGTGAGGGCCGACACTGCCCCGAAATTCTTCACGACACCCTTTGCCTCCAGAAGAGGCGGGGAGCCTTCATCATAAGTCATCCAAGGCCTGTCACCTGAGAGATATCGGCCCCCGGAGCGAACCGGGGGCCAAAGGAAGTTACTCGCCCGGACCCTTGCAGGCGATGATGTCTTCCATCGAGTAGGTGGTCCAGCCCGGGATCGACACGCTTACCGGCCATTCCGGATCGAGGTTCGGGTTCTGGCCCGCGGCGATCTTCTCGCGGCCTTCCTCGGTCGTATTTGCCCAGATGTCCGGCTCGACGAGCACGGTCTTCTCGTCGGGCATGTCGCCGTCGAGGATCTGAAGGGCAAGCGTGACGCCCGCGCCACCGATCGAGCCGGGGTTGGTGACGGCAGCGCCCTGCAGGCCTTCGACATTGGCCAGCTGGCTGACGAACCCGGCATTGTCGGCACCCACGATCGGGACGAGCGGCACGTCGCTTTCCACGAAGGCGTCGACAATCACATTGTCGATGCCGCTGGTCCAGACGCCATCAAAGGGAATGCCGGTTGCCAGGTAGTCGAGGATCTGCTGCTTGCCCTGGTCCTGCTGCCAGCCGGTGAAAACCTCGTGAGCGACGGTGACGCCCGGATACTCGGCGAGAGCGCGCTGGAAACCCTTGTCGCGATCATCGTCCGCCGCAGCGCCGGCAGCACCGCGCATGTAGACCACGCTGCCCGAACCGCCGATCTGTTCGAACAGCCACTTGGCGCCGAGATAGGCGTATTCCTCCTGGTCGTTCGACAGGACATATGCCGAAGGCTCGGTTACGGCCTGGTCGACTGCGACGACGACGATACCCTTGTCGGTGGCTTCCTTGACCGCCGAGTTGATACCCTCGGGGTTGGCCGGATTAACGACGATGGCATCGACGCCCGCCTCGATCAGGTTGCGGATGTCCTCGGCCTGGCCGGCGGCATCGGTATTGCGGTGCGCGATGTTGAGCGCGTCCACCTTGCCCGAGGCAACCGCCTGCGCCTTCATCGCGCAGACCATCTCCTCGCGCCATCCGTTGCCTTGCACGGTATTCGAGATACCGATGGTGTACTGCGCGAAAGCCGGCGCCGCAAAGCAGATGGCAAGTGCTGTTCCGGCGAGGATATTTCTTTTCATGCTCATGATTTTCTCCCTTTTATTTAACGTTGCTTCTTCTTTGACGGACCTACTTCACGTAGGGACGCAGGATATCGCGCGCCAACAGAAAGCCGCGCTTGATGTCGGCGTCGGACCCTTCGAAGGCCCGGTCCTCGTGTTCGATAATGATCGGACCATCATAGCCCGCGCGATAGAGGGCCGAGAAGATTTCGCTCCAGTCGACGTCGCCCAGCCCCGGCATCCGCGGAATCTGCCAACCCATGCCGACCGACATCACTCCGTTCTCATAAAGCCCGTCGCGGTCGATCATCACGTCCTTGGCGTGGGCGTGGACCATCCGGTCGCCGAATTCACCGATGAAACGGGCCTGATCGATCATCTGCCAGACCAGATGCGACGGATCGTAGTTCATGCCGACATCGGTGTCCCATTCCTCGAAGATCCGCCGCCAGATCCTGGGGTTGTACGCGATGTTGTGCCCACCCGGCCATTCGTCGAAGCTGAAGATCATCGGACAGTTCTCGAATGCCAGCACGACACCGCTGTCGCGGGCGTGGGCGACGATGTCGGGGAAGATCTCCTGTGCGCGTTGCCAGTTCTCGTCCATGTTCAGCATCCGGTCGCCGCCGACGAAGGTGTTCACGACGCCAACCCCCATTTTCGACGCCGCCGTGATGACCTTTTTCAGGTGTCCGATGACCTCGGCCCGGTGTGTCTCGTCGGCATGAAGCGGGTTCGGATAATAGCCGAGCCCTGAGATCGCGATGCCTTTTTCATCGAGTGCGGTCTTTATCTCCCTGGCCTCGCTATCGCTCAAGTTGGCCACGTCGATGTGCGATGTGCCCGCATAACGCCGCGCGTCGCCGCCCGCAGCCGGCCAGCAGGCGATCTCGAGCGCCTCCATCCCGTTTGCGGCGGTCCAGTCCGCGACGTCCATCAGGCCGGTGTCGGGGAAGGGGGCGGTCAGAAGTCCAAGTTGCATCGAGTGTTCCTGTCAGATGTCGGTCCAGCAGCCCTTGCGGGAGCTTTCTAGTACGGCGTCGCAAAACTGCATTTCGAAATGGCCGTCCGCGAAACTTGCATAGGTCGAGCCAGGCTGCCGTCCGCCCCCGGCAATGTCGCCATAGACTTGCCGGAACAGGGCGAAGAAACTGTCGGCGAAGCCTTCGACATGCCCCGGCGGCAGGCTGGCGGCGGCGGCGCCGGCGGCGTTCATCAATCCGAAATCGCGGTGCAGCATCTGGTTGGGTTGGTCGCGGTGGCCGATCCAGAGATGATCCGGTGTTTCGGAGTGCCACGCGGCCGAGGCTTTCGATCCGGCGATGTCCCAGACCAGTTCATTCTTGCGCCCGACGTTGATCTGACTGGTCGACATGACGCCTTTCGCGCCGTTCGCGTACTGGATCAGGATGGTCGCAGCATCGTCGGTCTCGACCTTCACCGTCTCGGTCTTGCCCGAGGACGCCGAAAACGTGGCAACCGGTCCGACCGGCCTCTGCCGTTCGGGAACAAAGGTGGTCAGATCGGCCAGAACCTTCACTGGTCTCAGTCCGGTGATGAAGTTCGTCAGATCCACCCAGTGCGTGCCTATGTCGCCGACCGAGCGTAACGCGCCACCCGCTTCGGCCTCCAGCCGCCAGTTCCAGTCGGTTTCCCTGGCCAGCCAGTCCTGGTGATAATGACCCGTCACGAAACGGATGTTCCCCAGGCCGCCTTCCTTGACCATCGCGTGGGCGTGTTGGTTCAGGGGATAGAAGCGGATGTTGTAGCAGACCGCGGCGACAAGTCCGCTGGCCTCGGCCCTCGCAAGCATCTGGCTGGACTGGGCCGAGGTCATCGCAAGCGGCTTTTCGCAAATCACGTGCTTGCCGGCGTCGAGCACTCGCATGACCTGCTCGTAATGGGCGGCGTTGGGCGACGTGACGTGCACGACCTGCACAGCATCGTCGGCCAGAAGGTCTTCCAGCGACGTATACGAGTGTCTCACGCCCATCGCCCTGGCACCTTCCGCGCCGCGTGCCGGGCTGCTGCCCAAAACGCCGCGCAGATCCGCGCCCAGGCGTCGGATGGCCCAGCTGTGCACCGTGCCAATGAAGCCGGTGCCGATGATGGCCGCTCCGATTCCGGCAGGCCCGGTCATGAGCTTCTCCCTTCGAGGCGGTCTGTCCGCCGACTCACCCAATCATCACGCAACCGAGTATCCTCCATCAATGGCAATGCAGGTGCCGGTGATGAAACGGGCGGAGTCCGAGGCCAGGAAGAGCACCGCACCGGCGATGTCGTCGGGTTGACCCCAACGTCCCATTGGCGTGCGCCTGGCGACCGCGTCGACATGCTCGGGATCGGTGCGGCTTCTGGCAGATTGTTCAGTCACGATGAAACCCGGCGCCACGGCGTTCACGCGAATGCCGTCGGCGGCCCAGGCTATCGCCAGCGACTTGGTGAGTTGGGTCACGGCGGCCTTGCTTGCGCCGTAGGCAGGGTTCTTCGGACTGCCGAACGAGGCATACATCGACGCGATGTTCACCACCGACCCGCGCCTGGATTTCAACGCCGGGTGAAACGAAGCGGCGGTCCTGAAGGTCCCGTGCAGGTTGACGTCGACGACCGTCTGGAAGAAGTCCGGGTCCATCTCCTCGCCGCGTGCGGTAATCGCGGCGCAATTGACCAGGACATCCAGTGCCGGACGGCTTTCGGCGAACGCCGCGACCGCTTCGGTGTTCCTGACATCGAGTTGGACGTAGTCGAAGCGGTCTCGGTCCTCTTCGGCGGGACGTTCCTCGACCCCGGTTATGGTCACTGATGCGCCGGCGTCCTGAAAACCGCGTGCGATGGCCGCGCCGATGCCAGCCTTGCTTGCACCGATGACAACGATCTCGGTCCCGGAAAAATCGAACACAGCCTTTGACGCCATGGCCCCTCCCGGGATCGAATGTCTCAGGAGAAAGCGACTCGCGCAACAAAAATTTCAAAATTCAATAAATGAAATGAATGTGCCAATCAGTCGGATCTGCCAAGCCGTCGTCCCAGGCTGACGATCAGGGACTGGCAGAGAACGAGCGCCGGTACCTGGCTTCGGAAGTGACCTAGGCGGGCCTCTTTCACGAAGAGCGTCGAGGACGAGAAGGGAACGACCGGGCTGAGTTCGTTGTCCGTGATCGCCAGCACCCGCAGGCCTCCTTCGGCGGCGAGACGCGCAGTTTCGACCGTCTCCGGCGTGTAATCGTCGAATGTCAGCACCAGGACCACGTCATCCTCGTCCACTGCAGCGATCTGCTCGGCGCGCATCGTTCCCAGGTTGTCTATCAGGTGGCAGCGCTTGCCGATGTTGGCGAGTCCGTAGAAGGCATAGGCGCCGATCCCGAAGGCGCCCCGCGCGGCGACGATGTGCACCGACCTCGCCTCGGCCAGTGCGCCGACGAAACTTTCGAGCAACTTGCGGTCCAGCGTCTCGTTGATGTTCACCAGCGAGTTGACGGCGGCCCGGACCAGCGTTTCGAAGACCTTGTCGGGGTGATCCAGATCGCCCTCGCCGATTTTTCCTGCGGGCGTGGCGGCGGTAATCGACGAGAGCCGGTCCGAGAAGGTGGGGCCTGGTCCTATCACCCGTTCGCGCACCACCGCCTGCAATTCGGGAAAGCCGGCGAAGCCCAGCTCTTTCGCGAAACGGGTGAACGTGGCGGGCGATACGCTGGCCTGATCCGACAGCCGGGCGATGGTCTTGATTGCCACGTCCTCGGGGTGGTTCAGGCAGAACTGAGCGAGTTGCGCGTGACGCCGGCTCAGCGTGTCGCGCCGCTTGACAAGGTGGGCCACAAAACCCTCGTAGTCCCGGATTCCCGTATCCGCCATTGTCGTCCTTTCCGGCTCAGGCTCCGGTCACTTTCTGTTCAAGGTCCGTGACGACGCCCGTCATCGGGGCAGAAGCGTCGGAGAGCATGAAGGTTATCTGCCGGGCGGCTTCGGCCGGCTGGATCAGCCGGCCAAGCGGCATTCGCTTCGCCGCCTCATCTGCCCACGCTTCGCCAAGGCCCAACGTTACAGCCTGCATGTGATGTTCGGACTCCGTCAGGGCCCACCCCAAATTCAGCCCGTTCACCCGGATGCGGTCCGCCAGATACGCGTTCGCAGCATTCTTTGTCAGTGTCTGCAACGCCCCCTTGGTAGCGGAATAAACCGCGAGTTCGGGAGCGCCGCAATGCGCGTTGACCGACAGAACATTCACGATCGAGCCCGGCGCCTCGCGCTGCCTCATGTCGGCGATGGCCTTCTGCATCAGGAAGAATGGCGCGCGGGCATTGACGGCGAAGAGCGTGTCCCAGTCGTCCAGCGCGGCATCTTCGAATGACGCCCGCGTTGTCAGTGCTGCGGCATTGACCAGCGCGTCGATCCTTCCGAACCGCCCGAGCGCCGCCGAAACGATCTCTTCGGGAGCCGTTTCGTCGATCAGATCAAAGGTCCCGCAAGCAACCATTGCGCCGGTTCCTGACAACTCGTCCGCGACGGCGGCGCATCCGGTTGCGTCCCGGTCGGTCAGGAAGAGGGCTTCTGTGCCGGCGGCCGCGATTTCGCGTGCGGCAGCCTTTCCTATGCCGCTTGCGGCCCCGGTCACGATCGCCACCTTGCCCTCCAGCGAGACCTTCACGGCGCGGCCGCCCTGACTGGCAGGTTCTCGCGAAGGATGATCCTGGGTTCGATATGCTTGACGGGCAGCAGCGGGGTTCCTGCCGCGATGGCTCCCAGCAGTTGAATGATTGCCTGTTCTCCGACCATTCGCGCGTTCTGGTCGATCACAGCATCGATCATGCCCCGTGCAAGCCAGCGGGCAGAGCTATCGGTAAGGTCATGCATGACGGAGAACGGACGCGCCCCTCCCTCAACTTTGCCCAGCGCCTCGACAATACCTTTGCGACCTGCACCGATGCAATAGACCCCGCTCAGCCGGTCATGTCGCTGCATCAGTTGCTCCATCATATTGCGCGATCGTGTGCTGTCCTCGTCCGTCTCGATGGCGGGCAGAAGCCGAAGTCTCGGATAGTGCCTGTCCATGACCTCGCGGAAGCCGGCTTCTCTCTCGCGGTGCCCGTGAAAGGCGTGGCTGCCAAGAAAGATGGCGACGTCGCCGTTAGAATGACCGCTGGTCATTCCCATCAGTCGCGCTGCCGTCCGCCCTGCGACCTTGTTGTCCACGCCGACATAAGCCGAGCGCGGCGTGCCGGGGATGTCGGAGGCCAGGGTGACGACCCTTACGCCTGCATCGCAGAGTTGTGACAGCGCGTTGCGAATTTGGGGATGGTCGGTTGCGATGACTCCGATGCCCTGGGTCTTGAGCGAAAGCTGCTCGAGCGCGGGCAGCACGGCGTCGGGGCCGACCCCGTCCATCGGCACGATCCTGCAGCTTTCAACCAGAGGAAGCGTCGCCGAGAGCTCGACAAGACTGTCGATCACGTCGTGCATGAAGGCGTTGTGACCGAAGGGGATGAGGAATTCGAGATGCGCAGGACGTGACGGCAGGATGACCATCCCCTCGGAGGGAAGGTATCCCAGATCGCGTGCGGCCGTAAGCACGCGCTGACGATTGGCCGGGCTGACACCCGGCCGGCCGTTCAGCGCCCGGTCGACCGTTGCAGTCGATACGCCCGCCGCCTTGGCAATTCCATTGATCGTCGTGCGACCCATGCGACGTGGCCAGCCTTTCCCGTGGGGTACCGGAACCCTATCTGATGTGATCTGATGTAATATCCGGTTGAGGTCAACGACAGAAGCAAGAATGCTGAATGCTCGGCCCGGCGGGTCCTTGCGACTTCGGGGCGAACGCGATGATTGTGCAGGGGAGGGCGCAGCCATCAATGCAATGACCGAAAACATGCCCGTCCGGGATTATTCGCTGACGGGGCCATCATCCCGCCACGCGGTCGAGTCCGGACTGGCGGCAGCCGAGTGGTATCACACGGATGTTCCTCGCAAGACAATGAAGGAATTGATGAAACGGCGCGATGGTCCCGCGCTTCGCGACACCATCATCTGGGCTGTGCTGCATGTGGTCTTTGCCGCGGGCGGGATATATTTCTGGGGCTCCTGGATCGCCGTTCCGTTCTGGCTTGCCTACGGTGTTCTCTATGGCTCAGCCTGCGACTCGCGCTGGCATGAATGCGGTCACGGCACCGCCTTCCGCACGCGCTGGATGAACGACGTGGTCTACCACATCGCCTCGTTCCAGGTGATGCGAAACCCGACCAACTGGCGCTGGAGCCACGCGCGCCATCACACCGACACAATTATCGTCGGACGAGACCCCGAGATCGCCTGGATGCACCCCATCAAGCTGGGCATGAAGGCGCTTGCCTATGTTGGGGTCTACGAGGTCTGGCGCTCGCTCAAGGTGCTGGCTCGAAATGCGGCGGGAGAGCTTTCGGCGGATGAAAAGGATTACATTCCCGAAAGCGAACGGCCGAAGGCGGTGTTCTGGGCCCGCATCCACATGGCGATATACACCGCTACGGCGCTGGTGTCCCTGGGGATGCTGATATCTGGCGCCGGATGGAAATCGGTCATTCCTTTTCTACTTATCGGCGGGCCACGGGCCTATGGCTGCTGGCACATGATCATGACTGGCCTTTTGCAGCATGGCGGCCTTGCCGAGGACGTGCTGGATCATCGTTTGAACAGCCGGACCGTCTACATGAACCCGATCAGCCGCTGGCTTTACTGGAACATGAACTATCACGTGGAGCATCATATGTTCCCGATGGTGCCCTATTACGCGCTTCCAGCGCTTCACGAGCTTACCAAGCACGACCTGCCGCCGCCGAACAAGTCGATCTGGGATGCATATCGCGAGATGTTTCGCGCCGTCATGCGCCAGCGCCAAGATCCTTCATATTTTCTGAAGAAGGAACTGCCGGCAACCGCGAAACCATACCGCGAGACACTGCACGTAGCCGTACCGGAACGGGCGCAAGCGTGAAAGGGCCGGCCATGCCAGGGACTGACGCTTGCGCAACCGACGAGATCGAACACGAGGACATGATCCGGCGGGATCATGCAGGCGGGACCTTCGAGAGCTTTCCCGCAGGCGATCGGGGCGGCCGCGTGCTGGTGCTGATCGAATGAACGGCCGACGACTGCCCACCGTACACGACCTGCGCCAGTTGAAAGGCAAGCGGCAACTTACGATGCTGCGCTATTTCTCGCTCGACGAAGCCCGGGCGGCAGAAGCGGCGGGGATCGACATCGCCTCCGTTCCTCCCGAGGTGCTGTTCGATCCCCGGTACCGCGAGATGGCGCCGACGGTCTTCTCGATGACAGGGTTGACCCATCTGGAAGCGGGAACGGCCAAGGATTACCTGCGCTGGTGCGGTAATGCTGTCGAGCAGGGCGCGGATGCGCTTTATTGCTCGGGATCGCTTCGGACCGTCGAATATCTGGCGCGCGAGCATATACCGGTTGTGGGCCATGTCGGCCTTGTCCCCGCCCGCGCGACGTGGACGGGTGGTTTCCGCGCCGTTGGGAAGACGGCACAGGAAGCCCTCGCACTGTTCGACGAAGTGAAGGCCTACGAGAACGCGGGCGCCTTTGCGGTCGAGATCGAGGTGGTGCCCGAAGAAGTCGCCACGGAAATCTCGCGACGTGTCGGTATCCTGTTGTGGTCGATGGGCGCGGGCGCGGGGTGCGACGCGCAGTATCTCTTCGCCAACGACATCCTTGGATACACAGAAGGTCATATCCCGCGCCATTCGAAGGTTTACCGGGACTTCAACGCGGAATACGCTCGTCTTCAGGCCGAGCGTGTGGCTGCCTTCCGCGAGTTTGCAGGTGACGTGGAATCCGGCGCCTATCCGGAGGAAAGGCATCTTGTCCGGATGCCTGACAAGGAACTCGAAGCCTTCCGCGAGGGTATCGCGTCGCGCTGAAGATCAACGACAATCAAAGAAGTCCGGAACGGAAATCCGGGCACAAACAGAGGAGGAAAACAATGCTGAGACGTACGTTCATGGGGGCGGCCGCCGCGCTGGCCCTGGCTTCCGGCGCGGGCTTCGCGCAGGAAGCAAAGACTTTCTTCTGGGTCTCTCACGGCGGTCCGGCCGACCCGGTCTGGACCTATTTCCTGCAAGGGGCCGAGGACTGGGCCGATGACACCGGGCACACGGTCAACACGTCGTTCCACTCGGGTGACGTGCCCAGCCAGCAGGAAGCGGTTCGCGCGGCCATCGCGTCGGGCGCCGACGGAATATGCTCGACCAGTCCCGATCCGGGCTCGATGGTCGATGTCGTCGCCGAGGCCCGTGCCGCCGGCATCCCGGTGGTGAACTTCAACACGCCCGACGACGCGCCCGACTGGAACGCTTACGTCGGCGGCGATCTGCGTTTCGTGGGACGATCCTGGGCGCAGTATCTGGTGGACAACGGCCATGTGAAGGAAGGCGATTTCGTCTGGATGCCGGTCGAAGTGCCCGGCGCATCCTACGGTGTCGAGGAGGAGAAGGGTATCGCCGAGGTTTTCGAGCCGCTGGGCATCACCTGGGAAGTGACCGACGCCACCCTCGATCAGGCCGAAGTCATTCAGCGGATGACCGACTACATCACCGCCAATCGCGACCGGATCAGTGCAATGATCGGCCTGGGCGATATGGTGACGGGATCGGTTGTACGCGTGTGGAACCAGGCCGGCCTTCAACCGGGCGAGATCCCCGTTGTCGGTTGGGGCAACTCGCTGGACACGACGCAGGGCGTCATGGACGGCTACGTCTTGGCAGCGATGTGGCAGGACCCGCAAGCGACGTCCTACATGTGTCTGTCGGCGCTGCTGATGGAAACCAGCAACATTCCAATCGGCTTCAACGTCATCACGGGCGCTCTCTACGAGGCCGATACCGCGCCGCTCTATCATGGCATCATGGGCGGTAACTGAGCCCTGTCCCGTTTGCCCGCGGCGGTGACCGCCGCGGGCGCATACCACTTAGACACGCCGGGAAAGGCTCAATGACCGAATCCGATACGCAGTCGGCGTCTGCCTCGCCGCCAAAGAGTCCGGGCCTTGTCCGGCTTCTTATAGCGATGCCCGAGTTCGGACCGCTGGTTCTTCTCGTGGTGATGCTGATCGTCTTCACTTCAATCAACCCGACCTTTCTGTCGCTGACCAACATTTCGAACGCGCTGACATTCACGGTGGAACTTGGCCTGATCGCTCTGGCGATGACGTTGTTGATGACCTCGGGTGAATTCGATCTCTCGGTCGGTTCTGTTTTCGGTTTCACGCCGGTCGTCATGTGGACGCTCTTCAATACCGAGGCCATGCCGCTTTTCCCAGCTTTCATCCTGGCGCTTCTGGTCGCTGTCTCCATCGGTGCGTTCAGCGGTCTTTTTGTGACCCGCCTCGGTATTCCTTCGTTCCTCGTCACGCTCGGTATGTTGCTGATGGTGCGCGGCTCCGCCTTGTGGCTGACCAGCGGTTTTCCGCAGCGGACCTGGGACGCGGACCAGCAATGGTTGGCCACGCTGCTGGTCGGAGACTTCTACATCGGCAACCTGCGCATTTACATGAGCCTAATCTGGTTCATCCTGATTGCTGTCGCCTTTCATTACCTTCTGACCCGCTCGCGCTTCGGAAACTGGATTCAGGCCACCGGCGGCAATCCGAACGCCGCGCGCAACCGGGGTGTGCCGATCCGGCGCGTGAAACTCATTCTGTTCATGCTGACCTCGGCCATGGCAGGACTGGCCGGCATCATCTCGTCGATCCGGGTCTCGGCGGCCAATCCCAACTCGGGCATGGGCTATGAGCTGGAAGTAATTGCGATGGTCGTGATCGGCGGCACGGTTCTGACTGGCGGCCGGGGGACGATCATCGGCACCGTTCTCGGAGTTCTGATCCTGCGGCTCATGCGAAACGGAATCGTCCTGATAGGCGTGCCCGGGCTTGCCTATAACATCTTCATCGGCGCGATCATTCTCGGCATGATGGCGCTTCATGCAGCGCTCGAGAAACGCCACAATGAAGGGGTCTGAACCATGGCGGATACAGGCAAACCTCTTGTCGAGATGCGCAACATCGAGAAATTCTATGGACGCATCCATGCGTTGAAGAACGTAAACCTGAGCATCCCGCGGGGCGAGATCGTCGGGCTGCTGGGAGATAACGGCGCGGGGAAGTCTACCCTGATCAAAGTGTTATCCGGGGCTGTGCCCTATACATCCGGCGAAATTCACTTCAACGGGCAGAAGTTGAACCTGCGTTCGACGAATGATGCGATCGACGCCGGAATCGAGACGATCTATCAGGATTCTGCTCTGGTCCCGCAGCTCTCCATCGCGCGGAACCTTTTCCTGGGGCGCGAATTGCGCAAGGGTTCACGATTTCTCGACCGCATGGATCAGGAACAGATGAACAAGGTGGCGGGCGAACTGCTGAAACGCGTCGGCATCTCGAAGAACATTCCGCCGACCACACCAATCGGGTCGCTGTCTGGCGGAGAGCGGCAAGCGGTCGCCATCGCGCGCGCGATGTATTTCGACAGCGAGTTGATCATCCTCGACGAACCGACCAACAACCTGGGCGTCGCGGAGACGCAGGGAGTTCTTCGGTTCGTCCGGGATGCGCGGGATAGCGGCCATTCCTGCATCTTCATCGCGCATAACATCCACCACGTCTTTCAGGTGGTTGACCGCATGGTAGTGATGCGACGCGGTGAGGTCGTGGCCGACGATCTCAGCCCGAAGACGTCCAGCATTCAAGACGTCGAGAACATCATCACGGGCGAGCATATGGCGGTATGATTCGGGTCGAAGCGCAGGGCATCGAATTCTGCTTCCGGGACGACACCGGTCTGCTGGACGGTTTCACAGTCATCGACCGAGGCCTCACGATCACGCCGCTTCACCGCGCGCCCTGGGTCGATACCGGTGAGATCATGCCCGAAGGAGAGGCACCGCTGATGGGCCGTCTCGGAGGGGATTTCTTCTGCGCGCCATTCGCGGCCAGCGAGGAGGGGTCGCCGCTGCATGGATGGCCGCCGAACTCGCCCTGGCGGGTGGTGCGGTCCGGGGGCGGTGCCGTGGAGGCCGAGTTGGAGCGACTCGTTCACGGCGCTCGGCTGACAAAGCGACTGGCAGTGCGCGACAACCATCCGTTCATCTACCAGTCCCATGAGTTCGTCGGCGGTGAAGGGTGCGTGACATTTGCCAATCACGCCAACGTCTCGGTGAAGAACGGAGCGCTGATCCGGACATCGCCGAAGCGTGTCTGGGAAACCCCGAAGGAACAGCAGGAGCCCGATCCAGCACGTGGCCGATCGGCCTTGATCTGCCCGGCACAGGCGGTTGATCCCACGGCATTTCCGGGAACCGACGGTCCCGTCGATCTGACGCGGTATCCTTGGAACCCGCGCCACGAGGATTTCGTGATCGGCATCGAGGCCGCAGGTCATTCGCTTGGCTGGACCGCCGTTGTCAGACCTGTCGAAGGTGACGTCTATCTGTCGCTGCGCGATCCCCGCTATCTGCCGATGACGATGTTATGGCATTCCAACGGTGGGCGCGATTACCCACCTTGGTCCGGACGTCACTACGGCTGCCTCGGCGTCGAGGAGGGCGCGGCATGTCACATGCTGGGAATCTCTTCCGAAGCTGACCTGACGGGTCCATGCGCCTTGAGGCTGGGTGGCAGAACCGAGGTGCGCCATGTCGTCGGCGCGATCGCCTGGCCGAGTGGCGAGCCTATCGCTGATGTCGGGATCGCGGGAGACATAGTGACGGTCACCGGTGACGAGGGAGCGATCCGCGAGGTCCCCATCGACAGTGCATTTCTCGCACTTGGCGAGGTCCCGCATGGCGAATGATGGAAGGCCCAAATAACAGTGTGATTCAGGGGAGACTGTAGGGAACTTCTGAGTGCCGCCCGTCGTCGGTACCGATGCCGACCACGTTCGGCGGAAGCTGCACGATCCCAGCAAACCGGGCTAGTCCGACTGTCAGAAGCTCTTCCGACCGGGAAGGATAACGGCTTTCGGCATGACTCTCGCGGTACCTGAGCACGGCCATGCTTTCCTCGCCACGCAGGCCGATCCAGCCGCCCACGGTGCATTTCGGGGCATAATAATGCTTGCACGTTCTCCGTTTGATTCGCCCCAACGGGATGTCAGCGGCATCCCATGACGTATTGGCTTTCCCATAAGTCATCGCTCCAGAACGACTTCAACGAACCAGAAATCCTATGTCTCTCAGATACCTAGAGTTGTCCGGAAAGCGGAGAGAAAAGGTCATACACTCAATTACTAATTTTTTAGTTTGACAAATCATTCGGTCCGGTCACACGCTTCATTCGTCCGGCAAAGCACGGACCAAACACTTAGGGAGGAGACAGATGCGGATGTATCTACTCTCCGCCGTGGCGGCTGGTGCCGTCATCGCGGGGTATGGCGGAGCTTTTGCTGACGAAGCGGCCGCCCAGCGCTGGATCGACGAGGAATTCCAGCCTTCGACGCTCACCAAGGACGAGCAACTGGCCGAGATGAAATGGTTCATTGAAGCCGCTGCACCCTATGCGGGCTTGGAAATCAATGTGCTGTCGGAAGGGATTCCGACCCATTCCTACGAATCGGAAGTCCTGACCAAGGCATTCGAGGAAATCACCGGCATCAAGGTGAACCACCAGATCCTCGGTGAGGGCGAAGTAGTTCAGGCGGTTCAGACCCAGATGCAGACCGGCCGCAACCTCTACGACGGTTATGTCAACGACTCTGACCTTATCGGCACGCACTCGCGTCTTCAGCTTGCCTACAACCTGACCGAACAGATGGCTGGCGATTGGGCCGCGACGACAAGTCCAACGCTGGATCTCGAAGACTTCATGGGCATCCAGTTCACGACTGGTCCCGACGGGAACCTCTACCAGTTGCCCGATCAGCAGTTCGCGAACCTCTACTGGTTCCGCAAGGACTGGTTCGACGATCCCGACATCCAGGCCCGCTTCAAGGAAAAGTACGGCTATGACCTGGGCGTGCCGATCAACTGGTCGGCCTACGAGGACATCGCCGAGTTCTTCACGAACGACGTGTCGGAAGTCGACGGCGTGCGCATCTACGGCCACATGGACTACGGCAAGCGCGCACCCGACCTGGGCTGGCGGATGACGGATGCCTGGCTCTCGATGGCCGGCGCCGGTGACGTGGGTGAGCCGAACGGCATCCCGGTCGACGAATGGGGCATCCGGATGGAACCCGGCACCTGCAACCCGGTTGGCGCTTCGGTGTCGCGCGGCGGTGCGGCCAACGGCCCGGCGGCTGTCTATGCGATCCGCAAGTGGGACGAATGGTTGCGCAACTACGCTCCTCCGGGCGCGGCGTCCTATGACTTCTACCAGTCACTGCCGGCGCTCAGCCAGGGCAATGTGGCCCAGCAGATCTTCTGGTACACCGCATTCACAGCAGACATGGTGAAGCCGCAGTCCGAGGGCAACAACACTGTCGACGCCGACGGCAACCCGCTCTGGCGGATGGCGCCCAGCCCGCACGGCCCCTATTGGGAAGAAGGCCAAAAGGTCGGTTACCAGGACGTGGGCTCGTGGACTTTCCTGAAGTCCACCCCGACTGACCGGGTTCAGGCTGCCTGGCTTTATGCCCAGTTCGTCACCTCCAAGACGGTGGACGTCAAGAAAAGTCACGTTGGCCTGACCTTCATCCGCGACAGTTCGGTCAACCACGAGTCGTTCACCGAACGCGCGCCGAAGCTGGGTGGCCTTGTCGAGTTCTACCGCTCGCCGGACCGCGTGGCATGGTCACCGACCGGCATCAACGTGCCGGACTATCCGAAGCTGGCCCAAATCTGGTGGCAGCAGATCGGAGACGTCAACTCGGGCGCCTTCACGCCGCAGGAAGCCATGGACCGTCTCGCCCAGGAGATGGACATCACCATGGCTCGGATGCAGGAAGCAGACGAGGCGGCCGGGGTCTACGGCGGCTGTGGTCCGCGCCTGAACGAAGAGCGCGACGCGGAGTACTGGCTGTCGCAGCCAGGGGCCCCGAAAGCCAAGCTCGACAACGAGAAGCCGCAAGGCCAGACCGTCAATTACGACGAACTCGTCGCGCGCTGGCAGTCGCAGTAAGCCGATGCCGAGAAGCGGAGGCCGCCGCCAGGAGCGGCGGTCTCCAGCATGATCTGGGAATGGTGAAAGGCCAGGGATGATCGAGCTTCAGAATGCCTCGAAGGTGGTCGGACGGATCACCCATATCAAACCGACGACACTGCGGCTTGAGGCAGGACATTTCAACGTGCTTCTGGGAGCTACCGGATCGGGGAAGACCTCGCTGATCAAGCTGATGGCCGGTCTCGATCCACTGGCGGGCGGCAAGATCCTGATGGACGGCGAAGACGTAAGCCGGGTCTCGACGCAGAAGCGCAATATCAGCCTCGTGCACCAGTTCTTCGTCAATTATCCCCACATGACCGTCTTTGAGAACATCGCCTCGCCGCTGCGCGTCGCCGGGATGGCAGCGAGCGAGCTTCAGGGCCGGGTCGAACAGGCTGCGGACCTGCTGCAACTGCGTCCGATGCTCAACCGCCACCCCAGCGAACTGTCGGGTGGCCAGCAGCAGCGCACCGCACTTGCCCGGGCCATCGCCAAGGAAAGCCGTGCCGTCTTTCTGGACGAGCCGCTGGCCAATCTCGACTACAAGCTGCGCGAGGAACTGCGCGAGCAGTTACCGGAGCTGCTGGCCGGGCGCGGCTCGGTCGTCGTCTATGCCACGTCGGAACCCGAGGAAGCGCTGCTTCTTGGCGGGCACACGGCACTAATGGCGGATGGCCACGTGACACAGTTCGGACCAACGTCTGACATATACCGCAACCCCGATAATCTGAAGGCCGCGAAGGTCTTCTCCGATCCGCCGATCAATGTCGCCGGCGTGACCAAATGCGGGGCCGAGGCGCGTCTGGCGATCGGGATCGGCTGGCCCTTGACAGGGCAGGCCGCTGGCTTGCCCGACGGGGACTATACCGTGGCGATGCGCCCACACAGGGTGACGCCGCACAGAACAAGCGACACGGCCGTGGCGCTGAAGGGGCGCGTCCTGGTGACGGAGCTTTCCGGCTCGGATTCGAGCGCGCATTTCCAACTGGGCGAGTATGCGTGGGTGTCGCTTTCTGCGGGTGTACATCCCTACGAGGTCGGAGAAGATCACGTCTTCTACATGGACCCGGCGCACTGCCGGTACTTCGGCACCGACGGAAAGAGGGTGGCCTGACATGGCTCGCATCACGCTGTCGAAGCTGCGGCACAGCTACTATCCGAACCCGTCAGGTCCGGACGACTATGCCCTGAAGGAGATCGACGTGACCTGGCGGGATGGCGGAGCTTACGCGCTGCTGGGGCCCTCCGGGTGCGGGAAATCGACGCTTCTGAACCTGATTTCCGGACTTCTGACGCCATCCGAGGGGCAAATCCTGTTCGATGAACAGGACGTGACGACCCTGCCGCCAGACCGGCGCAACATCGCGCAGGTATTTCAGTTCCCGGTGATCTACGACACCATGACCGTGCGCCAGAACCTCGCGTTCCCTCTGAAGAACCGCGGCGTTGATCCCGCCCGGATCGCGGCCCGCGTGGCCGAGATAGCCGCAATGCTGGAGGTCGAGCCGATGCTGGACTCCCGCGCCTCGGGTCTCAGCCCAGACAACAAGCAGAAGATCTCGATGGGCCGGGGGCTGGTGCGCGACGACGTGAACGTCGTGATGTTCGACGAACCCCTGACGGTGATTGACCCGCATCTGAAATGGAAGCTGCGCTCCAAGCTGAAGGAACTGCATCAGCGCGCGAAGGCGACGATGATCTACGTGACCCACGACCAGACCGAGGCGCTGACTTTCGCGGAAGAAGTTGTGGTAATGCAGGACGGTGAGGTCGTGCAGATCGGCACCCCGGTCGAGTTGTTCGAGCGGCCGCAGCACACATTTGTCGGCCATTTCATCGGGTCTCCGGGCATGAACGTGCTGCCCTGCGAGGTCCGCGGGGACCGCGCGCTGTTCCAGGGACACGACGTGGCGCTTGAAGGGCCCGTCACCGGGAAGGGCGGCTCGGTGAAGCTGGGCATCCGCCCCGAACACATCGACATCGGCAGCGCGGGCTTGCCCGCCCGGGTAACAAAGGTCGCCGATGTGGGCAGGCATTTCGTCGTCGAAGCGATGGTGGGCGACAGTTCGGTCAAGATCGTGACCGAGCAAGATGTTCCACATCCGGGCACCGAGGTGCGCCTTGGCTTCCGCCCCGAGAAAACGCGCGTCTACCGGGATGGCTGGATCGCAACGGAGGCACGCGCATGAGAACCGAAAACCAGAAAGCATGGTTCTTCGTCCTGCCGGTCCTTCTCCTGGTCGCGTTCAACGCGCTGGTGCCGATGATGACAGTGGTCAACTACTCGGTACAGGAGACCTTCGGGAACAACCAGTTCTTCTGGCAGGGACTGGACTGGTTCGAGCAGATCCTGCGCTCCGAGCGTTTCCAGGCCGCGCTCGGGCGCCAGTTCCTCTTCACCTTCCTGATCCTCCTGATCGAGGTGCCGCTGGGCATCATCGTGGCGCTGTCGATGCCCCGCAAGGGCATCTGGGTGCCGGTATGCCTGGTGCTGATGGCGCTGCCCATGCTGATCCCGTGGAACGTGGTCGGCTCGATGTGGAACATCTTCACACTGCCGAAGATCGGGCTGATGGGCTACTTCCTGAACGATGTGTTGGGCGTCAACTACGACATGACCCAGCAGCCGCTCTCGGCCTGGATCACCGTCGTCGTGATGGACGTTTGGCACTGGACATCGCTGGTCGTGCTGCTCTGCTACGCTGGCCTCGTCTCGATCCCGGACGCCTACTACCAGGCCGCCAAGATCGACGGCGCTAGTCCCTTGAGTGTCTTCCGTTATATCCAGTTGCCCAAAATGAAGACCGTGCTGACCATCGCGATCCTCCTGAGGTTCATGGACAGCTTCAACATCTATACAGAACCCTTCGTGCTGACCGGCGGCGGGCCCGGAAACTCGACCACGCTCCTGTCGATCGACCTGGTGAAGATCGCGCTCGGACAGTTCGACCTCGGGCCGGCGGCGGCGATGAGCCTGATCTACTTCGCTATTACGCTTCTGGTCAGCTGGGTCTTCTACACCCTGATGACGAAGGACGATCAGAAATGAGAAAAAGATCCGTCATTCCAATTCTCTACATCGCCTTCCTGATGCTTCCGATCTACTGGCTGGTGGCGATGTCGTTCAAGACCACCAACGAGATCCTGTCGGGCTTCTCGCTTTTCCCGCAAACCTTCACGCTGGACAACTACAAGGCCATCTTCACCGATCCGACGTGGTATTGGGGATACATAAACTCCATCCTCTACGTCTCTCTGAACACGCTCCTTTCGGTGGCCGTGGCGTTGCCCGCGGCCTATGCCTTCTCGCGCTACCGGTTCCTGGGCGACAAGCAGCTGTTCTTCTGGCTCCTGACCAACCGCATGGCTCCGGCGGCGGTCTTCGCGCTGCCGTTCTTCCAGCTCTACTCGTCGATCAACCTCTTCGACACGCATCTCGCCGTGGCGCTGGCGCATACGCTCTTCAACGTGCCACTGGCGGTCTGGATTCTCGAAGGCTTCATGCGCAGCATCCCGAAAGAGCTGGACGAGACGGCCTATGTCGACGGCTATTCCTTCCCGCGCTTCTTCGTGAAGATCTTCCTGCCCAACATCAAGGCGGGCGTCGGCGTGGCGGCGTTCTTTTGCTTCATGTTCTCGTGGGTCGAGATGCTTCTGGCCAAGACACTGACTGCGGTCGAGGCCAAGCCGATCGCCGCCGTGATGACGCGGACCGCCTCAAGCGCGGGCTACGAGCTGGGCCTTCTGGCGGCGGCGGGAACGCTGACGATCATTCCCGGCGCAATCGTGATCTGGTTCGTGCGCAACTACATCGCCCGCGGTTTCGCGATGGGGAGGGTCTAAGCCATGTTGCGTTGCCTGTCGCTGTTCCTTCTCATCCCCGGTCCGGTCCTGGCGCAGGCCAAGGCGGGATGGGGAAATGTCGGCCAGCAGGAAGAGAAGGGGTTTTCCTGGACCGATCCTCTCTGGCCCGAGTTCTGGATGGCCTGGACCCCGGCGACGCTGGCGGTATTCGTCGGGATATTCTCGGCGATCCTCATAATCGGCCTGCTGGAAGGCCTTTGGCTGCGCGACGGCCTTGAGCGCAAGGGCGTGCTGGGGTTGACGACCACGCTGGGCGACCGGCTGTTCATCACGTTGCTCGGCTCGGCCTACATCTTTCTTGCCTGGCTTGGTTTCGTCGGTCAGCCCATCTGGATTCCGCTTTTCATTGCGATCGGATGGGGAATCTTCGTGTTCTGGAAAGTTTAGGCTTCGCCTGGGGCGGAATGAGTGGTCTTGTAGGGACGGGGAGCGACAACAAGAGTGGAACGACACGGACCGATGCGCAAAAGAAAAAGCGGTGACCTTCTGACGGAAGTTGAACTGGAGTTCATGAACGAGCTCTGGGGGTTGGGCGAAGGCTCGGTCCGGGACGTTCTCGACCAACTGCCGCCCGAGCGTAATCTGGCCTACACGTCAGGCGCGACGATCCTGCGTATTCTCGACGAGAAGGGCTTTGTGGAAAGCCGCAAGGAAGGCAAGACGCTGGTCTACACCCCGCTTCTCCAAAAAGACAATTACCAGACCCGATCGCTGCAAAACCTGTCTCGCACGCTGTTCGACGACACGCCGGCATCCCTTGTCGCGCGCCTCGTCGACGATGCGAAGCTGACGGCATCGGATCTCGAGGACATTCGGGCGCTGGTGGAGAGGAGGCTCCAAGATGATAGCGATGAAACCGGCTCTTGATCTGTTCATAGACGCCAACATCGTGTTTTTGCTGGCGTTCTGTCTGTGGGCATTGGCGCAGGCCGTCGTTTCCCGCACCTTGCTCAAACACAACTACCCGGCACAGCTTCGGCTAATGAAAATGGCGCTGCTGTTTACCCTTGCCAGTCCGGTCATCGCCCATCTGGCGGTATCCGTCGGGCAACGCTTCTGGCCGAAGACGCCGATCACTGTCAGCGATATCGCGGTCGCGTCCTATCTGCGTGGGGAGATCTCGCTGCCTGCGGCTGAATTCGAGGCGCTTCTGAACACGCGGGCGCGCGTACTCGACGGGCTGTTCAATGGCGATGCGCCCTGGTTGGTGGGCGTCATCGCAATCCTTCTTGTGGCCGCCGCGGTCCAGTTCGTGAGGATGCTGTTTTCGGCGGCCCGCGTGCGCAGGGCAGTCGGACGCAGCTATCTGTGGCGCCGTGTCGGCAAGGTCGACATCCGGCTTTCGGACACTGTCTGCGTTCCGTTTGCGGCGCGCGGACTTGTGCGCCGCTATGTCGTGCTGCCCTCGACGCTGGTCACCCGCCACAGGGAACTTCGCATGATCCTCTCCCACGAACTGCAGCACCTGCGGGACGGCGACGTGGAATGGGAACTGGCGTTCGAATTCATGCGACCGTTGATGTTCTGGAACCCGGCGTTCGGTTTCTGGAAGCAGTCCTTCGACAAGTTGCGCGAACTCAGCTGTGATCAGAAGGTGATCGCGCGCAACAGGATCGAAATGCGGGATTACATGGATTGCCTTCTCGGCTTCTGCGAGCGCCAGGTCAGCGTTCCGCTGCCGCGCGCGATGCATGTCGCATTCTTTCGTGCCCAGGATCGCTCGGCCAAGCGGGCCTTCGCGGACCGGATTCTGGCGCTTGCTAACCAGCCGGGGAGTGCGCGACTAAGCTTGGTGGTGCCGGCCTTGGCCTCCGTGCTGGCCGTTGGCGTCTCGCTGGCGGCTGCGTCGGTCCGGCAGCCCGGCGATTGGAGCCAGGACAGGCTGATGCTGTCCACGATCGTCAACCTGGAACGGCTCGAAGCCATCAACGGCCGCTACTGACCGACCGCGAGCGACCTGGGCCACGTGGCCCAGAGAGCGCTCCGGGGACAGGGGCCGCGGCAAGTGAATGGGTTGCAGACTATCCGTAACAAGGATCGGCGCGCGGATCGTTACCAGAAGCGGGATATGCGCCGCCAAAGCAGATTGCGTACGTGAACTTCGGGCTTGGCCGTACCGTTGCTCGCCGGTTGCCGAACGCCTTCAGCGAAAGGTTTTGCGCCTTACAATACCCCCACGTGTTCAGGTCGTCGTGAGTCCAGGGCTCGTGATGCGGCCGCCAGAACACTCTTTCCCTGTCGCGATCAGCATTTACCCGGTTTCAGATCAGAAATATCCCAGTCCTTGCGAGCAAGAATGCCCTCCAACACACCGAAATGAATTTAGATTAATGGGAAGAGTCAGCCGAACAGTACGGGGTCTGGGAATTTTCCCCGTCAGCAGGGAAATTCGTCCTGATCCTTGACTGCTATGGTCTGTCAGCACAGTCGTGCCAAGTTGCCGCAATTCTCCTGAACCTTTCCGCCGAACAGCGATCTGAATTGCCGCCGGTAACGCCCTCGATGGTCTGGTTGGCCTGATCTGGCTGGCCCGGTTTGACTGTTAGTGCATGATCGGCATGGGAACCGGAACCACTGGAAGCGAGCCGGGCACCGCCACAAATCAGGCAGGCGGCGACCAGTGAGCGCTGCATCATTCCGGCACCCGGCGGACTTCAACACCCGCCGGGCTGCGACCGATTGGAGAGCACAAACGGCTGGTAGGGCACCCCGTTCTGACCGCTACGATCCAGGTCGCTGTACCGGCCTTGCAGTCGCCGTCGCCTCGGCCATCAATGTCGGTCAGCAAACAAGCCATCGGCTGGAATAATTCATCGTGCCCGGACGTCTCTTCCTTAGCACCTGCGTGTGCTCGCGAAATAGAGATGGGAGGAAGACATGGCACCAGATGGCAACAAACCGAATGATCTGCGTGATCTCTTCGCCGAGGATCCGGAACAGGCTGATATCGAAGTTTTCGGGCGACGCAGCCATTCCGACAGGAGAGGGTTTCTGAAGGGGGCAGGGCTTGCGACGATGTCCGCCGCGGTGGGGATGGCCATCCCGTTCCATCGCAACATTCCACAAGGTTTCATTCCGGCCGCCATGGCTCAGGGAGATGTGCTTGCCGGAAAGAACGGGCTGACGTTGCTCAATGACCGCCCAGTAAACGCCGAGACGCCGCCGGAACTTCTTGATGATGCGATCACGCCCATCGAAAGGCACTTCATCCGCAACAACGGACTGGTTCCCGATGACACGAGCGCGGACGGCTGGACTTTGACGGTCGACGGCTTGGTCGACAATACGATGGAAATGTCGATCGACGACCTCAGATCCCAGTTCGAGGTTGTCACGATGGCGCTGACGATCGAATGCGGGGGCAACGGACGGGCGTTCTTCGATCCGCCTGCCAGCGGCAACCAATGGACCTATGGCGCTGTCGCTTGCTCGGAATGGACCGGCGTAAGACTGAAGGACGTGCTCGAGAAGGCTGGCGTGCGGGACGGTGTCGTCTACACCGCTCACTATGGCGCCGACGGACATTTGTCGGGTGATCCCGAAAAACTGCCCATCTCGCGTGGCGTCCCCATCGACAAGGCGATGACTGACAACATCCTGATTGCCTTCCAGATGAACGGCGCCGATCTGCACCAGATGAATGGCGCGCCGCTGCGTCTTGTCGTTCCCGGATGGCCGGGCTCGTGTTCGCAGAAGTGGCTGAGGCGGATAGAATTGCGTGATGTCGTGCATGACGGACCGAAGATGACGGGGATGTCGTATCGGGTTCCGGGCTATCCGGTTGCAGCGGGAACGGACGTTCCGACCGAGGATTTCGAGATCATCGAGCGTATGCCGGTGAAATCGCTGGTCACTTTTCCTGCAAACGGGGCAGAGATAGGGATGTCGACGGAAGTTCGCGGACATGCGTGGTCCGGCGACCGCACGATCGATCGACTGGATATCTCGATCGACTTCGGAGCCACCTGGCAAGAAGCCGCCCTTGATGCGCCGGTCAATGATGGTGCCTGGCAGAACTGGCGGACCGAGGTAAGCTTCCCGCAAGCGGGCTACTACGAGGTCTGGGCGCGGGCGACGGACAGCGAAGGCGTCATGCAGCCGTTCGCGATCGACTGGAACCCGAAAGGCTACCTGAACAACACGATGCATCGTGTCGGTCTCAGGGTCGGCTGACAGGTGACGGGTCGGCGACAACACACCGCCGCCCTTCCATTCCGAACGGGAGAATTCCATGAACTACGCACGGGTTCTTGCCGCCGCTTTCGCGGCGGGACTTGCCATTTGTCTCCCTGCATCCGCAGAGGATCTCGACGATCGTCTTCAGGCGGCCAGTGCCGAAGAGGGCGAGGCCCTATTCCGCCAGTGCAGAGCCTGCCACACCATTGAAAAGGATGGCGCGAACCGGACAGGGCCCAATCTTTTCGGAGTGGTGGGCCGCGAGATCGGATCGATCGAAGGATTTCGCTATTCGCGGGCCTTGCAAGAAGCCGAAGGCACTTGGACGCCGGAGCGATTGGATGCGTTTCTCGCTGATCCGGGCGGAACCTTCCGAGGCACGCGCATGGTCTTTCGCGGCTTGTCCAACCCGCAGCAACGAGCTGACATGATCCGTTATCTAGGCACCCAGAGCGACAATCCGCTTTCGATGGGCGGGGGTGTCAGCGAACCCGCATCCGGCGATGGGGAAGAAACCGCGGAAGATTTCGGACTTCTGGTGGATGCCGAGGGCGTCGAGACGACATATTATGCGTGCACACCCTGCCACTCGGAAATGATCGTGGCGCAGCAGGGCAATACGCGTGAGGGCTGGGACAAGCTGATCGACTGGATGATCGAGGAGCAGGGAATGGCGGAACCGACCCAGGAAGAAAGGGACACGATCCTGGACTACCTCGCCGAGCACTACAACACGGACCGTCCGAACTTTCCTTCGCGCTGATCTTCAGAGGAGGGACCTAGGCGCACGGAACTGCAGTCCGGGTCGCCTCTCTGACAGCCAAGAGGCTGTCGCCGCCCGGATTGCCCGTCTCGGTTTCCTGCACAAGCAGCTTTGCGATGGTCTCGAATTTGTGGCGATCCATGCCGACCGCCAGAAGCGAATAGTGCCGATCCCGGGCGGCCCAGTTTCGAGCCATTAGCCCGGGATCATCCTTTGGAATGCTGGGAGTGCGGCTATGTATGCCAAAGGTCAACCGGCAGCCGTTCACGCCGGAATAATGGAGGTAGAACTCACCGCCGACAGTCCCGGCCGCATCGACAAATGTCAGCCGCGCAGAGGACAGATCGGGTATCTGGCCGATCCAATGCGCCGCAGGCGTGGCTTGGCCCGAGCTGGCGGGCCGGTATTCCTGAGCGACGAAGAGGCGATGCCATTCGGACGGCGATGGCGGTGCTTCCGACACATGCCCGGCGAAGAACATCGTTGCTGTCACCAAGAGCACGATCAAAGCGGCACTTGCCCCAATTCCCGCAGCTGCCGGATTGCCAGGCGCTGCAATAGCGGTTGGTGAGGGCTCTCTCTCTGGAATGATCGACGGCCGAAGCGCGCCGAGTGCACGAGAAATTTCGGAAATGTCCTCAAGCGCCACCCGCAACGCGGGCTCGTTTGCCAGCCGCCGTTCGACAGCCGCAGTCGCATGATGATCAAGCTCGCCGTCATGGAACGCGTTGATCAATTCCAGATCGGCTTCGCTCAATCCCATGCACCGGTTCCCGTGCAAACTTGCTTACTCAATTCAGCAATCCCTCTTGGTCGTATGCTCAGTCTCGACATCCATTTCGTCGCGAAGGGCTTCCCTCGCCCGGCTTACCCGGCTCATGATCGTTCCGATCGCGACGCCGATGATCTCGGCCGCTTCCGAATATCTCAGTCCCATGACGTCGATAAGAAACAGGATTTCCCGCTCTTCAGCAGGCATGCGTTCGAAAGAAAGGCGAAAGAGAACATCGCGGGCATGGTCCTGAGCCCAAATTCCTTGTTCATAAAGACGTTTTTCCTTGGCGATGTATTCCCTTCTCACACGGCGTTTTCGCAATTCATCGTATCGCAGATTGCGGATAACGCGGAACATCCACGGCCTGAACTCGGCAATCCGGTCTGGACGATCCTCGGTTCTCAACGCACGCTCGACAGCATCCTGCACGAGGTCCTCGGCAGTCTCGGGGCGATCACAAAGCGCGCGCGCATATGCCCTGAGTTCGGGCAAGAGCACTTCGATGTGCGTTAGGGAGCCCATGCGAAAATAGTGCCTGCTAACCGTGCGCCCGTCAAATACCCCGAAAATGAGAGCGCCTGCCGGAGAAGACCGCCGCGAGGTCCGGGGCAAGCACGCCCACCAGTGTCGCAAGTCCGGTCCGATGCCGAGGCGTTAGAATAAGGCGGATCCGATGCTTTGAAATTTCAGTGCCGCATGGATGGGCGCCACTGGTTGCAAGACGCAGACGAACATTCGATGCTTCAGACGTCAGCTACAATCTCTCCCTTCATTTCGCCGGTCATTCGAGTGTTGTCATCCCTGTGGACCGATCTTCGCACTTCGTCGATTTTCAACTCGGCTGCGTCGCGGGTTTGCTTGTCGGGCCATTCGGTGATTGCCGCACTGGTTCGTTCGCTTGTCCGTATTACGGTGACGCGGCTGGCGCCCAGGCCTTTCAGAGCGGGGAGGCGCTTCTCTTCGACGGCTTGCAGAAAGGAGTTGTAGTCAGTGCCGTCCGCGACCTCCCAAGTGGTAATCGTAACGTAGCGCATCTTTCCCTCCATTTTCTGGCTAAACAATTGCCAAGGTACCGATCCCACGGCGCCCTACTTGTGGGACGGCCACATTCCGGTTTTGTGCCAGCGAGCGGGGTGTGAGGTCCGTCCGCCCGCTCATACGAAATCCGCGGATCGTCTGCTCAGATCCTCACCGCGCGGCGATAAAGATGCCACGTCGCGTGGCCGAGCACCGGGAGCACGATGATCAGACCTAGGAAGGCCGGGATCGATCCCAGCAACAGAAGCGTAGCCACCACGAGCCCCCAGGAAGCGATCACACGCGGATTTTCGCGGAACACCTTGTAGGATGTCACGACCGCGGCCGGCACACCAATGTTGTGGTCAAGAAGCAAGGGGAAGCTGACCACGCTGGTCACAAGCACCGCGACCGCGAAGCAGAAGCCAGCGGCCATTCCGACCACGATCATCGTCCAGCCTGCGCCGGTGGTGAATACGTCCGTCAGAAAGGCGGACAACGTTTCTGGCTGCGTCGGGCCGAGAGTCCAGAGCCAGATCAGATGGGCGACCACGATCCAGGCCACGAACAGCGCGGCGAGGTAGAGGCCCAGGACCATAATCGCGCCGAAGTTCGGTGACCGGATCACGTCGAGTGCCGCAAGCCAGGAGACCTCCTCGCCCATCTCGCGCCTGCGGCTGACTTCGTAGAGACCGACAGCGGCCAGTGGACCGAGAAGGGCAAAGCCGGCGGCTACAGGAAAGACGACGGGCAACAGGTTCGCGTTGAACCCCACTGCGGCGAGCAGAACGCCGATGGCCGGATATATGAGGCAGATGAACATCACGTCGGCGCGAACCGCTGCGAAGTCGGCGTAGCCGCGCCGCAGTGCCTCGCGAATGTCTTCGGTGGTAAGCGGAAGAATTTCGGGGGTCACCTCCTCCTCGCCGCCTATTCTTTCGACCGTCTGGGTAAAATGTCCGGCAGCGCCAGCAAGGTTGCGCGCCGTCCAGGTCAGTGGATTTCCGATCGTTTTGACCATAGTACATCCTCCAATGTGTCCGGCCACATTCGGGATGCGAAACATGTCGCCCGGTTGGCCGGACATCGTCCTCCAACTCTCAATTTGACTATAGCACAGATCAAGCTCGACGTCGGTCACTAATACGGCACGAAATGTGAGGCTGATCTGACTGAAATTCTGTCCGGTTTTCTCAGGCAGCGGCGATGACCGCATCGTCTTGGCCTCTGCCGGTATGGCCGGCACGATACGAGAGGCCCTGATTTTTCTACTGGCGACAGGTTGGTCTTCGGTCTTCCTGGAAACGGTCCAACCGGACCGAAAGCTGCCAACCTGTCCAAGTTCCCGGACATGGTGTGCAGCCTGACCTGACTGCCTGCAGCAGCGCAGTATTCATTGTCTATCGCAACGAGCGATTCCGTACATCTTGTGGTGCTTGCGGATAACATTTGGGTTGAATGGCGTCGGTTCCGCCATCGGTTTCTCTCGGAACAGCCTCACGTGCTGACGGATCGTCATATCCGACCTCGAACGCGATGGCATCCGCGCCCAGATCCGTGGTCTCGAGCATCTGCTTGGCCTCTTCGATCCGGACAGCCTGAACGTAGTCCATCGGCGCCAATTCGCCCGGGCCGTGGGGCTGGCGCCGGATGATCGCGCAAGCATCTCAACCGGTAGCCGAAGGGGGCACGCGTGACCCCGTCAGAGCACCGTCGAGCCAGGCAAGTGCCAGCGTCACCTTTTCTACGTTGGGCAAGCCCTGCTCTTCGAGTTCGTTCCAGGTGAGGAAGTGGAGGGCATGTCGCACCGTGGCAGCGACAAGGGGATCGTCGCGCTTGTCTTCATAGGCACTGATCAGGCCGCCAGCCACTTCGTCCATGAAGGAGGCGACCTCGGACATCGGCTGCTGCAGCGCGGGCACATGATCGATGTCGCGATATGAGACCAACCACATGCGGCGGGTGCCAGAGTAGTAACCGTAGAAATGGGCAACGGCGCATCGGAACCGCGTCGCCGGATCGCTGATCGCGGACCATTCCGCCGGGTCCGGAGGCGGGTTCAGTGACAACCAGTGCGATGTGCATGCCTGGAACACCGCAGTCTCGTCCGGAAAGTGACGATAGACCGTCAGTCTTTGCACTCCGGCCCGATCGGCGATGGCGCTTATTGTCGTCGCCCGCGGCCCGATCTCCTCGTGCAGCTGCATCGTCGCCTCGACGATCTTGCGTCGCGTTTCTTCCTGCGCCTTCGCGCGGGCCCGAAGTTTGTAGGGTCTCTTTTCATCCGACATTCGATGAACATGACTGATCAATGAATTCTTGACAAGCGGGAATCGGTTCTGTAGGACGCCGCATCAGTAAACATACATGCTCACTGAAATAAGGAGTTTGCCATGCAACCGATCGAAGAACCTTTTCAGGGCGTGCCGCAGCGCGTTACCGACGCCTGGTCTGTCCTGCCTTCGTGGCTGCCGGTGCCCGGCCTTGGTGCCTTGCCGATCAATTCGTTCCTGCTGAAGGGACCAGAGCCAATGCTGGTCGACACTGGGCTGGGCGCTCTCGCCGAGCCGATGGTCGAAAGCCTGAGCGCCGAGATCGATCCCGATGAAATTCGCTGGATCTGGCTGAGCCACACGGATGCCGATCACATCGGCAATCTTGATCTGCTCCTCACGCTTGCACCCAACGCGACGATCGTCACCAATTTTCTCGGCGCCGGAAAAATGCAGATGCTAGGCGCCGGAGACCCCGATCGGTTGCGGCTGCTTTCGCCAGGCGAGGTTTGGGAAGTAGGCGGACGCCGGTTGCACCAGGTTCGTCCGCCCTACTACGACGCGCCCGAGACAATGGGCTTCTTCGACGAGACAGAACGGGTGTTCTTCGCGGCGGATGCATTCGGCGCGCTTGTCCCGGGAGCGGTGGATCGGATCGAGGAGATCCCTGACGACATCCTTCGGGACGGTCTTGTCGGTTGGTCCTCGGTCGATGCGCCATGGCTTGGACAGATGGATCACGAGGCCCTTGGCCGGATGATTGACTGCCTCGACCGCCTCGATCCGGACCTCGTGCTGTCTGGTCACCTGCCGGTCGCGTCAGGCGTGCGCGGTCTGACCCGCCACATATCCAACGCTTATGGGAAAGGCGTCACCGCAGACGTGCCGCCTGGCTCTATCGAACACGTCGAGGCCGCGCTGGCCTGACGTTCACCGCCGCGTCGATGATCGCGGCAGCCCCCTGAGCGAAGGCGATGCTTGCCGGGTAGCTTCGCTGCCCGGAACAACGGTTCTTGCGCTCATCAACGGCCCCTTGCGGGCAAAATCAGAAAGGTAAACCCATGACAAACCACATCATCGATCGCAACAAGGCCACCGTGAACGCTTTCCTCTCCGGAACGCACTCGGCCAACATCGACGATGTCGAGGTAATCGACGACACTGTCGTGCCCCACATCGTCTGCCACGGCTTTCCGGGCTTCCCGAACGGCGAGTTCAATGACCGCGAAAGCTACAAGACGTTCTTTCGGATCTTCCGCCAGTCCTTTACGGACATGACCTTCGAAACAACGCGGATGATCGCAACCGAAGACTTTGTTTCGGCGCACTGGGAGATCTGGGCAACGCATTCCGGCGACTTTCAGGGCATCGCGCCCGATGGCGCACGCGTCGTTTTCGACGGTGTGGCGCTCTATCGAATGGAGGACGGGAAGATCGCCGAAACCTGGCTCAGGATCAACGAGCCGCTGCTGGTATCTCAGCTGGGAAGGGGCGCGGCAGAGGCCGCATGATGAAAAAGGAGCCGGGCGCCGCGGCGTCCGGCTTCCCATGCGAAGAGGCCAAAATGACCAACCAATCATCGCGCACAAAACCTCAGTCTTGCGCGCCTTGCCGTGCTCACTGCCAAGGCTGCACATCAACCATGCCCATTAGCTCGTTCGAGAAGCAGGCTCCAGATCATCAGAGGCATCGGTCCTACAGTCTTGACGCAAGCGAAGAGCGGTGTGGATCGAGAGCGTCGAGTAACATCGCAAACCAGAATGCGTCGGATCCAAAAGTCTGGAGATAGTTCCATGTGGAAGACAATAGTCGTGCTTGTCGGGCCAAAGGGGGCCGGAAAGACCTATCTGGCGACCCGGATGGAAGCCGAATTAGAGGCTTCGTTTCTTCGGGTGGAACAGATTTGGCTGGAACTGTCGCATGAACTGTCTCCTGGAACTGCAAGGTTTGACGAGGTCGGTCAATCCCGGGTGCTGGAAGCGGTCCATGAACGGCTCGTATCCCACGATTGTGTCGCGCTGGAGAGCACGGGCACAGCACCTTGGTTTTCCCGACAACTCGCTGAGCTCGGTAATCTGGGGCACCTGTTGATGGTACAAGTTCGCGCTCCCTTGGAGATGTGTATTTCGCGAATTCACAGCCGGGACGGATCTCGGCACATTGCTGTCTCGGATGAACGCATCGAAGAAATCAATCGGCTCGCCGTCAAGGTCGAATTGCCGTGGTCGGCAACCGTGGACAACGTAAGCGAAGAAGAGGCCGATGGTTTCATAGAGCGCCTTGGCTCTCACGCGGGCATTGCGAAGAGGCGCAACTCTCAGTGAGGCTTGCCGCAGATTGTAGTTAAGGCCGATGTCGGTCTTCCCGGCCAACTGACCGATGAAGGCCTGGCTCAGACATTGTCGGCGTCGCGACACTCCGGATGATTTCAGTCTGAAATCCAGCTTCAAGGTAAGTGAGTTGGACGGATTGAGGCCTGTTCCGGTTCTGCCAACCGACAATTCAAACGCTCATGTGGGGAACGAAGCGGCTCACTCTCCGAGCTATCGCATCCGATGAAAAGAGGCGCTTGATCAACTGATCGGAGGGAATATCCAACTTGTCCGACATTGTTCTCGGTTCGTCGGTTGATCAGTTGTGGAGGTGAAATATGAAGCGGCCCGAATTGACCGTGGTACGGATAATGAGAATGTCGCTATGATCGGGCAAGATCAGGACAACGGTAATTGGCAGCAACGGGAACTCGAAAATCATGAGCGATATGTTTTCGCTAACGGATCGCGTGGCGCTGGTCACCGGCGCGTCTCGCGGGCTTGGCTTCGCAATGGCGGAAGCGCTGGCGTCCCAGGGAGCGCACGTGGTGCTCAACGGACGTGATGCCGATACGCTGGCCGAAGCGGCGACGCGGCTTTCGGACAAAGGCTTCAAGGCGCAGGCGATGGCATTCGACGTCAGCGAGCGCGGCGCGCCGCGCCGCGCAATCGAGGCCATCGTGACAGAACACGGCAAACTCGACATCCTAGTCAGCAATGCCGGTATCCAGCATCGAAGGCCGTTGATCGAGTGGGAGGACGAAGACTTCGAGCGGGTGGTGGCGACCAATCTGACCGCCTGTTTCTCACTGGCCCGCGAAGCTGCGAGAGTCATGCTTGCGCGCAAGTATGGCCGCATCATCCACACCGGTTCCGTTGCGGGCATTCTCGGTCGCCCCACCATTCATGGCTATGTTGCCGCCAAGTCCGGCTTGCATGGCCTTACCCGCTCGCTCGCCGCAGAACTCGGCAAGGACGGGATCACTGTCAACGCCATCGGTCCGGGCTACTTTGCGACCGAAATGAATACGGCGCTGTTGAACGATCAGGCCTTCACAAGCTGGGTCGAGAGCATCACCCCAACCGGCCGCTGGGCGAACCCCGAAGAACTTGGCGGTGCGGCGGTTTTTCTTGCTTCCGACGCGGCCGGCTACGTCAATGGTCACGTGCTCATGGTCGATGGCGGACTGTCGACATCGGTCTGAGCGCCTGTTTCAAAGGCGTGGATATGACCAAGATGAATTGAGGATGCCTGAGTAGGGCGGCCACTTGGGCTTGGAAGCCGCACTCTATCTTGCCGGCTGCCTTGCATTTGAGGGCGGCGAAACTGTGAGCCGCGTGAACGTCGTCGACGCGCAAGGCATACTTCGACAGCAGAATACCAGGTGAGGTGATGGGCCCGGACAGCGGCCGTGCACATCGGCTGAACAACAAAGCCTTTTGGCCGCGTCGGATATTCGCCGAGCATACTGGCCGTTCCCGCCAAGTTGTTTTATGGATGGCACTACGCGATCTCAGCGAATGTGCTGAAGTCCATCTTCTTCGTCACCTGTCTGCTGGAGATGACCTGTCTTTTCACCATCCGGCGCGGCGACACAGTCCTGTTCCGGTGCTGATTGAATCGCGCAGTTGATCAAGAAACCCGGCACTTCACCGGGCGCATGAGGAGGCCGCAGCGCCTGTCTGCGGTTCAATCGAGATGACACCACCAAGCCGGGATTCGGCGCCAAGAGACAGGGCGTTCCGCAGGACCGCCAGCATCGACCCTCAGCAGGGCATGGGCACCATAGTCCGCATCACCCGGATGTGCTTTCGCTATCCGTGGCGCGCCGGGCTGGCATTCGCGGCAACTGTACCTGCCGTGATGATGCAACTGGCGATTCCGGTCATCCTCGGGCGTGCAGTTGACCGATCTCTGGAGATGTCAGGGAGCGACCCTGATGTTGGTGCGCTGGCTCTCATTGCGCTGACGCTTCTCGCGGCGAGCGTGCTGCGGGGGCTGTTCACGCTGGTGCAGAACTACACGGCAGAGTCCGTCGGGCACGCGCTGGCGCAGGACATGCGCAATGCGATCTACGACAAAATTCAGAGGCTGCCGTTCTCGTTCCACGACCGCACGCATTCGGGCGATCTGATCACGGTGGGGATGCTGGATCTGGAAGGCGTGCGGATGTACTTTTCCACGGCCCTTGTCCGCACTTTGCTGCTGACGTTGCTGATCGGTATCGGCGCCTGGATGCTCTTGTCCACGGACCTTGTACTGGGTCTTCTAGCGCTTTCCTTCGTGCCGTTCGCGGCGTGGCGCAGTTCGGTGATGCGTCTCACTCTGCGTCGTACCTGGCTGATCCTTCAAGAAAAGCTGGGCGTGCTCAGTCAGGTCATGGAAGAGAATCTGGCTGGCATTCGCGTGGTTCGCGCGTTTGCGGCGGAAGATTACGAGATGGCGAAGTTCGACAAGGCGTCGAAGGACGCGCTTGAGCTCAGTCACCGCCGGATAGATGTGCGGGTGCGCAATACCTCGGTGATGACACTCGCCTTTTTCGGCGCGATGGGGCTGGTGTTGCTCTACGGCGGGCGGCAGGTGTCGGCTGGAGAGATCACCGTCGGCACGCTGGCGACATTCCTGACCTTCATGACGATCCTCCAGATGCCGGTCAGGCAGCTTGGCCTGATGGTGAACGCCTTTGCGCGTGCTTCGACTTGTGGCACGCGGCTGTTCCAGCTGCTTGATATGCCGGTCGAGATCGACGACGCGCCCGGTGCCAAGGATCTGGAAATCACCGAGGGAACGCTGAGGCTGGAAAACGTCGGTTTCACCTATGAGGGCGGCGGTGGTCGCAAGGCGGTCTCCGGCATCTCGTTCGAGGCGAAACGCGGCGAGACCATCGGCATTCTCGGCGCGCCCGGAGCGGGCAAGACGACTTTGATGCATCTGCTTCCGCGATTTTACGATGTGACCGAAGGGGCAATCAGCATCGACGGGCAAGACATCCGCGACGTGACGCTTTCCTCTGTCCGCGAGGCGGTGGCGGTCGTTCAGCAGGATTCGTTCCTGTTCACCACCACGATCGAGAACAACATCGCCTATGCCGCGCCCTTTACCGAGGAACGCCGGATTCGCGGTGTCGCGGATTCGGCTCAGTTGCACGACTACATCCTTGGCCTTCCACGCCAGTATCATACTGTGGTGGGTGAGCGCGGCGTGTCGCTGTCAGGTGGCCAGCGCCAACGGCTGTCCATCGCCCGCACGCTGATGATGGATCCGGCCGTGCTGATATTCGACGACTCGACTGCAGCTATCGACGCTGGGACGGAAAGCCGCATTCGCGGCGCCCTGAGAGAATATGCGAAGGATCGCGTTACGCTGGTCGTGGCGCACCGGCTGGCCAGCCTGAAGCATGCCGACCGGATTTTGTTCCTGGAGGATGGACAGATCGTCGAGAGAGGCACCCACGAGGAACTTCTTGCGCTTGGTGGCCGCTACAAGGCGCTGCACGATCTGCAGATGCACCCGGAAGCCGATGTGATCGACCAGACGGAGGATGTCCGATGAGTCCCAGCCGCGCGGGCGAACCGCGCGATCCCCATGATGACGGAAGGCCGCGGATGCGGGCCGTTGTCGGATCGGATCGGATCGAGGAAGAGATCTTCGGCCGCGTCTTCGACGGCCGTGTTGTGCAACGCATATGGGCTTTCGTGCAACCTTATCGGCGCAAGGTCTGGATCGCGGTTGCGGCTGTTCTGATCTTCACGCTCTCGCAACTGACGATACCTCTCCTGATCCGCTTTGCCATCGATCACGGCATGGCGCCGGGCGCACCAGCCGGCCTTCTGACCGGAATCGTCGCCCTGTTCGCACTGGCGATTGCGATCAACTATGTCGCCTCGCTGGTTCAGGAGCGGGTTACGGGACAGATGGCGGAAAACGTGTTGTTCGACATTCGCCGCAAGATGTTCGGGCATCTGCAGCACGTTTCGCTGTCCTTCATGGACAAGACCGAAGTCGGCCGGCTGATGTCGCGGCTCCAGGGCGACGTGAACTCCATGCAGGAATTCCTTGAGACATCGGTGCAATCGGTGGGCGATATCGCTCTGCTGATCGGTATTGTCGTGGTCATGCTGTGGCTGGACTGGCAACTGGCGGGGCTGGTGCTGCTTGTACTGCCGGTGCTTCTGGTCGTGCGCGTGCTGTGGCTGGCGAAGGCCCGAGCCGCCTTCATGGCGGCGCACGAAGCGAACTCGGTCACCAACGGTGCGCTTGCCGAAGCGATCCACGGCGTGCGTGCCGTTCAGGCCATGGGCCGGACGCAGTTGAACGCAGACCTCTATCGGGAACTTGTCGCCCGAAACTATCAGGCGCATCTGCGCGCTTCGCGGCTTGCTCAGATCATGATTCCCATCGTCGACAGTCTGACCGGCATCGCCATGGCGACGGTCGTGGTTGCAGGTGGCCTGATGGTCGTGTCGGGGCGCATCGAAGTTGGCGTGATGGTCGCCTTCCTATTCTATATTCAGCGTTTCTTCGATCCGATCCGATCGCTGACCATGCAGTACTCGGTGATGCAGCGCGCAATGGCGTCGGGTCACCGGTTGACCGAGGTGCTGGACGTCGAGGTCGACGTGCGCGACGCGCCGAACTCCGTGCCGCTGGGTCCGGAAGACGACGGATCGGTCGAGTTCAGGAATGTCACCTTCGGTTACGATGCGAAACATCCGGTGCTGAAGGACGTAAGCTTCAGCGTCAGGTCCGGCGAGCGCGTGGCTCTGGTCGGACCCACCGGTTCGGGCAAGTCCAGTTCCATTTCGCTGATCCACCGCTTCTACGACGTCCAGGATGGCAAGGTGCTGGTGGGCGGTTACGACGTGCGGGACGTCACGCAAGAGAGCCTGGGCCGTCATATCGCCATGGTCTTGCAGGAACCCTACCTGTTTACCGGGACTGTAATGGAGAACATCCGCTATTCCTCGCATTGGGCAACCGATGAGGACGTCATCAATGCGGCCCGGGCTGTTGGCGCGCACGAATTCATCGAGGCGATGCCGCATGGCTACGACAGCATGCTGGAGGAGCGCGGCTCCAATCTCAGCCTCGGCCAGCGCCAGCTTCTCAGCTTCGCGCGGGCGTTGGCGGCTGATGCCAAGATTCTGGTTCTGGACGAGGCGACTGCCAATATCGACAGCTATACCGAGTTGCAGATTCAGAAGGCGCTGCAGCGACTGCTGGAGGGGCGCACAGGTCTTGTGATCGCTCACCGTCTGGCGACGATCCGCAATGCCGATCGGATCGTCGTGCTGCAGCAGGGCAGGAAGATCGAGGAGGGCGACCACGATGCGCTGATGGCCGAAAATGGCCTGTACGCCAAGCTTTACGACCTGAACTACGCCAGCTTCGACGACGTGCCAGCCGAGTTGACGGAAGGGGACCGCGCTGCAGCGACTTAAGACTGAGAGAAAGTTGGTTGGTCCAAATGCAGATGCGCCAACACAATCATGCCCCGTTCAGTCCCCCAGATCCAGCTGCGGATGCAGTTCGATGATTTCCGTGGCCTTTCTTCCCGGGGATTTTGCTGCGCTCAGGATGTAACGTGCCGCGGCTTCTCCGATTTCGCGTCTTGGCGTTAGGGTCGTCGCCACCCTCACCGGCAAGCTGTTTATGAACTCAAGGCCATTGAAGCCGGCAAGCATCACCTGGTCCGGAACGGCAACTCCGGCAGCCATGCAGTGATACGCTCCACCGGCGGCAAGATCGTCGTTGGAGTAATAGATGCAATCAAGCTGCGAGCCGTCTGCCAGGATGCGTGACGAGAGCGTCCGTCCTGCCCGTGTCGTGGATGCTCCATCCCGCGTTTCCTTCCGAATGAATTTCAGACCCGCCCGGGACAATGTTGCCTCGAAGCCCTCAAGGCGCTTCCTGGCCCGCGTGTCCCGATCGATGCCGCACCCCACGTAGCCGAAGCGCCGACGGCCTCGCTGGATCAACGCTTCGGCCATTGCCGCGCCTGCGGCGTGCTGTGAAAAGCCAATACAGGCGTCCACCGGTTCACCGTCCACGTCCATGATTTGCGCGACAGCTATGTCCGATCTTTCAAGTAATCGTCTGGTGTCTTCCGGCTGGTCCAGTCCGGTAACGATCAGGCCCCGCGGATTCCACGAAAGCATCTTCTGGATGATCTCGAATTCTTTTTCCGGATCGTAGTCCGTCACTCCGAAGACCGGTTGCACACCGCTACCGCCGATGCCGTCGGCGATCCCCGCAAGGACTTCCGCAAATACGATGTTTGCCATGCTTGGGATGACGACTCCGATCAAGTCAGACCGCTGGCCTGAAAGCGACGAAGCCAAAGGGTTGCCGACATAGCCGATCTCCTTCGCCACCTGCCGGACCTTTTCCAGCTTCGTGATCGAGACGTCGGCGGCGCCGCGCAAGGCGCGGGACGCCGTCATCTTGCTGACACCGGCTGCAGCCGCCACGTCGGCCAGAGTTGCTCGTCTTCCGATGCCCAAACGTCCTTGCTCCAAGTCTGACAGGACGTCTTCCGGCGCATCTCTGTCTGCTTTCGTTGACATGTGGTATCGATACCGGTACCGATACCATACGTCAAGAATCGTTGGAACTCATCATGACTGAAGAATTCAGAACCGCCGTAATTGGCCTTGGATCCATGGGTTACGGGATTGCTCAATCCTGCCTTCGTGCGGGTCACATCACCCATGGATTCGATGTCCTTTCGTCTCAGATGGAGAAGTTTGCAGGCGAGGGCGGTGCGAAGGGCAATCTCTCGGAAGTTGCCGCTTCTCTGGATGCCGCCGTCATTGTCGTGTTGAACGCAACTCAGACAGAAGAGGTCATGTTCGGCGATAGCGGCGTCGTTCCAAAGATGCGGAAAGGTGCCGTCGTAATGGCCTGCGCCACCGTTCCGCCGGACTTTGCCCGTGAAATGGAAGCGCGATGCAGGGAATTCGGCGTTTTCTATATGGACGCGCCAATCTCGGGAGGATCGGCCAAAGCGGCAGAAGGCCGGCTTTCGGTCATGGCCGCCGGCACGCCCGAAGCCTTTGCCGCTGCCCGCCCGGTGCTGGATGCCGCCGCCGAAACGGTGTTCGAGCTTGGCGAGGCGGCCGGGCCGGGATCGGCGATGAAGGCGGTCAACCAGTTGCTGGCCGGTGTTCACATCGCGGCGATGGCCGAGGCCCTGACCTTTGGCATGACCCAGGGCGTTTCCCCTGAGGAATTCGTGAAGGTGATCAGCAAATGCGCCGGAACCAGCTGGATGCTGGAGAACCGCGCACCCCATATCGTCGAGGGCGATTATACGCCGAAGAGTCAGGTCAACATCTGGCCCAAGGATCTGGGCATCGTTCTGGACATCGCCAGAAGCGCGAACTTCAGCGCCCCCGTAACCGCCGCCGCGCTTCAGCAATTCCTGGCCGCCGCAGGCATGGGGCTGGGGCGTGAGGACGACGCAGCGGTTGCCAAGGTCTACGCCCGCAATGCCGGCCTTACTCTGCCGGGAGAGGCGTGATGCTGCTGGGATGCATCGGTGACGACTTTACCGGATCGAGCGATCTTGCGAACACGCTTGCGAAGGGCGGGATGCGGACGGTGCAGTATTCCGGCGTTCCCGATACCCCCGCCGGGGATGAGGTTCAGGCCGGTGTTGTCGCGCTGAAGACCCGCTCGATCGATCCGGCCGAGGCCGTGCAGCAGTCGCTTTCGGCGCTGCGCTGGCTGAGCGAGCAGGGATGCCGGCAGTATTTCTTCAAGTATTGCTCGACCTTCGATTCCACGCCCGATGGCAATATCGGTCCTGTCGCCGATGCGCTGGCTGACGTCCTCGACGCGGAGAAGGTAATATTCTGCCCGGCATTTCCGGGGGCGGGCCGGTCGGTCTACCAGGGCCATCTTTTCGTCAAGGACCTGCTGCTGAACGAGTCCGGAATGCAGAACCATCCACTGACCCCGATGACGGACGCGGATATACGACGCTGGCTTGCCCGGCAGTCACGGTACGAGGTGGGGCACGTCGCCGCCCAGGACGTGTTCGGTGGCGCGGATCGGATCGGGCGGGCGCTTGCCGGACAGCAGGATGCCGGATGCCGGCACATTGTCGTGGACGCCATTCGGGACGAAGACCTGATCGAGATAGGGAAGGCGGCAAGGGGACTGCCGCTGATCACCGGCGGGTCGGGTGTGGCGCTGGGCCTGCCTGCGAACTTCGGGTGCACCGCTTCGGAGGTGCCGTGGACCGGTCAGCCCGGAAAATCCGTTATCCTGTCCGGCTCTTGTTCCACGGCGACGCGGTCGCAGGTCGCCTTTCACGCCGCGCGCCACCCGGTCCGCGAGATCCCGGCGGGGGACGTCATCGAGGGCCGCCTTCCGACGTCAGAGATCGCAGACTGGCTTCTGAGGTCTGACGGACTTCCGTTGGTCTACAGTTCCGCCGATCCGACCGAGGTGGCCCGCGTCCAGGAGAAGTTCGGACGTGAGGCATCGTCATCGGCATTGGAAGCCTTCTTTGCCGAGGTGGCCCGCCTTGCCGTCGCCGGCGGCGCAACCCGGGTCATCACGGCGGGCGGTGAGACTTCCGGCGCCATCATCGACGGCTTGCGCCTGGGTATGCTGGAGATCGGGCCGGAAATCGACCCTGGCGTCCCGGCCCTGAGAGCTGGCCCCGACCTTGTAGTGGCGTTGAAATCGGGGAACTTCGGGGCCGAGGATTTCTTCGAAAAGGCCGATCGGTTGCTGGAGGGAGCGTCATGAAGGAAACCGTGCTCCGCGATCAGATCTGTCTAATGGCGAAATCCTTGTTCGACCGGGGCCTTACCCACGGCAGCACCGGCAACATTTCTGCCCGCACTGAAGATGGTGGACTGCTGGTCTCACCCACGGGAACCAGTTTCGGCAGGCTCGACCCTGCCCGTCTGAGCAGGTTTGACGCGGCGGGCCACCTTGTGGCCGGCGATCCGCCTACCAAGGAAATGCCGCTTCACGCGGCCTTCTACGACACCCGCGGCACTGCCGGGGCGGTCGTCCACCTGCATTCGTGCCACTCGGTCGCCTGGTCGATGATGCCGGATGCCGACGAGGATGATTTCTTGCCACCTTTCACGCCTTACGCAATCATGAAGCTGGGAAAGGTGAAGCTGCTGCCGTTCTTCGTGCCTGGAGATCCGGCTATGGGTGACGCGGTTCGGGGTCTCGCCGGAAAACGGAGCGCCGTCATGCTGGCAAATCACGGACCCGTCGTTGCGGGCAAGGACGTCGAGGCCGCCTGCAATGCCATCGAGGAACTGGAAGATACCGCCCGCCTTGCGATGCTTCTGCGGGGAGTGGATGCGAACATTCTGACCGGCGACCAGATTAGGGCCGTCGTTAGCAGGTTCGGTGTGGAGTGGGATGCATGATCCGATTTTCTGCCAATCTCGGTTTCCTCTGGGCGGAAAAATCACTGCCGGACGCGATTCATGCGGCGAAAGCGGCAGGGTTTGATGCCGTCGAATGCCATTGGCCATACAATACCGCTTCTTCCGAGGTCCGAGAGGCGCTGGACCAGACCGGCCTTCCGATGCTGGGACTGAACACGCGGCGCGGCGACGTGTCCAACGGGGATAACGGGCTGGCAGCTGTTCCCGGAAGAGAGATTGAGGCGAGGGCCGCGATCGACGAAGCCGTCGGCTATGCCACGGAGATCGGCGCGAAGAACATTCATGTCATGGCCGGTTTCGCGGACGGACGTTACGCACGCGACACCTTCATCGAGAATCTTCGTTACGCTTGTGGGATAGCGGAGGCGCAAGGCCGAACCATATTGATCGAACCGCTGAACCGGTACGATGCGCCAGGTTATTTCCTGAGAACGACGCAGGAGGCGGAAGACATCATTCGGGACGTGAGCGAACCCAATCTGAAGCTCATGTTCGATTGCTACCATGTGGGCCGCACCGAAGGCGAAGTTATTGCCCGCCTGCAAGCCGTGTTCCCGATCATCGGGCATATCCAGTTCGCTTCCGTTCCGGACCGCGGTGCTCCGGACCACGGTGAGATCGATTTTCGCGAGGTCTTTGACGCGATCGGCAGACTTGGATGGGCGGAACCGCTGGGCGCCGAATACAAGCCCGTGGGAGACACCGACGCCTCGCTTGGCTGGATGCCGGGGCTGCGCTGAGGAACCTGTCGGTTCCAGGGGGCGCATGCGGGCGCGACATCATCGAATGTCGTCGATGGCTTCTGGAATGCAACGGGGACGACGTCGGTCAGAACAGTTTGCGGAAAGACGTGCGCCTGCCGCGATCAGTTTTTATCAGGTCGTCTTGCCGCATCAGTTCAATCTAATCCGCCGCAAGCCAATCTTCATCCTCGCTTTGGGCGTGATCGACGCTTCCGTAGTTTTCCGAACTGACGCGCCGGAGGTCTTGGTTGACTTTAGGCTCAAAGCGCCCGACCAAGAAGCTTGGCGTACAGTGCCTTGGCCGCCGATACGAGGTTGGCATCGAACGCAGCTGGATCTGCCCGAAATCTTACCGGATGGACCTGCGCGCAGGCCCCGGCAAGTGCCCCTCCGGTATCAAGGCCAAGACATTCGCATAATTCACCAAAGGCCGATACGCCGTCGGCGCAAAGCCTTTCGTAGTTAGCCAACACGATCTGCCTGTCGAGGTCGCCGCAAGCCGCCTCGACTGCCGTGAATGCCGATATCCAATATGCAAGCCAATAGTCAGGATCGTCCGTGCCGTATGAGTCGTGAATGGATTCTGGTTTGGCGAAGTCGATGGGACGATGCATCGCGCCAAACTCGAAGTGGCCGATATCGCTCATGTAGCGGCCGACAAACTTGTCGGCGGTTTGTCGCTGCACGAAATTCATGTGCTGGCGATGAAGTGAAGTGGCGTGTTCCAGGGGATCGCGCAGGATCAATAGAAAAGTGCCATCCGGAAACATGCGAGCGAGAAGAGCCAGTCTTGCGACATTTGCATTGTTCTTGGAAATATAGCGCGCTTCGGGTTCGTCAGGTCGCCGCAATGCAACGATTTTCTTCATGTGCCGGTGGAGGAAATCGGTGGCCTCGGCCTTTGTGTCCTGTACCTGCCAGCAAAGCAGCCGATCAGACAAATAGTTCTCGGGCCAGAACGTACGCCAGATCACTTCCTCGAAGCCTTCGGGACTATCGTAGCTGATTTCGACCCCATCGCCATGCGCCCGTTCGCGAAGGTTTCCGCGGCGCTGAAACGGTTTCGAAAATGCCGACCAAAGCATCGGCGCCATGACGAAGGGCATATCGCGGTAGGTCGTGGTCGCCAAGCCAGGTAGCCGATGCATGACCTCCAGCACCATCGTCGTTCCGGCACGGGGTAGCGAGGTAAGGAATATCGGGCGCGCCGCAGTTGTATCCCGGAACGATCTAGCGAAGACCTGTGACTCGATATCCTCGGCCGCCAATTGAACAGACCTGCTAGCGAATGCCAGCCGATGGATCAGCCGCTCTGTCCGGGTGTAATTTACTTCGAAGGCCATAATCTCAGCACCAACAGCCAACCGACGATCATCAGCACGCTCAGGCCGATAATCACGTCCCATCGCAGAAGGAAAGACATGACCTCATCCGATGAAACAAGGCCCGAACTCTCGGCGAGAATCAGCGGAAGCGCACCGGCCAACAAGGCGATGCCCGACTTCACGATCAATTTGCCAAGTGCGGCGAACAACTGAAGCGACGCCTTCTGGACGGCCTTCTCCCGCAGTAAGTCATCAAGAGAGGGATCCTGCATGGAGTTGACTGCGGCACCGGCAGTCTCGATCGCATCGCGAGCGACCCGGACAATTCCGACAGCGACAAAAGCAACCAGAAAGGACGCTACTGAAACTAATGCGGTTGTGACGACCGGCAATGTCATGACCGTCAGGTCTGGCCTGATGAGTCTTCAACCGGATCAGCAGCTTGATCGGACTTGCGCCGCTTGATCAAACGCTTGAGCGGGTACCAGATGAATCCGATGATAGCGAGCAGCAGAGCACCAACAAGCGCGACGAACGTGCCGATCGCACTCAACCCCGCACCGGGGCCGATATATGCCAGCGCTTCGGACGGCCAGAAAAGCGGAAGAGCCGAAGCCAGGGCAAGAAGTGTTGGGCGTGACGACATGAATAGTTGAGTATCATAGTTCTTGACAAAAAAACACCAAAAAATCATTGTCTTGCCGGGTCTGATGCAAGAGCTGCGAAAGGTCATCGGGTCAGGTTCGCGCCAGCCCGGAACCGGATTTTTCATGGCCGTGGCGAAGACACCTTTTTGTCTTGATTGCTCCACGTTGCTGCGTCACTTTCCAGGCAAGTCATTTCTACACTTTCCTAACTCGAAGAAAAAGATTTCGCGTTGGTCAGGAGACCTCGTGTAATTCGGAAGTGCCCGAATCCACGTCGAATGCCCCTGGGACCAGCGTCTGAAATTTGCCGTTTATGCCTTTCATTGTCTTTCGTGCAGGAGTGCTTGGACAGGAATGGAAGAATCAGGTTCTTACGGGCCGAAGCGCAAGCCGGATGGACCTTCGCTGACGGACCGGATCGCGAGGAATATGTTCCTTGCGAGTCTCGTGGCGATCGTCTGGCTTTTCGGAGTGGTGGTCGGAAAGCAACAGTTTTTTCCCTATCCGCAGATGAAGTCCGTTTTCGATGAAGCGAAACTCGGGTTCGACAGAATACGTGGCGAATTCCAGCCCGAGGTCAGCTGGTTCTTCTACCGCCGCCCGCCCGATGGTTCGGTGCCGATCACACAAACACATCTTCCCGACAAGGTTAGCCAGGAACTCCTTTTGGTCTATGGACTGGGTGACGACGATCTGATGTCGATCCGGATCATGGACAACTCCGGTGAGGTTTTGCATCGTTGGGACATCAGCGCTTTTGATCTGTGGCCGGACATGAGCCATGTACCTGCTGATCTGCGCCCAAAGGAGGAACCAAGCGGAGAACTCCACGGGCTGGAACTGCTGCCGAATGGTGACGTCGTATTCAACTTCGAACCACTTGGGCTGATGCGACTGGGCTTTTGCGGCGACGTCATATGGCGTTTGCCGATGTTCACGCATCACGCCGTCCATCTCGATGAAAGCGGTATTCTCTATGTGCCTGAATACCCCCTGAGCGACGACGATGCAGAGGGAAGCATTATCGAGGAATCGATCCTTGAAGTGTCACTGGACGGCGAGCTTCTGGGCCAGATCTCGATCCTGGACATGTTGAAGGAGGCAGATCTTGTGGGATTGCTGTACCTGTCGTCCATAGGCACTTACGGCGTTGATATTTCGGAGACCGACGTTCTTCACCTAAATGACGTGGAACCATTTCCGGATCACCTGGAGCCGGGCGTCTTCGAGCGCGGAGACATAATGGTATCGCTGCGCAACCTGAATACAGTGCTGGTGTTCAACAGGAAGACGCGCAAGATCAAGTATGTCTATACCGGTTCGGTATTCATGCAGCATGATCCGGATTTCATCAGCGGGAACGAGATTTCGGTTTTCGACAACCGCAGTCTGGTTCCTGACTCCGTGGGTCAATCCAAACGTCCCTCCGATGTTTCCAGTCGCATCGTCATCCTGGACGCGCGCGACAACTCTGCCAGAGTCTATTTCCAGGGAACGAATGAAATCCCGTTCTTCACCGATATCATGGGCAAGCATCAATGGCTGCCGAACGGTGATGTATTGATTACCGAGTCGCGCTGGGGGCGGGCTTTTGAGATTACGTCCGACCGCGAACTGGCCTGGGAGTTCAACAATATTGTGGGCAATGGCAAAGCGAAGGGTCTGTTGGCGATGATTGCCGAGGCGCGGCGTCTGCCTGCAGAATTCGATCGAGCGAAACTGGAAACACTGAAAAAAACCTGTCCTTCCGGTTAGACATGGGCGTATCCGCCATCAGACAAATTCAGTTCGGCTGGCCCCGAAGGCTGAATTATCCTTCCATGAAATTCGCAGAAATCACTTCACCTGGGGCACTAGGGGCCGCGTCTGCAAATCCAGGGGCACCTCAATCATCGGCAATGTGGCAGAGAAAAGAATAGGTCGGATCGCCGGCTGATCCGACCTTTCTCTCGTCAAGTCTTCGTGCACTTCGGAGCCAATGCGATCGGCATGGATTCTCGCTGGATGCCCGCACCCTTTGGCACCTGAACCTTACATCGGCATCAGACCGAACAAGTCATGTCCTGACCACAGCACATGGGTGATTTTACCTTTCCGTGTCCATCCGGGCATTCCGAGATGTGAACGGAACTGCCATCTGGCTTGGAAAGGGTGGAATGCTGAAGTTCTTTGCCGCATTTGCCGCAGGTCATCGATCCGATGCTCATTCCACATTTGTCGCAGACGTATCCAGCCATGACTTTGCTCCAGTATCTATAAAGACGGATTTCAGTAACCTAGTGCAATGGTGCCATTGTGCGATCCGCGTTTGCAAGGGGAACGCTGATAATCGAGATGAGCGGGCCGGGTAAGGTGCGCGCCTGACTCTTGTGCCGCCAGGCAAGCACCATCGCGCTTCAAGATACCTTGTTTCTTGGCGTCCAATTGCAGAGCGTTTTGGTGCGTGCATGTCACTGGATGAAATTCGGCATCAGCCAGCGCGGCAGAGCAAGGATCAGGTCGGGCACGAGGATGATGATCAATAGCACGAAAATCATCGGAAACAGGATCACGACGACATCCCGTAGAGCATCGATCAAACGTATCCTTCCGATGGCCGACGCGATCAGAAGACAAAGCCCATAAGGCGGGGTCACCAGACCGAATGCCAGGCTCATGACACCGATGATAGCGAAGTGGATCGGGTGCATTCCGACGTGCTGCGTTACCGGAAACAAGACCGTGCCCAGAATGATTATCGCCGGAATTGCGTCGATGAACATGCCGATCAGCAGGAACGCCAGAGCGCACATGATTCCGATTCCGATGACCCCCAGACCCATCTGGTCGATCTGGTCGACCAGGGTGGCGGGAATCTTGAAGTAGGCGAGGCACCAGCCGAAGGCGGATGCAGTACCGATGCAGAACAAGGTGATCGCTGCGAAACGTGCGCTGTCGTAGAGCACATGTGGCAGTTGGCGTGGTGTGATCGTGCGGTAAACGAAAACCCCCAGGACCAGCGAGTAGATGACAGCGACGACCGAGGCCTCGGTCGGCGTGAAGAACCCGCCGACGATCCCGCCCACGATGATAAGCGGGGTCATCAGTGCAAGCGAGGCGCTGGCAGCCGCTCGGAACAATTCAATCAGAGTGGCACGGGTATGGACCGGGTATCCACGCCGCTTGGCGTAGATGTAGACGGTGATCATCTGCGAGCCTGCAATCAGGATCCCCGGAACCACACCGGCCAAGAACAGCCCGCCGATCGAGACCGACATCAGACCGCCCCAGACGACCATCAGGATCGAGGGCGGGATGATGACGCCCATCACACTTGAACACGCCGTGATCGCGACGGCAAAAGAAGAGTCGTACCCCTCTTTCTTCATCTGTGGGATCAGAAGCGACCCGATCCCTGCGGCGTCTGCAGTGGAAGATCCGGAGATGCCCGCGAAAAGCATCGAGACGACGACGTTCACATGCCCAAGGCCGCCGGGCAGGTGGCCCACGAGTGCGCGGGCGAGGCGGATCAGCCGGTCGGTTATGCCGGCCGAATTCATCAGGTTCGCCGCGAGCAGGAAGAAGGGAACCGCCAGCAATACGAAGGCATTGTAGCTCTTGAACATCTCGCGCATCAGAAGAACCGGTGTCAGCCGGTCGTCGATGAAGAAGACGGGCACAACGGCCAAGCCGAGTGCAAAAGCGACCGGCACGCGGAGAAACACGAGAATGCCGAATGTGCCAAAGAGAATGGCGGCAACTTCACCCGGCCCCATCGAGTTCTCCTTTGTTGAGTTCTTTGAAGTCGTCGATGATGCGTTCGATCGTGAATAGCGCCCACGTGCCGCCGGCGATCGGCCATGCAACGTAAATCATCCACATCGGCAAGCCGAAGATCTCGGACCTTTGCCGCGCACCAAGAATGTAGAAGTCTCGTCCCCACCAGAGGAACGAAAGTGCCATGACCAGAATGGCGATATGCACAAAGAGACGGAAGCCAAACTCGATATTCGGGTTTGCGCTGTGCGGCAAGACGTCGACGTCAAAATGGGTACCGTCGCGAACCGCGATCATCGCGCCGATCAGGATGATCCACACAAAGCAGAATCGCGCGATTTCCTCGGTCCAGATGTAGCGCGGGATCAAGCCGGTATATCGGCTGAGGATCTGCATCGTGACCGGGATGATCAACACGGTCATCAGCACAGTAAGAAGGATCTTCAGAAGGCGGTAATAGCCTTCCAGAATCATGCGCATGGCGCGTCTCGCTTGGTAAGGGCAGAAAATGGGTTCCGCACCGCGCCGCGGCGCAGAACCCATGGAGTTCAGTTCACGGCTTCGATGGATTCAAGAACATCCGTCGCGCCAAGTTCTTCGGCATAAGCCCTCTTTACAGGTGCGGCGAGTTCGAGAAGCTTGTCGCGCTCGGTGAACTCGTGCGTCTTGAGCAGACCGGCCGCTTCCATCGCTGCCAGTTTCTCGCTGTCCTGACCGCTTTCGATATCGCGGCCCAGCTTGCCACCGGCCTTGCCGGCTTCCAGCACGCAGGCCTGCTCTTCCGGCGTCAGCCGTTCGAAAGTGGCGTTCGAGAAGGCAATGGGTCGGACGGTGATGGCGTGCTTTGTCAGAGCGATTTCCGGACCGACTTCGTAGAACTTCATCTGTTCTATACCTGCCGCTTCGTTCTCGGCGGCGTCGATTACGCCGGTCTGGATCGCGTTGTAGACTTCGTCATAGGCGATGACCGAAGGCGCGGCCTTGATCGCTTCGAAGATACGGGTCTGGATCGGCGCGCCCATAACGCGCATCGGCAAACCTTCCAGCTCGGCCATGTTGGTGATCGGCTTGTTCACGATCAGGTTGCGTGTTCCGCCGCCCGCATAGCCGATAAGCCGCACGTTCGCCTGCTGAAGGACATCCTCGGCAAGCGGTGCAAGGGCGTCCTGCTCCATCACCGCGTTCCAATGGTCCAGATCGCGGAACAGGAACGGCATGTCCATCAGGGGCGCCTTCTGCGAGAAGGTCGACATGTGCGAGGGGCTGACGATGGCATAGTCCACGGCGATGCCCTGGCTCATGTTCTCGAAGTAGTCCTTCTCGAGGCCAAGCTCGGAGTTGAGGTGAAGGTCGAATGTGAGGGAACCGCCCGAGCATTCGCCCGCGACACGCTCGAATTCCCGCAGTGCCTTGGTGAACGCGTGGTTTTCGTCGAACTGAACCGCGCCCACAAGTTCGGTCGCCGATGCGGTCGTGGCGCCCGTTATGAACGCAGCGCATGCGGCTGCAACTGCAAAGTTTTTCATGAGTTCCTCCCTAGATTCCGGCGGCGATCACGCCGCCGCTCTGCGCATCCACTATGGTTGAAAGTTGAAAGGCAGTGCAACACCTGTTTACTAGTGCGATGTGCCGGGGCTGGATCGGCTACCCTCAGGAGAAAAAAAATTGCAGGAGACCCGCTACAGATTGCCCGAGTTTCAAGGAAAGCGTGTCCTGATCACTGGATCGTCGACCGGAATCGGTGCCGCAACCGCGCGTGCTTTTGCGGCACAGGGCGCAAGCATTGGGGTGCACTACAACTCGAGCCGCAAAGAGGCCGAAGGCGTGGTGCAGGACATCGAGGCAGGCGGAGGTACGGCTTTCCTGATCCGGGCCGATGTCAGTGACAGCGACGCCCTTGCCGCCGCGGTGGACGAGGCGGCGACACTGCTGGGAGGTCTTGATGGGTTGATCAACAACGCAGGAGGCATGGTCAAGCGTGTGCCCTATGCCGAGATCACCGACGACGACTACGATCAGGTCATGGATCTGAACGCGCGTTCGATTATCACGGCGTCGAAAGCGGCGCTACCGCATCTGAAGGAACGTGGCGGGTTCGTCATCAACACTTCTTCGATCGCCGCACGAAACGGAGCGAGCGGCGGTGCGGGGCTTTACGGCTCATCGAAGGCTTTCGTTTCGAATGTTACTCGCGGAATGGCGAAGGAATGGATCGCTTACGGCATCCGCGTGAACGCGGTCTCGCCCGGTGTCATCGCGACGCCGTTTCACGAGCGCTATTCAACCGCTGCGCAGATGGATGCGATGCTTGCCACCATTCCTCAGGGTCGCGTCGGGGTCGCCGAGGATTGCGTAGGAGCGTATCTGTTTCTGGCGTCAGAATCGCTTGCCGGCTATATCATCGGCCAGACGATCGAGGTGAACGGCGGCCAGATGATGCCTTGAGGACCGAGTCATTGGGCGTTCAAGGCAGATGCTTGCCTGGCGAGGGGCCGGGGCCTAGAATTACGCTTCGAGGCCCGAATTCATTCCTGGCGCTGGCGAATTAAAGGCCACAGAGTTCCGTCCGACTTTCGCGCAATGGCGTCCGCGGCATCCTGGCCCAATCCGAACCGCCGGCTGGAAGGCAGTCTCGCTCCCAATCGCCCCTTCAAGTCCGGACACGTGGCATAGTGTACACGTGACGCGGTTTCGACGTGATCCGGGCCAGAAGTGTCGGAGGTGCCAATTTCTGGGCAGGACGCAGCATCATGAGCAAGACGGCGGACAAATATTCCCCTGAAGTGCACGAGAGCGGTGTTTGTCTGGTTCTGGACAACCATGAGAAGCACCTTCCAGACGTCTTCATCGGAACGCCGTCTTCGTGTCTTTCCAGGCTCCCCTTCGTAACGAATTTAGGGGCATAGCTCCAGGCGACCAAGACAAGTGTGTGCCGGAACCAGGGCGGCAAGCGCCGGAAAGAAGGTCGAGGACAGGAAAGCAAGCCGGCTCATGACATTTCTTTCAGGTGAACTTGAATAATCAACAACCAAGAAAGTGGCGGCGAATGGTCGGAAGGCAGAAGGAAGTATGACTTCGAACGAGTGCTTCACTAAAACAATACGTCAGTCGTCCGCCATCATTGTCCCAAGCGTCGAGTTGATGTGTTTTCTCATTGCGTCACGCGATCCGGCCCGGTCACGCCGTTCCATCGATGTAACGATCTCGTCGTGTTCGGCGAAGGAATGGTAGTCCGGGGTGGGTCTGCCTTCTGGCAGATAAAGCCTGTTCCATACCACTTCGCGGCGAACGCCATTCACGATGCGCGAGACTTCGTGCAGGAGCGGGTTACCTGTCGCCTCGGCGATCAGATCGTGAAAGGAAGCGTCCAGTTCTTCGTAGGTTTCCCAATCCAAAGCTTTACGCATCTCGTTGGCAAGGCGTCTCATTTCGGCGATCTGGCGGGGAGAAGCGTGAAGCGCCGCCAGCCTGGCCAATTCGGGCTCCAGCGCCAATCTTGCGATCATGGCCTCGTGCGGGCTGGTTTTTTGGGCCAGAGCCGCCAGTTTTGCTGTGTCCGAAAGATCCAGTTTCGTAGGATCCTTGATGAAAGTGCCTCTTCCTACGTGCCGATAAAGTCGTCCTTCGGATTCAAGCACGAGAAGAGCCTTCCTGAGGTCCGAGCGTGAAACCGAAAGCTCTTCCGCCAGAACGCGTTCGGCTGGAATTCGATCTCCTTCACCCAGGTTTGCAGTATCCAACCAATTCCGGAGAATTGGCAGGGTGCCGTCGGTCATTCGTGATTGGTTCTCGGAATGCAACCGACAAATCCTACTATACAGGAGCCAAGCAATATTCTAACCTATCCAAACACGACATTGGTTGCATGTTGCGTCCAATTGGTCAACCAATTTTTCGGGAGAGGCATGGTCGACGTCATTTCGAATGCCACGAAGGGCTGGGAGCGGGTTACGCTCTCGGATGGCATGCCTGTACCGTCCGAAATGCGGGCCTGGGTTCTTGGCGACCCCGAAGAACTGTCCATGACGACCAAGCCGGTCCAGCCGCCAGGTCGGGCCGAGGCGCTGGTTCGGATCGACGCCGTGGCGATCTGTGCCACCGACCTTGAGGTCATCAAGTACGGAACTCCCGCGCTGATCGAGGGCGGACCGCCCTTCAACAAGAACTTCTCGCCGGGGCACGAGTACATGGGCACGATCGCGGCCCTTGGGCCCGGCGTCGACGAATTCGAGATCGGAGACCGCGTGACGGTCGAGATTCATGCCGGCTGCGGGCAGTGCAAGCGCTGTCGTATGGGCATGTACACGTCCTGCCACAACTATGGCTTGAACTACGGTGATATGGACAAGGGGCATCGGGCCAACGGATTCACGACCGACGGCGGTTTCAAGGAATATGCCGTCAACAACATCAATACGATGATCAAGGTGCCGGACGCGATGCCGGACGAGGAGGCGACGCTTGTCGTCACGGCCGGAACGTCCATGTACGGGCTGACCGAACTTGGAGGGTTGGTTGCGGGCGAAAGCGTCGTGGTCATCGGGCCCGGGCCGATCGGTCTCTTGGCGGTCGCCGTGGCCAAGGCGCTTGGCGCATCGCCGGTAGTGCTGGTCGGCACACGTGAAAATCGCAATGCCATCGGACTGCAACTGGGGGCTGATATTGCCATCGACGCGCGCAGCGAGGATCCTGTTGCACGGGTCAAGGAATTGACCGGCAAGGGTGCGGACTATGTCATCGACTGTGCTGGAAGCGAGGGAACCGTCAACCAGGCTATCCACATGACGAACCGGGGCGGGCGCGTCTGCCTGGCCGCTTTCCCGAAAGAGCCCGTCAATTTCGATATTGGCCATCTGGCCGTGAACAACATCTATCTCTACGGCATAAGGGGAGAAGGGCGTTCGGCAACTCATCGCGCAATGGCCTTCATGGCGGAAAAGCGTTTCGACGCGCGACTGGTTCATACCCATACCTTCCCGATGGAGGATCTGCCGACAGCGCTGCGTTACGCCCGCGAACGGGTGGATGATGCAATCAAGGTGGTGGTTTCCATGCGTCAGAGCAGAGAACGAAGGGCGGCAGCGGAATGAAGGCAAGACGTGGCATCTATGCGGCGGCAGTTTCGCCATTTGACGAGAATGGTCATCTCGATGTGGCGAAACTCATCGGTTACTGCCGTCACCTGATGAGCGACGCGGGGGGATGCGACGGCGTTGCCCCGACGGGCACGACCGGTGAAGGCACATCGATTTCGATTTCAGAGCGACTTGCGCTGCCCGGGGCATTCGCCGAGGCCGAGATACCGGGCGACCGGGTGATCTTCGGGACCGGGGCGCCGTCGGCAGAGGATGCCCTGGCCTTGACGAAGGCAGCGTTCGAGGCCGGCTATCCAAACGTTCTCGTGTTGCCGCCCTACTATTACAAGAACCCGCACGAGGAAGGGCTGTACGCCTATTTCTCACGTCTGGCGGAAGGCGTCGGCGATGATCGTCTGCGCATATATCTTTACCATTTCCCCCAGATGTCGGCAGTGCCTTTGCCCGTATCACTGGTCAAGCGCCTGAAAAAGGCTTTCGGCCCCGTGATCGCGGGACTGAAGGATTCGTCGGGCGATTTCGAGCAATCCCGGGCCTTCATAGAGGCGACCGGAGGCGTGGATGCTGATTTCGACGTTTTCCCCGCCTCGGAGGCCTTTCTAGAAGAGGGGCTTTCATTGGGATCTGCGGGGACGATTTCGGGTTCTACCAATGCTTTCGGCGGTCTGGCGCAGAGAGCTTATCGCGCGACAGGCGCCGACAGGACAGCGGCGATGGGGCCGATCAAGGCTGCGCGGGCTGTCGCAGCGAAATACAACATGATGGCGGTGATGAAACAGATCGAGGCGTGGCGCACCGGAGATGAAAGCTGGCAGCGCATGGCGCCGCCTCTTGTTCCATTGACCGCCGAACAACGGGCGAGCCTGCGTTCCGACCTCGACTCGCTGGCGCCGGGCGCTCTGGCTGCAGAATAATGGAGGACGACATGTCACACGGACCCCACCATATCGAAACAGCGACGGACCCGGCGGCATTCGCAGACTGGCCCAGGGACGTCTACGAAGACATGAAGGCGAACGAATACTCGGGGGTTGTCGGCTCGGTTCTGGTATCCGAAACCGACCGTGTCCGCGTCTGGCATCTTCGCTTGCCACCGGGTTATCGTTGCCCGTTCCATCGCCACGTGAATCCGTACTTCTGGTCGGCGCACACTGCGGGTAAAGCCCGCGGCTTTTTTTCCGACGGCCGCATCCGGGATGTCGAGCACTATGCAGGCGAGACCAAGCATTACCACTATGGGGCGGGGGACTACATGCTGCATTCGGTCCAGAACATCGGTGATACCGATCTTCTGTTCACGACAGTTGAATTCCTTGATGGCACGAATGAAGCGCTGCCGATCCCCGACGAACTTCGCCTGAAGGTGCCGGCGATGGCCGCTGAATAAACAAAATATCAAAAAGGGGGGCTAAACCCTCCGATGCAAATTGATCATGGGAGGAGACCACATGAAGACCATCCTTAAAGCCGCAATAGCTGCGACCGCCCTGTCGGTGGCCGGAGCTGCGGCGAAGGCGGAAGACATCACCCTTCGCATCGGTTCGGGCCACCCGCCCGGAGTCGTCTACGTCGGGTTGATGATCGATTATTTCCAGAAAGAGCTTAAGGATCGCGTCGAGGCGCGGACCGATCACACCGTAAACTTCGTCGAGGGTTATTCGGGTTCCATCGTCAAGGTCACCGAAGTGCTTGAAGGCGTTCAGGACGGCATTATCGACATCGGCGGCATGTGCTTCTGCTTCGAGCCGTCGAACCTGCCCTTGCATGCATTCCAGGTGATGCTGCCTTTCGGCACGATGGACCCTGAGACGTCGTTGAAGGTGGCTCAGGAAGTCTATGCCGAGGTTCCCTATCTCTCGGACGTCTTCGAGGAAAAATTCAACCAGGTGCTGCTCGCCCGTATCGCGGACGGTGGATACAACCTGGGCACGTCGTTCCCCTGGGACGACCTTTCGGATCTCGAGGGCCAGAAGATCGCTGGCGCGGGCCTGAACCTGAACTGGCTTGAGTATGCGGGCGTATCACCTGTCCAATCCTCGTTGGCCACGGCCTATACGGAAATGAAAACCAACGTGTATGAAGGCTGGATCATGTTTCCGTCGGCATGGGTCAATCTGAAGCTCTACGAGCCGGGTCCGTATTACACGCTGATCGGGTTCGGTTCGATGACCTGGCACGGGCTGACGATGAACAAGGACACATTCGACGCGCTGCCCGACGACTTCAAGGAGGTTCTTCTGGAGGTTGCAGCAGACTTCGAGGAGCAGACCGGGATCGTCAACGCCTCCGAATACGACCGGTTGGTCGAAGAGTTGCGTGGCATGATCACGGTCAGCGAGATCGATCCCAATGTCCGCAAGGCCTGGGCCGAGTCGCTGGCCTCGTGGCCGCAGACGATGGCCGATGAACTTGAGGCTCAGGGGCTTCCCGCCAAGCAGGTTCTCAATCTCGTGCTCGATCGGGCAGAAGCCAACGGATACGAGTGGCCAGTCCGGTATCCGATCCAGTAATCAAAGACCAAACGGGCGCCTCGTTCCAAACGGGGCGCCCTTATTTGTGAGGCAAAATGCCCCTTGTCCGGTTGACCGACCGCCTGACCAAACTCCTGATGATCGTCGGAGCGATCTGGGCGTTCTTTCTGTGCTTCTTCATTCTGGCCGACATCATCACACGCGCGCTGAACATCCCGATTTCCGGCACAAAAGAGATCGTCGCGAATTCGGTTGTGATCATCGTTTTCATGCAAATTGGTTTTGCCGTCCGAAGCGACTCGATGCTGCGCGCCGATTTTCTGGTCATTGCGATGCCCAAGCCTGTTCAGAAGGCGCTGCTGATTTTCGCCTTCGTTCTGGGCGCGGCGCTTTTCTTCTTCCTGCTGAAGGCCGGGATCACGCCAGCGCTCAGGTCTTTCGCAAACGGTGAATTCGATGGCGAGGGGGCGTTGCGCGTGCCCGTCTGGCCGACCCGGTGGATGATCGTCTTTGGCGCGGGGCTTGCCGCGGTGAACTACGTTCTTCTTGCCATCGTTGAAATCTTCGGCCTTCGGGTCGAACGCATGGACCTTTAGGCGCATGTTCGATTTCGGAACTGCCGGGCTGATCATCGCCCTCCTTCTGGGGCTGGTGCTTATCGGCGTTCACGTCGCCGTCGCACTTGGGGTGACAAGCGCCATCGGCATCTACCTTGTTACCGGCAAATTGAGAATCGTCGAGGCTACGCTTGCCTCGACCTCTGCCGAGGCGCTGCGTGACTTCACGTTCGCTGTGATCCCGCTCTTCATGCTCATGGGCGAATTCATCGGCCGATCAGGAGCGATCACCGATATTTACGTCGCGATCAACCGTGGTCTTCGGAAGATTCCGGCACGGCTTGCCATTGCAACCGTACTTGGCAACACGGTCTTCTCTTTTGTCACGGGCGTGTCGATCGCCTCGGCGGCGGCCTTCAGCCGCATCGCGTATCCCGAGATGAAAGCCCACAACTACGATCGGGGTTTTTCGCTGGGCACGATTGCGGGGTCGAGTTGCCTTGGGATGCTGATTCCCCCATCGGTCCTGATGATCGTCTGGGGTATCCTGACTGAGCAATCTATCGGGCGTCTGTTCCTGGCGGGCGTTCTGCCCGGAATCCTGCTGGCCACGCTGTTCATACTTTACATCGTCGTGCGGGCGCTTATGCGGCCTGAACTTGTCGGCGAGGGCAGCGCGCACGTGGATCACGAGGCCATCCGCGTCGAAGATGGCTTTGACAGTGCTCATGCCGAACTGGAGACCCTGCCATTCGTCGTCTCGCTTATCGGCGTGGTGGGGATTGTCGGTGCCGTCTTGGGCGGAATCTGGTTCGGAGTGTTTACTCCGACCGAGGGAGCAGGTGCTGGTGCGGCCCTTGCGCTGATCCTTGCGGTGATCAAGGGAATGCGCTGGAAGGAGTTCATCGACGCAATCTATTCTGTTGGCAAGACGGCTGCGCCGATCATGATCCTGTTGCTGGCCGCTGCGCTTTACTCGCGCACACTGGCCATGACCGGCGTGACAAACGCAATTCGCGAGTTCTTCGTCGAAAGTGGCCTGGATCCCTTTGTGATCCTCGCGATCATCGTGCTGATCTGGTTCATCCTTGGAATGATTATCGACTCTATCTCGATCATGCTTCTGACGGTGCCCATCGTCGAACCCGTGGCGATGGCCTTTGGATTCGATCAGGTCGCCTTTGCAATCGTCGGGATCATCGCCATCGAGGCTGGACTTCTGACGCCGCCCTTCGGATTGCTGGTCTACACCGTCAAGGCCGCCATTCGGGACGATGAGGTCGGCGTTCAGAGTATCTTCTATTCGTCGATCCCGTACTGGTTCATCATGTTGTTCGCGGTCATTCTGATCGTCATGTTCCCGTCAATCGCCAACTGGCTACCCAATCTCTTGATGTAAGGAGTGTTCCATGCCCGCCTACTGGCTTGCGCGCGCCAAGATCAATGACCCGGTCGAGTACAAGAAATACACCGACCAGGTACCGGCAATCATCGCAAAGTATGGCGGCAAGGTTCTGGCGCGAGGTGGCCGGTTCGAGATCATGGAGGGTCCCGAAAAGTTCGGGCGTTTCGTGGTGATCGAGTTCCCGACGTTCGAAGATGGCGTCGCCTGCTTCCGCTCGCCCGAATACGACGCCGCTGCACGACACCGGCGCGAGAACGGTGTGGGTGAAGTTGAAACGGTCATTCTGGAAGCCGGCGAATTCACGAAGTGAAGGAAGTGCAATGACGAAGAGAGTCGTTATCGACGCCCAGGGCGGACCAGAAGTGATGCGGTTGGAAGATTTCGATGTTCCCAACCCCGGTCCGGGCGAGGCGCAGATCGAGCAAACGGCCATCGGCCTGAACTACATGGACGTCTACCAACGCTCGGGACTGTACCCGATGCAGCTGCCCAGCCCACTGGGGCTTGAGGCTGCAGGACGCGTCGTGGCTGTCGGTGAGGGCGTAACCGAGGTATCGATCGGGGATCGGGTAGTCTATGGCGGCGTTCTTGGGGCGTATGCGGGACTTCGGAATGCTCCCGCAGGGCGGCTTGTTCCGATACCGGATGGCATCACCGACGAACAGGCTGCTGCTGTTCTGATGAAAGGGATGACCGTAGAATACCTGCTGGAGCGTACCTACAAAGTGAAATCGGGCGATGACGTGCTGTTCTGGGCCGCATCGGGTGGTGTGGGTCAACTGGCGGGTCAATGGGGCAAGAACCTTGGCGCCCGCATGATCGGCGTAACCGCCGGCCGGGCGAACTGCGAGTTGATCCGCACGATCGGATATGCCGAAGCCTTGGATCGTACGAAGGACGACATCGCCGCCCGGGTTCGAGAGCTGACAGGTGGCAAGGGGGTGCCGGTAGTCTATGACAGCGTTGGCAAAGCCAGTTTCGAAGCCTCAATCGACAGCCTGGCGACCTACGGGATGTTCGTATCGTTCGGCGCGACAACCGGAGCCCCGCCTGATGTCCCCGCGCATTTGCTGCAGGTGAAGGGATCGCTCTATTTCACGCGCCCCACACTCGCCAACTATGTCGCGTCGCGCGAAGACCTGCTTCATTCCGCGGGCAGGGTTTTCGAATTGATGAAGAACGGAGTGCTTGAGGTGCGCATCGGCCAACGCTTGCCGCTTGCAGATGTCCAGAAGGCACATTTCGCGCTGCAAGCGGGTGAAACGACCGGTTCGACCGTGTTTTTCCCCTAAGGCACCGCGAGACCACGGCCTGGGCATCAAACTTTGCGGGGGTTGGGCCGAAGGACGCGGACCGCGATGCGGCCGATCTACTCTGGATCGGACAACAGCAGCGTGGCCTGCAGGCCAAGTGTGGCGTCAGGGCCAGAAGCGCATATTCTCTTGTCTCATACCTGCCATGTCCGATGGCTGGCGGGATGAACACACCTGCAATTCCGAAAGTGCTTCTTGGGACAGCTGCATCGCGTCACCCCCCAGTTTCCCGAGAATGAGCGCACCTCTTTGAAATCAATACAGTTGACTTTCCTGGGCGTGTAAATGGTGCGCGAATATCGATCAAAAAACCGGCAGTTCCATTCTGGCGTTCGCTTCTGAGACCTCTTAGAGTTGGAATGCGTCGCCGAACGGCGCAAGGGATTGGAGAGTCTAGCAATGCAGTACCTGAGAGCAACGGACACGGCGCAAGTTGTCCGGCACCTTCTGGATGCCGGGACCAATGGCCGTGTTTTGGCAGGAGGCACGGATTTGCTCGTCCAGATGAAATCGCGCCGTGTATCGCCGGTTGTGATTGTGGACATCAAGCAACTGCCGGGCGCGATGGAAATCGAACGCGAGGGCGGTCGCTATCGCATCGGCGCGGGCGTTTCCGGCGCAATGCTTGGTGAAGATGTATCCTTCGTTGCTGACTGGCCCGGCGTCGCCGAGGCCGCACAGTTGATCGGATCGACGCAAATTCAGGGGCGGGCGACGATGGTCGGCAATCTCTGCAATGCGTCTCCCGCCGCAGATACGGTGCCTGCGTTGATCGCAGCCGGGGCAACGGCTGTTATTGAAGGCCCTGGCGGGCAACGGGAGATCGCGGTGGCGGACATTCCCGCGGGACCAGGGAAGACGACGCTCGAACCCGGTGAGTTCGTATCGGCTGTTCGTCTTGCTGCACGGCCCGCGGGGTCTTCGGACGCCTACCTGCGGTTCATTCCGCGATCGGAAATGGACATTGCCGTGGCTTCAGCCGGCGTGAATTTGATCGTGGACGGCGACGGGTTGGTGACAGAGGCGCGGGTGGCGCTTGGTGCCGTGGCTGCGACGGCTTATCTTGACGAGGCCGCCGGCGCACGCCTGATTGGAACAAAACTCGAGGATGATGTGCTGTCGGAACTAGCGGCCCTCTGCGGCGAGTCCTGCAGCCCGATTGACGACAAACGCGGCACCGTCGCCTATCGGCGTGATGTCGTGGGTGTTCTGGCAAAACGTGCTGCACGCATTGCCTACCAGCGCGCGAAGGAGAAGGCATGACCGGTATTCTGGTATCGACTACGATAAACGGCGATCCGCAGGAATTCGTCTGCACGCCGGACGAAACACTCTTGGAAGCGCTTCGCAACCGGCTGGGTCTGACCGGCTCCAAGGAGGGCTGCGGGACCGGTGATTGCGGTGCCTGCAGTGTGACGATGAACGGGCGACTGGTCTGTTCCTGCCTCGTGCTTGCCGCCGAAGCCGATGGTGCCGAGATCGGCACCATCGAGGGCGTGGCAGGGGGCGAAGGACTTCATCCTCTGCAAGAGGCGTTCATCGAGCATGCCGCGCTTCAATGCGGTATCTGCACGCCCGGAATTCTCGTGGCCGCGAAAGCGCTTCTGGAGCGCAGCCCCGATCCCAGCGATGAAGAGGTCCGCTACTGGCTGGCGGGCAACCTTTGCCGCTGCACAGGTTACGACAAGATCATCAAGGCCGTTCAAAGTGCAGCCGCAGTGATGAGGGAACAAAGCCATGGCGTATGACGGATTGAAGAAGAGCGAATTCACTGTCGTCGGGACGCGGCCCAAGCGACCCGATGGAATCGAGAAGGTCACCGGCAAAGCGCAATATGGCGCCGACATGACCGCGCCGGGCATGCTTCACGGGCTAATCCTGAGAAGTCCGCATGCTCATGCGCGCATCAAGTCCATCGATGCCTCGGCAGCACTTGCCTTGCCCGGCGTCAAGGCGGTGGTGACGCAAGCCGATCTGCCCGACGTCGATGCACAGGATTTGCGCGATGTTCGCGAGAACGTCCTTGCGGGCGAGAAAGCGCTGTACGATGGCCATGCGGTCGCTGCGGTGGCGGCGACGTCGCTTTCCGTCGCCCGGGCGGCACTCGACAAGATCGTGGTCGACTACGAAGTTCTGCCGCACGTCACCGACGTGGACGAAGCCATGAAGCCGGGTGCGCCGATCGTGCAGGCGGGTCGCGCGGACGAGACAGTGCCTGAAGGATATTCAGAGAATGTCACCGGCCATTGGGAATTCGGACACGGCGATGTGGATGCCGGGCTTTCGAGGGCCGATGTCGTGGTCAAGCGCAGTTTTCGGACGGCAGCGACGCATCAGGGCTATATTGAATCGCATGCATGTCTTGCCTCGCTGAACAGCGAAGGGAAGGGCGATCTTTGGTGCTGCACGCAGGGTCAGTATCATGTCCGTTCGGTCTGCGCGGGTCTCATGGGAATCGATGAATCCCAGCTTCGCGTCACGCCGTCGGAAATTGGCGGCGGCTTCGGCGGCAAGACCACGGTCTTCATCGAGCCCGTCGCGCTGATCCTTTCGAGGAAAACCGGGCGGCCGGTGAAGATCGTCATGGACCGGGAAGAAGTCTTCCGGGCCACCGGTCCGACCTGTTCTTCGTCGATCGACGTGGAGATCGGCATGACCAAGGACGGTCGTATCACCGCTGGCCGCGCGGACCTTCGCCTGCAGGGTGGGGCATTCCCGTGCGAGACCGCCTACATGGCCGCGCAGGCCGCCTTTGCTGCCTACGATCTCGAGGCGGTCCGCACCTATGGCTATAACGCCATGACCAATCGTCCGAAAGAGGCGGCATACCGGGCGCCCGGCGCCCCCATGGCAGTCTATGCAATCGAAAGCGTAGTGGATGAACTCTGCGAAAAGCTGGACCTGGATCCGCTTGACGTGCGCCTGAAGAACGCGGCGAAGAAGGGCACTCTGTCCTCCTACGGACCGACCTTCAACGACATCGGTCTGGTGGCAACGCTGGAAGCTGCGAAGAACCATCCGCATTACAATGCGCCGCTGGGACCGAACCAGTCGCGCGGTCTTTCCTGCGGATTCTGGTTCAACTTCGGCGGAAACGCTTCGGTATCGTTGGCGGTCGATCCCGACGGTACGGTCAGCGTGACCGAGGGCAACCCGGACATCGGCGGATCCCGCGCGTCGGTTTCCATGATGGCGGCCGAAGAGCTTGGTATCCCCTACGAAAAGGTGCGAACGATCGTTGCCGACACCGCCTCGCTTGGATTCAACGACACCACTGACGGCAGTCGGGTGACCTTCATGGTCGGTCTTGCCACGATCGAGGCGGCACGCTCGGCCAAAGCCGAGATGTGCCGCCGGGTGGCAAAGCTTTGGGGGCTGGAGGACGATGCGGTCAAGTGGGAGGATGGTGCCGTGGTTCCGGCAGGTCCCAACGCGGGCAAGCATCCCCCTATGACATTGGCCGAGATCGCGGCAATCGCGGGAAATACCGGCGGTCCGATTGCCGGGCATCACGAGACCAACGCGGAAGGGGCGGGCGTCAGTTTCGGCGTTCACATCTGCGACGTGGAGGTCGATGAAGAAACGGGCGCCACGAAGATCGTGCGCTACACTGTGTTCCAGGATGCGGGGCGGGCGGTTCATCCCGATTATGTGGAAGGACAGATGCAGGGTGGCGCGGCTCAGGGGATCGGTTGGGCGCTGAACGAGGAATACATCTACGGCGAAGACGGTCGTTTGCAGAACCCAGGTTTCCTTGACTATCGCGTTCCCGTCGCTTCCGATCTGCCGCCGATCGATACGGTGATCCTCGAGATTCCCAACCCCGGTCACCCTTATGGCGTGCGCGGTGTGGGCGAGACCTCGATCGTGCCGCCACTCGCGGCGATTTCGAACGCGATTTCGAGGGCCATTGGAGTGCGGATGGCGGAAACACCCATGTCTCCGCCGCGCGTGCTGGCGGCGCTGAAAGGCTAGCCGTGGTCCGGGTAAAGCTTTGGGGATCGTTGCGGTCGCTGGCAGGCGACCGCGAGGTTCTGGAGCTGGAAGCCCGGACATTGAAGGAAGTGATCGACGCGATCCTCGAAGAAGTGCCCGCGCTTGAACCGCAGATCAAGCGCGGTGTCTCGTTCTCGGTGGATGGGCTCGTCTATCGGGACTCGTGGTTCGTTCCCATCGACGATGCGAAAGAAATCGTGATGATGCCGAGGATGGTCGGGGGCTGACGCCCGTCAGGTCGGGTAAAGCCCGGCGGTCTTGCCTCGAAGTTTGATCAGGGCCAAGACCGTATCTATGGTGGGCGTTGGCGTTCCGGTAATCCGGCCCAGTTCCTGAACCGATCCCACCAAAGCGTCGATTTCCATCGGGCGGCCCTGATCCAGATCCTGCAGCATCGAAGTCCGGTGCGCACCTACGGCGGCGCCCCCATCGATCCGGCGCTCTACGTCAATCGGAAAAGTGACGCCCAGAGATTCGGCGATCGTTTGCGCCTCCAGCATCATTGCCCTCGCCACGCCCCGCGTGCCCGGATCTGTGCAAAGGACGTCCAGCGTCGCATGCGTCAGGGCGCTGATCGGATTGAACGACAGATTGCCCCAAAGCTTTACCCAGATCTCGTCCCTCAGTCGGGGCCGCACCGGGGCCTTCAGTCCAGCGGCGGTCAGTGCCTGGCTCAGACGCAGGGCGCGGGCGGACTTCGAGCCATCGGGTTCGCCAAGCGAGAACCGGTTCCCCTCGATGTGCTTGATCACGCCCGGTTCGATCACCTCGGCCGCCGGGTAGACGACGCAACCCAGTACGCGGTCGGGGCCAAACCCTTCCCATTGAGCGTTGCCCGGATCGACGCTGGTCAGCCGTGTTCCTTCCAACGATCCGCCGGTCTTGTGGAAATACCACCAGGGGACACCGTTTACACCGCTTACGATTGTCGTCTCCGGTCCGATCAGGGGCTGCATCTTTGCGACGACCGGGGGTACTGAATGCGCTTTCAGGGTGATGATGACGAAGTCCTGCGGTCCGAGGTCCGCGGGGTCTTCGGAAGCGGTGACGGACACGGTTGTGGTGCCGTGATCTTCGATCAGCGTGAGCCCCTTGGTTTGCATGGCAGAAAGATGCGGACCTCGCGCCACAAGGCTCACCTCCGCTCCAGTCCCGGCCAGTTTCGCGGCCATGAAGCCGCCTATCGCCCCGGCCCCGAAAATGCAGATTTTCATGATGCTCAACTCCCTCGGAAGTGCCAATTTCCAACAGACGGCCGGACTTCGCAAGTCTGATCGGCCAGAGTCACGGAACAACCGCGCGCTGGCTGTCAGCCCGATCTGATTGACGTACCTCAAGGTCCGGCGCTAACGTCGCCTTCGGGAGGACAATGTGGACAAGCCGACAGTTCATGATATCGCGAAAGAGGCGGGCGTCAGCCTGGCCACGGTCGACCGCGTGCTGAATTCACGTCCGGGTGTCCGTGAGCAGACGGTGGACCGTGTCCGGCAGGCCGTTGAGCGTCTTGGATACGTTCGTGACATCAACGCCGCCAACCTCGCGCGGCAAAGACGCTATCGCTTCGTATTTCTGTTGCCCGAAGGAAAGAGCCAGTTTCTCGACTCGCTTGAAAACGCAGTGGCCGAGGCATCGTCCGGTCTGACCGATTGGCGATGCGAACTGGAGGTCATGCACGCCACTTTCCGCGATCCCCCGGCACTTGCCGAAGCCGAGAGGCGAATTCTTCAGACACAAACCGACGGTGTCGCCATCATGGGGCACGAAACGCCGCTCATTCGTGACATGGTCGGCCGATTGAAGGCGCGGGGATTGACCGTTGTCGCCCTTGTTACGGACCAGCCTCATTCCGAAAGAGATCACTTCATCGGGATCGACAACCTGGCGGCAGGGCGCACCGCCGGTGTACTGATGGGCAGGTTCCTGGCCGGAAACACCGGGCGCGTGGCTGTCATTGTCAACACCACACAGTCCCGCGACATGATTGATCGGCGGGCCGGTTTCGACGAAGTCCTGGCGACACGCTTTCCAAACCTGGTCGCTCTTCCATCCCTCGAAGGTCGCGACGACCGCGAAAGGGTTGCTTGCGTGCTGGAGGCGTGTCTCGAGCGACAGGGTCCATTGGTAGGTATCTATTGCGTGGGTGCCGGGACCAGGGGCGTGACGCGCGTGATCCGTGAGCGTGGCCTTGCCGACAAGTTGGTTGTCGTCGCTCACGAACTAACACCCCATTGCCGCAAGGCGCTGGAAGACGGCACAATCGACGTCGTGATTACCCAGAACGTGGGCCATATAGTTCGAAGCGCCGTCCGTGTGTTGCGTGCGAAATGCGACAACGCCGAGATCATCGAGAGCCAGGAAAAGATCAGAATCGAAATCGTAATTAGGGAGAACCTGTCCTGACTGGGCAGAAAGGAAGGATACACAATGAAAACGATACAAGGCCCCGCGCTTTTTCTTGCGCAGTTCGCCGGTGATGAAGCGCCATTCAATACCTGGCACGACATCACCAAGTGGGCCGCAGACTGTGGCTACAAAGGAGTTCAGGTGCCCACCTGGGACGCCCGTCTAATCGACCTCGCGAAGGCATCCTCGTCGAAGGACTACTGCGACGAGTTCAAGGGGCAGGCGGCCGAAAACGGTATTACTGTGACCGAGTTGTCCACACACCTTCAGGGACAGCTCGTCGCCGTTCATCCCGCGTATGACGAGGCATTCGACGGGTTTGCAGCACCAGAGGTGCGAGGCAATCCCAAGGCGCGCCAGGAATGGGCTGTGGATCAGGTGAAAATGGCGCTTACCGCGTCAAGAAACATGGGTATCAAGGCGCACGCCACGTTCTCCGGGGCGTTGGCCTGGCCTTATGTCTATCCTTGGCCGCAGCGGCCGGCCGGACTGGTCGAGGCAGCGTTTGACGAATTGGCGGCGCGATGGAAGCCGATTCTTGACCATGCCGACGAAAACGGCGTCGATGTATGCTACGAAATTCACCCGGGCGAAGATTTGCACGATGGGATCAGCTACGAGATGTTTCTCGAGCGCACCGGCAATCACTCTCGGGCCTGCATGCTTTACGATCCCTCGCACTATGTCCTGCAATGCCTTGATTACCTGGACAATATCGACATCTACCACGATCGCATCCGCATGTTCCATGTCAAGGATGCCGAACTGAACCCGACCGGGCGGCAAGGCGTTTATGGCGGTTACCAGTCTTGGGTCGAGCGGGCTGGACGATTTCGTTCGCTTGGTGACGGTCAGGTCGATTTCGGCGCAGTCTTTTCGAAGCTGACCCAGTACGATTTTGATGGCTGGGCCGTCGTTGAGTGGGAGTGCGCGATGAAGCATCCAGAGGACGGCGCGCGAGAAGGCGCCCAGTTCGTGAAGGATCACATCATCCGGGTCACGGAAAAGGCGTTCGACGATTTCGCTGACGCAGGTACAGATGACGCCGCCAACCGGCGGATGCTGGGAATCTGACGAGGAAGAACAGGAGAGACACATGCCAATTGACGGTTCATCCGAAACTCGCGCAACGCGGCTTCGCCTCGGCATGGTCGGCGGTGGGCGCGACGCCTTCATCGGCGGCGTCCATCGCATCGCCAGTCGCATCGACGACGAGTACGAATTGGTGGCGGGCTGTTTCAGTTCGACGCCCGAGAAAAGCCAGGCTTCGGGACGGGATCTTGGTCTCGACCCGTCGCGTGTTTACGATGACTTTGCGGAGATGGCGAAGCGTGAGGCGCGGTTGAAGTCCGGGATCGACGCGGTTGCGATCGTGACGCCGAACCACATTCATTATCCGGTTGCGCGAGAGTTCCTGAAGCGAGGCATTCACGTGATCTGCGACAAACCACTTACGGCGTCTCTGAGCGAAGCAAAGCGTATGGTTCAGGCTGCAGAGCGTTCGGGCGCACTGTTTGTCCTGACGCACAATTATACCGGCTACCCAATGGTTCGGCAGGCCCGCGAAATGGTGGCTTCCGGGGAACTTGGCGAGATTCGTCTGGTGAATGTCGAATATGCTCAGGACTGGCTGACTGAAGACCTTGAATCGACGGGTCAGAAACAGGCGGGCTGGCGCACCGATCCGGCCCGTTCCGGCGCCGGCGGTTCTACCGGCGACATTGGAACGCACGCCTTCAATCTCGCCTCCTTCGTTTCGGGGCTGGAGCTTTCCGAGCTGTCCGCCGACCTGCAGTCCTTCGTCGAAGGGCGACGGGTCGATGACAATGGCCACGTCCTGATGCGCTTCAAGGGAGGGGCGCGGGGCATGCTCTGGTGCAGCCAGGTCGCACCCGGGAACGAGAACGCGTTGCGACTGCGCATCTACGGCACGAAGGGCGGATTGGAGTGGGCCCAGGAAGACCCGAACTATCTCTGGTTCACGCCCTTCGGCCAGCCAAAGCGCTTGATTACACGCGGCGGGGCCGGGTCCGGACAGGCCGCGGGGCGCGTTAGCCGCATTCCGCCCGGGCATCCGGAAGGATACCTGGAGGGTTTTGCCAATATCTATACCGAGGCGGCGCGGGCGATTCGTTCCTGCATGGCGGGCGAAGGCACGCCGGCTGGCGTTGTGTTTCCGTCGGTTCAAGACGGATTAAAAGGCGTGGCGTTCGTGGACGCCTGTGTGAGATCTTCCAAGCGCAATGCGGCTTGGGTTTCTCCGGTTGTCTAAAAGCTAATATTCACCAAAGCCTTACGCCCGCTCCGACAGGTGCGGGCGTTTCGGTTTTCCAGCCCGCCACTTATTCTGATGTACGTATGTCATAGATTCTTATTGATTTGAGGGACGTACCTCATTTACGTTGATCGACAGGCTCGCGCGACCGGAGTCCGTTCGGCGCGGCAGGGTCCGATGACATGGGAGGTAATTTAATGAAGACCACCAGACTGCTTGCCGCATCGGCGGTGGCAGCTGCCGCCAGTGCAGCAGCCTCATCCGCTCAGGCCGAAGATTTGACACTTTGCTGGGCCGCTTGGGATCCCGCGAACGCGCTTGTCGAACTTTCCAAGGATTTTGAGACTCAATCTGGTCACTCGATGAATTTCGAATTCGTGCCGTGGCCCAACTTTGCCGACCGGATGCTGAACGAATTGAACTCGGGCGGCAAACTCTGCGACTTGCTGATCGGCGACAGCCAGTGGATCGGCGGCGGCGCCGAGAATGGCCACTATGTGAAGCTTAACGACTTTTTCGATGCCGAAGGCATTTCGATGGACGACTTCGCCCCGGCCACAGTCTATGCCTATTCGACCTGGCCGAAGGGTGAACCGAACTACTACGCGCTGCCCGCAATGGGCGACGCCAACGGCTGGTTCTATCGGAAGGACTGGTTCACCGATCTCGAGATCATGGCGGCCTACAAGGAAGCGACAGGCAAGGATCTTGGCGAACCTCAGTCGCAGCAGGAACTGATGGAGATCGCCAAGTTTTTCCAGGGACGCGAAATCGACGGCCAGACCCGTTATGGCGTCTCGATCTTCACCGAGCGCGGGTCCGAAGGTATCACCATGGGCGCAACCGGCGCGCTCTACACCTTCGGTTTCAAGTACGAGAACACACCGGGTGCGTACGACATGGAGGGAGCGGTCAACTCGCCCGAAGCGGTCGCGGGTCTTGAGTACTACAAGGAACTCTACGACTGCTGCACGCCTCCGGGCTATACCGACGCCTATATGGAGCAGTCACTCGACGCCTTCAAATCCGGACAGGTGGCGATGGCGATGAACTGGTTCGCCTTCTTCCCGGGCCTCTACGCCGATCCCAACACTGGTGGCGACAAGATCGACTTCTTCGTGAATCCGCCGCAAAACGTGGCCGCCTCGACACTGGGCGGGCAGGGCATCTCGGTCGTATCCTACTCCGACAAGCAGGACGCGGCACTCGAGTACATCAAGTGGTTCGCTCAACCGGACGTCCAGGCCAAGTGGTGGTCTCTCGGCGGCTATTCGGCCCACAACTCCGTGCTTCAGGGCGACACCTTCAAGGCCTCGGCGCCTTTCGCAGGTGACTTCCTCGTCGCAATGGACGGTGTCCAGGACTTCTGGCAGGAACCGGCCTATGCCGAACTTCTCCTTGCGATGCAGAAGCGGTTGCACGACTACATCGTGGCGGATCAGGGGACCGCGCAGGAGGCTTTGGACAAGCTGATCGAAGACTGGACCGAAGTTTTCGAGGACGAAGGCAAGCTCTAGGTCTTTTGCCAGGCAATGGCGCGGCCGCTCGTGGCCGCGCCGAATGCACAACCGCCAGAACCCCGGAAACCCAATGACCTCAACGATCGCAGATCGTGCCGCAAAGGCGACTCCACCGCCGGTGGCCAGACGCATCCGAGGCTTCTCGGACCGTGCCATCGCCTGGATATTCGTCGCCCCAGCGATTTTTCTTCTCCTGGCGGTGAACATTTTTCCGTTGATCTGGACGATCCGCCTATCGTTCACGAACTTCCGCGCGAACCGTAACCGCGAGGTCGAATGGGTCGGTCTTCAGAACTACCAGCGCATACTGACCGACGGCGACATCTGGCTTTCGATGCAGGCCACCGCGCACTTCCTGTTTTGGACCATCTTCTTTCAGGTACTGATCGGCTTCACACTGGCTTACCTGATCAACAAGAACTTCAAGGGGTCACCCTTCTGGACAACGGTCATCGTGCTGCCAATGATGTTGTCGCCAGCGGTGGTCGGGAATTTTTGGACCTTTCTCTATCAGCCGCAGATCGGATTATTTAATTATATCATAGCGTTCTTCACCGGTGCTGACCCGTCCAGCTTCGAGATGATTGGTTCGGTCAACCTGGCGCCATGGTCAATCGTGATCGTGGATACGTGGATGTGGACGCCCTTCGTCATGCTGATCTGCCTCGCCGGCCTACGCTCGATCCCGGACTATATCTACGAGGCGGCCGAGATCGACCGGGCGTCGAAGTGGCGGCAATTCTGGACCATCACCATTCCGATGGTTCTGCCCTTTCTGATGCTGGCGGTGTTGTTCCGCGGTATCGAGAACTTCAAGATGTTCGATCTGGTGGTGCAACTGACAGGCGGCGGTCCAGGCTCGGTGACCGAGCTGACCTCGATCAACCTGAAACGCGAGGCCTTCGAAAAGTGGCGCACCGGATATGCCAGTGCCTATGCCATCATACTTTTCGTCACGGTTTTCGGATTGGCCTCGATCTACGTGAAGGCTTTGAACGCGGTGAAAGACAGATGAGCGCTCATTCCATCACCGAGCCGTCCAATAGGCAGAAGTGGATCGCGGGCGTTCTTGTTGTGCTTTACGCGACAATCACCATGATCCCGCTCCTCTGGATCATCGCCACGGGCTTCAAATCGCCTTCGGACGCCATCAGCTATCCGCCGAAGATCTTTTTCGAACCCACGGTAGAAGGCTACGTCAACCTCTTCACCACGCGCACGCGGCAGACTGCCGAATACCTGGCGGCGAACCCGCCCCAGACCTGGGCCGAGGAGATCGTGCGCCAGTACGACATGGTGATCGTGGGTCCCTCGCGCTATGGCGAACGCTTCCTGAACTCGGTCATCATCGGTTTTGGATCGACTTTCCTGTCGGTCTTCCTTGGCACGCTGGCAGCCTACGCCTTCAGCCGCTTTCGGGTGCCGCTGAAGGATGACCTGATGTTCTTCATCCTGTCGACACGGATGATGCCGCCTATTGCCGTCGCGATTCCCATCTTCCTGATGTTTCGCGAACTGGGACTTAGCGACACGCATCTCGGCATGATCCTGCTTTATACGGCGGTGAATATTTCATTGGCGGTCTGGTTGATGAAGTCCTTCATCGACGGCATTCCCCGCGAATACGAAGAAGCGGCGCTGATTGACGGCTACACCCGCTTTCAGGCGTTCATGAAGGTCGTGCTGCCGCAGGCCGCGACGGGCATCGCCTCTACGGCGATCTTCTGTTTGATCTTCGCCTGGAACGAATATGCGTTCGCCGTGCTGCTAACATCCGGGACCGCACAGACTGCGCCACCCTTCATCCCGACGATCATCGGCGTCGGCGGGCAGGACTGGCCGGCGGTTGCCGCAGGCGCCACGCTCTTTCTGATCCCGGTCATGGTTTTCACCGTGCTTCTCAGGAAGCATCTCTTGCGCGGCATCACCTTCGGAGCGGTCCGCAAATGAGTAAACAATTCCCTTCGGCCCCGTCCGGACGCACCGACCTGATGCCGACGCATCACCGACGCGATACCGAATGCTGTTTTCCAGCCCCGGAGGCCCAACATGGGTGACTTCCTGAATGGCCTGATGAAGTTCCATAGAGGCCCGTGGGAAATGTTGGCCTCCATCCTGATCGCCGTCGGTGTGGTCATGCTGATGCAGCCCTTCGTAATCTGGGCCTATACGTATTCCTTCATTGTCACGTTGGTCGGTACGGTCATGTTCATCGTCGTCAGCCACTTCCCGGAAGGTGACTGATGGCAAGGATCGTAATCAAGAATTTACGTAAGGATTTCGGGGACTTCAACGCAGTGAAGTCGTCATCCTTCACCATCGAGGATGGCGAGTTCTTCATGCTGCTCGGCCCGTCGGGGTGCGGCAAGACGACGACGTTGCGGATGATCGCAGGGTTGGAACTGCCGACCTCGGGTGAGATTTACATCGATGGAGAAGAAGTCAGCCAAAAGCCCGCATCCCAACGCGACATTGCCTTTGTTTTCCAGATGTTCGCGCTCTATCCTCACATGAATGTCCGCAAGAACATCTCGTATCCGCTGGTCAGCCAGGGAATGCCGCGCGCGCAGGTGAAGGCCAAGATCAACGAGGTGGCGGGTATTCTTGGCATTGAGGATATTCTCGACCGCCCCGTTGGAGGTTTGTCTGGCGGTGACCGTCAGCGCGTGGCGCTTGGTCGGGCCATCGTGAGGGAGCCAAAAGCGTTCATGATGGACGAACCTCTTGGCGCGCTGGACGCCGAGTTTCGCGAACGCATGGCCGAAGAATTGCGCGCGCTTCACGACAGAATGGGCGCAACGACCGTCTATGTCACCCACGACCAACTGGAAGCGATGCAAATGGGTGATAAGATTGTTGTAATGAATCATGGAGTTATTGAACAGTTTGGTGTGCCTCAAGACATCTACGACTGGCCTTCCACCATGTTCGTGGCCGAGTTCATCGGCTCACCTCCCATGAACTTCCTGCGCTTCGATGGTTTGGCAGAAGCTGGTCGCGGAAGTGTCAGCATGAATGGGCAGAACTTTCCGGTGCCTGACCTTCGCGAAGGCGCAAAGGGACCGTTGGCACTCGGAGTCCGTCCCGAACATGTACGGCTCGCGGACAGTGCCGAATATCGCGGAAAAATCATTGCGACCGAGTACCTCGGCACGACGCAACTCGTTACCATCGAGACGCCGAACGGTGAGATCAAAGCGAGGGTCGGCTCGGAAGTGGTCGTGAAAGCCGGAGAAAACGCAGGTCTGGATTTCAATGCAAACACGCTGACCGTATTCGACGCTGGTACTGGCAAAGCGCTTCGCTCGGCCGCGAACGAAAAGGTGCTTTGTCATGGCTGACGTGGTCCTTGACGGTGTGAGCAAGAGATTCGGCCGCGACATCGCGGTCGCTGATATTACGATGGAGGTTCCGGATGGCGCGTTCGTCGTCCTTCTTGGACCCACCGGCGCCGGCAAAACCACTACACTGCGGCTGATTTCCGGGCTCGAGACACCAGACGCAGGAAGCATCCGCATCGCGGGTCACTCGGTAGCGGGACTGACACCCGCACAGCGCGACGTGGCAATGGTTTTCCAGCAGTATTCGCTTTACCCGCACATGACAGTGCGCGAGAATCTGGCCTTTCCTCTGAAGTCGCCGATACTGAGAACGCCCGCCGACCAGATAACGAAGCGCGTCGCGGAAGTGGCTGACATACTTCAGATTTCACACAAGCTGGACAACAAGGCGACTGCACTTTCCGGTGGAGAAATGCAGCGCGTTTCGATAGGGCGCGCGCTGGTTCGACGCCCCAATGTCTATCTGATGGATGAACCGCTTTCGTCGCTGGATGCAAAGCTGCGTGCCGATCTTCGTGTGGAACTCAAGCGCATTCAATCCGATCTGGGCGCCACGCTTGTCTACGTGACGCACGATCAGATCGAGGCCATGACCATGGCCACGCATGTCGGTGTTCTGGATCATGGGCAACTTGTTCAGTATGGCACCCCGCGCGAAATCTACGAAAACCCGGTCAGCCTTTACGTTGCCGGACGCTTGGGTATTCCAAGGATCAACATGTTGCCTGCCGAGACGTTTCCCGGTGCACCGTCCGGCGCCAAGACTATCGGGCTGCGCCCTGAGCATATCATCGAGGGCGAAGGCAAGACGAGCAAGGTCATGCGTGTCGAGCATCTTGGCGACCAGACCCGTTTGCATCTCGATCTCGACGGCCACGGGATCGTCACCCTGGCGGATCCGCATACGGCACTGAAAACAGGCGACATGATCGCCATTGCACCGCGCAGGCCACTTTACTTCGACGCCAGCGGCGCGCGTATTTGAGGGAGGAAACCAGGATGCCCCAGTTCATCAACAGCCGCGAAAAGCTGGTCAACGAAGCGATCGATGGAACGCTACGCACCGGCGGTGGCCGACTGGCGCGACTTGACGGCTATCCACATATTCGTGTCGTGGTGCGTACGGACTGGGATAAGTCAAAGGTTGCGCTGATCTCGGGCGGTGGTTCCGGTCACGAGCCAAGTCATGCGGGATTTGTCGGGAAAGGTATGCTGACTGCCGCGGTTTGCGGTGACGTTTTCGCATCTCCTTCTGTGGACGCCGTGCTTGCCGGCATACTTGCGGTAACCGGAGACGTCGGCTGTCTGCTGATCGTCAAGAACTATACCGGTGACCGCCTGAACTTTGGACTTGCCGCCGAGCGCGCAAGGGCCTTTGGCCTGAATGTGGGCATGGTCGTCGTCGATGATGATGTGGCTCTGCCTGACCTTCCCCAGCCGAGAGGCGTGGCGGGAACGTTGTTCGTGCACAAGATCGCAGGCGCATTGGCAGAGCAGGGGGGGACTCTTGAAGATGTTCAGAAGGCAGCCGAAAGTGTGATCGCAGGTGTCGCTTCCATCGGTATGTCACTTGATACCTGCACCGTGCCTGGTTCTCCGAAGGAGAGCCGGATCGCTCCGGGCAAAGCAGAACTGGGACTTGGAATTCACGGTGAGGCCGGAGCGGAACAAGTTGACTTTGCGGGAGCGGCCGAGGCGATGAACATGGTCGTCGACCGTCTTGGGCCTTCGATGGGTGACGGCAATTACGTCGCTTTGCTGAATAACCTGGGCGGGTCGACTCCGTTGGAGATGGCTGTGCTTGCGGAGGAATTGATTGCTTCTCGGATAGGATCAAAAATCCGGTGGATGATCGGACCGGCGCCCATGATGACATCCCTGGACATGCAGGGTTTCTCAGTATCGGTTCTGCCTGTCGGATCGGCAGAGGAAGCCGCCTTGAAGTTGCCCGTTGCCCCTTGGGCCTGGCCCGGATGTCATGAGGTTCAGACGGTTGAAATCCTGCCTCTTCCTGATGGCCTGACGCCAATACAGCCGACGCCCTCGAAAGATGATCGCATGGCGGCGTTTCTCGAACGATGCTGCAACGCCCTGATCGCAGCGGAAGCTGAACTGAATGCGTTGGACGCCAAGTCTGGCGATGGTGATACGGGTTCGACATTGGCGGCCGCCGCGCGTGCGCTTGTCGATGCGCGGGATCGTCTGCCGTTGGCAGATGCTACCCAGTTGTACCGTGCGATCGGGCAGGAGTTGAGCCAGACAATGGGTGGATCCTCGGGTGTTTTGCTGGCCATATTCTTTGCGGCGGCCGGAGACGCCTCGGCCAGTGGGCAGGATGCCGTGGGCGCGCTTAAGGCTGGATTGGACCGCATCCGTGAAGTCGGCGGAGCGTCTACCGGCGACAGAACCATGATCGACGCATTGGAGCCTGCGCTTGATGCCCTTTCGGGAGGCATTTCGGAGGCTGCAGTTGCGGCGCGAAAAGGAGCCGACCATACAGCGACGATCACGAAAGCCAAAGCGGGGCGCGCGAGCTACATCTCTGAAGACAGTCTCAGGGGGCACAATGATCCCGGCGCCGAGGCAGTAGCACGGCTCTTCGAGTTTATGGCTTCCGACAAGGAAGCAGTGGCCTGAAATGTATCTGGGAATTGATCTGGGAACGAGCGGCGTCAAGGTTGTTCTGATCGACGACAACCAGGCAGTCGTAGCTTCTGCGACGTCCGGGATAGGTGCGTCGCGCCCGCAGCCTGGTTGGTCGGAACAGGATCCTTCAGACTGGATCACCGCGACAGAAAGCGCGCTTGGCCAGTTGTCGAAGTCCGCTGATCTGTCCGGCGTCCGCGGGATTGGCCTTTCAGGGCACATGCATGGTGCGACAATTCTTGGGCAAGACGACCGGGTGCTGCGACCCTGCATCCTCTGGAATGACACGCGGGCACATGCCGAGGCGGCGGAGCTGGATGCCGATCCGGCCTTCCGCGCCATCAGTGGGAACATCGTGTTTCCTGGGTTCACCGCCCCGAAACTGGTTTGGATCGCGCGCAACGAGCCTGAGATTTTCGAGCGGATTTCACGGGTATTGTTGCCCAAGGACTATCTGCGGCTTTGGCTGACCGGCGAAGCGGTGTCCGAGATGTCGGATGCGGCTGGAACCAGCTGGCTGGATACCGGGGCGCGGGAGTGGTCGGATGAACTTCTCGCCAAGACCGGGCTCGGGCCGGAGCACATGCCACGCTTGGTCGAAGGGTCGGCAGCATCCGGGACGCTTCGGAGGGAGATTGCCGCTCGTTTTGGATTCTCTGACGGTGTCCCCGTTGCGGGTGGCGCAGGCGACAATGCTGCTTCGGCGATCGGCATGGGAATTGTATCGCCTGGGCAGGCTTTCGTTTCGCTCGGCACATCGGGAGTGCTGTTTGCCGCGAACGAAAGCTACCGGCCCGATCCTGAAACTGCGGTTCATACATTCTGCCACGCCATTCCGGGCGTCTGGCACCAAATGGGAGTAATTCTGGCTGCCACTGATGCGTTGAACTGGTATGGTCGGTTTGTCGGCCAGAGACCTGAGCAATTGACCGGCGCTCTGGAGTCCCTCGAAGCGCCGGGAAGGACAGTCTTTCTGCCTTATCTCGGCGGCGAGCGGACACCGCTGAACGATGCCAGTATCCGCGGAGCATTTGTTGGACTGGAACATGCAACCGATCAGATCGCGGGAACTCGGGCAGTTCTTGAGGGGGTGGCTTTTGCCTTGCGGGAATGCCGGGACGCCCTTACTGCCACGGGTACCAAACTGGACAGGCTCACGGCTGTTGGCGGCGGCACGCGCTCGGAATATTGGCTGAAGGCCATCGCGACGGCCCTGGACTGCGCGATAGATTTGCCGTCTTCGGCAGAGTTGGGCGCGGCGTTCGGCGCTGCCAGGTTGGGCATGATGGTCGCGACTGGCGAAACGGTCACGATAGCGACACCGCCAAAAATAGCATCTACGATCGTACCGGATAAGGCGCTCATTCACGAGTTTGATGCCGGAATGGAGCGTTTCAGGGCGGCGCGCCAATTAATTGGAGAAATCAGATGACTTCGTTCTTCGAAACCATTCCGCATATCAAGTACGAGGGCCCGACGACAGGCAACGAGTTCGCGTTCCGTCATTACAATCCTGATGAAATGGTCGCAGGTCGTCGCATGGAGGATCACCTTCGTTTTGCCGTTGCTTACTGGCACTCTTTTGCCTGGGAAGGAGGTGACCCGTTCGGCGGACGCACCTTCGATCGCCCTTGGTTCGGAAGTGAGATGAAGCTGGCCAAACTGAAGGCTGACGTGGCTTTCGAGATGTTCGAAATTCTCGGGCAGCCATTCTTCTGTTTCCATGACGCTGATGTGCGTCCGGAAGGTGAAAGCCTTCGCGACAACATCCGAAACCTGGACGAAATCACGGATTACTTCGCTGGAAAGATGGAAGACACCGGCACGAAGCTGCTGTGGGGAACGGCCAACCTGTTTTCGCACCGCCGTTTCATGTCGGGTGCGGCGACCAATCCCGATCCGGAGGTTTTTGCGTGGTCGGCCGCGACGATCAAGGCATGCATGGATGCCACGCACCGGCTGGGTGGTGAGAATTACGTGCTTTGGGGCGGACGCGAGGGCTATGAGACTTTGTTGAATACCGATCTTGGACGCGAAGCTGACCAAGCGGCCGCGATGCTGTCGAAGGTGGTCGACTACAAGTACAAGATCGGTTTCCAGGGAACCTTACTGGTCGAGCCGAAGCCGCAGGAACCCACCAAGCATCAATACGACTATGATGTCGCCACTGTGTATGGGTTCCTGAAGCGTTACGGGTTGGAAAACGAAGTAAAGGTGAATGTCGAGCAGGGACACGCCATTCTGGCGGGCCACAGCTTCGAGCACGAATTGGCGTTGGCTGCCAGTCTGGGAATCCTTGGATCGATAGATATCAATCGCAACGACTATCAATCCGGCTGGGATACAGATCAGTTCCCGAACAATGTGCCCGAGGTGGCACTTGCCTATTACGAGATCCTGAAATCCGGCGGGTTCACCACCGGGGGCACCAATTTCGATGCAAAACTGCGGCGCCAGTCACTTGATCCAGAGGATCTGATCCTTGCCCATGTAGGTGGCATGGATGTCTGTGCCCGTGGGTTGAAGGCCGCAGCAGCCTTGTTGGAAGATGGACGTCTGGAAGCAATGCGCAGGGAGCGCTACGCGGATTGGGAAAGCGAAAAGGGTCGGACGATTCGCGATAGCAGCCTGGAAGATCTTGCAGAATGGGCCGATTCCAGGGATCTCCGTCCGGAGCCGAAATCGGGACGCCAGGAAAGACTGGAAAACCTGGTGAATCAGGTGATCGAGCGGGTCTGACAGTCCGCCCGACTCACTTCTTTCCGATGCGGCCATCCTGTGCGGCAAAACTTGGGATGCGCCCTGAAAGGTGGGCAATCAGAGTTGTGCGTCTGACGTGAACGAAGAGCGTAACTGCGCCCCGAGTGGGGGTGTCAGGCGGCAAACGGCGTGTCTTCGGTTCCGGGAAAGCGATTACCTTACTCATCATCGATACTCCTGATCCTCCGACACTGATCAAGCCAGCTATTTGTGACCTAGTAGGGGCACAATCAGGGTATCAATTCGGTTAATGTTTCGATCTCTTCACTTGAATTATGGCAACACCAGTAGCCATAGCCATATCGTGACGACCGAGGCCAGGGTGGCAATAAGAACTGAAGAAGCCGCAACGCGGCGCGCGGCGCCATACATGTTTGCGAATAAGTAGGTGTTGACGCCGGGCGCCATGGTTGCCGTAAGAACGACTGACCTGAGGGCGTCCCTGTCGAGTGCGAGCGCGGTCGCTGCCGTCAAGGAGATCGTTGGGTGTATGACCAGCGATATCAGGCAGACCATTGCGATGGTCTTGAGGTCACCCTCCGGACGATAGCGGAACAATACACCGCCCAAACCGAATAGCGCTGCCGGCAAAGCAGCTCGTACCATCATATCGATTGCATCGGTCAACACTCCGGGAATGGGTGCGGATGTAACATTGACCAGCAGTCCCAGCCCTATGCCGATGATCAATGCATTGCGAAATGTCGACCTAAGGACGCTTCTGACGGCTCCCAAAAAGCCTCGTTCGGTGCCTTTGGCAATTTCCATCACCGTAACGCCCAGCAGATAGCAGAAAGGTGCATGCAGCGCGACGATCGCGTAATTGCCGGCCAAGGCCTCCGTTCCATAGGCGCGCTCGGTTATCGGCAGACCCAGAAGAACCGAATTCGAGAACAGGCAGCTGAAACCAATTGCAACGGAGTCTGGCCAATTGCGCTTGAAAATCGTCCGTGCACCCGCAATCCCCAGAAAAAAGCACGTGGTTGCGCCCAGGTAGAAGCTGGCCAGCAGACCGACACTGAACCCCTGATCGATGTTGAGGGTCGATATGGCGCGGAACAGAAGACAGGGGATGGCGAAGTTCTGGGTGAACTTCATCACCGCGTCTACCCCGTCATCCGAGAAGTATCCGCGCCAGACGGCAGCATACCCGAAAGCGATGACTATGAAGACGGGAAGGATGACGTCGAGAAGAGCCTGCACGTTGGCAACTCAGTCCGGCAGTGTCAGCCGAAGCCCATCATAGGCAGGCTCGACATTTTCCGGCGTTTCGCTCAGCAGTGTCTGATAATCGAGATCTATGTGCATGTTTGTAAGAATGGCTGTCTTGGGCTTGGCCATTTCGATCCACTCCAGTGAGCGTTCCAGGTGCGCGTGGGTCGGATGCGGGGTTCGCCTGAGCGCATCCAGAATCCAGATGTCGAGGTCCTTCAGGAGTGGCCAGGAATCTGCCGGTATCTCAGCGACATCGGGCAGATAGGCCAGAGAGTTGATCCTGAAGCCCAGTGCGTCGATGGATCCGTGATGAACGTGAATCGGGCGCAAAATGATCTCTCCGCCTGCACCATTTATCCGGACGTCACCGGAAATCGTGTTCATGTCCAATAGCGGCGGATAGGGCGAGCCTTCGGGTTGGTGGAAGACATAGGCGAAGCTTCCGTAAAGCCTTTCCTGTGTCGCGCCATCGGCCCAGACCGAAAGCTTCGATTTGCGGTTGAACACGATCATGCGAAGATCGTCGATCCCATGCATGTGGTCGGCATGGCCATGGGTGTAAACAACAGCGTCCAGTTCACCGACGCCGACTTCGAGAAGCTGTTGGCGCAGGTCGGGCGAGGTATCGATCAGGACACGAGTCGTACCGCCATCTGCGACGCGTTCCACCAGAAGCGAGCAGCGCGTCCGACGGTTCTTCGGGTTCGACGGATCGCAATCACCCCAAAGCCCTCCCAGCCGCGGAACGCCGCCGGATGATCCGCATCCGAGTATCGTGAAGATCAGTTCCGCCATGCCGCAGCCTTACTGAACAAGCGCTCGAAGTTCGCCTCTGTCTGCGCGGCAAATTCCGGATAGTCCATGCAAAACAAGTCAGCGCCGACTTTAGCGGTGTCTGCCACGAAAGCGGGCTCGTTCCGCTTGCCTCGGTTGGGCGGCGGGGCGAGGTAGGGCGCATCCGTCTCGACGAGGATGCGATCGACCGGAGCTGCAGCAAAGATGTCGCGCAGGTCCTGGCTCTTGGGGAAAGCGGCAATTCCGGACATGGAAAGATAGAAGCCCAGATCAAGGGCCTCCTGTGCCAAAGTCGCACCGGACGAAAAGCAATGCATGACACACGAGTACGCGCCGGCAGAATACTCGTCACGCAGTATCCGGGCGACGTCGTCGTCGGCATCCCGGGCGTGAATGATAAGCGGTAAACCTGTCTGCCGCGCCGCTTCAATATGTATGCGCAAGCTCTCTTGTTGAATGTCTCTCGAGTCGGCCGTGTAGTGATAGTCCAGCCCGGTTTCGCCGATACCGACAAATTTCGGATGACGTGCAATCCCGGTCAGTTGTTCAACGGTCGCCAGCGGCTCTGTTACCGCCGACATCGGATGGGTTCCGGCGGCGAAAAAAACCGGTTCGAACGTCTCTGCAAGTTTGCGAACCTCCGGTTCCAGCTGCAGTTTCGTGCAGATGGTCACCACCCGATGGACTCCGCGTTGCCGGGCACGGTCGAGGATCTCGGGTAGCTCGCCTTCGAATTGAGGAAAATCGAGATGGCAGTGGCTGTCAGTGATCAGAGATTGCGAAATCGTTTCTGGCATGTCAGCCGTATCAAGGAAGTGCCGTCAGGGGTCAAGATTGGGCGGCCGTTTCATTGATCCTGAGGAAGGCGTCCAACAACAACGAAGCAGGGTCAATGTTCACGGCTCGTCCATGAGCGAGACGATCGCCTAGTTCATGGTTCAGTTCAGCCCACGCCTGCGCCCGCTTCAGGTTCGGTGAGAGACGAGCAAGAACTTCCTGCTCGCCCTCGGCGGCCTCCCGAGACGTGCTCTGACCGGCTCCGGCCACGGCCAGGCGGGCCAACGCCACATCAATCAGGCGCAATGTTAATTCCAGGCGTTCTTCCGCCCCACGTTGGCCGGCCTGGTCCGCCAAAGCGGACGCCTTTTGCCGGTCCATCCGCGGTGCAGTCGATAACAGCTCGACGATTCTTGCGTAGATGTCCGTGCCACCGAGTGAGGAAAGTCGCAAAGCTTCGCCAACCGAACCACCGGAAAGTTCCGCCATCGCATCGCTGGCATTGTCGGGTCCACCGGCCTGCATCAATGCCTTCGACAACGATTCCGCGTCGAGCGGCGCTAGTCGCAATTCACGGCATCGCGACCGGATTGTGGGAAGTAGCCTTGAGGGGCGATGGCTGACGAGAAAGAGGACGGCATTTCTTGGCGGCTCTTCAAGTATCTTGAGTAGCGCGTTCGCGGCAGCGCTATTCATCTCGTCGGCGCTGTCTATTATGACGACACGATATCCGCCCTCTGTTGCACTCAAGCCGAAGAAGCTGTTGATGCGGCGGATTTCCTCTACGGTTATCTGTGTCTTGAAACGGTTTCTATCCGCGTCCCAAGGACGTCTGACCGACAGAAGGCCCGGTTCGGACATGGCCAAAATTCTGCGTGCAATTGGATGGTCCCGATCAATCTCTAGGTTTCGGGCCGTTTGGTTCGCTGTGAAAAGTCCTTTATCCCGCGAAGGAGAGCGCGTGAGGAGGAAGCGTGCCGCCCGCCATGCCAAGGTCGCCTTGCCGATCCCTTTCGGCCCGGTGAGGAGCCATGCGTGGTGGAAACGGTCACCTTCGATCGCCTGTAGCAAGGCCATTTCGGCGGTGCTTTGACCGTAAATCTGCCAAGTTTCTCTGGGATGCGGAAATCCCTCGAGGCGATCTGCTTCCCTGAGCACATCGACGGTCACGGCATTTCGTCCACAATAGCTGCGATCTCTTCCGCAATGACGCTGGTGTCTCGTGCACCATCCACAATACGGCAGCGGTCAGGGTATTGGCGCGCAAGCTCGACAAATCCGGCACGCAGCTTTTCCTGGAAGTCTAGCCCCATGTCCTCGAACCGGTCCTCGCCACTGTTTCTGGCGAGCCCGCGCTTCAATGCTGCTTCGGGTGCCATGTCGATCACGAAGGTCAAGTCCGGCTCCTTGCAGATGACATCGCCATGCAGTCGGTCGACAAGACCTCGCAGATCTCCACGGGCCGCCCCTTGGTAAACCCGGGTCGAATCTGCAAACCGGTCGGATATGACCGTCGAGCCCCGAGCAAGCGCAGGAAGGATTGTCTTCTCCAGATGGTCGCGCCGTGCAGCAGTGAACAGCAGAATCTCGGTTTCGGCCGACCACCGGTCGGGGTTTCCTTCGACTAGAAGACTTCGGATTTCTTCGGCGCCGGGAGATCCCCCAGGCTCGCGGGTCAAGACGACATCCTGGCCGAGCGACCGAAGGTGCGCGGACAGTCGGGCAGCCTGTGTGGACTTGCCCGAGCCGTCAATACCCTCAAAAGTGATGAAGCGTCCGACACTCATTCCATGAGCGTCTGCACCTGTCCCATTGCCTTGTCAAACAGGACATACGCTGCTGAACGTATGCGCGGCAGAAAGCCACCGCGAGTGACGTCGCGGTCGGCAACCAGCGGAATGCGCTTCTCCGGCATGTCCTTGGCAACAACAACCAGTTCTGCAACCGGATCGCCAATCGTTACAGGTGCTTCGAGCGGCCTTCGATACTCTATTCTCGTCTCCAGCGATTCCTGCCCGATCGCGGGGACGAGTAGCTGAATGTCATCTTTTGCGACCGCATTGAGTTGCTGATGGTCACCCATCCAAACCGGAATCTCGGCGATTATCTCACCGCTTCGTGCCACATTTTTTCTCAGGAACTGGCGGAAGCCCCAATTGATCATGGATTCCGCTTCTTGCCTGCGTTCAGCCTGCGACTGAAGGCCGGTGAACACAAACACGATCCGTCTGTCACCCTGTACCGCCGAGCCGACCAGGCCATAGCCGGCCTCTTCGGTGTGTCCAGTCTTCAGGCCATCTGCACCAAGGCCCAGGCCCAAAACCGGATTCCGATTGAACCTGTTGGAAGGAGAACGGCCATCGAAATCATACTCTTCCAGCGCGAAGTACCCATAGTATTCGGGAAATTCAGTAATGATATGTGCCGCGAGAACCGCGAGATCGTGGACGGTCATCCTGTGATTGGGATCGGGCCAGCCGGAAGCGTTGGAAAAAGTCGAGCCGGTCAGACCGATTTCCGGTGCGCGGGTATTCATCTGCCGGGCGAATGCATCCTCGGTTCCGGCCAGGCCTTCTGCGACGACGACACATGCGTCGTTCCCGGATTGCACGATGATGCCCTTGATAAGACTTTCGACCGTTGGCCGGTCGGTTTCATCCAGAAACATCGTAGAGCCACCCATTTGACGGGCCTTCGTGGACACGCCGAACGTGGTATCGAGAGTAACGCGCCCATCTCTCAATGCCTCAAATAGCATGTAGAGCGTCATCAGCTTCGACATCGATGCAGGTGGCAACGGAATGTCCGAGTTCTTTTCGAACAGCACCGTGTCCGTTGTCACGTCATATAGATAGGCCGCGGTTGCCTGTGTTTCGTAAGCAGCTCTGGCAGGTTCCGGTCGGACCCCGCATGCAGAGATCAATACGATGGCGAACAGTACGGTGATGCGGCGAAACATGGCCCAGTCTCCTGATCAGTCCGGCGTTGCGAAGGCGTCTGCGTATCCCAGCGCCTTGATCTGCGCCAGTAAGGCGGTTTGGTCGTCAGCCGTCGAAATCGGACCAATGAAGACGCGCCAAAGGGTCTTGCCTCCGGATTCCTGGCCTCTGATCTGTGGTACAATTCCTGCTTGTCGCAGATTGGCGGCTGCCGAGGCGGCGTTTTCTTCCATCGAGAAAAGGCCGACCTGAATGAACGGGTTCTTCAGCCTTGAAGCCGTTGGCCTCTTCGGGGGAGATGGCGCGTCATCACCGGTTTCCGCTTCCTCGATTGCTGCGACCGCTGCCGTCGTTACCGGGTCCAGCGGCGCGGTCTCAACCTCGGGCACCGAAGCGTTTTCGGCTGTCTCGGTGTCTGGCGCCTTGTCTGCGTCTTGCGTAGCCGGTTTGTTTCGCAGGCTGTCGCGGAATCTTCCCCAAAACCCCTTGGGCTCTGGTTGATCCGCGGTTGCGGACGCAACTGCGGCACCGGCTGCGACGGCAGGTGCTCCTGCCGCTGCGTCTTCAGTGTCTTCGGCATCGGAGTCGTTCGTTTGCGCCCCTTCGTCCGAGAGTGGCAGCGGAGACGGCTCGAGTTCGACTTCTTCCTGCCGAATTACGACGATGCTGAGTTCGCTGGGTTGGCCGGCCAGCATGCCCAGGGCCGCCGCCGCGTCAGATGACACTTGTATCCGCGGGCCGGGATTCTGCCGTTCACGACGGAAGAGGGCCCCCGTCACCGTCTTGCCGCTGGACGCATTCGTGATCTTGGCACGCTCGGGATCCTTGACATCGGGATGGGCCACCCAGATGCCTCCAAGCGATGGACGACCATCCCAGAGACCGGTTTCGGTGACGCCAAAAATGTCCGGGCGCTCGATATCCCGGATCTCCGTTCGCGCTCCGTCAGGTCCAAGTGCTGCCGCAGCTTCGGGTCCGCCCGCATTTGTCCGTGGCGTTCCCTGCAGTTCCTGACAACCCGCCAGACCGACTGCCGAACAGATAATAGCCGCCGTCAATCGCGCCGGGGTTAATGTCATCTGCCTGCTCCCTGGCCTTTTCAGCCTTACCTCGGATTCGAACCCTCAGCCATGCTCCCGGCCGGTTTCGATTGGTGCTAGTGTATCTTGAACGATGCTCCATGAAAAGCGGTACGCAACGCTTAAGCAATACGGTGCCGAGGAGTGCTGTCGGCTGGAAAGGATGCGCCTTTCAGAATCGGAATGCGACGGATAATAAGTCCCCACCGGAGGAGTGGCAGAGTGGTCGAATGCACTGGTCTTGAAAACCGGCGTGCGTGAAAGCGTACCGTGGGTTCGAATCCCACCTCCTCCGCCATCCCCATAACATATTGATAATAAATAAAAATACCTCGGATTTCCTGTCGCAATTCTGGCGACTTGGCCGATATCCCTGCATCCGGATCCGTGCCATGGAAACTGGATTCTCGCGGTTTTGGTCGTTGGGTCTCCATTTCCTTCCAAACAGGGGGCGGTTTTGGCACGAAGTTCCCTGCCAGCAGGGAGTTGCAAGGAACTGCGTGCCGGGATCAGTCCAGCAGACAATGCCGTTCCTGGTCGGCCCAGTCGAGCGGGAGCGAGCTGGTGGCCAGATACTCAAGGGTGACCTCCGGGGCACGGTTTCCGTCGGTGATGGCCTGTTGGATATGCATCGCATCAGTTGCCAACATCGGCGACTACGCTTCATTGGGCGCGACAATTGACATGGCACCAGCATGAGTTCCGTGTGATCGATGCAAACTACGTCCTGTGCGACCGGAAGCGGTACGGCCGACCGTGGATCAGGGCCGCGTTTCGGGCTGCACCTGAAGCCCCCACAATCTTGCCAGACGCGCGGTGAGGCTGATGATAAGCGGAGCGGACGGAAGGATGATGAATATCCTTACCAGGTGAAATGCGGTTACCACCGCGATGCCTTCCTGCAGGATTTTTGCCGTCAGCGCCATTTCTGTGACGCTTCCTGGAGCGGTCGATAGGACCATCACAGGCCATGGCTCGCCAGAAATCCATGCCAGGCCGAGTCCCATTCCGACACAGATTGCCACCATCAACAGAGAAGATGCCACCGCGCCGGGAATGAAGCCGGCTGCACCGCGCAGCAGCTTGCGGTCGAATACGGCACCCAACCAGACACCGAGAAAGATCTGAGCGATGACCAAGACCGGATAGGGATAGGCGGACACGGGAAAGCTCAGGGCGGCGGCCAGAGCAGCGCCGCCGATGGAACCCACGAAGAAAGGATTGCCGAGGCGCACAAACCGTGCGGCGAGGGCCCCCAATACCCCGAAAACACCTAGCAGCAGCGCGCCGGTGACGGTCCAGGGAATTGCCCGGAGTAACGCAACGGGATTGTGGACGACATCTGAGAGTGCGACCAGGGCAGGAGGAATGAAAACCACCAACATCACGATGCGCAATGTCTGAGCAAAGATGATGGGACCCGGAGAGACGCCGTGCCGGTTGGCGAGGTTCGCGCTTTCGACGGGACCCATCGGAATGGAGGATAACGTGGCGGTGATCACGTCCACCCGCGCCATGCGCATTAGCAGCGCAGCCACGGCGAAGCCAGCGATGATGGTTAGGATCGCCACACTGATCATTGGAACAAAAAGGGCAGCTACAGCCGAGACGGCAGCAGGCGTGAACGAGAGGCCCACCGAGGTGGCGACGATCATCTGACCAATTGGTCGCGTCACTGCGGGCACTTCAACAGGCAGGTTCGCAAGGCGCAGAGACGTCGCGAACACCATTGCGCCGATCATCCAGGGCAACGGCAGGTTGATCCAATTGCCGACCGCCCCGCAGGCAAGCGCACCCGCGTAGACCAGTAAGATGTGTCCCAGCCGCGGAACACCCAGCCAATCAAACTGCATTGTCATACCTTTCGGAACGGCAATAGCGGCTCAGTTGGCCGAGGACCAGATTCAAGTCCCTTCCTATAGCTGCGTGCGACTGAACGTCGGACGACGGCGAACCAGCGGAGTTCAGACAGGCAATGTCCGGGTGGATGCCGCAGGTGAAGTCGCCCAAGTTATCTCACGCATCATCAATGAGTTGTAAGCGGCGCAAAATCGGCGTTGGGCTCATCCCCTCCGCCGCTACGCAAAGCGCAGAGGAATGATTCATTGCACTGAAGCGCATTCGGATTTGTTCTCCAAGACTTGCAAAGGCTGCTCCCAAGCAGATTCTGACCTTCTGCAATTTCAGAAGTGCAGCAGACGCCGATAAGACAGGTGCGTTAAGGGCCCGTCTCGACCGCCACTTGAATATTGTGACGTCACGGTATTGTCGCCAAGAGGCGAGTTCGCGGATTTGGGCTTGCGTTTTTCGCCGTTAACCATATCGTCCATCACATTACAGGGGAGCTCCGTCATGCCGGGGCTGAGATGCAGGGCGCAAGTCCTCGGACCCTTCAGCTGATCTGGGTAATGCCAGCGGAGCGAGGTGATCATGTTTTCCGGCGCACAAGTGTCTCTTTATCCGATGTCCGACGGTTTCGTCGGCGTAATCCTGTCGGCGATCGACGCGCTCGATCCTTGGCGTGACATGCTACGAATTGAGACCGACGATCTCTCTACTCTGATCATTGGTCCGTCCGAAGTGCTTTTTCCGGCGATGCGCGATTTGTTCGTCGGCGCTGCCCGAACAGGCGTTCACGTAACGCTGCACGCCACAGTATCGCGCGGGTGTCCGGGGGAACCCGACGAGCCGCTCTGCCTTCCCGTAACTGAAGTGCTTGAAGACCTTGCTCTGGCGGTGCGTGTCGCATTGGCGCGAGAGGCAGTCGCCAGTGCGCCGGTCTTCGATCAGACGGTAGCGGCTCAATTCTCGCTCTATCCGCTCGGACGTGATCAGCACATGGACGAGATCTATGGCTGCATCGAGTTTCTGAAGTCTTCGGGCTGTTTTGAGCGGTCCAAGAACTTCTGCACCAAACTGCGCGGTGATGCTGGTCCCGTATTCGGGACGCTGGGCCAAGCCTTCACGCGCTTCGGTGTTCATTCCGCTCATGTGGCGCTGGATGTGACGGTTTCAGCAAACAGCCCTACCGCGAACTGAGAGTCAGACCGGTTCGCGCCGGGACGGCACAAATTTCTCCAACCCAACTGAAAGGAAACGAACGTGAGGGATAATTCTGTCTGGACCTTGCGAGAAACCATGATCATCGCGTCTTTGGGGGCAGTCTTCGGCGTGCTCTACCTTGGATGGGTGCAAGTCTGGTTGATCCTGCAATCCATCTTCGGGGCAGTGACCATGGACGTGGTCATGGGCTTCTGGTTCATCGTGTCGATCATCGCTGCCGGGATCATCCGCAAGCCCGGCGTTGCGCTTGCGTCAGAGCTTATGGCTGCGGCTGTTCAGGTGCTGTTGGGCAGCCCTGCAGGGCTGCTTCTTCTGCTGACCGGTATTGTACAGGGGGCGGGTGCCGAAGTGGTGTTCGCCGCAACCCGCTATAAGCGGTATTCGCTTCCCGTGATGATGGCCGCAGGCATGGGTGCGGCCGTTTTTTCGTTCATCTACACATGGATCCGTTTCGACTACGGCAGCCTGGCCCCTGGCCTTCTGGTGACCATGTTCGTGTTGCGGCTGATATCGGGAGCGCTACTGGGCGGATTGCTGGGTCATGCTATCGTCAAGGCGCTATATCGTACCGGAGTGTTGTCAGGTCTTGCCATCGACCGCGACGCGCGCAAGGAGGCCCATGCCTGAGGCACTTGAGCTCTACCGTGTGGCGTTGCGCTATCCAGGTGACATCGGTGACGCGGTCGGGCCGGTTTCCTTTGCCGTGCGACAGGGCGAAAGGGTGCTGTTGATCGGGCCCTCGGGAGCCGGAAAATCCTCCCTCTTGCACAGCGTGACAGGGCTGCTGCCCGCATCGATTCCCGGCGTGCGGCAGGGCGAAATTCGGATCATGGGGCAAGTCGCGGACAGTCGCTCGCCCGCCATGTGGGCCGATACGGTCGGATATCTTTTTCAGGATGCCGAACAGACGCTGGCCGGGTTCACCGTGGCCGACGAAATCGCCTTTACTCTGGAAAACCGTGGCGTAGAGGCAGCGCGTATGCCCGGTTTGGTCGCCCAGGCCATGGCGCGTGCTGGCCTGCCGTCATCCTGGTCCGACCGGCGTATCACGACGCTTTCGGGGGGTGAGAAGCAATGTGTGGCGCTGGCGGCATTGATTGCACAGGACGCGCCTCTGACGCTGGCTGACGAGCCGTCCGTGAGTCTTTCGCCGCGTGCGTCAGCGCGCATGGCCGATCTTCTGCTGTCTCCGGGTCGCACCACCCTTTTCGTGGAACACAGGCCGGGGCCGATCATTGACCGGATCGACCGCTGCATCGCCTTGGACCGTGCCGGGCGACTAATTGCAGAGGGGACACCGAGAGAAGTGTACGTCGACCAATCCCAGGCGCTGACGGCGGAAGGTATCGAATTGCCGCTGGCGGTGCGCCTGCACATGGCCATGCCAGAGGCCATCGAGCCTGAGTTGGCTCTGGGAGCTGCGATGCAAACCGCCCAGCATGACCAATTGGCAGGTCTGCGCGACATCATTCTGCCAGGCCGTATTTCGCTGGGCGATGTAATTGTCAGCCTCTCTCACGCCGCCTGTGCACCACCCTTTGGCCCCATCGTGCTGCGTGATGTCTCGCTTGATCTGCGTGTCGGCGAGGTGGTGGCGATCTTGGGGCCAAACGGGGCCGGAAAATCCACTCTTGCAGCCTGTCTTGCCGGTTTGACTCCGACGCACACCGGAACGCGGAAAGGTGCGCCCGGTGCGGTCGCCTTCCAGAACCCCGAGGCACATTTCAGTCGCGAAACGGTGCTTGCGGAAGTTGCCGGGCTGGGCCTGAGCGATTTGGACGTCGCAGCTGTGCTCGCACGTTGGCGCCTTGAGGGTGTAGCGGGACAACATCCGTTTACCCTGTCACAGGGCCAGAAGCGGCGACTGGCACTGGCGCTGCTAACTGAAACCAACCATTGGCCGTTGCTGATCCTGGATGAGCCGACCAGCGGCTTGGATGGTGCGGCGATTGAAGGACTTCGCCGGCATATCGACGCTTTAGCCAACGCCGGACGCAGCATCGCCGTGATCACTCATGATTTGGATTTTGCCCTGTCCGTCGCTGATCGCGCTGTGCTGGTCGCCGGTGGCGGCCTTCGCTATGACGGTTCGTGCCCGGACTTGATGGCCGACACTGCACGGCTGGTCGCAGCGGGGCTACGGCCACCCGAGGCCGCGGTGCTTCTACCTTGGCTCGTCACATCATGATGACCGCATTCCACCCGCTGCTGAAACTCGCCCTTTGTCTTGCCTGGATTTTGGCGTCGCTGATGATTTTCCGGCTCTCGTTCCAGATCGCGGTCTTTTGGTTGGCGACGGCCATGTTGCTCGTGGATGCGCGAGTTCCACCGTTGCGCGTGATGGCGCTGATGGTGCCCTTCGCCCTGTTCGGTTTTGGGTTCCTGACAACTTCAGTCCTGTTCCGAGCCGAAACGGGGTTCGCGTTCGATATGGCCCGTGAACAAGGTGGCGAGACGCAGGTGATGCCGGGCCTGGTCCTGTTCTTCCGGGTCCTGGCCTGTGGGATGGTCTCGGCTGTCTTTGCGCTGACGACGGATCCGGGTCGGCTGATCCGGGCGATGATACTTCACCTGCGTTTACCGCCGACCGTCGGTTTCGCGCTGCTGCAGGCGATGCACATGGTGCCCGATCTGAGGCAAGAGACTCTGCATCTTCGAATGGCGCGCTCGATCCGGCTCGGGCGACCCTTGCGTCGCGTCCCGTCGCTCGCCGAGGTTGCCGATATTGCCATCCCCACGCTCGCCTATGCGATCCGCCGCGCCAGCCGTGCCGCACTATCGTTCGAGGCGCGCGGGCTGGAATCCGGGCGACCGCGCACCCAGTTGCCGCAACCGCCGATCACGCGGGCGGACAAAATCGGCCTGATTGTCGGACTCCTTTGCCTCTGTCTCACATCCGTAGTCTGCGGCATGGACGCCACTTGAAGCGGTGCGCCGGTGTGGGTCGGTGTCAGACGAAACTCTCAGGTGTCAGATCATTCTCTCTCATGGTCTCACGCAGCCGCTCGAACCCGCGCTCACGCAATTGGCGCACGCGTTCTTTTGAGATGCCATAGTGATCCCCAAGACTTTCCAGCGTCGCCGGGGGGTCATTCAACTGTGTAGCTATGACAATACTGCGCTCGCGGACCGGCAAAGTCGACAGGGCTTCGATCAAGGCACGGCGCAGAACCGCAACGTCAAGGCGATGCACATGGCTCGTGTCCTCAAGACTGTCGGGATCGACCAGAAGCGCCAGTCGCTCGTCCCCGTCGTTGCCCGTTGCAGGGGCATTGAGCGAAAAGTCCGTTCCGGTGATTTGGGCGCGCAGATCCGCCAACTTGTCGCGGCCAAGACCAATCGCCTTCGCAATACGCCTTTCGGCTTCGATTGGATCGATGTCGGGATCGGTGGCCATCGCCGCGTCCAACCGCGCGATCTGGACGGCCGCCATGCGCGACTGTGCCGAGTTCGGACGACGGACTACCGACAATGTGTTGCGCTTGTAATCCTGTATTTCGGCGCGCACCCACCAGACCGCGTATGTCGCAAAACGATTGCCCATATCCGGGTTGAATCGGTCGGCCGCCTTCATCAGGCCGATGGTTGCCTGCTGGACAAGATCTGGATCGGCCTCACCTCCGCCCGGAGAATAGCGTTTGGCCATGGCCGCAGCCATGGGGCCGAAGGCGTGGATCAGTTGATCGCGCGCGCGGCTGTCACCGCGCTCTTGCCACGCGCGCAGCAGGCGAAGTTCGTCCTGCGCTGACAGCATGTCAGAACTGCGCTCACGGCGCGCTCGCACTCCCCAGTTCGACATGGGCTTGTTCATTTTAGCAACTCATATTATTTCGATTCGAAACTAACTGTTCGCTGGGCGTGTTGTCAAAATGATTTCGGTTCGCTATCAAAAGTCATGATCGATCAATCCCAAACGCCAGATCGCATCGCCGAATTGCTCGTGCATCTTGGTCGCGCGGCGCGAAGCGAAGACGGGCGGTCCGACCTGACCGCTGCGCAATGGACATGTTTGCGCTTCTTTGCGCGTGCCAACGGCAGCACGCGGACGCCGTCTGGTTTCGCGAGCTTTCAGGCCACGACGCGGGGCACTGCCTCGCAAATAATCAAGACGCTCGAAGGGCAGGGACTGATAATCCGGCACCGTTCCGAGTTGGATGGGCGCAGCGTACGCTTCGATCTGACTGAAGCCGGCCGCGCCATGCTTTCACGCGACCCACTGGGCGATCTGATTGACGTGATCGGTACCCTTGTTGTGGCCGACCGCGCGCAGTTCCTCGATACATTGTCTCGCGTTGCCTCGGCGGTAGCGATGCTGCGCGAGACACCCGCCTTCGGCAGTTGTCGGGATTGCAGCCACTTCACGGCTTCAGATGTCAGCGGCTACTGCGCATGCATGGCGGAAGAGCTTGCCACTGACGAGATCGGCAAGCTGTGCGCGCGGTATCGCGGCTCGGAGGAAGCCCCAAGCATTTCGCGAGGCAACGATGGCAGAGCATGACATGGGCGGAAACGCTCCCCGCATGATAGCGATAAGCAGCGGAAAGGGCGGTGTTGGCAAATCTACAGTGACCGCCAACATTGCCGTGGCCATGGCCGAGGCCGGCCTCGCTGTGGGTGTCGTTGACGCCGACATTTATGGCCCCTCTATTCCAGGCATGTTGGGCATTGCAGGCGACAAACCCGCCATGACGCCGAAGAATTTGGTAGTTCCCGGCGAGGCGCATGGGGTCAAGGTCATCTCGATGGCCATGCTGACCGATGACGACAAGCCGGCAATCCTGCGCGGACCCATGGTGGCAAAGTATCTTCAGATGTTCGTTCGTCAGGTCGACTGGGGCGCGCTGGACATACTGCTCCTCGATCTACCGCCGGGAACAGGCGATATTCAACTAACGCTCGCGCAGGCCTTTCCGCTGTCGGGTGCGGTTGTGGTCAGCACTCCGCAGGATGTCAGTCTGAAAATCGCGCGGCGTGGATTGCGGATGATGGAGCAGGTCAACGTTCCGATCCTTGGAGTGATCGAGAATATGAGTGGCTTCACGTGCCCCTCATGCGGATCGGTCACGCATATCTTCCATCAGGGCGGAGGCGAGGCAATCGCAAAGGAATTGGATGTGACCTTTCTCGGTAGAGTTCCGCTCGACCCGGCCGTGGTGGACAGCGGCGACGAAGGCACGCCACTGATAAAGTCAGCGCCCGGCAGCCCTGCGGCGTCGGCTTACCGCGGTATCGCGGCGGCACTTGCTGGAATAGGCGCCAATGCCCGGGGCATCGCTCGGCCCTTCGCCTGGACGATTGCCGACGGTATGGGCAAGCCTGTTTCTGTCCCAAGTACGACGGATGGACCTGCCGACTGTCTGACCGCGCTCGACCATGATGCAACCGGTCTTCGCCTGCAATGGGCCGATGGCGGCGTGCAGCACCTTGCGCCGCGCGATCTGCGGATTGCCTGTCCCTGCGCGCAATGTCGCGACGAAGTCACGGGCAAGCGGTTGCTCGACCTTGCCACTGTGCCCCTCGATATCCGCCTCACGCGGATCTGGAGCGTGGGCAACTATGCGTTGGGCCTGGCCTTCAGCGACGGCCATGACACGGGAATCTACACGTTCGAATCGCTGCGCGCGATGCAGGACACTGCGCTTGAGGATGTCTGAAATGACTCCCCGCAAGCGCATTCGGGCACAAGGTTCGCCCAACGATCCCGACGTAATGGGTTTCGTCCTGGACGCGCCCGTTCAACAGGGTCGGTCCGCACGGTTCGACAACCGGAAGGACCAAACCACTTCAGTGCCGCTGTCCACAGCGCTTTTTGGTATTGAAGGGGTGACCCGGATCGAAGTGAACGAGGCCACAATTTGGGTGCAGAAGGATGCAGGTGCCGACTGGGTTTTGCTGAAGCCCGCCATCGCCGAGGCGATCCGGCAAGTGCTTGACGCCACCGAAGCGCCGCTTGGGGTCGATGATCGGGAAGACGCTCTCGATGACCCTGAGGCGACGTTACTGCTTGCGGTTCAGGATCTGTTGGAACAGCAGGTCAACCCCTCGGTCGCCGCCCACGGCGGCAGTATCTCGGCAGAGCGCGTCGACGGCGGCACGGTTTTCCTGCGAATGTCCGGCGGCTGCCAGGGCTGCGCTGCCTCCGCCGCCACGCTTCGGCAGGGCGTGGAAAGAATGCTGCGCGCCGCCCAGCCACGAATTGTCGAGATCGTGGATGTGACTGACCATGATGCGGGCAGCACTCCATTCTACTCACGTGAAGACGGACCCTCGCCGGTGTTTAACCGCCCGGTTCCATCGGGGGTGATCGACTGGAACGATGGTCAATTGATGGTTGCCCCGGATTATCTTGCACCGCGATTGGGACTGACGCCGGATGCGCTGCGCAAAGGGTTGCGTTCGGGTGACGTGGTAGGTGTGACCGAAACTGGCGAAGGTGCAGACGTTGGCAAGACCCGGATCATACTGCGCAGTGCCACGCGCGCCTGGGCGGCCGAAGTGCTGCCTGATGGATCGGCCTGCGAAATCCCGCCGCCCCGCGAGACCGGCGCCGCGGCCGACCGAAAACAGGCTTTGACCGACCGTGCGCGCGTCTACCTAGCCGGATTGTCTCCCGAGGAAGTGCCGATCACCTACGGTGCGCTGGCCCGCGGATTGGGTCTCTGGGCACCCGGTTCGGTGCGCAGGATTACCAGTGCGCTTGAGGCGACGATGCGGGAGGATGCCGTTGCGGACCGCCCGTTCATCGCTGCCCGTGCCGTCAGCCGGGGGCGCGAGGGAATTCCAGCTCCGGGTTTTTTCGAACTCGCGGATGCATTGTCCCGCGGCCGGCGGAACGGCGAAAGCGACGCGGAATTTCATGCCCGCGAACTCGCCGCGCTTGATCGGCGGCTCACCGATAGCATTAGTCCCGAAGGTGTCGCCACTGCGCTATCGCTCTGAGCGTGCGCCCTTGCGATCGCCGCAACGCCGGGTGCCGAGAGAAGCCATGCCTTGTTTGCTCATGAGCTTCGGTTGAGTGCCTGCTTGTTTGAGGCGTGGATGCACCTGGATGAGTAGATGTTGTTCCAATGCTTCCGAAGGCATGTCTTCGGTGATCGGCAACTCGGTTTCCACGAGTTAGGTCCGTGTTGCACGGGTTTATCCCGAAGATTCGAACCGTGTCCGCGCTCAGGGAAGAAAGTAGCGTCTGGTCCGCGGCTAGGATGTCAGGCGTCGACCCAGCCTGTCGAGCATGCCGCAACACAGGTCCAGTTGACTGGTGGACAGATACTCGTCGGGTTTGTGCGCCTGTTCGATCGAACCGGGACCGCATACGACAACATTCGTTCCGAGCGACTGAAGCAAGCCCGCTTCCGTTCCGAAAGACACGAGGTCTGTTCCGTTGGCGCCTGTCAGCTCGGCTACCAGATCCCGCGCTGCGTTCTGGCTCATCGGTTCCAAGCCGACCACCTCGCCGATAGTTTCTGTTGTGACGGAGGCATCCGAGTGCACGAATTTCATCTCGGGAAGCAGATGATCGCGTACGAAATCAGACAGAGCAGCCTTCACGAAATCTGCGTCCCTGATCTGAACGGGTCGCATTTCCCAGCTCACTTCCGCTTTTCCGGGGATCACGTTATGCGCCACACCACCAGCCAGCGAACCGACGTTGATGGTGGTCCAAGGAGGCTCGAACGCGCTGTCGCTCGGGGCGCGCCGTTTCAGGTCTTCCCTGAGTTCAAGCAATTTGCCGACGTAGCGCGCCGCATATTCCGCTGCATTGACGCCGGCGTCAGGGGCCGAACCGTGCCCTTCCAGGCCGACGAAACGCGTCGTGTATTCGAAACACCCCTTGTGGCCGTCGATGATCCGCATCTGTGTCGGCTCACCCACTATCGCGATTTCCGGTGCGATCGCGCGGGACGCGAGAAAGGCGACAAGACCCTGCGCGCCAAGACAGCCGGTCTCCTCGTCGTGGGTGAAAGCGAAGTGCAATGGGCGGCTTAACCTGGCAACATCGAGCGTTTCGGCCATCGCCAACGTCGCGGCTATGAAGCCTTTCATGTCGCAGGTGCCGCGCCCGTAGAGCAGCCCGTCACACGACATCAATTCGAAAGGATCGGTGTTCCAGTCCTGATCTGCAACAGGTACGACATCGGTGTGACCAGAGAGAAGTATGCCTCCAGGTCCTTCGGGACCAAGCGTCGCGAACAGGTTCGCTTTCTGACCACTTTGGTCGTGCAGTACCTCGCATCGTGCGCCAAGCAGTTCGAACCGTTCGGCAAGATACGAGATCATTGCCAGGTTCGAGTCCGTCGATACGGTGGGAAAGGCGACCAGATCCTGAAGGATTTCGACAGAGCGCACCAGCGTCATGACTTCACAAACAGCTTTCGCGGTCGGTCGCAAAAGCACTCGGCCGGACCATCGTCCTTGATGAGAATCGATTCGGTTATCTCGAGGCCCCAGTTTTCCATCCAAAGACCTGGCATGAAATGGAATGTCATTCCGGGCTCCAGAACCGTTTCGTCCTCTTCACGCAGTGAAATCGTGCGTTCGCCCCAATCCGGCGGATAGCTTAGCCCGATCGGATAGCCACAACGCGCTCCGCGTTCGATCCCTGCGCGCTCCAGCGGCGCAGCCAGCGCCCGCGCGATATCTCGTGCCTGGTTTCCGGCCCGCGCCGCGTCCAGTCCGGCCTCGAGACCCTCGACGAGCGCCGTTTCGGCCATCTTTAGATAATCAGGTGGATCACCCAGGAAAACCGAACGGCAGAATGGAGTGTGATAGCGCCGGTAGCATCCGGCGAGTTCGAAGAACGTACATTCACCAATTCGAAACGGTGCCCCGTCCCAGGTCAGATGCGGGGCAGCGGCGTCCGCGCCGGACGGCAGCAGAGGAACGATTGCGGCATAATCCCCCCAGTCCTCGCCAACGCCGATGACGGCATCGCGATAGATTTCCGCCACTAGTTCATTCTTCCTCAACCCCGGCTCTATGCGCTCAAACACGCCATCAATGACCTTTTCGGCGATCCTTGCCGCCTTGCGCATGACAGCGATTTCTTCATCGGACTTGACCGCTCGTTGCCAATTCACAAGTGCCGTTGCATCAATAAGTGTCGCGTCGGGAAGTTCTGCCTCAAGCGTCAGATGTGCCTTCGCCGAGTAGTAGTAGTTGTCCAGTTCAACCCCGATCCGTCCTGCGCCATAGCCTTCATCCCGGATAATGGCGGCAAGGTCCTGCATTGGGTGGCGTACCGTCGATTGAACATAGGTATCATCATACCCGGAAATCCGATCATCCGGCATCCATACGGTTCGGCGCGCGCCGTTGGTATCCTGGTTCCGGCCCCACCAGATCGGATCCGCGTCAAGGAAGATCAGGACACCCTGATGCACATAAAAGGACCATCCTTCGTAGCCTGTCAGCCAGGCCATGTTCGACGGGTCCTCGATGAAAAGCAGATCCAGCCCGTTCTTGGCCATCGCTGCTCGCGTCTTGGCAAGTCGCCGCATGTACTCGGCGCCTGAAAACGCGGGGTTCGGATGTGTCATGATGTCGGTTCCGATAATGTTACTGACAAAATGCGATCACGGTGCGCAGCCAATTGCAAGTCTGGCTCTCTTCCATTTGCTGAGTCGGCATGCAAGCCTGCTCACCAATCGATCCGACTTGGCTGGATGGCCGGTGTGAATTGAAAAGGAGCTGATGAGTGCAGATCTCTGCCAACCCCTTTCGCGGCGGGACCGGCCTTGTCGAGGGAATACCGTTTCCATCGGTCGACGTGAGGCGTGTACAAAGTCTGCTGTCAAAATGTCCTGCGGCAAGCGAAACGCCACTGATTTCAGTCAGCGATTTGGCGCCGATAGGTGCCGTCTGGGTGAAGGATGAGCGCCATCGAATGAACCTGGGATCATTCAAGGCGCTGGGTGCTGCCTATGTGATTGCACGTGAAGCTGCTGAAACTGCCGGAGAGAACCCTGGACCAAACGCTTTGTCGGGGCGAACCTACGTGACAGCCAGTGCTGGTAACCACGGCATGAGCGTCGTGGCCGGAGCCCGGGTTTTCGGGGCGGATGCCGTCATCTACATAGCGGAAACCGTTCCTGCGAGTTTTGAACAGCGCCTTCGAGACCGCGGGGCGAAGGTGATACGAGAGGGTGCGGACTACGCCGCCGCCATGTCGGCCGCGCAGCAGTCTGCCGATGCAAGCGGTTGGACCTTGCTGTCGGACAGTTCATGGGCGGGGTATACGTCACTGCCGCACATCCTCATGGAGGGGTATTTGCAGATGGCGGACGAGGTGGTTCGCCAATGTCCGGACGTCCCCACGCACATCTTCTTGCAGGCGGGTGTGGGCGGAATGGCGGGCGCGGTGGCGGCATATGCACGGAAGGCCTGGGGTGATGCTCCCAAAGTCGTCGTTGTCGAGCCTTCGACGGCCCGAGCACTGCAGGCCAGTATCCAGGCCGGTCGCCCCGTTTTCGCCGGGGGCCAAGAGAGCATCATGGGTCGACTGGATTGCAAGGAGCCATCTCTTATTGCCCTCAACGGACTTTCGCGCGACGCGGACTTTTTCGTGACACTGCAGGATCACGAAGTATCAGGGACCCTGTCGGCGCTTTCACGGGTCGGACTGTCCACCACTCCGTCGGGCGCTGCGGGACTGGCTGCGGTTTTGCATCCCGATGTTCGCGAGGGACTCGAGATAGGCGCGAACTCACGAGTTCTCTGCTTCCTTTCCGAGGCGGGCACATGAGAGGTTTCGACCGTTCGGAATACCGTCGTCGGACCGAGCGGGCGCAAAGCATGATGGCGGACCGCGGGCTTGCCGCATTGTTTCTGACGACGGAGCCCGAGGTAAGATACTTCACCGGGTTCCTCACCAGGTTTTGGGAAAGCCCAACAAGGCCGTGGTTTCTAGTTCTTCCCGCCGAGGGAAAGCCGGTTGCGGTCATTCCATCGATCGGCGTGCCGCTGATGACGAAGTCGTGGATCGAGGACATAAGGCCGTGGACGGCCCCGGATCTTGAAGATGACGGAGTTTCACTTCTGGCCGCGACATTTCGTGAACTTGTTCCGAATGGCGGCCGAATTGGTGTGCCCGACGGGCACGAAACCCATGTACGAATGCCCGCCGCCGACCTTGAACGCCTCCGTGCCGCGGTCGAAAATCGCAGGTTTGTCGGGGATGGCGGGATTGTGCGGCAACTTCGTATCATCAAGTCGGCCGCCGAGATCTCCAAGATCGAAAAGGCTTGCGAAATTGCCGACCGGGCGTTCCTTCGTCTGCCCGAGATCGCCCGCTGCGGGGTGCCGCTCTCCGAGGTCTTTCGACGCTTCCAGATGCTTTGCCTGGACGAAGGCGCGGATTGGGTTGCCTATCTTGCAGGTGGAGCCGAGGCGGCCGGGTACGGCGACGTCATTTCTCCCGCTCATGACACTGCGCTATCCCGCGGTGATGTCCTGATGCTGGATACCGGCCTGGTCTGGGATGGGTACTTTTGTGACTTTGACCGGAACTGGACTGTCGGACCCGCAGTGCCGGCGGTGCGCGACGCACATGCTCAACTCGTCGAAGCGTCGGATGCCGCGTTCGAGTTGGCGAGGCCGGGTGTCACCGCGGCAGAATTGTTTCACGCAATGAACCGCGTCCTTTGTCGAGGTGGGGCCAGTACCGACGCCGGACGCCTTGGGCACGGTCTGGGCATGTCGCTCACAGAATGGCCATCGCTGATCCCTTCCGATCATACGCCCCTTGAAGCCGGGATGGTGCTGGCTCTGGAACCGGGGATTGCCGTTGGCGACAAAATCCTGGTCCATGAGGAGAACATCGTGATTACAGAAGGGACGCCACGATATCTGAGCAAGCGCGCAGGACCGGGCATCATGGAGTTATGAGAACTCTGCCGTATTCACTCGACCAGGATGATCCGGCGACTGCACCGATGGGTCTGATCATTCTGGAAGTCGATGAGACAATTGAAACGGAATTTCGGCATCTGATACCCAGCGACCTGGGACCGCTCTTCGTTTCGAGACTTCGCAGTTCTGACACCGTCAATTGCTCCAATCTTCGAGCCATGCGGGCCGACTTGATTTCGGCCGCTGATCTGCTTCCCAAAGCGCGGTCATATCCGGTTGTCGGTTTTGCATGCACATCCGCGAGCTCGGTAATCGGCTCGGACAAGGTTGAGGAACTTGTTCGACGGGGCTGCCATGCGACGGCGGTGACGGACCCACTTCGCGCAGCGGTGGAGCGTCTGAAGACACTTGGCATTTCCAATATTGCACTCCTGTCGCCATACATCGAGGAGGTGAATGAACCGCTTCGGTCCGCATTCGCTGCCAACAGCGTGTCCACAGACGTCTTCGGGACCTTTGGCGAGGCCAGAGAGGCCAAGGTAGCCCGCATATCGATTTCTTCGATTGTCGAAGCAGCATCCGAACTCGGGAGGGCTTCGGAGGTCGAGGGTGTGTTCATCAGTTGCACAAACCTTCGGACATACGCAGCGATTCCCGACATTGAAGCGCGGATCGGGAAGCCTGTGATTTCCAGCAACCTGGCGCTTGCATGGCACATGAAAATGCTGAATGAGAAAAAATGACAGCCATTTGCGCACAAATATTGCGTTTTTGGAACAAAATTCTGGGTTGCCATGCTTTCCCCCACATGCATTCTTATGGGCCAGACAAGCTGACGGAGGGATGAACCTTCCGCGATAGCGTCAAAAAACGGGGAGATGACATGCGCGACATGTCGAACGATGCGGCTTTCGTAGCCTTCGAGCGCGTGCAAAAATCGTACGATGGCGAGAACCTTGTCGTCAAAGATCTGAATCTTGCCGTTCCCAGAGGCGAGTTCCTTACGATGCTTGGGCCATCAGGATCGGGCAAGACAACCTGTCTGATGATGCTGGCCGGTTTTGAAACCGCCACGCATGGCGAAATTCTGCTGGACGGAAAGCCGATCAACAACATTCCACCGCACAAGCGCGGTATTGGAATGGTGTTTCAGAATTATGCGCTGTTTCCGCACATGACGGTTGCGGAAAATCTCTCGTTTCCGCTGGAGGTTCGCAAGATCGGCAAGTCCGATCGGGAAGAAAAGGTGAAACGAGCGTTGGACATGGTTCAGATGGGCCAGTTCGGCGGCCGGCGTCCGGCGCAATTGTCGGGTGGTCAGCAACAGAGGATCGCGCTGGCTCGAGCCTTGGTGTTCGAACCCGAACTGGTTCTGATGGATGAACCGTTGGGCGCTCTCGACAAACAGTTGCGTGAGCAAATGCAGTTCGAGATCACCCGTCTCGCGCACGACCTTGGAATTACAACGGTCTACGTGACGCACGACCAGACCGAAGCTCTCACAATGTCGGACAGGGTCGCCGTATTCGATGATGGGCGCATTCAGCAAATCGCGGCGCCGGACGTACTATACGAAGAACCTCAGAATTCCTTCGTCGCTCAGTTCATCGGTGAAAACAACACACTCGATGGCGTCGTGAAATCGATCGACGGTGATCGATGCATCATAACGCTCGACAGCGGCGAGGAGATCGACGCCAAGCCGGTGAATGTCGGCAAGCCCGGAGAACGTACAAAGGTGTCGATTCGTCCTGAACGGGTCGAGACCAACAAGGCGCGTCTGCACGAGGACGCCCATACGTTGAACGCCGAAGTGCTGGAGTTTGTCTACATGGGGGACATTTTCAGAACACGTCTGCGTGTCGCGGGGCATGACGATTTCGTCGTCAAGACCAGGAATGCACCCGACACTGTAAGACTCGAACCTGGCAGCCAAATCGAAATCGGTTGGCTGGTCGAGGATTGCCGGGCTCTGGATGCCTGAAAGGCAAACCCGGTGGAACATAGTCGTGCGGAGAAGCCGCGCGGCGCATCAGTGGCCGGGCAAAACCCGTGGCCCGGCCAAAGTGAAAATCGAACGGGACTATTTGGGAGAATGTTGAATGAAACTAGCTGCAAAATTGCTCGCCGCCAGCGCAGTCACCGCTGTTGCCGGCACTGCGACGGCGCAGGAGCTGACCTTCGTTTCGTGGGGTGGCGCCTACCAGGAGTCGCAGCTCAAGGCCTATGTGCAGCCCTATATTGCTGCCAATCCGGACATCAGCGTCGTCTGGGATGAAAGCTCGGCCGAAGCCGTGGCCAAGCTGCGTGCGATGAACGAGGCTGGCAACGTCACATGGGATCTTGTCGATGTCGTTGCCGCCGATGCCATCCGTCTGTGTGACGAAGGCCTGGCGATGGAGATCGATCCCGATGAGCATCTGGCGCCAGCGCCGGACGGCACCTCGGCCGAAGATGATTTCGGCGATCTTCTTGTGTCCGACTGCTTCATTCCGCAGATCGTCTACTCGACGACTTTCGGCTATCGCACGGACATGGTTGGTGACACCCCACCGACAGAGGTTTGCGCGGTTTTCGATCTGGAAGCCTACCCGGGCAAGCGCGCACTCGAGAAGCGTCCGATCAACAACATGGAATGGGCGCTCTATTGCGATGGTGTCGCGAAGGACGAGATCTACGACGTTCTCGCCACGCCCGAAGGGCAGGAACGTGCCTTGGCCAAGCTCGAAACGATCAAGGACGATGTCATCTGGTGGTCGGCAGGCGCTGACACGCCGCAACTACTGGCGGATGGCGAGATCGTGATGGGCTCCACCTACAACGGTCGTCTTTTCAGCGTGATCGAAGAGCAGGATCAGCCTGTGGCGATGCTTTGGGACATGCAGGTCTTCGACCTCGACGGATGGATCATCCCCGAGGGTCTTTCGGACGAACGTCTCGACCTCGTATTGGACTTTGTCCGCTTCGGTACGGACACGCAGCGACTGGCCGACCAGGCGAAGTACATTTCCTACGGACCTGCCCGGAAATCATCGGCTCCGCTCGTGGGCGAGCACGCCGAATTGGGCATTGAAATGGCACCGCATATGCCTACCGATCCCGAGAATGCGTCCAACACGCTGCTCTACAACTATGAGTTCTGGGCGGATTATCGCGACGACATCGATGCCAAGTTCCAGGCTTGGCTGGCTCAGTAAGTCGTGACGACATGAAGGGGCGGGGCAGACTTATCTGCCCCGTTCCATCGGACGCAGCAGGGATAGGGCGAAGGCACGAGGGCAGCTTCGACCATTTTCAGATGGTCCGCGGCGCTGTTCCGGGGATGCGAATTCAGCCAACGGCGATGCCCATCCATGTCCGGATGTTCGAAACGATTATCGGCCATCCGAAGCGCCGAATTACTTGGGGAAGAGCTATCGTGGTAGAGGGAACGGAATGAGCGACGCGACAAGCACCGGACCACAGACTGCGGGCGTACCCGGGCGCGATGAAACAAAGTCTGGCAGCGTGAACCCCGAAGGTCCGGTCCTGGCGGCGGATGGAACGCCACTGAAAAAAAGCCTGAACCGGGCGCTTCGCATGCAGAAGATGCGTGCACTGATGCTGATCGCACCTTTGCTAATCTTCGTGCTCGTAACGTTTATTGCGCCAATTCTCGATATGCTTTTTCGGTCGGTGGAAAACCAGATCGTTTCGGAAACGCTGTCGCGCACTGTCGAAGCGCTGGAAGACTGGGACGAAAGTGGCGACGAGGTGCCCGGCGAAAACGTCTACAGAGCGGCCTACCAGGATATTTTCATTGCGGCGGAACGCAAACTTCACACTCGTTTGGGTACGCGACTGAATTACGAGCAGACGGGTGTTTCCTCCCTTTTCCGAAAGTCGGGCCGGGGTCTGGATGATATGGGTGAAGTCTACCAAGACCAATTCGAGGACCTCGACGAGTTCTGGGAGGATGGAGAGAATTGGGCGGAACTGATGGGGTCGGACGCCTGGGTGGCCGCGGCAAAAGAGTGGGACGGCGCATCTGATGCGGCGCAACCATCCTTTGAGTTGCGCGAAGGCATTTCCGGCATTCTGCCCCAGACTTCCGAGTTTTATCGGATTTTTGCCGACTTCGTTCAGAATGAAGAAGAAGATGAACTCTACACGGAAGACCCCTGGTCGATAGTCTATAGTGCGCTGCACGCAGACCTTGCCGCCGGTGCAAATGTCGCGGACTACTCCGGACCTGGATCGGCAGAGCTTGTCGCGGCGGCGAATGCGGCACCAGCATTCGAAACGGTCACCTTCAAGGATCGCTTTATAGATATCGACGAGGATTGGGGAAATATCGATGTCTGGCGCACGATCAAGGTCTACGCACCCGGTTACACCGCAGGATACTTCCTGAACGCCGTAGATCTCGAACAATCCTATGACGGCATCCAAGCTCGCCCTGAGAACCAGCGGATATACATGACACTCTTCGGACGAACGATGTTCATGTCGCTTGTCATAACATTCAGTTGCATCTTGTTGGGCTATCCAGTGGCATGGCTCTTGGCCAACTTGCCGATGCGAACGGCGAATATGCTGATGATCCTGGTCCTGTTGCCGTTCTGGACATCGCTACTGGTTCGAACATCCGCCTGGAAGGTGATGCTGCAACAGCAGGGGGTGATAAATGATGTTCTCGTTTGGCTGGGAATGGTGGCGGACGATGCTCGCCTCGTGATGATAAACAATCAGTTCGGCACGATCGTGGCCATGACGCATATCCTTCTGCCGTTCATGATCCTTCCGCTCTATTCCGTCATGCAGACAATTCCGCCAAGCTATATGCGAGCAGCGAAATCGTTGGGCGCGCAGAATTGGACGGCGTTCTGGCGGGTATATTTCCCGCAATCGGTTCCCGGGATCGGTGCGGGGTCGATCCTCGTCTTCATCCTGTCCATCGGGTACTACATCACGCCCGAGATCGTCGGCGGCACGACCGGTGTCTTCATCTCGAACAGGATCGCCTATCACATCTCGTCGTCGCTCAATTGGGGGCTTGCTGCCGCGCTTGGGACCATTCTGTTGGTTGTCGTTCTGGGGCTGTATTGGGCCTACGACAAGATCGTCGGCATCGACAACGTAAAGCTGGGGGGCTGATCCATGGTTGCGCTTACACCCATTTCCAGGAAGCCCGCCAGCGTCTACATCACCGGGACGACGGTCGCGGGCGCAGTCGCGGGTCTCTTTGTCGGTACGGCGCAGGGCTCCGGTACTTTGGGGCTGATCGCTGGTGCCATCATCATGGGCGCATTGGCCTATGTCATGACGCAGATCATCAGTAATGAGCGTGCCACCCGCTATGGACTGGTTGCCGCGCTTGCGGTTGCAGGTTTCCTGCTCGGAGGTGTTTTGGCCGGTATCATTGGCGCGTTGTTCGGCTGGTTTTTCGGTTGGTTCATCTGGTGGCTTTACGAGGGGCGCTACCGCGCCACACTGGTTCCATATCTGACGCCGTGGCAGGTCCTCTGGCATTATTCCTTTCGGGTGATCTGCGGCGCGATCTTCGTGTTCCTGATCACGCCGATCATCGTCGTGATGCCACTGTCGTTCAATGCCGAGGACTTCTTCACTTTCACTCCCGAGATGCTGCGACTTGATCCCGAGGGATACTCGCTCAAGCATTACCGAGACTTCCTGACGAATTCCGACTGGCAGAAGTCGCTTTGGAACTCGGTCACCATCGCGCCGGCAGCGACTTTGCTTTCGGTGAGCTTCGGTACACTTGCGGCAATTGGCCTTTCACAATCCCACGTACCTTTCCGTCGGGCGATCATGGCCATTCTGATTTCGCCGATGATCGTGCCGCTCATCATCTCGGCGGCCGGCATGTATTTCTTCTATTCCCGCATAGGGCTGCAAGGCACCTATCTGGGTGTGGTTCTGGCGCATGCCGCACTCGGCATTCCTTTCGTGATCATTACTGTCACAGCGACGCTGGTTGGATTCGATCAGTCGTTGACCCGCGCTGCCGCGAACATGGGCGCCAATCCCGTAACCACATTCTTCCGTGTTCAGATGCCGCTCATCCTGCCGGGCGTTATTTCAGGCGGGCTTTTCGCCTTTATAACGTCGTTCGACGAGGTGGTGGTCGTGCTCTTTGTCGGTTCCGCCGGACAGAAAACGCTACCCTGGCAGATGTTCACAGGTCTTCGCGAGCAGATTAGCCCGACCATTCTGGCGGTTGCCACGATCCTGGTTGCGATTTCGATCGTGCTTCTGACCGTGGTAGAGCTTTTGCGTCGCCGCTCCGAGCGGCTTCGAGGCATGTCTCCCGGTTGACGTAGAAGCCATCTGAGAATACCGATTTCGTTGTGCGTCCCGCCCACGATGGCGTCGTGGATACTGCGGGATTTGCACGGTCCTCGGGTGCCGAGGCCGCAATGTCCTGAACGCCGGGACGTCGTGGCCGGGCTGAGTTCCGTCCGGCATGGATCGGAGACCTGAATGACCGACCTTTCCAATCGTCCCGCTTTCTTCACCTGTCACAATGGCGAGAAAGCACCGCTTCCTTTCAGCGCTCAGGAATATGAACGACGCCTTTCACGGCTGCGCAGGATAATGGAAGAGCGCGACATTCCCGTGGTGCTTTTGACGTCGATGCACAACATCGCTTACTACTCGGGTTTTTTATACTGCTCTTTCGGCAGGCCCTATGGCTGCGTGGTCACTCAAGACGCCTGCACGACAGTGTCGGCTAACATCGACGCGGGCCAACCCTGGAGACGTTCGTTGGGAGACAACGTCATTTACACCGACTGGAAAAGAAACAACTTCTGGCGGGCCTTGCGCCAACTTGCCAATGGAGAATCGCGCATTGGTGTGGAAGCCGATCACTTGACGATTGCCTCTCGCGATCTTGCAATCGACATGCTCGGGGTTTCAGAGTTGGTGGATATCGCGCCAGACACCATGGCGGCGCGGATGGTCAAGTCGGTGGAAGAAATCGAACTCATCAAAAGCGGTGCGCGTATCGCGGATGTCGGTGGGGCGGCGATCCGGGATGCGGTGCGGGTCGGGACAACAGAAATCGAGGTCGCGATTGCAGGGCGCGATGCGATGGAGATCGCAATTGCACAAGCACATCCTGACGCCGAGTACCGTGACACTTGGGTCTGGTTTCAGTCGGGCATGAATACCGACGGAGCCCACAATCCGGTCACGCATCGGTTCCTGCAGGCCGGCGACATTCTGTCTCTCAATACCTTTCCCATGATCTCTGGCTACTATACCGCATTGGAACGTACCTTGTTTCTGGGAGAACCCGACACCGCCTCGCTTCGATACTGGAATGCAAACGTGGCAGCGCACGAACTTGGTCTCAGTTTGATCAGACCGGGCGCAAGGTGTTCCGACATCACCAATGAAATCAACCGGTTCTTCGCCGACGAAGGCCTGCTGCAATACCGCTCGTTCGGCTATGGTCACTCGTTCGGAGTGCTAAGTCATTACTACGGTAGAGAAGCGGGGCTTGAATTGAGAGAGGACGTCGACACTGTGCTGACGCCCGGGATGGTTGTTTCAATCGAGCCGATGATCTGGATTCCGGAAGGCCAGGCCGGCTCGGGGGGGTATCGCGAGCACGATATCCTGATCGTCGGCGAAAACGGAGCAGAGAATATCACGGGCTTCCCCTACGGTCCTGAACACAACGTGATCACACCGTGACATGTCGACCTGCCTGACAAGCGAATTCCCGACGATGGGGATTCGCTTTTTTGCTTTGCCTATTTTCCCTTTCGTCCCGATCCCGCGTCAGTTCCCGATTGTCACTTTTGCCAAGTGGATGAATGATCGAAGTCCGGGAGGATGGACAACATGGCTGTTTCTGAAATTTCGCATATCGAGATCGTGGAGTTCACTTTCGATGTCCAGAACCTCGGTGTGCCCGAAGGGACGGCGACGCAGCACAGCGGCGGGACACCGGGCGGTGCAATCGAATATGCGCCAGGGCAGTCGGCGACCATGTCGCGTTACGCAGTGGTCATTGAGACCAAGGATGGCTGCCGCGGTGAGTATGTTACCCACTACGTCGGCACGAAAGCCGCGCTTGGGCAATCCCTGATGCTTGCGCCCGCATTGATCGGACGAGACGCCGAAGCGCGCGAAGGCCTCTACGACGAAATGAAGCGCGAGCTCAGGCAATACGATCACATGGGTCACGGCCCGATAGATATTGCCCTATGGGATCTTGCCGGAAAGAAATATGGAACGTCCGTATCGAAGATGCTGGGCGGATACCGAACCAGGCTTGCAGCCTATGCCTCGACCTACCATGGCGACCGAAACGGCGGGCTCCACAACAAAGAGGCATTCGGAGAATTCGCGCTTCAATGCCTCGAGATGGGATACTCGGCCTTCAAGATACACGGATGGCACGAAGGTAACCGAAGGGAAGAGGCTGAAAATCTATTGCATGTTCGCGGGGTGGTCGGGGATCGGATGGAACTTATGATCGACTGCGCCTGCGAGCTTCGGACCTTGGCCGATGCGATTTACGTCGGCCACGCCTGTGATGAGGCAGACTATTTCTGGTACGAAGACCCTTTCAGGGATTCAGGAACAAGCGCCCACGCCCATCGCATCCTGCGCGAGAAGATCAAGACCCCGATACTTCAGACCGAACACGTAAGGGGCGTAGAGCCGAAAGCCGATTTTGCAATCGCCGGCGGCACGGACTTCCTGCGCTCGGACCCCGAATACGACATGGGAATAACCGGTGCGATGAAGATCGCGCACTTGGCCGAAGCGCTGGGAATCGACTGCGAAGTTCACGCCCCCGGACCCGCCCACAGGGCGGTGATAAGTGCCATGCGGAACACGAACTTTTACGAGATCGCGCTTGTTCATCCCGATTGCCCGAACTCGATCCCTCCGGTTTATGCCTGCGGTTATAGTGATGAACTGGATTGCATCGAAAAGGACGGTACGGTCGCGGTTCCGGATGGCCCCGGCTTGGGCGTCAAGTACGATTGGGACTTCATCAACAGTCGAGCAACTGCCCGGCATAAGTTCGGGGTCTGACGGAACCGACACGAAGTTCAATCTCAACTGATGGGAGACTTGATGGCACTCGCAACGCGACACTGGGACCGTCTTGGGAACGGAGGGCTCACATTCACCGAACTTGGTTTCGGGACCGCGCCGCTTGGCAATCTCTACCGGGCAATTTCCGACGCGGATGCGAGCGCCATCCTGCACCGGGCCTGGGAGGCGGGCGTGCGTTACTACGACACAGCGCCGCTTTACGGCCTGGGGCTTTCGGAAACACGTCTGAACCGGTTCTTGCGAGGCAAGGAACGCGACAGCTACGTCTTGTCTACCAAAGTGGGACGCTTGCTCCGCGCCGTCGAACCCGAAAAGCGCGATGGTTTCGGCAAGTGGTTCGACGTGCCGGCACGCGTTGAAGTCTACGACTATAGCTATGACGGGGTTATGCGATCACTTGAGTTTTCACTTGAGCGACTTGGCGTCGATCGGGTGGACATCCTCTACGCTCACGATCTTGACCTGCAGGTGACTGGTTCTCAAAGCCTTCTGGACGAGAGATTGGCGCAGCTTATGGGCGGTGGCTATAGGGCGCTGGTCGAATTGCGGGATCAGGGTGTCGTCAAGGCCATCGGCGCCGGGCTCAACATGTGGGAACCTTGTCAATGGCTCGCCGAGCGCGGTGACTTCGACATTTTCCTTTTGGCGGGTCGCTACACTCTCTTGGAACAGGAATCGCTTGAGACGTTCCTGCCGCTTTGCGAAAGCCGTGGGATCGGTCTCGTCATCGGCGGCCCCTACAATTCGGGGATTCTGGCCACAGGCGCAAGGGAAGGGGCCTATTTCAACTACGATATAGCGCCGCCCGACATCCTCGAGCGTGTGCGACGAATCCAAGCAAGCTGCGAACGCCACGGCGTCCGTTTGGTCGACGCGGCTTTCCAGTTTCCGCTTCTCCACCCCTCGGTGGTCTCGGTCATTCCGGGCGGACAAAGCCCGGAAGAGATGAATAGCAACATTGCCGCATCGAAGGCAAAAGTCCCCGGGGCGCTCTGGAATGATTTGAAGGCAGAGGGGCTGATGCACGAAAGGGCGCCGGCGGTCTGAATAATTGCTTCATGGAATTTGCCGCAGTGGCACTGGTATTCTAGGCATATGGTGTTCAGACCGACATACTCCGATATCGCCCGTTTGGCCGAAGTGGGAACGGCAACCGTCGAAAGGGTGCTGAACGGTCGAGGAAATGTACGCCCGGAAAAAGTCGAACAGGTGCTGCGGGCAGCTCGGGCTCTTCGCTATCCAAGACTTCTGCCAGAGGTGCATCATGGGATTATCCGTGTGGAAGTCGTGTTGGTTCGCCCGGATACCGGATTCTATGAACGCCTGGCCCGACAGTTCGAGCGCATTGCGGCGTCACTCGATTCTTCCATTGCGATCCATCGCACCTTTGTCGACGAACTCGCTCCTGAAGTGATCGCTCGCCAGATTCTCAAATCGGGCTTGCGGCGATCGGCATTGATCATTTCCGCGCCGATCCATCCGAAGATCACAGAGGCGCTGGAGCGAGTTCAGGCTTCTGGACAACCGGTCATTCAAGTTGTTTCTCGATCCGCCGGACCAAACGCAGATTTCGTCGGCATCGACAACTATCTCGCCGGACGAACGGCAGCGATGTTCATGTCTCGAATGCAGCGTGCCTCGGGGAAGGTAGTCGTAGTCGCCCATAGTCAGGCTTACGGCGCACATCGCGATCGAGTCCGGGGCTTCTCAGATTATTTCCGCGAGAACCCGAATGACGCTCTGGTGTTCACGCACGTTGTGTTCGGCCGGGACGAGCACGTCCGCAGTGCCTCTCTCTTGCAGGAATGCTTCCGGGTCTGGCCCGATATCGTGGGAGTTTACAATTCCGGTGGCGCGAACCCTGCCGTCATTTCGGTGATCGAGAAGCAAAAGACATGGCGAGATATTTTTTTCGTTGGTCACGAACTGACCCCCATTACTCGGGCCGCGCTGCGAAGTGGACGGATGGAGATGGTCATCGACCAGTCCCCCGAGGCTCAGGCGCGGCGCAGTATCGACCTCGTGCTTGCGCGTCTCGGTTGGATCGGGAATGTCGACAATTTTCCCATTCCGTTCGTCACCTATACAGCCGAGAACGTCTGATCAATTTTGATCAAGACTGTCCCGCGTCATATTCTCCAAAGATATTAAAGTTGGCGCCAACGGGTCCGGAAAAGAATCGGAGAGTGGAAAATGGATGATCTGAAGTTCGGAACGCGTGACAAACGTGGCGATTGGTCGCCCAACGAACCGGCCGATTTCGCGCCGTTGTTCACCCTTTCGCCCCGACCATTGGCCGTCCTGAAATGGCTGCCGCATTACTTCTTGCCCTGGAATCTGCTCTTCGCACTCTCGGCTGTGGTTTGGTGGAACTGGCTGCTGCCTGACCTCGAAGTCATGAAGACCCTGTCGTGGGGATGGACGCTGCGATTGTTTGCGATCAATTCACTCGCAGTATTGGTTTTCTATGGGCTGTTCGAGCTTCGTCTCTACTATTTTCGCGCGCAGGGGAACCGCTTCAAATACAATGCGAAGTGGCCCACCGAGCAAAAGAACCCGGCATTCTTTTTCGGCCATCAGGTCATCGACAGCCTACTTTGGACATTCCTTTCGGCGATGCCGATCTGGACAGCGATTCAGGTGGCAATTCTATTTGCCTACGCCAACGGCTACGTGCCGTGGATCAGTTTCGCCGACAACCCGGTGTACCTTGTGCTACTCGCTCTGGCAGTTCCGATAATTCACGAGTTTCACTTCTATTGCATCCACCGGCTGTTCCATACGCCATTTCTCTACAAATGGGTTCACTCGGTCCACCACAACTCGGTGAATCCTTCGCCGTTTTCGTCTCTGGCGATGCATCCTGTCGAACACCTGCTTTATCTTGGCGTTGCCTTCTGGCATCTGATCATTCCGTCGCACCCGTTAATTGCGTTGTATCAACTTCACTTCGCGGGTTTCGGCGCAATTCCGGGACACATCGGCTTCGATAAAATGGAAGTGAGCGAGAACACCGGGATCGATAGCCATGCCTATATCCACTACCTGCATCACAAGTTTTTCGAGTGCAACTATGGCGATGGTCTGATCCCGATGGACCGGTTGTTTGGCACCTTTCATGATGGCACCAAGGATTCACAGGCCCGGATGCAGGCACGCCTGAAGAGGCGCAAGGAAAAAAGAATGCAAACTCAACCTGATAGTATTACTTCGGAAAGCTCTCGTTAACCACAATGACCGGAGCCATTCTGGGCCGATCCATCAAAGTGGCGATGACGGACCTGAAACGTACCAGAACCGATAATGAAGAGGAATGTATGCCCTGGATCGACGCTTGCGCAAAGAGCGACATAGAAGAAGAAGACCTGATCCGCTTCGATCACGAGGGACGAACCTTCGCGATTTACCGAAGCCCGTCAGACGAATATTTTTGCACCGACGGGCTGTGCACCCACGAGAAGGTTCACCTCGAGGATGGGTTGGTCATGGATTACACGATCGAATGTCCCAAGCATAATGGCCAATTCGACTATCGCACGGGCGAGGCCATCCGCGCGCCGGTCTGCGTCGATCTCAAGACCTATCCGGTCAAGATCGACGGTGACCGGGTTCTGATCGAAATCTAGTTGGCAAGCATGTGAAGCGAAACGAGTCTGTACCACAATTGACCGACACCAAATTGACGCATCGAGGAGCCGCCATGGCCAAGGAAATCGCCTTCGCGCTTGATCTGAAAGACGACCCAGACACCATCCGCGACTACTGTGACTGGCACACCAAGGTCTGGCCGGAGATCATGAGGGGGATGGCCAAGCACGGTGTGCTGTCCCAGAACATATATCTGATCGGCAATCGGCTGTTCATGGTGCTTCAGGTCGAAGACGATTTCGACTACCGCGTCGATTTTTCCCGCTACATGGAAGAGACGCCCCGCGCGAAAGAGTGGGACAAGGTGATGCGCGACTTTCAGCAGGCCGTACCGTGGGCAAAAGAAGGTGACTGGTGGGCCCAGATGGAGCGCATATATGATTTGAACGCTCAATTGGCCGAAATCGGTGGTGATCCGCGTCCGATGCAGACGCCAGGTCCGCTGCTGGACACCCACCATCACCTTTGGCGAGTGGAACGCGGCGACTATTTCTGGATGTCGCCGGACTTACCCATCGCCCGAGATTTCATGCCCGAGGATCTCGCACCACTACTTCGTCAGGCTGGGGTCGGGAAAACGATACTGGTGCAGGCCGCCGATACCGAGGCCGAGACCGATTTCCTGCTGGACATAGCCGCATCGTGTGACTGGGTCGCGGGCGTTTGCGGCTGGCTCGAAATGGACAGCGAGGATTTCCCCGCGCGTCTCGACCATTACCGGAAGAACGCCTACTTCAAGTCATTCCGCCCCATGCTTCAGGACTTGCCGGAAGATGACTGGATTCTGCGGCCTCGGGTTCTGAAGAACCTGTCCTATGTCGCGGAAACCGGAACGGCTTTCGAAATTCTGACCAAACCCCCGCAGCTTCCCTACGCCGTCGAAGCCGTAAAGCGGACACCGGGTCTGAAAGCGGTAGTCAATCACATTTCCAAGCCATTCATCGCCTCGGGCGAGATGGAGCCCTGGGCCGGCCAGATTGCCGAACTGCGCGAATTCCCGAGCATCTACTGCAAGCTCTCGGGCATGATCACCGAGGCCAATGCCGATTGGACGCCGGAAGATCTGCGTCCCTATGTTGCGCACGTGCTTGATGTCTTCGGCATCGAGCGGGTCATGTTCGGGTCTGACTGGCCCGTCGCCCTTCTGGCGGCAAGCAGCTATGGTGATGTGGTCAACGCACTTCGTACCGTCGTCGGTCCGCTCTTGTCGGTGGATGGCCATCGAAAGCTGTTCCACGACAACGGCGCCAGGTTCTATGGCGTATAGGATGAAAAGGCAGGGTCAGTTGCCGCGAATAACTTGTGACCTGCTCGAGAAATGCGGGAAGCGAGCCGTCGAGATAGGGAAGGCCACCGGCGGGTGGTATCTCCCCGTGTTTCCCGAAAGGAAATGTAGGAACTTTTGCACAGGCGGGATGGTCCCGGTATCCGCGACACAATCATTGGCTTCGGCACCGTGACCGTTATTGCCGGGCCATCGTGGTGGCGACTGCTTTGCTGGCGACTACGCTTCAGGTGATCCTGCCGATTTTGCTGGTCGGCATTTGTCCGTCGACCTTCGGTCTTAGGCATTTCGTTCCGGCTGGCACCAAACCGCTCCATGGCTCAAGGTCTGAGCGAGGTTGTCGTCTCGATTGCGGCAGTTGACCGGCAAGGAGTACCGGATCGTTAAGGCGCATCGGCGGACTGCCAAGACATACCGGATGGACTATCATTCGGAAGCGTTGGGTCTGCCGGTAGAATAGAACAGTTGGTGCCGCAGATTGACACTTGTTCAACGGCACGTCTTTCTGCGCACTGATCCGGAGGAACCAATGCCCAATCAACGCCAGAACAAACCGCGCTATGCCGCGCGCTTGAACGCCTTCAAGGCGGCGCTGCCACGCGATCAACGGGATACCCGACAGTTGCTGGCAATGGCGGCCAGGGTAGATGGATTGGATGCTGCGGATCTCAACTATCCCGACCAGGTTTCATCGGTGAACGAAAAAGATGTCCGTGCAGCGCTGGACGAGAATGGCATTCACTTGAACGGTCTCGCCATGCGCTACTATGGCGAGCCGGCTTTCGCCATCGGGGCTTTCACTAATCCGGATCGGGCCATTCGCCGGAAGGCGATAGACCAGACCCGCGAGGCGCTCGACATCTGTTCTCGACTTGGAGCTGATCAATTGACGCTTTGGATGGGGCAGGACGGTTTCGATTACGCCTTCCAGGTCGACTATGCACGGGCATGGGATGACACCATCGAAGCGATGGCAGAGGCAGCGGATCACAATCCGGATGTCGATATAGCAATCGAGTACAAGCCGAACGAGCCGCGCGCCTTCGCTCTGATGCCCGACATCGGCACGACCCTTCTGGCGACGAAAGAACTGAACCGCCCCAATGTCGGCGTGACCCTGGATTTCGCTCATGTGCTTTACGCCGACGAGATGCCGGCCCATGCAGCGCATCTGGTTGCCCGCCATTCGCGGATTTTGGGTGTCCATCTGAACGACGGTTACGGAAAACGCGATGACGGGCTGATGGTTGGCACGGTGCATCCCGTGGCTACGGTCGAGCTATTCGTCGAACTGGATCGGATCGGCTACGATGGCGTGATCTATTTCGATACTTTCCCCGACCACTCCGGCCTCGACCCGGTAGAGGAAGCTCGCACCAACGTTCTCATTACGGACCGCTTGCGCGCGGTGGCCGACACGCTGCGCGACGACGCGGAACTCGCGGCAGCCATTTCGCGCCAGGACGCAGCGCTAAGCCAGCGTATCGTCGCGCGGGCTCTGTACGGCTTATGAGCGGTATCCTTGTTCTCGGCGCTTTGCACTACGATGTGGTCGTCGATGCGCCGCGCCTGCCCGGTGTGGACGAAACACTGCCGGGAAGCGCGGTCGACTACCGTTTTGGCGGAAAGGGCGGCAACCAGGCCGTCGCGGCTGCCCGGATGGGCGCACGGGTTGCGATGGCTGGTCGCGTGGGATGCGATCGTGCGGCGGAAACGATCAGGGCCGCCCTTGATGCCGCCGGAGTTGATCGCACACATGTCCGCGAAACGGTTACGCCCACAGGGATGAGTGTTGCGATTACCTTGCCGTCCGGGGACTATGGCGCGGTCATCGTTTCCGGGGCCAATCTCGAGAATGACGGTGTGATTTCGTGGCAGGCCCCCCCCGCAGTCGTTCTGATACAGAACGAAATCCGGGAAGTCGCAAATCTTTCTCTGGCAGGCCGACTTCCGCGCGAGTCGATTCTGATCATGAACGCGGCACCTGCGCGGGCTCTGCCTGATGAACTTGCGCGCCGGATAGATGTTCTGATCGTCAACCGTGTCGAGGCCGAGGATCTCACTGGCGAGGCCGGACCGGAAAATGCGGTCACGGTGCTGTCGGGTACGATTCGGGGATCGGTCATCCTGACCCGAGGCGCGGAGGGTGCGCTTCTGTCCGACTGCGATGGTGTGACCCACCACCCAGCCTTCCCGGTCGATGTGGTCAGTACGCATGGCGCTGGCGACATGTTCACTGGCGCCCTCGCGGCCCGACTTGCCGAGGGCGAACCTATGAGGGATGCGCTGCGTTTTGCCCAGGCAGCGGCTGCTCTGTTCGTGTCCTCGCCCATCCAGCGGCGAGCCGAGATCACACTTGCCTTGGTAGAGGAATTGCTCGCCAGCTGACTTGGGCGCGTGGGCGCTTCCCTCTGCCGTAATATCTGCGCTAGGGTCGCGCGAGGGAGGTGCGAATGACCAGATTTCAAACGCTTTTCAGCACACGGAAACCAGTAATCGGCATGGTCCATCTTGGCGCCTTGCCGGGATCACCGCTGCACGATGCGAAGGCTGGTCTTGAAGGGCTTGTCACTGCTGCCCGGTCGGATTTGGCTGCACTGCAGGATGCAGGGTTTGACGCCGTCATGTTCGGAAACGAAAACGATCGTCCCTATGAATTCGATGTCGACACCGCCTCGACCGCGACGATGGCCTTTGTGATCGGACAACTACGCCGCGAGATCAGCGTACCTTTCGGTGTCAATGTCTTGTGGGATCCGTTGTCGACTGTCGCCCTTGCGGCCGCTACGGGGGCATCTTTCTGTCGAGAGATCTTTACGGGAACCTATGCCTCGGACATGGGGCCCTGGACACCGGATGCAGGCAAGGCCATGCGCTATCGTGACCGGTTGGGCCGGTCCGATCTTGCCATGCTCTTTAACGTATCGGCCGAATTCGCGGACAGCCTTGATCGTCGATCCTTGCCTGATCGGGCGCGTTCGGCTGTTTTTTCTTCGATCCCGGACGCGGTTCTTGTCTCGGGCGCCATTACTGGCGAAGCGGCCCGGATGGAGGATCTCGAGGCCGTCAAGGCAGTGTTGCCGGACGTGCCGGTGATGGCGAATACCGGTGTGAAGCACGACACCGTGGCGGATGTTCTGAAGATCGCCGATGGCTGTATCGTCGGATCGGCGCTGAAGGTTGACGGTGATACCTGGAAAGCAATCGATCCCGAGCGTGCGAGGGACTTCATGGACAGGGTAAGGAACGCCAGATGAGCATCCGCGAACTGTTGACCGATCTGATGTCCGTTCCCGGATTGTCCGGGCATGAGGACCGGGTCAGGCGGTGCATCGCCGAACATCTTGGGCCGGTTCGTAGCCAAAGTGACCGGCTTGGAAACCTCTGGTCGACATTCGAAGGAACCGGACCGAAGGTGCTTCTGTTCACCCACATGGACCAACTTGGGTTCATCGTCCGAAAGATCGAACCCGATGGGTTTCTCCGCCTTGAGCGTCTGGGCGGCGTGCCCGAGCGCGCGCTGGCAAGCCAGGAAGTGACGGTCTGTCTGGGAGAAGGGCGCGACATCCACGGCATCATCGCCAACAAGAGCCATCATGCGACAACTCCGGACGAGAAGTACACAGTCGTTCGATATCCGGATCTCTACGTCGATTGCGGCTTCGAGAGCCGTGACGAGGCCGAGGCTGCAGGAATTCGTATCGGGGCACCTGTCGTCTACGCGCCGGGCAGTTTTCCGATGGGCGAACACCGCCTGACCGGACCGGCCATCGACGACAGGGCGGGCTGCGCTGTGCTGATCGAGGTGGCGCGTGCGCTGGCCGAACGTATGAATGGCCCGACGGTGCACGTCGCTTTCACCACATTGGAGGAATTCAATCTTCGGGGGGCGCAACCTCTTGCACAGCGTCTTGCGCCGGATATCGCAATTCAGGTCGATCTGATGCTGGCAACCGATACGCCGGACATGGCCGACCGGGGCGAGATGCGGCTGGGGCAGGGGCCCGGGATAAGCCTTTACAGCTTCCATGGGCGCGGCACGCTGAACGGGGTTATACCGCATCCCGCAATGGTGCGCTTGTTCGAAGAATCCGCGGTCGCCGGTGGAATACCCCTGCAGCGCAGTGCGCAGACGGGCGTGCTGACCGATCTGTCATACGTCCAGCTTGTGGGCGAAGGCGTTGCTTCGATCGATGTGGGTTTTCCGATGCGGTACTCGCATTCCTCGCGCGAGGTCGTGGACATTCGCGATCTCGAGGCGCTGCGTGACCTGCTGGTGGGCGCGCTTTCCCGCATTGAACCTGAATTCAGCCTGTCACGCGACTGACGGAAGACGACATGACCTACACGCTCGGTATCGACATAGGCACATTCGAGTCCAAGGGCGTTCTGGTCAACGCCAGGACGGGAGCGATCATCGCCGAGGCTAGGTGCCCCCACGAGATGCTGGTGCCGCGGCCAGGCTGGGCCGAGCATCGCCCGGAAGAGGACTGGTGGTGCGACACGGTTCGTATCACCCGAAGTATACTCGGAGACAGCGGGATCGACCCGGCCGAAATCGCCGCTGTTGCCACCTCGGCCATTGGACCCTGTATGCTGCCGGTCGACGAAAACGGCGCGCCATTGATGAACGGCGTGCTTTATGGCGTCGACACCAGGGCGGAGAAGGAAATCACCGATCTCAATCGGGAAATCGGTGAAGAGGCCATTCTCGAGACTTGCGGAAATGCGCTGACCTCGCAATCGGTCGGCCCGAAGATCCTCTGGTTCAAGCGGAACCACCCGGACCTTTACGCGCGGACCCACAAGGTTCTGACTTCGACCAGTTTCATTACGCATCGATTGACCGGCGAATATGTGATCGATCACTACACCGCAGCCAACTTCAGTCCACTGTATGACGTTGGAAGCCAGAACTGGTCCGATGCGCTGACGAATGCGATCCTTCCTCTTGATCTGTTGCCCAGACTACTTTGGAGTACCGAGATCGCGGGTCGCGTCACCGCCGCGGCGGCCGCCGAGACCGGATTGGCGGAAGGCACGCCGGTGACCTGCGGGACAATCGACGCCGCCGCCGAAGCGGTTAGCGTCGGCGTGCGCTATCCAGGCGACATGATGATGATGTACGGCTCTACCATCTTCATCATTCAGGTCACCGATGCGCCGGTTCGTGACACGCGCCTTTGGTATGCGCCGTG
>JAVJUV010000041.1:0-46506 GCA_040220415.1 Silicimonas sp.
CACCAGTCTCCGATGTCCTCGAAATCCCAAAGCGGCCGGCTCTGGCCGGCCATGAAGGCGATGGTCTTCGCCAGGTCGAGGCCCGAGCCGCCCCCGAACGCGATGACACCATCGAAGCCGCCGCTGCGATAGACACGCAGACCCTCGTAGAGGTTCAGGTCAGTCGGGTTGGCGTCGACCTCGAAAAAAATGGCGCGGCCAAGGCCCTCGGCGTCGAGAATGTCGAGCGCGCGCGTCGTGATCTCCATCGGTGCCAGGCCGCGGTCGGTGACCAGAAGCGGCTTCTTGATGCCCGCGGCCATGCAGGCGCCGCCAATCTCCAGGATGCGTCCGGCACCGAAGCGAATGGCGGTAGGGTAGGACCAGTTGGCGGTAAGTCCCATGTCAGATATTCCTCAGATGATAGGATTTCGGCCTTGTCAGAGACTGATAGGCCAGTTTCGACAGACCCGCGCCACGACCGGTGTCTTTGCAACCTGTCCAGCAAAGTGCAGGATCCAGATAGTCGCAGCGGTTCATGAAGACGGTGCCGGTCTCAAGCCGGTCGCCGATGCGTTCTGCGGCATCGCGGTCAGCCGTCCAGATCGAGGCGGTCAGACCGAAACGGCTGTCGTTCATCAGCTGAATTGCGGTCGCATCGTCGGACACGGGCATGATGCCGACTACGGGACCAAAGCTCTCGTCTCGCATCACGCGCATGTCGTGAGTCACGTTCGTAAGAATCTGCGGCGTGACATAGGTGCCTTGACCATCGTCGGCAGCCATTTGCGCTATATGCGCGGTTGCTCCGTCGGCCAATGCTTCCAAGATCTGCGCGCGAACCTCACGGGCAAACCGGATGTTGGCCATCGGTCCAAGTGTCGTCTCGGGGTCCAGCGGATTCCCCAGCTTCTGGCCCTTGACCCACGCGACCGCCTTTTCGACGAAAGCGTCGAACAGACCTTCCGCCACATAGATCCGCTCGATCCCGCAGCAGCATTGGCCCGCGTTGAACATCGCGCCGTCCATCAGGGTATCCACGGCGGCGTCAAGATCGGCATCGGCACGGACATAACCCGGGTCCTTGCCGCCCAATTCGGTCGAAACGGGGATGAAAGTGCCGGCCGCGGCGCGTTCCATTGCTTGGCCACCGCCGACCGAGCCGGTGAAGTTCACGAAATTGACGGCGCGTTCGGATATCAGGGCATTCGTCGTGTCATGGTCTATCACGACGTTCTGAAACACGTCCTCGGGCACACCGGCCTCGTGAAAAGCCTCCGCCAGCCGTTCGCCAACCTGAAGGGTCTGGCTGGCGTGCTTCAGGATAACCGAGTTTCCGGCGATCAGGGCAGGGGCCACGGTATTGATGGCCGTCATGTAGGGGTAGTTCCATGGTGCGACGACCAGAACAACGCCCCAGGGGACACGCTTGATCATGCGATGAAAGGTGTCGCTATCCTCGATCACGTCGGGGGCCAGGCCCTCCTCGGCCACGCTTGCCATGTAGGTGACGCGCTCGTTGAAACCGCCGTATTCGCCACCATAGCGGACCGGTCGGCCCATCTGGTGGGCCAGTTCCACCGCCATCCGGTCTGTGGACTTGCCGACGATCTCGTTGGCCTTCAGAACAAGGTCGATCCGCTCCCGAAGCGACCGGTTCGCCCAGCGTTCCTGCGCCTGGCGTGCCTTTGTCGCGGCGACAAACGCGGCGTCGCGAGGCATGACCTCACGCGACAGATACACTGACCCGTCGATCGGCGAGATAAGGTCGATTCTTGACATGGTTCAGGCCCTTTCAAAGCCTCTGGCGACTTCCCAATCGGTCACGACCGCGTCGAAGGCTTCCTGCTCGACTTCCGCCGCCCGGGTATAGTGATCCACGACCCAGTCGCCCATCGTCTTGCGCAGCATCGCTGAATTGCGAAGCGTCTCGGTCGCGGCGCGCAGCGTGTGCGGGATCGAAGGCACATTGTCCATTCCATAGATATCGCCCGTCACCGGGTCATCCAGCGTCAGATCTTCCTCGATGCCGGAAAGCCCGGCTGCCAACTGAGCGGCACAGGCGAGGTAAGGATTGATGTCGCTGCCCGGAATCCGGCATTCGATCCTGACGCCCTTTGTGCCGTCGCCCACAAGGCGATAGCCGGCGGTGCGGTTGTCGATGCTCCAGGCGATCTTGGTAGGCGCAAAGGTGCCGGGCAGGAACCGCTTGTAGCTGTTGACGTAGGGCGCAAGGAAGAACGTGATGTCGCCGGAGTACTTCAGCAGCCCGGCGACATAGGACTTCATCGTTTCGGACATCGTCAGATCCGCCCCCGAATCGTAGAATGCGGGCGAATCCCCCTGCATCAGTGACTGATGGATGTGCGCAGCGCTTCCGACCTTCTTGTGGTGCCACTTGGGCAGGAAGGTCGCGGAATGGCCGAACTGCGAGGCGATGTCCTTGACCGCATGTTTGGCCAGCGTGTGATAGTCACAGCACAGCAGCGCGTCGGCATAGCGGATATTCAGCTCTTCCTGACCCGTCTCGGCCTCGCCCTTTGTGTTCTCGACCGGAACGCCCGCCTCGACCAGCAGGTTGCGGATCGGGCGCATGACGTACTCTTCCTTGGTCGTCAGCTGGATCGAATAGTCTGCGTTGTAGCCGGCAAGTGGCGAAAGATCGCGAAAGCCGTTCTTGCGGGCATCCGTAAACGACTGTTCAAAAATGAAAAATTCCAGCTCGGTCGCCATCATCGGCGCAAAGCCCATTGCGTTCGCCCGCGCGACCTGGTCCTTCAGGATCTGGCGTGGCGTGTGCGGCACGGGCTTGTGCGTGTGGTGGTCGATGATGTCGCAAATAACCAGTGCCGTACCTTCCAGCCAGGGAACGCGGCGCAGCGTGGAAAGGTCCGGCTTCATCACATAGTCGCCGTAGCCCTTTTCCCAGCTTGTCGAGGCAAAGCCGTCCGGTGTGGCCATCTCGATGTCGGTCGCGAAGAGGTAATTGCAGCAATGCGTTTCCTCGTGGCCGGATTCCAGAAAGTTCGACACGTGAAAGCGCTTGCCCATCAGTCGGCCCTGCATGTCGATAAGGCAGACGAGAACGGTATCGATCTCTCCGGCGGCGGCGAGATCCTTGAGCGCATCGAAGCTGAGGTTGGCAGTCATTCTTTCGGTCCTTCACCGTTGGCAGGGACGCGCCGCTTGTGGCGCGTCCCCGATTTTTAGACCCTACTCAAAGTTGTAGGGAACACCGGCCTGGTTGATGACGCCGTTGTACTCGCGGAAGATGTCGATGATCTTCTGGTGGATCTCGCCTTCCTGGGCAATTTCGTTCCAGAACTCCTTCGCCGCGTTCTCGACTTCGGCCCATTCGCCCGGCGGCACCGAGCGAAGCTCCAGCTTGTCGCCATTGGCGCGCAACGCCGCCTCGCCGCCCCAGTACCACTGGTTGCGATAGGTGTGCCCGGCCTCGATTCCGGCCATCACCACGGACTTCAGGTGATCAGGCAACTCGTTCCAGCGTTCCTGGTTGGCGAACCAAGATCCGATCCACGCGCCCGAGATGTTGTTGGTCAGGAAGTAGTCCGTCACATTCGCCCAGCCCACGGTGTAGTCTTCCGTGATGCCCGACCACGCCATGCCATCCAGCTCGCCGGTCTGCACCGCGACTTCCGCGTCTTCGTAGGGAATGTTCACCGGTACGACACCGAACTGGGCCAGGAAGCGGCCGGCGGTCGGGAAGGTGTAAAGCTTCAGACCGTCAAGATCGGCAACCGAGGTGATTTCCTTCTTGGTGTTGAAGTTGCAGGGATCCTGGCCTGCGGCCGAGAGCCACTGAACGCCTACCTTGGCGTATTCGTCGCGCCAGATGTCGGCCAGACCGTACTGGTTGAACAGGACCGGCACATCGAGGATGTGCTTGGTCGCAAACGGGAAATAGCCGCCGAACTGGCGTGTCGCGGTTGGGGATGCCATCGAGTCGTCGTCCGAATGAACGCCGTCGATCGTTCCGCGCTGAAGCGCCTGGAACAACTCGCCGGTCGGCACGATCTGGTCGGCGTAGAACAACTCGATTTCCATTTCGCCATTCGCATTGGCGTTGATGTAGTCGATGGCGGGCTTGGTCACATGCTCGCCAAGCGCACCGCCGGCATAGGTCTGAAAGCGCCACTTGATCGGGGCCTGGGCGTTGACGATTGCGGGACTGGCAAGCGCGGCAGCGCCGCCAAGGCCCGCTGTGGTGAGGAATCTGCGTCTTGAAGTCATCTTTCTCTCCTTGAGTTGGGTGCTTCGCTCCGTTGCCGAAGTCTCGTTATTCTTTGTCAGTTTCCATAGATTGTGTTGGGAAGCCACAGCGCGATCCCGGGGAACATCATGACCAGCGCAAGCGCCAGTGCCATGACGAAAACGAAGGGCGTGATCGAACGATAGATGTCGCCCAGCGAGATCTCGGGCGGTGCCATTGCACGCATCAGGAACAGGTTATAGCCGAAGGGCGGCGTCATATAGGCGATCTGGCAGGTGATGGTATAAAGAACGCCATACCAGATCAGGTCGAACCCAAGCGCGCCCACCAGCGGCACGTAAAGGGGTGCGACGATCACAAGCATCGCCGTGTCGTCGAGAAACGTTCCCAGCAGGATGAACGACAGTTGCATCAGGATCAGGATCATCCAGGGGGATAGCCCAAGCCTCTCGGTGAACAATCCCTCGATCGCCTTGACTGCGCCGAGACCGTCGAAGACCGCGCCAAAGGCAAGTGCGGCAAGGATGATCCACATGAACATGCAGGTGATGCCCAGTGTCTTGCGGATCGAGGTCTCGAAAACCCGCCATGACATCCGGCCTTTCAGAACGGCGGCCATGAAGGCGGCGATGGCGCCCACGGCCGAGCTTTCGACCAGCGAGGTCCAGCCTTTCACGAAGGGGACCATCATGGCGAAGAAGATGAAAAGCGGCAGCAGGCCCGCGGACAGAAGCCGCAGCTTCTCGCGCATCGGGATATTCCGGTCTTCCTTCGGCAGGATGGGGCCAAGGGATGGATTCAAACGGCATCGGATGACGATGTAGACGATGAACAGCCCCGCCATCATCAATCCCGGCAACACGCCGGCCAGCCAAAGCTGGCCCACCGGCTGGCGGGCGATCATGGCGTAAAGAACCAGAACCACCGACGGCGGCACCAGGATACCCAGCGAAGAACCGGCCTGGATCACGCCGGTCACCATGCGCTTGTCATATCCGCGTTTCAGAAGTTCGGGCAGCGCGATGGTCGCACCGATGGCCATCCCGGCGACCGAAAGCCCGTTCATGGCCGAGATCAGAACCATCAGCCCGATCGTGCCCACCGCCAGGCCGCCCGACAATCCGCCCATCCAGACGTGGAACATGCGGTACAGGTCGTCGGCGATGCGGCTTTCGCTCATCACGTAGCCCATGAAGATGAACATCGGCAACGTCAGCAGCGGATACCACTTCATGACCTTGATCGCAGCAGCGAAGCCCAGGTCGTATCCGCCCCGGTCGCCCCACAGAAACAGGGCCGAGACGACCGCGACAAAGCCGATGGCGCCGAAGACGCGCTGACCGGTCATCAGCATCAACATCATCGACGAGAACATGAGGAGCGCGATGGCCTCGTAGCTCATGCTCCATTCTCCCCGGGCGCGGTATTCGTCAGGTCCACATCCTTTGGCCCCACGTCGTGGCCCAGGATTCGAAGGATATCCTTGAACAGTTCGCTGATTGCCTGAAGCAACATGAGAAAGATACCGATCACCATGATCGTCTTGATCGGCCACAAATAGGGCCGCCACGCCGACGAACTGCGCTCGCCGCCGTACTGAAAGGAATACATCAGGCTATCCCAGCCGCCCCAAAGCAGAATGGCCAGATAGACGATCAGAAACAGCACGCTCAAGGCATCGATCTGTGCCTTGCGACTGTCCGACCAGCTGCCGTACAGCAGGTCCATCCTCACGTTCGATCCCATCTGGATCGAATAGGGGCCGCCAAGCATGTAGTAGGCCACCATCGCGAACTGAGCCATCTCCAGGGTCCAAAGCGAAGGATTGATACTGTAGCCAAGGTCGCTCCCGACCTTGGTGAACGTGGACCACAGCAGGATGCCCATCATCACGAAGATGCCGTACATCACGACCCGGCCGATCAGGTAGTTGATCCGGTCGATCCAGCGGACATATGCCTTCATTGCGCCCGTCATGCCGCGTCGGCCCCGTCTGCAAGCGCGAACGTCAGCAACTTTTCTAGGATCACGGCAACGCGGGCCACATTGTCGTCATCCCGCAGAAGATCGTTCCTGACTTCGATCATGACGTTCCGCAACCCGCGGGCCGTGCCGTGTTTCGCCAGCGTGTGCGTCACACCGTCGGCGGCTGAATAGGGCTGGTTCAGTTCGGTTCTCAGCGAGCGGCTGTCCGCGGCCATCATCAGATGCGCCAGGGACGCATCGTCGTCATGCAGGATGCCCAGTTCGGTCGCGCGTTGCCGTCCGAACCAACTTGGCGTGAAGGAATGTATCGTGACAAGGGCAGGGGGCTGCGCGAAATTATCCAGCGTCGCGCCCAAGGTCGCGTGAAATGCGTCATAGATCTCGCGCGTCCTCGCGGCGCGGGCCTCGGAGCTCAGGTCGCGGTTGCCGGGAATTTCGATGGTTTCGGTGCGGGACGGCATCGCGTCCTCGCGCTCCGGCGGCCGGTTGCAGTCGTAGACCAGTCGCGACACTCGGGCCAGAACCAGCGGGGCATCCATCCGTGCCGACAAGGCTCGCGCCAGCGCCTCGGCACCGATGTCCCACACGGCGTGGCTGTAGCGGTCGCCGTCTGCGAGCCCCAGGTCGCAAAGGGAGGACGGTATGGCGGCGCTGGCATGCTCGCAGACAAGACAGACCGCGGCGCGGCCTTTCGGGTTTACAACCTCGACGGCGGGGCCGTCGGCACGGGAAAGAATCTGATTTGGCAGCATGTCGGTCACGCGTAGCATTAGTTACGGGGCCTCCAAGGCTGTCAAGAATATTTCGTAGACGAAACTACGGCCGGACGCTATCCTGTAATGAATGCTTCAAAAGGTGGCGCGCGTGTGAAACGGCCCGCAATCGTCAAAGACCGGATTCAGGACAGGACCGCCGATCTGACACCGGCCGAGAGGCTCTTGTCGGATATTCTTCTGCGCGACTATCCCGTGGCGGGTCTGCAATCGATCACCAAGCTTGCCGAGGCGGCCGGCGTGTCGACGCCCACCGTGATCCGTCTGGCACGAAAACTGGGCTACGACGGGTTTCCGGAATTGCAGGCAGCGCTGCGTGACGAGGCAAGCGCGCAGATCAAGCAACCGATCCTGAAGCGCGAAGGCTGGCCCGAAGGACGCAAGGATTCGCCCGCTTTCCGCGATTTCGCAGAGGCCGCATTCGACAACCTGAACCACACGATCGAGCGGCTCGATCCCGGAACCTTCGACGCCATCGCGAAATGCCTGGCCGATCCCAAGCGACAGATCGTCCTGTCCGGAGGCCGCATCACACGCTCGAACGCGGACTACTTCTTCAACCACCTGCAAATCATCAGGCCGGGCGTCACGCTGCTGTCCCAGTCGCCAAACGTCTGGCCGCAGTATCTGCTGGACATGGGGCCGCGGTCGGTTCTCGTCGTATTCGATATCCGCCGCTACGAGACCGACCTCGCGCGCCTGGCGACACTGGCGAAAGAGCGCGGCACCGTTATCGTTCTCTTCACCGATCAGTGGGGATCGCCGATCTCGAAAATCGCCGATCACGTGGTGAATGCGATGGTCGAAGTGCCGTCAAGTTGGGATTCGACGCTCGGTGTCAACCTGATCGTCGAGGCCCTGATCGCCGAGGTCCAGACCCGGCGATGGGACAAGGCCCGGGACCGGATCGAGGCACTGGAAGAGATGTTTCGTTCCACCCGGCTGTTTCGGAAATAGCCGTCAGCAATAGACTGCGCCCGCCTGAGCTTGAAGGCGGGGGTCTTTCGACCGGATCGTGACCGGGCGGCCCTCGATCAGCTCGCAAAGCCGCGCCCAGGTATCTTCCTCCAGCCGCTCCATTGCCTGATGCGTCCAGAATGTCAGGTGCGGCAGCAGAATAACATTGTGGCGTCCTTGCAGAGGATGGGACGGATCCAGTGGTTCGCGCTCGAAGACGTCCAGGCCGGCACCACCGATCCTGCCTTCGTCCAGTGCCCGGATCAGCGCTTGCTCGTCGATCAATGCCCCGCGCGAGACGTTCACCAGAACCGCGCCGGGTTTCATCCGCCCCAATTCCGCGGCACCGATCAGGTGTCGGGTTTCATCGTTCAGTACCGTGTGCAACGAAATCGCATCAGCGCGAGACAGAAGTTCGTCCAGTTCCACACGCTCGACCCCGGCCGCCGCGAATGCGGCTTCAGGCTGGTGCGGGTCATGGGCGATGACCTTGGCGCCAAAGCCCGCGCCAGTCATTCTGGCCATGCTCCGCCCGATCCGTCCCAGCCCGACCAGCCCCACTGTCAGCCCCGACAGGTCACTGCCCATCCAGCGGGGTTCGGGCCATGCCCACCCGTCGGCGCGCATCGTCGCGGACAGGGCCGGAAGCTTTCGCAAAAGCGCCAGCATCAGCAGGAAGGCGCCTTCGGCGACCGTGTTCTCGGCATACTCGGGCACGTTCACAACGATGATGCCGTGATCTTTCGCCGCCGGAATGTCGATGGCGTCGATGCCGACCCCGTATTTGACGATGCCGCGCAATCGCGGGGCCGTCTCGATCACCCGGCGGCTGACGGGCGTGTAGCACATCATCAGGATATCGGCGTCGCGGGTGGCTTCGATCAACGCGGTCTCCGGGATGCCGTCGGGCAGAAGGATCACGTCGTGGCCGTCCGCCCGAAGCCGTTCGTCAAGGGTGGGCAGGTAAAGCTCGGCGTCGGTGCGGACGATCTTCATGCCGCGTCACGGAGGGTCGACTCGACAATCGAAAGTGCGCGATCCAGGTCCGCTTCGGATATCGTCAGCGGTGGCGACAGCGTCAGAACGTTGCCGGCGCTGATCTTGAACGAAAGACCCTTGGCCATGCAGGCGTAAAGGATGCGCTCGGCCTTTTCGGGGTCGTCGATTTCGACACCGAACATCAGCCCGCGCCCCCGGATATCGTGAACATGGCCAAGTCGTCCCAGCGTCTCGCGCAGCCGGTCCATCGCGGCGACGCCAAGCCGTTCGGCGCGGGCAGTCAGACCTTCGTCCTCGATGATGTCCAGCGTTGTCAGCGCGGCACGCGCGGTGACCGGGTTCTTCTCATGGGTATAATGCCCGATGGCGAAGTCGCCCGCGACGTCAAGATCGGCGCGCGCCAGAACCGCCGCAATGGGCAGCGTGCCGCCGCCAAGTGCCTTGCCAAGAACGATGATGTCAGGCGTCACGCCGTCATGGTCATGGGCGAAGAACCGGCCCGTCTTGCCAAGGCCGGTCGGGATCTCGTCGAGGATCAGCAGCGCGCCATGCGCCTTGGCGCTTTCCGCCACCGCACGCCAGTACCCCGGTGGCGGCACGACGGGTACGGCGCGCATCGGCTCGCCGATAACCGCGGCGATATCCCCTTCCCGTGCCAGCACGAATTCCGCCATGCCGGCACAGGCCAGGCCGCAAGCCTCGGGGCCGGGATGGCCATAGGCGCAACGGGTGCAGTTGAACGGCGCGACATGCTCGGCGCCGGGCAACAACGGCCCGGCGATCCGGCTGCGAAACGTGGCCTCGCCGCCGACCGACGACGCGCCGAACCCTGCGCCGTGGAAGGCGTCCCAGAACGACAGCGTCTTGAAGCGCCCCGTAGCGGCCCGCGCGATCTTCATCGCCACTTCCACCGCGTCGGATCCACCCGTGGTGAACAGCACCTTGGCAGGCCAGGGTGCCAGCGCGCCCAGGCGCTCGGCCAGTTCGACCGACACGTCGTTGGTAAACCGGCGGGGCGAGAAGGGCAGGGCGTCCAGCTGGTCCTTGATCGCAGCGATCAGACGCGGGTGGCCATAGCCTATGTGGTGAACCGAGTTGCCGTGGAAATCCATGTAGCGGCGCCCGGCCGTGTCCTCGATCCAGATGCCCTCGGCCTTGCGGATGGTGGACGCGCAGGGCGAGGAAAGCGACTGATGAAGAAAGGCGCGGGCATCGCGCTCCAGCAGGTCGCGGGTCGCGGCATCCTTGTGCCGGGCCGACCAGGCGGCCCGCGCCTCGGTCCTGTTGCCGTCCCCCTCGGTATGCCGCACCGGCCTCTCCTTCATCTTGCCTCAAATACGCAAAATCCGGTCCGCGCCGCCGGGCTCACGGCCAGGGCAGCGAGTAGGTCTTGACGTTGGTGAAGAACTTCATAGCCTCCAGCACGCCCTCCTTCACACCATTACCGCTGTCCTTGATGCCGCCAAACGGTGACATCTCGATCCGATAGCCCGGCTGTTCCCAGATATTCACCGTGCCGACGTTCAGTCCGGTGATGAACGCCTGGGCACGCGGCAGCGAGTTGGTGCAGACCCCGGACGAGAGGCCAAAGGCGGTTGAGTTCGAGATCCGCATCACCTCCGCGTCATCGTCGGGAACGCGGACTATCGGCACGATTGGACCGAAGGTTTCCTCCAGCACCAGTTCTGAATCGTGAGGCACATGATCGACAACGATGGGCGGCAGAAGCGCGCCTCTCCTGCCGGGATCGTACAGCACCTTTGCACCCTGTTTCTCGGCATCGTAGACACGCCGTTCGAAGGTCTCGGCAGCCATCGAGTGGATCACGCAACCAAGTTGCGTCTCCGGATCCATCGGATCGCCGAAGCGGATGGCCTTCGCCTTTTCCAGGATCATCGGCACGATCGCGTCAGCCACGCTCTCCTGCACCAGGATGCGTTTGACGGCCGTGCAGCGCTGGCCGGAATTGCCGGTCGCACCTGCAACCGCAATGGTCGCCGCCTTCTCCAGGTCATCGGGACCCAGATCATTCAGGATGATCAGCGGATCGTTCCCGCCCAGCTCCAGCGCGGTGCGCTTGTAGCCCGCCTTCTCGGCGATCATCTTGCCCACGGGCACGCCGCCGGTGAAGGTGATGATGTCGATGTTGGGGTCCGTGATCATCGCGTCGCCGATGTCCTTCGGCCAGCCGGTAACGATCTGGAACATCTCCGGCGGCAATCCGGCTTCGTAAAGGATGTCGGCCAGCGTGATCGCTGTTAGCGGCGTCTGCTCGGTGGGCTTGCACACGACGCAGTTGTTGGTGGCGATGGCGGGGGCGATCTTGTGGGCCACCATGTTCAGCGGGTGGTTGAAAGGCGTGATGGCACTGATCGCCCTCACTGGTTCGCGCATCGTGTAGATCTTCCGCGCCTTGCCGTGGGGGGTCAGGTCGCAGGAAAAAATCTGGCCATCGTCCAGGATGGCCAACTGGCCCGCCAGCGTGAACACATCATAGCTGCGGCCCGTCTCGTACAGCGAGTGCTGCTTGCAGATGCCCAGTTCCAGCGTCAGCCAATGTGCGATCTCTTCGCGCCGCTCGCGGATCAGTTCGGCGGCGCGGAACAGGATCTGCTGGCGCTCGTAGCGCGAGAGTGTCGGCGTATAGTTCGCCGCGATCTCGAAGGCGCGCGCGGCATGGCTGCCGTCACCGGCGGGAACCGTGCCGATCACCTCGTCGGTGTAGGGATAGCGAACCTCGATCACGTCTTTTGTCGTGACCTTCTCGCCGCCGATGCGCATGGCTTCGTGGCGGATGGGGGTATCGGGCTTGTTCATGCCGGGATCTCCTCAAGCGCGGCGGCAGTGCAGGCGTAGAAAAACGCATCGAAGTTGCGCAGGGCAGGGGCGCCTGGCATGTCGAGCACCCGGTTGACGATGAACGGCACTTCCTGTTCCGTCAGGCCGCCGTGGCTGCGAAGCGGTTCCTTCAGCGCGGCAAGATCATGGCGGTGGGCCGACGTTCCGATGGTCATGTTTTCGGTCGAGATCATCACCACGTCGCCGATGCGATCCGCCGGCAGCTCGTATTTCTTCACCGCCTCTTCCCGTGTCGTGACCTCCAGCATCTCCGGCAGTGCCTTCAGCCGGGCCACGATGCCGGCGCGGTCGGCGCCCTCGGGCAGGTAGGCGGTGGCGAAAGAGCCGAGCGCGCCGTGGTGCACGACGTAAGGATCGGTAATCGGCAGGATCACCCGCGCGGCGGCTTTTCCCAGCCAGTCGTCCATCAGATCCTGGACGTAGAGCACGGCGGGCGTGCCGTCAGCGTTGTGCTTGGGCTTCATGCCGTGGTCTGCGGTTACGACGATGGCGGCGCCGATGGCGTCGAGTTCAGCCAGATAGCGGTCGAACATCGCGTAGAAGTCTTTCGCCCCCTGCTCGTCCGGCGCGAACTTGTGCTGGATGTAATCGGTGGTGGACAGATACATGATGTCCGGCTTCCACTCGCGCAGCAGCTTGACGCCCGCGGCGAAGACGAACTCCGACAGCTCCGCCGAGTAGACCTCGGGCACCGGCATCCCCAGCCACGCGCTTGCATTGTCGATCCCGTGCTCGGCCTTGGTGGTCTCGCCCGATCGTTCCGAGGAAAACGCGATGGCCCGGTCCTCATCGAATTTTAGGCCAGACCCCAGAAGCGCCCGCAGCTTGTCCTTTGCGGTGACCATCGCAACGCGCGCACCCGCCTCGTAGAACTTCGAGAAGATCGTCGGCGCGCGCAGGAAGCGCACGTCGTTCATCATCACCTCTTCACCGGTATCAGGGTCGTAAAGATAGTTGCCGCAGATGCCGTGGACGCTTGGCGGCCGCCCCGTGGCGATGGACAGATTGTTGGGGTTGGTGAAGGACGGGATAACCGAGTGTGCCAGCCGGTCGGTGCCCGTCTCGCGCATCCGTTTCAGCGTTGGCATCAGCCCTTCGGCAATGGCAACGTCCAGGTATTCCGGCTCGCAGCCGTCAAGGCAGATGGCAATCGCGCAGGTGCGGGGCGCGGGATAGATGCGGTCGTTGGCGGTGACGTCTTTCATTGGTCTTCCTTCAGGCGGCGAGTTTCTTGCGTTCTTCAAGTGCGGCGACAGGGGGTGCGGCCGACGCGACGCCCATCTCGGAGAGCGCCTCTTTGGCGGCATCCACGACACGGCGCATTACGTGCTCGTCCATCCGGCCGATGCAGCCGATGCGGAACGATTCCACGACCGTCAGCTTGCCCGGATAGATAATGAAACCCCGTGCCTTCATGGCGTCGTAGAACGCCTGGAACCGGAAAGCCGGATCGGCCGGGCAGAAGAAGGTGACGATGATCGGCGACAGCCAGCGGTCGGCCAGCAGCGTCTCGAACCCAAGTGCGCGCATTCCCTCGACCATCACGTCACGATTAAGCGTATACCGCGCCAGCCGACCCGGTGCGCCGCCCTCGGCCGCGTGCAGGTCCAGCGCCTTCATGAACGCGGCAACGGCATGCGTCGGCGGTGTGAACCGCCACTGCCCGGTCTTCTCCATGGTCTCCCACTGGGCGTGCACATCAAGCGCCAGCGAATGACTGTTGCCTTTCGCCACCGTGATCTCATCCTTCCGCGCGATGACGAACCCAAAGCCCGGCACGCCCTCGATGCACTTGTTGGCCGACGAGACGAAGGCCGCGCAACCAAGCGCGGCAGGATCCAGCGGCAGTGCGCCGAAGGCCGACATCGAGTCGATCAGCAGCTTGCGGCCCGCCGCGCGGGTCACATTCGCGATTTCCTCGATCGGGTTGAGGATGCCGCTGGAAGTCTCGCAGTGGATCGCCAGAACATGAGTGATCGCCGGATCGGTCGCCAGGATCGCTGCCACTTCGTCAGCTCGCGGCGGCAGGTAGTCACCCTTGTCCAGCAGGTGAAGTCCGCGTCCCAGGTACTCCAGCGTCCGGGCCGCCCTCAGCCCATAGGCCCCGTTCGCCAGCACCAGCACCTTGCCGTCTTTCGGCACGAACGACCCAAGCATCGCCTCGACGCAATAGCTGCCCGAGCCCTGGATAGGCACACAGTCGAAATTCCCCGAGTCCGGCCCGGTCAAGGCAAGCAGCCTGTCCCGCAACGCGCGCGTCATCGCGCGGAAATCGTCGTCCCAGCTGCCCCAGTCCTTCAGCATCGCCTCCTTGACTTCAATAGCGGTGGTCAGCGGGCCGGGTGTCAGCAGGAACGGCTCGCCAAGGGCGGGATCTGGAAAAGCATTGCTCATGGGGGCCACTCCGTGGTTCTCGCCGCGAAACTTGCGCAAGACGCGGCATATGTAAAATCTTTCTTTTCTATCTAACCATAAGTAAAATCGATATGGATACAGAACGCGAAAACCGGGAAAGACCAGATGCGCTACACTCAGATCCGCGCGTTTCATCACGTTGCCCTGGCAGGCGGCTTTTCTCGTGCCGCCGCGATGCTGGGTCTGACCCAGCCCGCGATCTCCGACCAGGTCCGCCGGCTGGAAGAGGCGCACGACGTGCTTCTTTTTCACCGAGAAGCGCGGCAGGTGCGCCTGACCGATGCAGGCGAAGAACTGTTCCGACTGACCAAGCGGTTCTTCGAGACCGAAGACGAGATAGCGGCTCATCTCGATCAAAGCCGGGCCGCAGTCACCGGGCGGCTGCGCATCGTCGCGGATTCCGCTGTTCACATTACCCCCGCAATCGGGCGCTTCAGGGTGGCGCACCCGGACGTTTCCCTCTCGCTCTGGACCGGCAACACCGAGGATGTGCTGGCGCGGCTCCGGAACTACGACGCAGAAGTGGGCGTCGTCGGCAACCTGGGGCGCGCTGCCGACGTCGACCGCGTCGAGCTGGGAAGAACGCCCATCGTCGCCATTGCCGCGCACGGCCTGATCCCGGGCGAACCGGCCGAGATCCCGTTCACCGACCTGCCGCGCTGGCCGCTGGTGTTCCGTGAGCCCGGCTCGCGCACCCGCGCGCGGCTCGAAGCGGTCGCGGCCGAGGCCGGCGTAGCACTTCGCCCGGTGATCGAGGTCGAAGGCCGCGAGGCGATGCGCGAGGTCGTGGCCTCAGGTGCCGGCCTTGGGTTCCTGTCCGAGGCCGAGTTCGGCCATGACGCCCGGCTGCGAAAGGTGACGCTCACGGGCGTTGACCTGGGGATGACCGAAACGCTGATCGCCCTGACAGCCCGACGCGACGTGCCGGCGATCCGCGCTTTCATGAAGGCGTTGACTTGAGATGCCAAAACACGTGCAAGTCTCAGCACGGGAAGTCTAGGTTGTCCCGCGCCTGTCTGCTCACGGAGGCCGAATGCCCGCACGACCCAACGTACTCCTGATCATCATTGACCAGTTCCGTGCGGACCTTCTGGACGGAAGGCTGGCAAACGTTGCCGGGCTCAAGAACCTCACCGCTCTCGCCAGGGAGTGCGCCACCTTCAAGCGCCATTACACCGTCGTAACGCCCTGCGGCCCGTCGCGGGTATCGCTTTTCACCGGGCAGTACGCGACGAACCACCGGGCGGTGCGCAATGGCACCCCGCTTCGCCACGATACACCGAACCTCGCCCGCGAAATGCGGGCGGCGGGATATGATCCGCTGCTCTTCGGATACACGGATGTGGCGCACGATCCGCGCGTGCTTCAGCCGGACGATCCCCGGCTCACCACCTACGAGGAACTGTTGCCGGGGTTCACCGAGGTGCTGCGCATGCGGCAGGAATCCGACGACACGGCGTGGCGGGATCATTTGCGGTCGAAAGGCTACGATGTGCCGCAAGGCATGGGCCTGTACCGGCCCGAAGGCGATCGCATCGATGCCCCGGCACGTTACCGGGCCGAAGACAGCGATACGGCATTCCTTACCGACCGCTTCCTTCAGCACATGCAAGGCGAGGCGCCCGGCTGGTTCGCGACGCTTACCTATATCAGGCCGCATCCGCCCTTCGTTGCGCCCAGGCCTTACAACGCGATGTACGACCCGGCAGATCTGCCGCCGCCCGATCAGGGGCAGGACAATACCACGCATCCCTTCACGCAGGCATTGCGCCGCACCAAGCCGCCCGCCACGACCGTAGAGGGATTTTCCGATCTGCCGGACTCACCCGAAAACACCCGGCAACTTCGCGCCCTGTATCTCGGTTTGGCAGCGGAAGTGGATCATCACATCGGCCGGGTTATCGACTGGCTGAAACAGACCGGTCAATGGGATGAGACCATCCTCGTTGTTACGGCCGATCACGGCGAGATGCTGGGCGATTACGGCGTGTGGGGCAAAAGTTCCTTCCACGACGCCTCGTTCCACGTTCCGCTGATGATTCGGATGCCCGGCGAATCGCCTTGCAGAATCATGGGCATGACCGAAACCGTCGATATTGCGCCGACTCTTCTGGATCTGATCGGTCATCCGGTTCCGCACTCGATGAACGGAACAAGTTTGCGAACGATGATCAGAGACGGGGCAGGGGGCAAGTCGGTCAGTTTCTCGGAGCACGACTTCGGAGATCCGGTCAACCCGACCGCATTGCAAAGGGAATTGGGGCTTTCCGCACCCGAAGCGAACTTCGCCATCCTGCGCACCGACAGCCACAAACTGGTGCATTTTGCCGCCGGGCTTCCGCAGGTCTTGCATGACCTGACGGACGCCGGCGAGATGCGGGATATTTCAGCATTGCCCAAGTCGCAGGCAATTTGTCTTGATTTGTCGCGCCAAATGCTTTGCCATCGCATGGTCCACCCCGAAAGCACCTTCGCGCGAACGATGGTGGTTGACGGTGGAGTAAAGACGGGACCCGGTTGATTGCATATCGGGTTCAGGCTTCGCGGTGTCACGCTGCTGTTACCGACAGACGTCATGGCACGACTGTCCGGAGGGTGATGCTGCCGAAGCTAATGGAAAGGAGGGGGATAACGCGGACAGCCGTCCATAAGCTCTTTGGAGATACGGGCGCATGGCGACTGGCACTATGCTGGAAGTTCCGCAATCTTAACCTTTGACTGCGCCGCAAGGACGCCAAAATCGGTCGGCACTGAACCGGCCGGACATGAACGATGCAACAGGAGTGAAGATGAAACGCATACTTCTTTCAGGCGCGGCTATCGTGGCCATTCCGGGCATGGCTCTCGCCAATTGTCCCGGGATCACGCTTGCCGACATGCAGGGGGTCGCCGCTGGCACCTTCCCGCAGCAATACGAGCTTTCCGAGTTCGAAACAGCCGCGGGCTGCGACATGGAATTCTCGGGCAACCCCGAGGCCGAGACGCTGAACGCACGCATTCAGGGCAATCCAGAACTGCCGCCTCTGGCCGAGCGCCTTCCGGAAGAGCCGCTGGTCGTGGTGCCCTATGACAGCATCGGCAAATTCGGTGGCGAGCTGGACGTTCTGTCCAACGCAACCGAGGCCGGTACTTCCGACTTCCTTTCGGTGCGCCATGTGAACCTCGTCCGCTATTCCGACGATCTTCAGACGATCGTGCCGAACATCGCGAAGTCGTGGTCGTGGAACGACGACTACACCCAGCTGACCTTCAATCTGCGCGCTGGCCACAAGTGGTCCGATGGTGCGCCTTTTACCTCGGCCGACGTGAAGTTCTGGTACGACAACCTTCACATGGACCCCAAGATCTTCGAGACGCCGAAAGACTATGTGACGGTTGCAGGCGAACGGATGACTGTCGATACGCCGGATGAAACGACTGTCGTGTTCAACCTGCCCGCACCCAAGCCGGGCCTTCTGGCGCACTTCGCAACGCATTTCGGCCAGGGCTTCCAGCCGAAGCATTTCCTCGGCCAGTTCCACCCCGACATCAACCCGGATGCGGACAGCTATGCTCAAAGCCTCGGCTTCGAGAACGGCTACGACGCGATCAAGGCCTATTGGGGCAACTCCGACTGGACCGACACGCCGTCGCCGCTTCTCTCGAAGCCCGACCTTGTCAGCGGCCTTCCGAAAGCCGTCGTGCCTACGCTGGAAAGCCACCTGACGGTCCGCGACACGACCGAGGGCCGCTATCTCGTTGCCAACCCGTACTTCTTCCAGGTCGACACCACGGGTCAGCAACTGCCCTACATCTCGACCCAGGACGAGGTCTACATCAACGACAACGAGGTGCGTATCCTCAAGCTCGTGAACGGTGAAGTGGACTACAAGTCTCAGTCCCTTCAACTGGCGTCGGCTCCTCTCCTGCTCGAGAACCAGGAGAAGTCGGATTACACGATCCATCTGCGTCCCAAGATCGCGATGCACGCTTTCTCGTTCAACGTCACCAGCGAGGATCCCGTCAAGCGCGAGGTCTTCGGCGACAAGCGCTTCCGCGAAGCGATGTCGATCGCGATCGACCGCGAAGAGCTGAACGAAGTCGCCTACTTCGGCCAGGGCACGATCCAGCAGTATACCGGTTTCTCGCCGGTGCCGGATTTCGTGGACGAAAAGTGGAAAACCTACGCTACCGAATACGATACCGAGCGGGCCAAGGCTCTTCTCGACGAGGTCGGCGTTGTCGACAAGGACGGTGACGGCTGGCGCGACTTGCCGGACGGCTCCGCTTTCACGCTCAACATGCAGTTCGCGACGCAGGGCATCGCGGGTCAGGTCGTCGAGTTCGTGGCCAACAACTGGTCCGAAGTCGGCATCCAGACCCAGGTTAAAGAGGTTACGCCCGACGAGTACCGTTCGGCGCAGTCCTCGAACCAGCTCGACGTCGGCATGTGGGAAAAGGGCCAGCCCCTTGGCATCATCCTGGGCAACAACGAGTTGTGGGCGCCGCCGTTCGAGAACTACTTCGGGCACCGCGTGGGATTGCTGTGGGGTGAATGGTACGAATCCGGCGGCTCCGCCGGGGTCGAACCGCCGGACTACGTCAAGCAACTGATCGAAGATATCAATGGCTTCCAGTCCTCCGTTCCCGGCTCGGACGAAGCGGCCGCATTTGGCGCGCGCCTGGTCGAGAACATGACCGGAAACCTGCTCTTCATCGGCACCGCGCTGACGCCGGACCCGATCTATCACCAGAACAAGTTGAAGAACTTCACCGAGTTCAAGACGGCGTCCTACGAGTACTACCGCACCTTCCCCTATCGGGGCACGCAGTGGTGGCTGGACGAGTAAGGCCCGCTCTGGTCTGATGAAAACCTGCCGCGGGCGGATCTCCCGCCCGCGGCAACGGGACCAACGCCGCCAAAACAAGAGTGGCGACAGGGGAAGACGATGCTGAACTTCGCTCGGTTCGTGGCGACTCGCGCAGTCATGGCGATGATCACGCTCATCATCGTCTCGCTTGTCGTATTCACGCTGATGGAGTTGGTGCCCGGCGACTGCGCCGAGCGCTATCTCGCCTTCAAGAACACGCAAGGTTCGGGCATCTCGATCGCCGACATCGAGGAGGAACGACGCCGTCTCGGCCTCGATCAGCCCTTCTTCGAACGCTGGGGCAGATGGATCGTCGGCGCCTTCCAGGGCGAATTCGGCGACAGTTGTATCCTCCGCGTCAACATCGCGCGCCTTCTCGGTGACAAGTTCTGGCTCTCGCTCACGATCTGCCTTGCCTCGCTCGCGCTGGCATATGCCATCGCCATACCCGTGGGCATCATCGCGGCGGCTTCCAACAATCCGTTACTGAACAACTCGCTTCGCATCGTAAGCTATCTGGGCCTTGCGATGCCGAACTTCCTGCTCGCCCTGGTCATCATGCTGTTTTCGACGGTCTGGTTCGGCGAGACGCTGACAGGGCTGTTCTCCGACCAGTACCGCGATGCGCCCTGGACGTTCGACAAGATCGTCGACCTCCTCAAACACGCATGGCTGCCGATCTTCATTCTCGGATGGTCCGCGACCGCCTTCGCGCTCCAGACCGTGCGCGCGCTGATGTCGGACGAGATCGGCAAACTCTACGTCACCGCGGCCGCGGCACGGGGCGTTCATGGCCGCAAGCTCCTCTGGAACTATCCGGCCCGGCACGCGCTCGGCCCGATCGTCAACTCGCTCGGCTTCGACCTGAACCGCATCTTCAACGAATTGCCCATCGTGGCACTGATCCTGACGCTCACGGATGCCGGCGCCCTGCTGATCGAGGCGCTCGCGCGGTCGAACGACCAGCAGCTTGCGGGCGCAATCATCTTCCTGCTGACCGCGTCCATCGTGTCGCTCAACTTTTTCACCGACGTGCTCCTGGCGGCCATCGATCCGCGCGTCCGCAAGAGCATCGTGAGGTAACGACATGAGCAACGTGCCGAACCCCGCCGACCCGAACCTGGCTGCAACAACCGGCCCGCATGTCTCGATCGTCGAGACCGAGGACGCCGTCCAGCGTCGTTCGAAAGAAGCCTATTTCACCGCCTCGCAAAGCCAGTTGATCTGGGCGCGGTTCAAGAAACAGAAGTCGGCGATGATCGCCGCATTCGTGCTGATCTTCATGGTCGTCACGGGCCTCTTTGCCCCGTTCCTGTCGCCCTACGATCCAACGGTGGCCGGACGGAACAAGGACTACACAAATGGCGCACCACAGATGCCGCAGTTCTGCGACAAGAACGGTTGCAGCCTTCGTCCCTTCATCCACGCCGTCGAACGCGAACGCTCGATGGCCACCAATTTCCGCTGGGTCACCACGGTCAACGAGGACCAGCGCGACTACCTGACCTTCTTCCCGAAAGGCGACGACTACGAGTTGTTCGGATTCATTCCCGGCGACCGGCATCTCTTCGGCGTTCAGGAAGGAAAGATTCATCTGTTCGGCACCGACGAGGACGGACAGGATATCTTCAGTCGCACGCTTCACGCCGTCTGGACGTCGCTGCAGGTCGGCACCATCGGCGTCTTCATCGCCTTCGTTCTGGCGCTGATCATAGGGGGGGTGTCCGGATATTACGGCGGCTGGATCGACAGCGTGATCCAGATGATCACCGACGCAGTCCGAACCGTGCCGGCCATTCCGCTCTTCATGGCCGTAGCCGCCTTCATGCCGCCCGAGATGTCGGCCGAAGCGCGATTCTTCTACATCTCGATCATTCTCGGATTCATCGGTTGGCCCACGCTGGCGCGACGGGTCCGGACGCATCTGTTGACCGAACGCAACCAGGAATACGTGCTGGCGGCCCAGCTTTGCGGCGCATCTTCAGGCCACGTCATCCGCCGGCATCTTCTGCCGTCCTTCACCAGCTACATCATCGTCGACCTGGTGATTTCATTCCCCTACATGGTGCTGTCCGAAACTGCTCTGTCGTTCATCGGCCTCGGCCTGAAAGACCCGGTTTCATCCCTCGGCGTCATGCTGCAAAAGGCAACCAGCGCCGACGTGATGCTGAACTATCAGTGGTACTTCATCCCCGTCTTCTTCTTCATCGCCCTCGTGATGGCCTTCGTCTTCGTGGGCGACGGGTTGCGCGACGCCGCCGATCCCTATTCGGAGGCGCACAAGTGAGCAAACTTATCGAGGTCGAGAATCTCACACTCAAGTTCCGCACCGACGAAGGTCTGATCACGGCCGTCGATGACGTGTCGTTCACGCTCGACAAGGGCGAGGTCATGGGCCTTGTCGGTGAAAGTGGATCGGGCAAGTCGGTTACCGCCAAGGCGCTGATGCATCTCAACGCGCGGAACGCCGTCTATATGCCGCAGTCGAAGATCACTCTTCACTCCGACAGCGGACCGGTCGACGTCCTGTCACTGACGCGGCCATCCGAACTCAAGATCGTCCGCGGCGGCGCGATCTCGATGATCTTTCAGGAGCCGATGGCCTCTTTCGCGCCCGCCATCACCATCGGCAAACAGATGGTCGAACAACTGCAACTGCACTCCGGCATGACGAAGGCCAAGGCCAAGGAGATCTCCGTCGAGATGCTGGACCGCGTCGGCATCTCGGACGCCTCGAAACGGTTCGATCAGTATGCGTTCGAACTGTCAGGCGGCATGCGCCAGCGCGCGATGATCGCAATGGCGCTCTCGACCAGGCCCAGGCTCCTTATCGCGGACGAACCGACAACCGCGCTCGACGTCACGATCCAGGCCCAGGTCATCGACCTGATGAAGGACCTCGTGAACGAGTTCCATATGGGCATCATCTTCATCACCCACGATCTTGGCGTCGTCGCCCAGACCTGCGACCGGGTGAACGTGATGTATCTCGGTCGGCTGATCGAGGAAGGGCCGGTGCGCGAGGTCATCCGCAATCCGAAACATCCCTACACCCAGGGCCTGATTGCGGCGCTGCCAAAGCTCGACGATCTCGACGCCCCGCTGACACCGGTGCCCGGAGATATTCCATCGCCCCTGGAACGGCCGCCAGGCTGCGTCTTCAACACCCGCTGTTCGCAGATAGTGGGGCCGGAATGCAGCAGCAAGCTACCCCAGGACATCATGCTCGAGTCGGACCACAAGGTGGCCTGCCACATCTACCGAGAGGCCGCGGAATGACCGACACCCTGATCCGCGCGGAAAACCTGTCGGTCGGCTTCCAGATCGGCAACAGCCTGTTCAGCAAGTTCACGCTTAAAGCCGTCGACGATGTTACCGTCCACATCGAGAAGGGCAGTTTCTTCGGCCTCGTGGGCGAATCCGGTTCCGGCAAGACCACGCTCGGCCGCGCACTTCTGAAGGCCGTGCCGATCACCGGCGGCAACGCGCATTATTCCGACGGCGAGGTCGAATACGATCTGGAAAAGATCACCAGGGAACAGCTCAAGGACTATCGCAAACGCGCCCAGCTGATCTTCCAGGACCCTTATGCGGCGCTGTCACCCCGCATGACCGTCCGCGACATCATCGCCGAACCGCTGGAAGTCATGGGCCTGACGAAGAACCGCGCCGAGACAGACGAGCGTGTCCGCCAGATCGCCGCCAAATGCCGGCTCAACCTCGAACACCTGCGCCGCTTCCCGCATGCCTTTTCCGGCGGTCAGCGCCAGCGCATCTCGATCGCCCGCGCGCTCGTCTCCGATCCCAAGTTCGTCGTCGCCGACGAATCCGTGGCCGCGCTCGACGTCTCGATCCAGGCCGATGTGCTGAACCTCCTCAAGCAGCTCCAGAAAGAGATGGGGCTGACCTTCATGTTCATCAGCCACGATCTCTCGGTCGTCGCCCATACCTGCGATCACGTCGCGGTCATGTATCTCGGCCGCCTCGTCGAAACCGCACCCACGCGCAAGCTGTTCGCCGCGCCGCGCCATCCCTATACCAAGGCGCTGTTCTCGGCGATTCCGTCGCTCGATCCTGACGATCGCGGCACCGCCCAGAAACTCGAAGGTGAAATCCCGTCGCCCACGAACCAGCCTCCAGGGTGCAAGTTTCACACTCGCTGCCCTCACGCGATCGACGTCTGCAAGTCGGTCGAGCCGGAACTCGAAGCCGATGGCACGGGGCACGAAGTGTCCTGTCACCGCTGGAAGGAACTGATGGAAAGCGTGCCCGCCTGAACATAATTCGCATTATGCGACTTGTATCAGACCCCGGTCAGCAACAGGTCCAGGGCGTTGATGACGACCTCGCTCCGATCTGAAATCGACGCCACGGGCGGACCCAGGTTGAACGTCCCGACGGCGGCAATGAACTGCGTGACCATGACGACCTGCCGGCCCTCGATCCGAAACTCGGGGTTCAGCCGGCCTGCCGGTTTCGGGGCCAACCCGACCGGAATCAGCGGGACCACGACGCGGGAATTCAATCCGTCCAGTGCGTCGGCCTGCACATCCAGCAGATACCCCTCGTCGACCGTGTTTTCATGGACGTCGAACCGCGCCATCAGAACAGGCGCAGCCTTTCCAACGGCAAACCGTGCTTCTCGACATATTCGTTCGAACTTCGGATCGCTTCGGCATTCTCTTCCTGCCAACGCCGCGCGCGCTCGGTTTTCACCGCGATCCGCAAACCTTCCTCGGCCGCCCGCGACAGGTTGACGTTCAGCGCCCGCGCCTCCTCGATCAGCGCGGCGTCAAGGGTCAGGTTGGTCGGTCGCCGGGACGATGCATTCATGGTGCGCTCCTTCGGTCCCTAGATTAGGCACTCATCTCATGCGCGTCAATCATGCGCATAAATATACGCATCATTTGCTCGGTGAATGCCATTGCAACGCCCGCGAATTCCAATCATATTCGATTACATGAATTTAAGGGAGGACACCTCATGCGCATCACCCGCAGAGCATTCGGAATGGGCGCGGCTGCATCGCTTGTCGCGGGAAAGTCGATCGCTCAGATGTCCGTCGGCACCGGCACCCTGACGACCGTCAGCGACGGCCACCTGATCCTGCCGGCCGACTTCATACTCGGGGCGCTGCCCGAAGCCGACAGAGACGCCGCCGCCGCGATCGCGGGTCTTGCCGGCGACACGTACCAGACTCCCTGCAATCTGGCGATCTACCAGGACGGCCAGCGAACCATCCTGTTCGACGCGGGATCTGGTTCCAATTTCATGCCAAGCGCAGGACAGATCCTCGACAACCTCGACGCCATCGGCGTCGCGCCCGAGGACGTCACCCACGTCATCTTCACCCACGCGCACCCCGATCATATCTGGGGCGTGCTCGACGATTTCGGTGATCTTCTGTTCACCGAGGCGTCCCTCCACATCGGTCAGGATGAAGCCGACTACTGGCTCGATCCCGCGACCGTCGACACCATCGGTGAGGCGCGTGCCTCGTTCGCGGTCGGCGCGAAGAACCGGATCGAGGCCATTGCCGGCAATCTGAACACCTTCGGCGATGGCGATACCGTCATTCCGGGCGTCGTCGCACGCGCCAGCTATGGCCACACACCCGGACACATGGCGTTTCTCTTGAACGACGCCGCCCTGATCGTGGGCGATGCCATCGGCAACGGCCATCTTGCGCTTGCAAGGCCTCACTGGCCGTCAGGCTCCGATCAGGACCCCGAAACCGGCATCGCCACCCGAACGGCGCTGCTGGCCGACCTGGCCGACACCGCCCTGCCAATGGTGGGCTTCCATCTGCCCAACGGCGGCATGGGCCGGATCGAGAAAGACGGCGACGCCTATCGCTTCCAGGGGGACATCTGATGCTTCGCGCCCTGATATTCGCTCTTGCCGCAACCCCTGCCTTCGCGTCCGAAGACATCGCCGACCAGTATCCCGCTTCGCCGCTATACGCCAAACCGGTCGAGTTCATTCCCGGCGTCTGGTCAGCCATCGGCGCCACCGCGCCGCCGACTTACGAGAACACCGGCCATAACAACAACCTGTCGTTCATCGTCACCGGCGAAGGCGTCGTCGTGATCAACGGTGGCGCAGCCCATGTTCTGGCCGAAGCTCTGCATCAAGAAATAATGGCTATCACCGATCAGCCGGTTGTTCTGGTCTTCAACGAGAACGGTCAGGGCCACGCGATGCTGGGTAACAGCTATTGGGCCGAACAGGGCGTCAAGATCGTGGCACATGCGGACGCCGCCGCCGAGGTCGAGGCTCATGGCGACCAGATCCTCGTCGGTATGCGGGCCTACAACCGCGACAAGGCCGAAGGCACCGAAGTCGTTCTTCCGACCGAGACATTCACGGACGAATACATCGTTGAGCTGGGCGACTACCGGATCGAAGCGCGTTATCTCGGCCCGGCGCATTCCCCCGGCGATATCGTGATCTGGCTGCCAAACCAGGACCTCGTCATCTCGGGCGACATGGCTTTCCACGAAAGGATGCTTCCCATTTTCGAAGATACGATCACCGCCGACTGGATCGAGACATGGGACACCGAATTCGAGGCGCTGCAAGCCACTTACGTCATCCCCGGACACGGGCATCCGACGAACATGGATCAGGTTCGGCGCTACACCAGGGACTACCTTGCCTGGCTGCGGGCGCGCATCGGTGAACACATAGACGCAGGCGGCGATCTGGCAGAGGCCTATTATGTCGATCAGTCGCCCTTCACGCATCTCGACACGTTCGAGGAACTGGCAACCAAGAATGCGGGCCGGGTCTTCGAACAGATGGAGTGGGAGTAAGGCACCCGGGGCGGCGTTAATACTCATTAACGCATGCCGCCCTTTTCCGCCCTTTCCGGTCCCGAAAGACCCGAAATACCGACGCGATACCGACAAAATACCGACGTGATACCGACGTTGCGATTTTCCGGATTTTCAGTGGAAAGCGCGAAATTAACGAATATTGCGGTGCGTTTTGGCGCCACGGTGCGGGCGGTGCGTTAGGGCATTCGCGAACAGAGACTCAATTGATCCACATCATGCCCGGATTTCGCGGCCTCTGATACCTGCCGACAAAAGGGATTAGGCGATGCTGGAAACACTTCTTGAATCATGGGGCGACGGCACCGTTCTTGCCGCTGCAGGGCTTCTGACTGGCCTGATCTTCGGCGTTGCCGCGCAGCATTCCCGCTTCTGCCTCCGCGCCGCCACGACCGAGGTGGCAGACGCTCATCCCGCGGATCGGATGGCGATCTGGCTGATCGCCTTCTTCGCCGCACTCCTCGCCACGCAAGCCGCTGTTCTTGCCGGCATTCTCGACGTTTCCTCCGCCCGTCAACTCGCCGCGACCGGCAGCCTCAGTGGTGCAATCATCGGAGGCCTGATGTTCGGCGCTGGCATGATCCTGGCCCGCGGATGCGCCAGCCGCCTCCTGGTACTTTCCGGCACCGGGAACATGCGCGCCCTCATCGCGGGTCTTGTGGTCACCCTCGTTGCCCAGGCCTCGTACCGCGGCATCCTGGCCCCTGCCCGCGAATGGGTGGCCGGCCTCTGGACCATTCCGGGCGGCGTGGACCGCGACCTGATGGTCATCTTCGGCCTATCTCGAACCGGTGTTATCCTGATCGGAGTTTCCGGACTAATTCTCGGAATTGTAATGGCTTTCCGCCACCAAGTCCCCCTGACCCGGATGATCGCAGGCGTCTTCGTCGGCCTTGCCGTCGCCCTCGGCTGGCTATTGACCTGGATGATCGCATCGACGTCGTTCGAGGTTGTCCCGATCTCCAGCGTCACCTTCACCGGCCCGTCGACCGACACCCTGATGGCGCTCGTTGCCGAGCGGACCATAGCGCTGAATTTCGGCATTGGCCTCGTTCCCGGCGTATTCCTGGGATCGGCCCTGATGGCCGTCATCACCCGCGAATGGAAAATCCAGCGCTTCGGCGCCGATACACCGATGGAGCGCTACCTTGTCGGTGCCGTGATGATGGGTTTCGGTGCAATGCTGGCAGGCGGCTGCGCCGTGGGTGCAGGCGTCTCGGGTGGCGCGATCCTGTCGCTGACAGCTTGGATCGCCGTCGCCTCGATGTGGGTAGGCGCGGTGCTGACGATCTTCGTGATGAACATCTTTCAGACCAGCGTAACGCCCGCCTGAACGCACTGTTTCCTGAAGCTACTGCGCTGCCATCGGACGCCGCGCCAATTGGCACTGAGTCCATAGTTCGCAAAGCGCACCAACCAATTTCTCGACATCCTCGGCCGTATGCACGGGCGACGGAGTGATCCGCAGCCGCTCGGTTCCCTTTGGCACCGTCGGATAGTTGATCGGCTGGATATAAATCCCGTGCTCTTCCAGAAGCAGGTCCGAGATGTACTTGCACTTCACCGGGTCGCCGACCATCACAGGAATGATGTGGCTGGGGTTTTTGACATGTGGAATCCCCAGAGAATCAAGGCGTTCACGCACTTCGGCGACACGTACCTTATGCGCTTCCCGTTCAGTGTCCGATGCTTTCAGATGCCGGATCGATGCGGCTGCGCCCGCAGCCACATGAGGCGGCAGCGCAGTCGTGAAGATAAAGCCCGACGCGAAGGACCGCACAAAATCGCAGAGCGCCGCCGATGCGGCGATATACCCACCGACAACACCGAACGCCTTGCCAAGCGTCCCTTCGATGATTGTCAACCGGTCCATCAGGCCTTCGCGTTCGGCCACCCCGCCACCCCGCGGGCCATACATTCCGACAGCATGCACCTCGTCGAGGTAGGTCATGGCTCCGTACTTGTCGGCCAGGTCGCAGATTTCCTTTATCGGTGCGATATCCCCGTCCATCGAATACACTGACTCGAATGCGATCATTTTCGGCGCGTTTGCTGGCAGCGCTTTCAGTTTCTTCTCCAGGTCTTGAACGTCGTTGTGCTTCCAGATCACCTTTTCGGCACGGCTGTGCCGGATACCCTCGATCATGGAAGCATGGTTCAGGCTGTCCGACAGAATGACAAGACCCGGAATCTTGGCGCCAAGAGTGCCAAGCGCGGCCCAGTTCGAGACGTACCCCGAGGTGAATAATAGTGCCGCTTCCTTGCCATGCAGATCGGCCAGTTCGGCTTCAAGCTCGACATGATCATGCGTCGTGCCCGAGATATTCCGTGTGCCCCCTGCCCCGGCACCCGAACGATCCAGCGCATCGTGCATGGCGGCCAGAACATCCGGGTGTTGCCCCATTCCCAAATAGTCGTTGGAACACCAGATCGTCACATGCGAGGCATCACTTCCGTTGCGCCGGGTAGCCCGCGGAAACGCACCGCGATGCCGTTCAAGATCCGCGAAAACCCGATAATTGCCTTCGCCCCGAAGCGCCTTAAGCTGCTCCTCGAAAAACGACTGGTAATTCATTGGCTTACTCCCCACCTGCCTCTGCAACAATTTCCTTGAGCAGCATCTCGACCTTGTCCATCGGCCCATCAGGATAATCGCGATGGCCAATCGTTACGGCACCCTCGCGTTCGGCAACGTAAATGCCATACGGGCAGTAAACGATGTTCGCCGGATCGGCCTCCATGACCTCGCGGCTGACGACGGCCGAGCAGAACATGAAAATATCCGCGTTATCGAACAGCTTGGTTTCGCTGCCGACGTCTGCTCCGGTGCGATTCAACATCTCGCCCACGTGGCTGACATAGTCGATCACAAGGCCTTTGCCGACGATCGCGGACTCAATGGCGAAGGTCGCATCCTCGAAGCTACCGTCGAAATCGTAGGTCACGGACTCCTGTGCCATCGCAGTGTTTGCTGCTACCGCCAAAAAAAGTCCTGGAATGAATTTCAGCATCTCGCCCTCCCGTGCCCGGATTACCTTCGTAAATTAGCCTTATGGGTGTTCCGGACCTTGATCCATGTCAGGCCCGGAACAATGATTGCGCCTTAGCCGAACATGTCTGCGGTAATGCCCGCGTACCAACCTTCGGATTCCTCGTAAGTGGCCTTTCTGAGTGCAGCATCCTCACCCGTCTGGCTCACGAAACTGCTGGTCGAGGCGATCTTCTCCTCTGTCGGTTCATAGGCGGCACCGACTTTCACGCCATCGTTCTCGGCGATCAGCGACCAGCAAGTATTGGAGTATTTGGCCGGGAAAACGCGGCTTCCCGTCAAGGCTCCGCGCACCGCGTTGGCACAAACCTTGGCCTGACTGTTCGCCGAAAATCCAGATTTGGGCATATCGCCCTGCTGGCTGGAATCGCCAAGGACATAAACGTCCGGATCTGCCTTCGTCGACATGTCTGTCGGATTTACCGGCGCCCAATTGCCGTCGGTAACCCCGGCGATCTCCGCGATGCGGCCCGCCTTCTGTGCGGGGATCACGTTCACGACATCCGCCGTTTCGACCGAACCGTCGATGTCGACAGTCATCTCGTCTGGATTGACCGACACGTTTCCACCGCCGAAGTCGGGGCCAAGCCGCTCGACCATTCCGCCATAGTGGTTTTGCCAACCTTCCTCGAAGAGGCCTTGTTTGGAGAAGCTTTCCTTCGGATCTGCGACAAGAATCTTCGCGGTCGGATTGGTCTGTTTCAGCATGTAGGCAATCATCGAAACACGCTCGTACGGTCCAGGTGGGCAACGGTAGGGATTTGGCGGCGCGACCATCACGAACAGACCGCCTTGGCGCATTGCCATCAATTGCGCCCTCAGAAGCTCGGTCTGGGAACCCGCTTTGTACGCATGCGGCATCTTGTTCTGGGCCGAGATGTCCCACCCGGGCACCGATCCATCGACAAAGTCGATGCCGGGCGACAGGATCAACTTGTCGTAAGGAAGGCTTGCCCCTCCGGCGAGCGTAACGGTCTTGCTGTCACGATCCACGCCTACAGCCCAGTCGTGGACAACGTTGACTCCGTATTCGCTGGCAAGCGTCCCATAGGAATGGGCGATATCGCTAATCGTCTTGAATCCGCCAAGATAGAGATTCGAGAAGAAGCACGTGTAATAGGTGCGCGTCGGCTCTACCAGTGTGACGTCAATGGCGCCTTCACTGTCCTTGGCAATATAGCGTGCCGCAGTTGCGCCCCCTGCCCCGCCGCCAATGACGACTACCCTTGGCTTTCCGTGCGCGGCAGCGCGCACCATCGGAGCGGACAACGAAAATGCCGCGGCCGACGACCCGATAAAGGAACGTCTGTTGAGTTTCATGGGTTTCCTCCCTTGGAATGCGCCCGTGCGGTTAATCACCGAGGGTCGCGAAATACGCGGCAAGGGCCGCAATCTCTTCATCGCCCAAACGACCGGCAACCATGTTCATCACCGGATGTTCGCGTAATTGCGTTTTGTATGCATGCATGGCCACCACGAAATCTTCCTCGGGCCAGAAAACAATTGATGGAATTCCCTCATCAGTACCATCCGCCTGATGGCAAGTTGTGCACTCACTGGAAAGATATTCCCCGTATTCAGCATCACCCTCGATAGCCAGGATAGCAGGATCCAGGTCATGGTCTATCGGGCTGGCGGTGGGATCCGCCTCGGGGATGTTCGCCGGCGAAGCCGAAAACCCCCTGAGGTAGGCCAGTACATCCGCCCGGTCCTGGGGATCATCGAAGCCACGGAAACTCATCCTGGTACCCGGGACGATGGCCCGGGGCTTCTCGATGAAGGCGTCCAGCGTATCGATGTGCCACTCAAGTCCCTTCGAGCCTGCACGCTCGAAGGCTTTCGAATACCGGAAGTCGTCCACGCCGGCAGCCGGTCGGCCGAACAATCCGTTCAGGTGCGGCCCGATACCGTGCCTTGCCCCTTGCCCAAGCTGATGACAGCCAGAGCACTGGTTGAACAATTCTTCTCCTCGCGCTGCGTCGCCAAGTCCCTGTGCGACCGCCGCGCCCGCATGAATGCAAAGTGCGGCGGCCGTCAGGGAGGATCGAAACAACGCGTTCATCATTCGCTGAATGATTTGAGATAGGCGATGACCGCTGCCCGGTCTTCTTCGGATTTCAGTCCCGCGAAGCTCATCTTCGTGCCCTTCATGTAGACCCGCGGCTTCTCAAGAAATGCAGAAAGCTCTTCTTCGGTCCAGACCAGCCCGCCATCCGCGGCAGCCTGCATCTGATTCGAGTACTTGCTCGAAAAACTCTCGACACTAGCCGCAGCGTTGCCGACGACGCCGTTCAACGCAGGGCCTGTTCGGTCTTTCGCCCCTTCGCCCACCTGGTGGCAAGCCTGGCACTTCTTGAACACACTTTCTCCCGCAGCAACGAGCGCTGGATCGACAGCTGCGACCTCTTCCGCAGCTTCTGTTTCGCTTTCCGCCTCGGTCGCCGCTTCACCGGTTTCGGCCGAGGCGACAACGGTGCCTTCCGAAGGAGCGACGCCGTCCTTGGCGGCCCGCACGGCGTCCTTCAACTGGCGTGCCCGCGTTTCTTCCGGCGTCACGTCCAGCACTGCCGCACGCATGCTGATCTCGACTGTATCCTTGCAGTTCTCCATGCAGGGCTCGGTGGAAAAAAGACCCAGCTCGACCTCGGCCCGATCATCCAGATAGAAATTCTCCTCGTTCGGCAGCCTTACCTCTGCGAAATTCTCATGGCTGAGTGTGAAATCATCATCCACGATATCATTGAGATAAAGAAGGTAAGCAGTAATCGCGTAAACCTCGTCGTTCGTAAGCGATTGCGCGTCACCGAACGGCATGGCGCGATGTACATAATCCCAGACTGTGGAAAGGTAGGGCCAGTACGATCCGATGGTCTTGACCGGCCGGTCGCGGGTCAGCGAACCCTGGCCACCTGCCAGGACCGGCCAGCGGCCGACCGCTTCGCCGAAATCGCCGTGACAAACGGCGCACCGTTCGGTGAAGACTTCCTCACCCGTCCAGACGTCGCCCGAGCCTTCGGGAAGGCCCAATCCATCCGGGCGAACGTCGATGTCCCAGGCCGCGATTTCTTCGGCGGTGGCAGGGCGTCCCAGATCGAAACCTTCTGCAAAGGCTGGCGAAGACGCGACAAGAATGGCTGCGGTAAGATTAAGAAACTTCGACATTTTCCGCGATTCCCTTCTCGTTGACGTACCAGGTCTGGATTCCGTTGTTGTGATAGATCGAGTTCTCGCCGCGTATTTTGCGCAACTCGTTCTTGGTTGGCTGGACATAGCCGGTAGAGTCGTGCGCCCGGCTTTGCAGCAAGAGCGGCGAGCCGTCCCAGTCGAATTCGTGGTAGAAACGATGCATCGACTTATCCAGGCTCGGTCCCGACATTCGGGCTTCGTGCCAGTTCTTGCCCCCATCGATTGTGACGTCGACACGGGGAATGGTGCCGCGTCCCGACCAGGCCACACCAGTCAAGACCGTGGGGCCGCTCTTGTGCAAAATGGGTGACTGCGGGCTGGGATTTGTGATGACCGACTTCGCGTCCATCTCCCAGGTGAAACGCCGCGCTTTCCCGTCCGCGAACAAATCGGTGTATTTCGATGTTTCCTCGCGATGATGCCAGGGCTCGTCTCCGACTTCGATCCGACGCAGCCACTTGACCCACATGTTGCCTTCCCAGCCGGGGACCACCAGCCGCACAGGATAGCCCTGCTCGGGACGCAGCGCCTCGCCGTTCATCTTGAAGGCCACTAGGCAGTCGTCCATCGCCTTTTCGATCGGAATCGACCGGGTCATGGCGCTGGCATCGCCGCCTTCCGGCATGATCCATTTACCGTTCGTCTTCACACCAGCGATTTCCAGGATGTAGCGAAGCGGCACACCAGTATACATGACGTTGTGGATCATGCCGTGGGTGAACTGACAGCCGTTCAGCTGAGCGCCGCGCCACTCCATGCCCGAGTTGGCGGCGCACTCCAAAAAGTAGACCTTGTTCTCGCGCGGAAAACGCATAAGATCCTGAAGAGTAAAGACAATCGGGGTATCCACCAAACCGTTGATCATCAGCCGGTACTTGGCTGGGTCCACATCGGCAATGCCCGCATGGTGGCGCTCGAAGCAAAGTCCGTTCGGGGTCAGGATGCCGTCAAGCTCATGAAGCGGCGTGAAGTTGACGGACGACACCGGATCCGCAGTCAGCCATTCCACGTTCCGACGCTTGACGTGCGCCTCAAACCTGGAAGGGGTGCCATAGGGGCGGGCGTCGACGCCCTCTCCAAGCGCTTGTGTCCATTCCTGCAGCTCGGTTATCGCCGGGTCGCCCTCGGCACGAGCTCTGGCGGCGACGGTAGCGCTGCCTGCCGCGACTGCGCCTGCCAGAAAAGCCCGGCGCGATGTTTTCGGTGTCTCGCTCATCTTGTCCTCCTTAGCCGGTCACGACCTTGACGGTGTCGTTTCCAGTGACCGAAACAGTACCTTTCCGGCGGATGTAACTCTCTACGACATCCCAGATCGGCGGTCCCTCGGTGCCTTCGTTCACGCTGGCCCAACCTGCCACGACGTAGGATCTGGCAGGATCGATCGCCTCGCCTGTCTTCAACAGAGTCATCTCGCTGATCCGTTCACCCTGCGGCTTGTTGATATCGATCCGGTAACCCATGCCGCCGACGCGAACCATGTCGCCCCCCTGCTGATAGAAGGGATCGGGGTTGAATATGTTGTCGGCCACATCTTCCAGCACGACATGCAGGAACTCTCCCGTCATCTCAGTGCGATAAGCGTTCGGATAGCTCATCGAGGTGACGTTCCAGATATCCTCGCGGGTGATGTCCTGTCCCGGCAGGATCGACGGCCCCCAGCGCACGCCGGGCGACAGAGCGATCTCCGCCTCGCGTTCTTCAAGAAGCGCGTTACAGATCAGGTCGTCCCAGGTTCCGTTGAAGTTGCCACGCCGGTAGAGCGTTCCGTCCGCTTGCCCGATCACTTCGGTCAGCTTGTCCTCGTAGGGCGCGCGGTCGGCGTCGATCTGGGCGGCCATCTCAGCGTCGGGCTCGATCACATCGGAGAAGATCGGGATCAGCTTGTGGCGGAAACCCATCATGCGGCCGTCGCGCACGTCGAGATCGACACGGCTGACGAATTTGCCATTCGACCCGGTGGCGACGATGATTGTCTCGCCAACCAGCACCGGTTCAGGCAATGCGTCATGCGTGTGGCCCGACAGTATAACGTCGATGCCCGAGACGACGCTGGCCATTTTCTTGTCCACGTCGAAGCCATTGTGACTAAGCAACACGACCAGGTCAGCGCCTTCGGCACGCACTTCGTCCACCATCTCCTGCATCCGCTCGTCACGAATACCGAAAGAATACTCGGGGAACATCCAGCCGGGATTGGCTATCGGCATATAGGGGAAGGCCTGACCGATGACGGCGATCTTGGCGCCCCCCCGATCGAACCAGGTATAGGGAGCGAAATCCTCGGCCGGTTCGTCCCACTCCGCGTCGAAGATGTTCTGACCCAATGCCGGGAAACCCATTTCACCGATCAACTCCAGTACGCGTTCGGTGCCAAGGGTGAATTCCCAGTGGAAAGTCATCGCATCCGGCTTCAATAGCGCCATGGCGTTGACGACATCCTGACCCTGAGTCTGAAAACAGCCGTACGAGCCGTGCCAGGTGTCGCCGCCATCCAGCAGAATCGCATCCGGACGGGCCGCACGGATCGCCTTTACAACTGTCGCTATCCGGTCCAATCCACCCATCCGGCCGTATCCCTTGGCCAGCGACGCGAAGTCGTCATAGGTCAGGGCGTAATGCGAGGGGCTACCGTCCTCTATCCCATAGGCGCGACGGAAATCCGCACCGGTGATGTGGGGCACCTCACCCTTGTTGCCACCAACGCCAAGATTGACTTCGGGCTCGCGAAAATAGATCGGCTTCAGCTGGGCGTGGATATCGGTCAGGTGAATGATTGACACGTTCCCGAAGGACTCGAACTCCAGAAGCTGGTCCTGGGTCAAGGCTTGCTGAGCGGCGAGTTTCGACCAGTTGCCAAAGCCCAAGCCGCCGTAAATGGCAGTTGTCGCCATGGCAGCTTGCAGAAAATCGCGACGCGAGATCATGGTTCAGAGTTCCTTACATATTCGCATTCATGAATTCTTCATGAAAGAAAAACCCCGCGCGGTGATGTTCCGCGCGGGGTCGTGATTACTGGCGGACCGCCGGGGTCTCGATCGACAGGCCGTTTCCGCGTGAGGCAACGTAAAGCTCCAGCGCACGAAACTCGTCGGACCCCTCGGCAAAGGTCTCGGCCATCGTATCCCGGATGCAGCCCCGGAAGCGATTGTGACGAGAGATCAACTGAGCCTGTTTCAGGCGATAAACCGGAAAACCGTTGGTCTGGCCTTGGCTCAGATGGTCGGCCCGGATCATGTTGCCCCAGTTGTCTTCGTGGCAGTTGGCACAAGACAGCTCAAGCTGGCCGTAACGCGTATAGTACATCTCCTTGCCCTGCTCCCAGAAGGAAGCCGCGGGTCCGTCGATGGCCACGTTCATCGGCATGCCGCGCGATTGCAGGCCAATCAGGGCCACCATGCCCTGCATGTCCTGACCGGACCATTTCCAGGCGTCCGCCTGCATACGCTCCGTGCGGCATTCGTTGATAAGGTCTTCCATCACGACCAGCTTGCCATCTTCGTCGACCTTCGGCATTGCCGGATGCAGACCCGCAAAACTTTCGACGTCGCCATGACACGACGCGCAGCTTTCGCCGGCCGTCCCCTCGACTGTTGCATACGCATCGATTGCAGCATCAACAGCCAGCATCGCCGGGTTGTCGAAATCGTCCAACTGCAGCGCTTGCGTTTCGTCTGTGCGGAAACGCCAACCGGAATATATCGTATCGATGTATTCCATATGCTCTGGCGCCGGCGCTTCGGTCGTCATCTGGAGTTCGTCGTTCACCACCAGATTGTCATCGTCGGGTCCGGCGAGGGCGGCGCTGCCGAATACGGCCGCGATAGCGATCGCGCTCAGGAGACCGGTGGATGTATTATTCATGAATGTCCTCCCATTTATCGCCCCGCCGTCGACCGCCGGGGCGCTTGGTCTCCGGCCTCAGCCGACAGTGATCGACTGCGTGTCGGTGTAGACCGAGCCGTCGTCGTCGTACCAGGTGAACGTGAACTCGCCGGATTCCGGTACCGTGGCTTCGAACTCGAAGTACGGATTGGTCGAGATCGCTGGCTCAAGCGTCACGTCCAGAACGTTCTGGCCGTTAAAGTCCACGACGAACCGATTGATGATCGAGCGCGGGATGACATTACCATCGCTGTCCTTGCGCTGACCTGATTCCATCTGGTGGCTGATCAGCGTCTTGATCGTGACCGCCTCGCCGGCAGAGGCCGACTTCGGAACCTTTACGCGGGGCTTAACTCCGTCTGCCATTTGTCTTTCTCCTCTGCTCAGCCGCCGCAGCCGCCGATGGTGACCTTGACCGTCGCGGATGTCTGGACGAACGAACCGTCCGCCATTTTCGCTACGGCGATGACGTCCTGCGTCTTCGCAAGACGGATACGCGTCGATGCCGACTGCGACGCAGCCAGCGGGCCGAAGTTGAATGTCGCGACCGCTGGAACCGGGTTACCGGCAGCATACAGCGCGATCGAGACGGCGCCGGGCGCGCTGACTTCGATCGGCACTGTGTTTCCGTTCTCGGCAATCTCCGGGGCGTTCAGCGTGATTCCGCCTTCGCCTACCGCGGCGCCACCGGTGAAGGCCGCAATGTCATCTTCGATCGCGGCCATGGCGCGAAACGGCAACGCTGCGGCCGCTGCGGCGCCCAGACCGACGATCAACGTCTGGCGTCTTGTAAGCTCCATAGTCCTACTCCTAAATTTCAGGGTCGCTATCACTCTTCCTTGAGCGTCATGAGGAATGCGACCACATCCTCGATCTGCTGCGCCGTCAAAAGCGGCTTCACCTCGCCATCCACGGCCTTGCCGGTGAACCCGTTGCCCGGACGGACGTAACCTTCGGTCCGATAGAACGAGGGCATCATCGTTTCCGGGAACATCTCCTTGGCATTTGTCACAATGCCGCGCAATTCTGCTTCCGACCAACGATCGGCCGCGCCGTCCAGGCTTGGACCGACTGTTCCGTGGAAGGGAAACTCTTCCAGTGCGGTAACCTGGTGGCAGGCAATGCAATTGCCCGAACCCTTGTTCATGATCTGGCGGCCGGATTCCGGATCGCCGGCCATTCCCGAAAGCGTGGTGGCAACCGCTCCATCCTCGAACGAAACCGCCGTCGGCGCGATGTCCTGGGCGACGCCGAAGCCAGCGCTAAGGACAATGGCCGCAGATGCTGTGAAAATCTGTCTCATGGGTCCTCCCTGATCCCGTATCGGCATACCGTAGCGCACCGAACAGGTTACACGCAACAACAAATTCAATTAAATGAATACACATTTCCGATAAGGATTTAGCCCAGCGAGGGCCAGAACATGACCATCCAGTTGGCAATCCAGTTGATTGTTTCGGTGGCAATCAGCACGCCAAAAAGAATCAGCAGGACTCCCATCGCCTTCTCGATGCGCCCAAGATGTCGGCGGAAACCTGACAGCCATTTCAGGAACGGGCGGATGAAGGCGGCGGCGATCACGAAAGGCAGGGTCATTCCCAATGAGTATGCAACCAGAAGTCGAACGCCCTCGCCCACGGATTCCTGGCCTCCGGCTACAAAAAGGATTGCCGCCAGAACCGGACCCACACATGGCGTCCAGCCAAATGCGAATGCCAATCCGATGACATAGGCTCCCGGAATGCTGACATTCGACGTCGAACCCATTTCGGCGCGGAACTGGCGATATAGGAAACCGATGCGGATCACTCCCAGAAAGTGCAGTCCCATCGTGATGATGACTGCCGCGGCGATCCAGCGCAGAACATCGAACCATTCGCGCACCAGCTGTCCGAAGGTCGTCGCGGCCGCACCAAGCCCCACGAATATGGTCGTGATGCCAAGGGCGAAGGCAACGGCGGCCACGACCGCACGATTCCTCACTGCGACCGGCACGGGGCCCTGAGCCGCCTGTTGAACCGAAGCGCCCGCCAGGTAAGACAGGTAGAAGGGCACCATCGGAAGAACGCAGGGTGAAAGAAACGACAATAGCCCGGCAAGCAGGGCCCCGCCCAAGGTCACGTCGAACATGTCGTTGCCCCTCTCTAGACGCTTGAAAAATTCACATATTCAAATTATGTTGAGTCTTAATGAAACGTCAATCTGTGCTGTTCAGCGCTCTTGCCGCTGCCTTTACTGCTGGCTTGATTGCCTTGGCGGCAGGCACAGCGCGCGCGGAAACATTCCTGATCATGGCCGAAGAGGTTGGTTGTGTTTGGTGCGCTCAATGGAATCGGCAGATTGCGCCGATCTATCCGAAGACCGCCGAGGGACAAGCGGCACCCTTGCGCAGAATTGACATACATGACCAACCGCCGACAGATGTAACCCTGAATGGGCGAATAACGTTCACGCCGACCTTCATACTCGTGAACGAGGGAAAAGAGGTCTCGCGAATCGAAGGGTATCCCGGCGAAGATTTCTTCTGGGGCCTTTTGGGTCAAATGCTAAAGGAGGCCGGAGTCTCTCATGAACGCTCGGGATAACACCGATACCTACATACCGAGATCGCTTCCGCGAATAACGCGCGACACCTGCCCCGAAGATCTCGACAGGATGATGGACAACGCGCAAACGGCATCAAACTTCCTGAAAGCCATAAGTCACGAGGGTCGCCTGATGATCCTGTGTCACCTTGCGACCGGCGAAAAGTCCGTCACCGAACTGGAAGAGCTTCTGTCCGCCCGTCAGGCAGCGGTGTCACAACAGCTTTCGCGGCTAAGGCTCGAAGGGCTGGTGAAGCCGCGGCGCGACGGCAAGGCCATCTACTATTCGCTTGCGGACGACCGTCCGACTCGCATCATTGACGTGGTGTACGATCTGTTCTGCAAGAACGGAGATTAACTCCGCAGAACACAGCATCCGGGCTTGGGGAGGACCGTGTGAATGCTGGAAGTGTTAGGGGAACCGGCCGCAGTGGCCTTGGCCGGACTTGTCGGAGGTATCCTTCTGGGGCTTGCCGCCCGGCTAGGACGCTTTTGCACACTCGGCGCGATAGAAGATACGCTCTATGCCAACGATACGCGCCGACTGCGCATGTGGGGCGTGGCGATCGGAACAGCGATCCTCGGAAGCTTTGCTGCCATGAGCCTCGGCATCGTCCGGGCGGATGAGACTCTTTACCTCAGATTTGCATTGAGCCCGGCCGCCAGCGTTATAGGCGGCCTTATGTTTGGATACGGTATGGCGCTGGCCGGAAATTGCGGTTTCGGCGCGTTGGCGCGGTTCGGAGGTGGCGATCTCAGGTCCTTCGTGATCGTGCTGGTCATGGGGTTGTCGTCCTTCGCCGTCCTGTCCGGCCCGTTGGCTCAGCTACGCGTTGCGCTGTTTCCCCCAACGCCCAGCACGGGCACCCTGCCGGGCTTTGCTCATCTGATCGGTGATCAATTGAACATGGCGCCACTGGCTCCGGCCCTTGTTCTGGGCATCCTGTTCATCGCCGCTGCCCTTTCCACCCGTCAGATGCGGGAAAGCCCAGCGATGATCTTCTGGGGCGTCGTCGTCGGTATCGCCATCGTTACAGGATGGATCGGCACTTCCTGGGTCGCCGCCAACGGGTTCGAACCCGTCCCAATCGTATCGCACACCTTCTCGCGGCCCTTGGGCGAGATGATGCTCTACATCATGACGTCATCCGGTCGCAGCCTGACCTTCGGCATCGGCTCCGTGGCCGGCGTCCTTGTTGGCGCCTTTGCCGGAAGCCTCATCAAGGGTCACTTCCGCTGGGAGGCCTGCGAAGACCCGCGCGAACTTCGACGCCAGATCACCGGGGCCGCGCTTATGGGTGTCGGCGCTGTGCTGGCGCTTGGGTGCACCGTGGGACAAGGGCTGTCCGCATTCTCGGTTCTGGCCTATTCGGCGCCGATCACGATGGCGGCGATCTATGCCGGCGCGGCCATCGGGCTTAGACAGTTGATTACGGGTTTCCTGCCGGCGGAATAGTCACTGTTTAAGAAGTATTGCGCGAAAATCGTTCACGTTCGTGCCCGTCGGACCCGGAACGAAAAGGTCACCTACAGCTTCGAAAGCCGACCACGCGTCATGACCCGAAAGCATGGCAGCCGGATCGATTCCGGCTGACCGCATCCGCGCCCAGCTTGTACCATCCGCGAAAGCGCCTGCATTGTCTTCCGAGCCGTCGATGCCATCGGTATCGGCCGCCAGGGCCAAGACCCCCTGCCCTTCTATGCCGCCGGCCAAGGACAAAAGGAACTCGGTGTTCCGCCCGCCCTTGCCGCCGCTCTGCCGGATGGTGACCGTCGTTTCGCCACCGGACAGGATCACAACCGGTTTTCGAAACGGCCGGTCCCGCATCGCCACTTCCCGCGCCAGCGCCGCATGCACCAGGCCCACATCACGCGCTTCGCCTTCAATGGCGTCCGACAGGATCACCGCCGGAACACCCCGGGCTTCGGCTTCGGCGGCAGCGGCTTCCAGCGACAGCGCTGCCGAGGCGACGACGCGCACCTCGTGCTTCGAAAACACCGGATCATCGGGTGAAGGCGCCTCTTGGGGATGCGCGTCCAGCCACTCCGTTATTCGTTTCGGCAACGCGATGCCATAGGCACTGACAAGCGCCATTGCCTGCTGCCGCGTCACTCCGTCAGGCACGGTCGGACCTGACGCGACCTGCGCGGGATCATCGCCCGGAACGTCCGAAACCACCAGGCTGACAACGCGCGCCGGGTGTGCCGCCATCGCAAGCCGTCCGCCCTTGATTCGACTGACCTGCTTGCGAATGGCATTCATGGCCGAAATCGGCGCACCGGACGCCAGAAGCGCCTTGTTCAACGATTGCTCGTCTTCCAAGGTCAAACCGTCGGGCGGCGCCGGAAGCAGGGCCGATCCACCGCCGCAGATAAGCGCGACAACCAGATCGTCCGCACCAAGGCCGGTTACTGCCTTCATCAGGGCCTCCGAGGCGGCCAGACCCGCATTGTCCGGAACCGGGTGGGACGCTTCCATGACCTCGATTTGCCGCGTTGCACAAGCGTATCCATAGCGGGTGACAACTACACCTTCGACCGGCTCTCCCCAAAGCTCATCGAAGGCCGCGGCCATCTGCGCGGCGCCCTTTCCTGCGCCGATGACCACGGTGCGGCCAGCGGGCTTCTCCGGCAAATGTCCGCGCAACGCCTCCAACGGGTCGGCCGCCCGCACTGCGGCCTCGAATAACCCGGTAAGAAAGGTACGGTCGCCGGGGTCGATCATCGGGAATACCTCGTCTAGTCTTCGCCACGAATCCTGGATGAGGTGTCCCCCCATGAGCCTGCTTTATCAAGGCGTAAACCAAAGATTGTTCGGAACCTGGCCGCTCAAGGGAAGCGAAGCGCGCGCCGCGATCCTATCGGCCGCAGAAGTCGGCTACCGCGCTTTCGACACCGCTCAAATGTATGGCAACGAATCCGAGGTTGGCGCGGCACTGAAGGACTCAGGTCTGCCACGCGATGAAATCCTGATCCAGACCAAGGTTCATCCGGATAATTTCGCAGAGGACAAATTCCTGCCATCCGTCCAGCAAAGCTTGACCTCGCTGGGAGTCGATCAGGTCGATATCCTCCTCTTGCACTGGCCGCCCGTTGGCGGCGCTATCGAGGGACCCTTGGACCTTCTGAATGAGGCTCTGAACAAGGGGTTTTGCCGCGAAATCGGCGTCTCGAACTTCAACCTGGCGATGCTGAAAACCGCAACAGACCGCCTCGATGCCCCGCTTGCCGCAAACCAGGTCGAGTTCCATCCCCTATTGGATCAAAGCCGTCTACTGACCGGCGCCAGCGAGCTTGGAGTACCGCTTTCCGCCTATTGTTCGGTTGCCAAGGGCCGGGTCTTCGATCACCCCCTGCTCTCCGAGATCGGCGCGCCGAATAAGAAGTCGGCTGCGCAAGTGGCCCTTCGCTGGACGCTTCAGAAAGGCGTCGCTCCGGTGACGATGTCGACGAAGGCAGCCAATCAAAGGGCGAATTTCGAAATCATGGACTTTGCCCTGTCGAACGCACAGATGGCCGCGATCGATGACCTCGCGCGATCGGTCAATCACCGAATCGTGGATGCCGACCGGATCGTCTGGACGCCTGTGTGGGACTAACCTCGTCCCCGCGTCGCCAGACTTGCAGGCCCTGATATGACAATCTCGCGGGGGCTGTCCCAAGAGGCGGCAACGGCGTCCACGATATCGCGCCCAAAATGGGTCTTCACGTACTCTGCAGCAAAGGCGCTTCGGGCCTCCAGAATCACACGCTGCCCGTCATCGTGAACAAACAGCGGAGCAATCCAGGCGTCGAACTGGGACGGAAACAGGGCAGCAAGTTGCAGCCTCACCGCGTCCCAGCCGGTGGCGTCGTCCGCGGGTGCCAGGCTTGCCCGGATGGTGTCAAGCCGGATCACGCGCTCTCCGCCCGGTTTCAGAGCTGCCATCCTCTCACAAAAATCGGTTCCGATCAGTGTCCAGACGGATTCGGTTATCTCGCAGACCCGGTGAAGGTTAAGGCGGTATGCAGCCACCCTGCCCCGCACCCCGTTGCGCCGGCAGATCAGTATGCCGGTATCGAGCCATCGCTTCACTTCGCGTTTGACTGTCCGCTCTCCCACGCCCCAAAGCTGGGCCATCTCGCGTTGTCCCATGCTCAGTTCGTCTGTGCGCCAATTGTAGCGTGCTGTTATAACCGCTGTCAGACGAGACATCGAAAGATGATCCCGCACCGATCCATTCAGTCCCGCCACCGTAAGAGCCGTAAGGATGTCATACTTGACCGCGCCGGATCCGGCGCCGGTAACCCGCCTGTTTTCCATGCCTTGACCATATGTTGCCTCAAGTGTCCGGCCTCTCTGGGACCGATTCTTCATTGCATTCAAGAAGGCACGAACTCCCGTATTCTGTCAAGCGAGGGGAAAAAACAGGAAATCAAAACAAGAGATTTGAATCTGGTGTTCAGGTGAAGAGTGACTCTCTGCGAGTCACGGTAAATCGCTTTTCATGACACCAAATATGTCTCAACGTGTCACTCGATGTCACCATATACAGAGTTCGACGTTGTTGTTCGTCAGAACTGAGACCCAAAATTCTCGTTTTGCAGAAACGTTAGAATCCCGTTATTAGTTTTTCCAGAACAAAAAACGCGAGAAACCGAGGCATGAGAGATTATTCCGACCTTCAGGCGATGAACGAGCGGAGCCTGGCACAGCAAGCCGCCGTTCGCAAAGCCACATTCGATCCCGGAGAGGTAAAGGCGTTGCGGCCTTTTTCGATCTGGGAGATCTCGACCTTCATGTTCGGCGTGCCGGCCGATACGCTCAGAAAGAAGCTGGCCGATGATCCGACCCTGCCGCAAGGCGAAGTCGAGGAAGACGGACGCCAGCGATGGTTCCGCCTTGAAGAGATCAACGAGTTGCGCCGCAGGCTGCGTTTCCGTGGCAAGAGTCTCCTGCCCGAGCGGCCCAGAGGGCGCGCCAAGCGGGTTGCGGTCAGCAACTTCAAGGGCGGTGTCGGCAAAACGGTCGTTGCACAACACCTGGCCAATGCTGCGGCATTGGATGGATACCGCGTGCTGTGCATCGATTTCGATCCACAAGCGACGCTCACGCATTCCATGGGCTTGGTCGAGGTCAAGGAGTGGAATACCGTCTGGGGCATCATGTGCCGCGATCTTTGCCGCGAGGCAGACAGGATCATGGAAACATATGACGACCCCGAAGACTGCCCCTACCCGGCCGCGGACGAACTGCCGCAGGACGTCCAATCGATTGGTACGATGCGGGCGCAGGACTTCATCGTCGAGACCTGTTGGCCGACCATCGATCTGATCCCGTCCTGCGCCAACGCAGCTTTCGTCGAGTTTGCCAGTGCGCAATACCGGGCGCTGCACAAGGCGTGGAGTTTTTTCGGCTGCGTGTCGCGATATCTGGATGAGCTGCCCGACGACCAGTACGACCTGATCATATTCGATTGCCCGCCGGCCATCGGCTATCAATCTCTGAACGCGGCCTTCGCTGCAGACATCCTCTATATCCCGTCCGGTCCCGGCTACTGGGAATACGACTCGACCACCAGCTACCTGGGCCAGCTCGGCGATGCGATGCAGGACATCGCCGACGGTTTCGGTCCGCTGGCCAGGGATGCCGGGCTCGAGTTGCCGAAGACCTATGCAGACATTCGGATTCTCATGACCCGGTTCGAGGCGAACAATCCGCTGCACCAGGCGATGATGGACGCATTTCGGAATGTCTTTGGCGCCGACGTCTGCCAGAACCCGATCGAGATGACCCGGGCAGTCGAACAGTCGGGCAGATTCCAGATGTCGGTCTACGAGCAGGATTATCGCCAGATGACCCGCGAGACGTGGAAGCGCGCGCGGGCGTCTTTCGACCGTGCCTATGAAGAATTCAGGGCGACGGTTCTCAAGGCATGGGCGACGACGAAGGAGTGAGAGGCATGACCAAGAAAAACAAATTCGGGATCGAGCCACTTGCGCCGGCAGGAAGCGCGCGGCGGGAACGCTCGGTCGGACCGATGGGCGCGGCGGTGCGCGAGGCGGCAGAGGATCTGCACGCGTCGACCGAGGCCAAGGTCGAGCAGCGCCGAAGGAACGCCGAGGATGCCAAAGCGTACCGCGACGCCGAGGCCGAGGGCAGGGTGCTTGTCCGCATTCCACTGGGCGAGATCTCGACCAGCGCCCTGCCGAGGGACCGGATCGACCTCGACGCCGTCGCACAGGCCGACGAGATGGAGGAACTGAAGGCGTCGATCCGCGTACGCGGACAGAAAGAGCCGATAGAGGTTTTCCGGGACTCGGACGGGATGCTGCAACTGAAGAAGGGTTGGCGGCGTCTGACCGCCCTCAGACAGCTTCTGGATGAAACCGGTGACGATGTCTTCGCTACCGTTGTCGCTCGCGTTGACGCGGGTGAGGCCGAGCAACTGGAACGATACATCGACATGGTCGAAGAGAACGTCGTTCGCGAGGATCTCACATTTTCGGAAATGGCGCAGGTGGTTCTGGAAGCGGCGGCCGATCCCTCGGTGAACGAGACCGATACGGACGTCTTGGTGAACCGTCTCTACGGGGCGCTGCACAAGATGAAGCGGTCTTACATAAGGGCGTTTGTCACGCTGCTGACCGAGCTCGGCATGGCGCTGAAGTGGCCCAAGGCTGTACCGCGGAACCTGGGTGTCGAGGTCGTGCGCCGCCTGCAACGCGACGGCGACCGCGAACGGCTGGCTCTGGCGCTGCAGGGCGCGGCATCGGCCGAGGCGCAGCGCGCGGCACTGGAGCGATACGTCAGCGGGGCAGGGGAGGCGGCAACGAAGCCGGCCGAGAAGCGCGAAAAGTATGAATGCCGGGTAGGCGCGATGAAGATCACGGCACGCGACGGCGAGTGCCGGATCAAGGCCGAAGTCGATTTCACCGGCATCCCGCGCGACCGTCTTGAAGAGGCGATCCGCGCTTTTGACAGGGTGTTGAAAGGAACGTAACCCGCGGGTTACCGGTGAAATACTTAGGGCGTAACCCACGGGTTACGCCCTAAGTATTTGTAATAAAACAAAAGTACCATGCGTTCACTAGGCTTGGGCCCGCATGTCACGGTCGGCTTTGTGTCGGATGATCGTCGGAAACCTGTGGCGCCGGCGTTCGGGGTCTTCAGTTCTCGCTGGGAACTCGACCGCTACAGAAGCGATTCGAACAGGGCGCGCGTGTTCTCCGCCGTCATCGTCACCGGGTTGCCGCCCGTCGAGGGATCGCGCAGCGCATCGGCGGTCAGGCGGTCAAGGTCCGGGTTCTTCACGCCCAGATCCGACAGCGACTTCGGGATACCCAAGCTGTTATTCAATTCGTCCACGAAGGCTCGGAAGCCGTCGAATCCGCCGTCGATGCCCAGATAGGCCGCCACCATATCAAATCGGTCACGGATCGCATCAGCATTGAACTTCAGTACCTCGGGCATGCAGACGGCGTTGGTGGTGCCGTGGTGCGTATGGTGATGCGCTCCGATGGGGTGCGACAGGGCGTGGATCGCGCCCAGGCCCTTTTGGAAGGCCGTGGCGCCCATGGCTGCAGCACTCATCATGTTGGCACGGGCCTCGATGTCGGTTCCGTCGGCATAGGCGCGCGGCAGGTATTCCTTCACCAGCCGCATGCCTTCCAATGCGATGCCCTGGCTCATCGGGTGGTAATGCGGGCTGGAATAGGCCTCAACGCAATGGGCAAAAGCATCCAGACCCGTGCCTGCGGTGATGAACTTGGGCATACCCACAGTAAGCTCGGGGTCGCAGATCACCACGGACGGCAACATTTTCGGATGGAAGATGATCTTCTTCTCGTGGGTCTCCGAATTTGTGATCACAGACGCGCGACCGACCTCAGAGCCGGTGCCGGCGGTGGTGGGCACGGCGACGATTGGATGGATGCCG
>JAVJUV010000042.1:0-33106 GCA_040220415.1 Silicimonas sp.
TGATCTTTTCCGGGCTCGCGATGGAGATCCGGATGGAGTCGAAATTCTGCGAAGTGGCCTGAGGATTGAAGAGATTGGCGATCTCTTGGTTCATGCCGTTCTCCTTGTGGGCATAGCGCCCTTTGCAAATGGTGGCAGGTCAGCCACCGGAAACGTACGGGTGCGGCGGGCCGGCTTCGAGCCGGCCCCGCCTTGATCATTCGGCCGCGTCGGGCAGCATTTGCGCGTCGTCGTCGACCAGCGGACGGGTCGAGGACAGTTCGACGTTCAGGCCCAGCGAGCGCATCTCCTTGACGAGCACGTTGAAGCTCTCGGGAATGCCCGCCTCGAACGTGTCGTCGCCGCGCACGATCGCCTCGTAGACCTTGGTGCGGCCGGCCACGTCGTCCGACTTGACCGTCAGCATCTCCTGCAGCGTGTAGGCGGCGCCATAGGCTTCGAGCGCCCAGACCTCCATCTCGCCGAAGCGCTGGCCGCCGAACTGCGCCTTGCCGCCCAGCGGCTGCTGGGTGACGAGCGAGTACGGACCGATCGAACGGGCGTGGATCTTGTCGTCGACCAGGTGGTGCAGCTTGAGCATGTAGATGTAGCCCACCGTCACCGGCCGGTCGAACGCCTCGCCCGTGCGCCCGTCGAAAAGCGTCGACTGGCCGCTCTGGTTGAGGCCCGCCTTCTCCAGCATGGCGTTGATCTCGGGCTCGATCGCACCGTCGAAGACCGGGGTCGCGATCGTTACGCCGTTGGCGAACTGCTCGCCGACCTTGACCAGGCTGTCATCGTCCATCTTCCGGATCGGCTCGTTGCGGTTGTTGTCCGGAATGATGTCCTCGAGCGTGGCGCGAAGCGGCTTGATGTCGCCGGCCTCGCGATAGGCCTCCAGCATCTCGCCGATCTTCCTGCCCATGCCGGCGCAGGCCCAACCCAGATGGGTCTCCAGGATCTGGCCGACATTCATGCGCGAGGGCACGCCGAGCGGGTTGAGCACGATGTCCACATGGGTGCCGTCATCGAGGAACGGCATGTCCTCGTTGGGCAGGATGCGGCTGACCACGCCCTTGTTGCCGTGGCGGCCGGCCATTTTGTCGCCGGGCTGGATCTTGCGCTTGACCGCGACGAAGACCTTGACGGTCTTCATGACGCCCGGAGGCATCTCGTCGCCGCGCTGGACCTTCTCGACCTTGTCCATGAAGCGCTGCTCGAGCTGCTTCTTGGTCTCGTCGTACTGGTTGCGCAGCTGTTCGAGACCGTCCTGACGCTTCTCGTCGGCGACGGCGAACTGCCACCAGTTCGAACGCGGATAGCTGTCCAGCACCTCCTGATCGATTTTGGTGCCCTTCTTGAAGCCCTTGGGACCGGCGATCGCCTCCTGCCCCGTCAGCATCTCGGCCAGACGGCTGTAGGTGTTGCGGTCGAGGATCGACTGCTCGTCGTCGCGGTCCTTGGCAAGACGCTCGATCTCCTCGCGTTCGATCGCCATGGCGCGTTCGTCCTTTTCGACGCCATGCCGGTTGAACACGCGCACCTCGACCACGGTTCCGAAGCCGCCGGGCGGCATCCGCATGGAGGTGTCGCGAACGTCCGAGGCCTTCTCGCCGAAGATGGCGCGCAGGAGCTTCTCCTCCGGCGTCATCGGGCTTTCGCCCTTCGGCGTGATCTTGCCGACCAGTATGTCACCCGGTCCGACCTCGGCACCGATGTAGACGATGCCGGCCTCGTCGAGGTTCTTGAGCGCCTCTTCCGACACGTTCGGGATGTCGCGCGTGATCTCCTCGGGACCGAGCTTGGTGTCGCGGGCGTTGACCTCGTATTCCTCAAGGTGGATCGAGGTGAAGACGTCGTCGCGCACGACGCGCTCGGACAGAAGGATCGAGTCCTCGTAGTTGTAGCCGTTCCAGGGCATGAACGCGACGAGCACGTTGCGGCCGAGCGCGAGGTCGCCGAGGTCGGTGGACGGACCGTCGGCGATGATGTCGCCCTTGTCGATCCGGTCGCCCACCTTCACCAGCGGACGCTGGTTGATGCAGGTCGACTGGTTCGAACGCTGGAACTTCTGCAGCCGGTAGATGTCGACGCCCGGTTCGCCCGGATCGAGCTCGTCGGTGGCGCGGATGACGATGCGCATCGCGTCGACCTGGTCGACCACGCCCGACCGGCGCGCGGCGATCGCCGCACCGGAGTCGCGGGCGACGATCGGCTCCATGCCGGTGCCGACATAGGGCGCCTCGGCGCGCACCAGCGGCACGGCCTGACGCTGCATGTTCGAGCCCATCAGCGCGCGGTTGGCGTCGTCGTTCTCAAGGAACGGGATCAGCGCGGCGGCGACCGAGACGAGCTGCTTGGGCGAGACGTCCATCAGGTCGATGTTCTCGCGCGGGGCCATCATCACGTCGCCGGCATGGCGGGCGATGACGAATTCGCTGGTCAGTTCGCCATTGTCGCCGATCTCGGCGTTGGCCTGGGCCACGTGGTGCTTGGCCTCTTCCATCGCCGACAGGTAGACGACCTCGTCGGTCACCTTGCCGTCGACGACCTTGCGGTACGGGCTTTCGATGAAGCCGTACTTGTTGACGCGGGCGAAGGTGGCGAGCGAGTTGATCAGGCCGATGTTCGGGCCTTCCGGCGTCTCGATCGGGCAGATGCGGCCATAGTGCGTCGGGTGCACGTCGCGCACCTCGAAGCCCGCCCGCTCGCGGGTGAGACCGCCCGGTCCGAGCGCCGAAAGCCGGCGCTTGTGGGTGATCTCGCTGAGCGGGTTGGTCTGGTCCATGAACTGCGAGAGCTGGGACGAACCGAAGAACTCGCGCACGGCGGCGGCCGCCGGCTTGGCGTTGATCAGGTCCTGCGGCATGACCGTGTCGATGTCGATCGAGGACATGCGCTCCTTGATCGCGCGCTCCATGCGCAGAAGGCCGACGCGGTACTGGTTCTCCATCAATTCGCCGACCGAGCGCACGCGCCGGTTGCCGAGATTGTCGATGTCGTCGACTTCGCCCTTGCCGTCGCGCAGGTCGATCAGCGTGCGGACCACCTCGATGATGTCGTCCTTGCGCACGACGCGCACCGTGTCGTCGGCATCAAGACCAAGGCGCATGTTCATCTTGACCCGGCCGACGGCCGAAAGGTCGTAGCGCTCGGAATCGAAGAACAGCGAATGGAACATGGCCTCGGCCGTTTCCATGGTCGGCGGCTCGCCCGGGCGCATCACCCGGTAGATGTCGAACAGCGCGTCCTGGCGGCTCTCGTTCTTGTCGGCGGCCAGCGTGTTGCGGATGTACGGCCCCACGTTGACATGGTCGATGTCGAGGATCGGGAAGCTGGTCTGGCCGCTCTCGATGAGCACCTTGAGTGTCTTCTCGTCGATCTCGTCGCCGGCCTCGAGATAGATCTCGCCGGTTTCGGGATTGACGATGTCCTCGGCCAGATAGGAGCCGTAAAGGTCCTCGTCGGTGGCCTTGAGCGCCTTGACGCCCTTTTCCTCAAGCTGCTTGACCGCGCGCGCGGTCACCTTCTTGCCGGCCTCGATGACGATTTCGCCGGAATCAGCGTCGACCAGATCGGTCGTCGGCTTCTGACCCTTCAGACGCTCGGCCGAGAACGGGATGCGCCAGGTCTCTCCGTCACGCTCGTAGGTGACGAAGTTGTAGTAGGTCGAAAGGATTTCCTCGGGATCCATGCCGAGCGCCATCAGCAGCGACGTCACCGGGATCTTGCGGCGGCGGTCGATGCGCGCGTGCACGATGTCCTTGGCGTCGAACTCGATGTCGAGCCACGAGCCGCGATAGGGAATGACGCGGGCAGCGAACAGCAGCTTGCCCGAGGAATGGGTCTTGCCCTTGTCGTGATCGAAGAAGACGCCCGGCGAGCGGTGCATCTGGGAGACGATCACGCGCTCGGTGCCGTTGACGATGAAGGTGCCGTTGGACGTCATCAGCGGCATTTCGCCCATGTAGACGTCCTGCTCCTTGATGTCCTTGATCGACTGGGCGCCGGTGTCCTCGTCGACATCGAACACGATCAGGCGCAGCGTCACCTTCAGCGGCGCCGAATAGGTCAGGTCGCGCTGGCGGCACTCCTCGACGTCGAACTTGGGCGCCTCGTAATCGTAGCGCACGAACTCGAGCTGTGCCGTGCCGGCGAAATCCTTGATCGGGAAGACCGACTTGAACGCGGCCTGAAGACCCTCGTCGGGGCGCCCGCCATCGGGCTCGTCCATCATCAGGAACTGATCGTAGGAGGCCTTCTGCACCTCGATCAGGTTGGGCATCTCGGCGACGTCCGGAATCTCGCCGAAGAACTTGCGTACACGTTTGCGACCGTTGAAAGTAATGGTCTGAGCCATTGCCGCTCCTCGTCATCTCGCCCTGGCCGGGCGGTCATGTCCATGCCGGGCGGTCACCACACCGCGCCCGGCCAAACGGTGGGGCGGAACCCATGCGCCCGGTCCCGCCACCTCAAAACGGATAAAACCCGTTTCCGGAAACCTGCCTTCAGGCTTCAGGAAAAGGGTTCACGCACTAAACAAGGCCTGCCCACATGGGTGAGCGGCGGGCGCGCGATCGCGCCCGCCAGAGCCCTGAACGCTTACTTCATCGACGCCTTGGCGCCGGCTTCCTCGAGCTTCTTGACGATTTCCTCGGCTTCGCCCTTGGAAACGGCTTCCTTGACCGGCTTGGGCGCGCCTTCGACCAGATCCTTGGCTTCCTTCAGGCCCAGACCGGTGATGGTGCGCACTTCCTTGATGACGTTGATCTTCTTGTCGCCTGCCGACTCCAGGATCACGTCGAACTCGTCCTTTTCCTCTTCAGGAGCAGCTTCGGCGGCACCGGCGCCACCGGCGGCCGCGACGGCAACCGGAGCGGCGGCGGAAACGCCCCACTTCTCTTCGAGCATCTTGGACAGTTCGGCCGCTTCCATCACGGTCAGCGACGACAGGTCATCTACGATTTTGGCGAGATCAGCCATTTTTCATCTTCCTTCGGATATCAGGTTCGAACAGTTGGTTTGACGGTTCAAAGACAGCCTCACGCGGCTTCGTCCTTCTTGGCATAGGCGCCGAACACGCGGGCCAGCTGGCCGGCCGGCGCGCTCGTGACCTGGGCAAGGCGGGTCGCCGGCGTCTGGATCATGCCGACGAGCTTGGCCCGCAGTTCATCAAGCGAGGGCAGTTCGGCCAGAGCCTTCACGCCACCCGCATCGAGAACAGTGGGGCCGAGCGCTCCGCCAAGAACGACGAGCTTGTCGTTGCTCTTGGCGAACTCGCTTGCCACTTTCGGAGCCGTCACCGGATCTTCGGCATAGGCAATCAGCGTCTGACCCTGGAACAGGTCGGACATGCCCTCGGCTTCCGTGCCTTGAAGAGCGATCTTGGCGAGGCGGTTCTTCGCAACCTTCACGGTGCCGCCCGCATCACGCATCCGGGTGCGCAAGTCACCCATCTGCGCGACGGTCAGACCCGTGTAGTGGGCCACCACCACCGAACCGGACTGCTTGAAGACCGAGTTCAGCTGGGTGACGAATTCGCGTTTTTCCGCTCTATCCACTTCGTCTCTCCGTCGTGCGATGGAAGGCTCGGCCTGCCATCGCGGTTTGCCTTTGCCGCGCCCCGGGTTTGGACCCCGCGCCGCGACGCTCGAGGATCCTGCCCCCTTACGCCTCAGGCGCCCGACGGGCCCCTTGCGGCACAAGGCAATACGGTTCGAACCGTTCTCCGCCCGTCCCGTCGCCGGTTCGGGCATGAAACGTCCGCACCCGTCTCATGCAGGCTCATGCGAATTAAGGCGAGCCGCCTGCAATCTCGGACAGGGACCGGTTTCCCGGCCATCCGGTCCCGCCAGGCGGAGCCGGAATTCTTGAAGGGAACCAACTGCTTATCGCGACCGGTTCCGAATTCGATTCACTCGGCGGCCGAAAGGCTCGCCGGATCGATCTTGACGCCCGGACCCATCGTCGAGGTCAGCGCGACCTTGCGCACATAGGTGCCCTTGGCGCCGGCCGGCTTGGCCTTCTGCACCGCATCGGCAAACGCGCGCACGTTATCGGCGATCGCCTTGGCATCGAAGGAGGCCTTGCCGACGCCGGCATGAACGATGCCGGCCTTTTCGACGCGGAACTGCACGGCGCCGCCCTTGGCGGACTTCACCGCGGCGGCCACGTCGGGCGTGACGGTGCCGACCTTGGGGTTCGGCATCAGGCCGCGCGGACCGAGCACCTTGCCCAGACGGCCGACCAGCGGCATCATGTCCGGCGTCGCGATGCAGCGGTCGAAGTCGATCTGGCCGTTCTGCACCGTCTCCACCAGGTCCTCGGCGCCAACGATGTCGGCACCGGCGGCCTTGGCTTCCTCGGCCTTGTCGCCACGGGCGAACACGGCGACCTTGACGTCGCGCCCGGTGCCGTTGGGCAGGTTGACCACGCCGCGGACCATCTGGTCGGCATGGCGCGGATCGACGCCCAGGTTCATCGCGAGCTCGATCGTCTCGTCGAACTTGGCGGTGGCCCGCTGCTTGATCATCTCGACGGCTTCCTCGAGCGGCAGCACGGCGTTGCGGTCGATGCCCTCGCGCAGCGCGCGGGTGCGTTTTCCAAGCTTTGCCATGGTCAGCCCTCCACCTTCAGGCCCATGGCCCGCGCCGAACCCTCGATCTGGCGCATGGCGCCTTCGATGTCGGCTGCGTTGAGGTCCTTCATCTTCAGTTCGGCGATCTCGCGCACCTTGTCGCGGCTGATCGAGCCGGCCGATTCCTTGCCCGGCGCCTTGGAGCCCGACTTCAGGTTCGCGGCCTTCTTGAGCAGGAACGCGGCGGGCGGCGTCTTCGTCTTGAAGGTGAACGACTTGTCCTGATAGTAGGTGATCGTCGTCGGAATCGGCGCGCCTTTTTCCATTTCCTGCGTGGCGGCATTGAACGCCTTGCAGAATTCCATGATGTTGATGCCGCGCTGACCGAGCGCCGGCCCGATGGGCGGCGACGGGTTGGCGGCTCCTGCGGGGACCTGCAGCTTGAGCAGGCCTGCAACCTTCTTGGCCATTTGTCGTCTTTCCTTCCAAGGCCGGCGTCACCCGGCGGTTGAGACGTCGGTGGTGCGGCTTCGGCGCGCCCGGCTCAGGCGCGCCTGCCTCCCACCTTTGCGACCGGTCCGTGAACCCGAAAGTCCCCGACCGGCACTTCGGACTAGCCCTTCTCGACCATCCCGAATTCCAGATCGACCGGGGTCGCCCGGCCGAAGATCGACACTTCCACCTTCAGGCGCGAACGTTCCTCGTCCACTTCCTGAACGATGCCGTTAAACGAGGCGAACGAGCCCTCGGTGACGCGCACGCTCTCGCCGACCTCGAAGGAGACCGACGGCTTGGGGTGCTCGACGCCTTCCTGGATCTGGCCCAGGATCTGCTCGGCCTCGCGATCGGAGATCGGCACGGGCTTGTTGTCGGAGCCCAGAAAGCCGGTCACCTTCGGCGTGTTCTTGATCAGGTGATAGACATCGTCGGTCAGATGGGCGCGCACCATCACGTAACCGGGAAAGAACTTGCGCTCGGCATCGACCTTGCGGCCCTTGCGCACCTCGATCACCTTCTCGACGGGCACGAGAATCTGCTCGAACCGGTCCCACAGCCCCTTGGCCTTGGCGTTCTCCTCGATCGCCTCGGCCACCTTCTTTTCGAAGTTGGAGTAGGCATGAACAATGTACCAGCGCGCCGTCATCAGCGTCGGAACCACCCGTGATCTTGTTTTTCGTTTATCGTGCCGGACCGAAGATCAGGTCGAAGACCCAGGAATAGATCTGGTCGACCGTGAAAAAGAACAGTGCCGCGATCACCACCATGATCAGCACCATGATCGTCGAGATCAGCGTCTCGCGGCGCGACGGCCAGGTCACCTTGGCCGTTTCCGCGCGCACCTGCTGAATGAAGGTGAACGGATTGGTGCGTGCCATCTAGATCGTCCGGTCCGTGGCGGCGAAATGCGCCCGCGCCGCCTTTCCTGCTGCGTAACGGGGTGATCTTCGACACGCAAAGGGATGCGCCGTCGATGTCAGTTCCCGTTCGTGTTGGTGAAAGCGCAACCCGCCCGCAAGGGCAATTCCAGCGCAGGAGATCATCTAGCGGCGATTCGGGGCGAGATCAAGGGCGCACGGCAAAAAAGTCAAGCGCCGCCCGGAGCCCTGTGACCGGCGTGCCGCGAACCTCTGGCAGGGGCACACGGGCTCGAACCGTGGACCTTCGGTTTTGGAGACCGACTTGTGATTCGATAACTTATTGATAAATATATTGAAAAGCTGATGGTGTGAAGGATTGTGCATTGATTTGTGCAAGGGATTTGTCGACGAATCGGTCGAAAATCGGCGGTTTTGACGGTGTCAAACCTGCCCTGGGTCGGCCCGTGTCCAGAATGGCCACAGCCATCTCTTTGCCTGTCTGTTTCTAGAAACAGACAGGCTGAAACTCTGGCGACAAAGCCTATCGGCTTGATTACTTGCCAGAATTCGTTCCCCCGTGTTGTCTTCGCTGCGCTCGACCCCCTACGGTCTTCCTCGCGAAGTCATATGTCCTGATCGGAGCATTGACTTCTAGCTCGGACTGCGCACCTTCCGCCCTTCTCTCACGGATGTTTTGAAGGGCGTCGATGCTTGGGTTTGGCCGCCCGATGGATGTCGGTTTACGGGCGGCCGGCACCAGACCGAAGGGGGTCGAGCGCACGACGAGCGAGACCCACGGCCTGCGTAGCAGACACGTCTCATAGTCCGGTTGGGCTATGAGAGCATGTCCGGTACGTCGGCCAATTGTGGGTCTCTTGCTCTGTCGGCGTCCGACAACACGGGGGAACATGGGGCGGCAGAATGCCGCCGGTATTGCACAGCCGTGCAATGGGGGCAGTGACCCTGCCCCATGGACGCCAGCAAGAGTGCTGGCGGCACGATTTCCTCGTGCCCGAGGGTGAAGATGGCGGTGCCTAGCAGTCCCGCCCAGTCTACGGGACGCCCTCTGCCGTCAAGCCGCAGTCGCGTTGACGGTGAGCCTCCTCTTCCCGTCGCGTGGGCGTGTCCAACTGGCACCGCGCCAACTGGAGAATACGCGCTGACGAGTATTGAAACTAACCCCGCCGCTGGCGGGGTTCTTCAAATTTGCGCGTTTGAATGGCCCGCTGCTGGCGGGCTGGCATGACGCCGGGAAACGTGGGTTTCCCGCTGCCGCTTCGGCGCATGCGCGCCGCCCCGCTCCCGGCAGTCGTAGGACTGCCGGGTAGCATCTTGGTCTATCGCTTTGCACCGTGCCTGGTTGAAAAACCCCCGGACAGAGTTGTCCGGGGGGTGATGGTTTAAGCCTCACGAGAGAGGCTGCAACGTTGTAAGGCGGCATCGACAATCGAGCCGCCGTAGCGAGCGTCCATGACGCTAAGGAACTGGTTCCAAGCCATCGCAAACGCGCGCTGGTGCTTCGTGTGCTCGCGCTGATCGTCACGCAGGCTTTGAGTGAGGCGTTCGGCCAATTTGCTCCGGGCCGAAGTGATCTCGTCGGCGCAGTGTTGAACCTGCGCTTCGCGCTGGCGAAGTCGGGCCAGTGCTTTCCACTGACGTTTTTTCACGTCCTCGTAGAGCGCATCCGTGGCTGACCGCGGCACCGGGTTGTACGCGACATTGCCGGTGACACGAACTGATGCGGTGCGACGCAAAATCCAAATGAAAATGGCGCCGGTGATCAGTAGAAAGAGCAATAAATCCATTGTATCCTCTCGCACATACACCACGCTCGGAGGAAGTTCCGGGCGCTGTTCACGCGCGAGAGAAGTAGTTCTTCATGAATTATATCATAGAATCAATAGGTTAGCAAATGCCGCTCCTGGAATTCGTTGGTGGCATCATCGTTCTTGGGATCGCTCTGGTCATCATTGTCGGTGGGGCCGCCGTTTACGGCGGCGCACTGGTGATCTTCGGCGCGATCTTGCTCAGCACCGGTTGGATTCCGATCCTGATGTGTGCGACGGACGTCCACATGAGCATTGGCGAAGGGTTCGTCGGGACGTGGGCACTATGGTCATGGTGGCTCTATTTGGCGGCGACTATCGGCGTGATCGTCGTCATGATCGTTCGACCGGACCCGGATGGCCTGCCGCCAGCGCTTAAGTTCGTGGCCATGTTCTACACCTACGACACGGTCCGAGCCGTGAAGGGCGTCAGTGTCGATGCCGCCGGTTTCGTCCGGGCGGCCAAACAGCGCGCCTCGTCTGTCTATGATGCGCGCCTGGAAGAACGCGCCATGCGTCAAGAGGAGGTGCGTATTCGGGCCGAGGCAAAACGAACCAAGGCCGCTGCCGTTCTGGCCGAAGCAGCCATCGAGCGCGAAGAACAGCGGGCGCGGCAAAGAACATATGAGGGAGAGGAAACGAACGATGAGCAGCGATAACAAGGAGCCAAGGGCGCTTGAAGGTGAAGTGGTGGCGCAGAACGAGCCGCTCGCCACTGTTCCGATGACCCCTACCCTCGGGTTCATGGCGCTGAGCGCCAAGTGGTTGGAACGCCGCGGTCTGGAAGCCGAGGCTCGCGTTGAGCGGGCGAGGGCTGACAAGGTGAGAGCAGAAACTGAGTACACCGACGCCGTTGTTGATCTGGAGATTTCATCCACTCGCCTCAACAATCTGGCCGACATCAGGGCGTTAGTGGCCGAAGGCATCAAGGCCGATTTGGCAGAAAAGCGGCAACGGACGGCGGCGGCCAACCGTGCGCTGAGCCACGAAGAGAAGCTGGCGGCCGCCGAGGCGTCCGAGTTGGAGGCCCGCCAGATGGAGGCGGAGCTGAAAAAGATGCGGTTGCAGGCGAAACTTGATCGCACTGCGCCTGATCTGGATACACTGATAACAGCTGGGAAGGCCGAGCGTCAGCGGGTCATGGATGAGTGGGCAGAGCGTCGTCAGTCCGGGGCTGGAGTGACCGAAGCCGAAGAAGACGCCTATTCGCAGAAGATTCGATCCCTGACGGATCGCATTGCGACGTTGGAGCAGAAGAAGGCTGAGGACGACGACTAATCCATGAGCGCGATCAGCCTGGCTCGCAGTGGCGGTCAATCAATCCGGCTGTACGATGACGCCCGCAGCACGCACATGCACGTCATGGGCGCGTCGGGCCAAGGCAAGAGTTTCTTCCTAGAACACCTTATCCGGGAGGACGTGATCCGGGGCCGCGGCGTGTGTGTGATCGACCCGCACGGCGAACTCTATAGCAACGTGCTCAACTGGCTGGTGTCCGAAGGCTGGTCTCGCGTCAAAACCATACACCTTCTCAATCCGTCCGATCCAACCTACACCTTCGGCTTCAATCCGCTGGTCGTCGACAATGGCACGCCGATTGGCTACCGCGTTGATGCCATGGTAGACGCCTGCCTCAAGGTGTGGGGTGGCACGGACCTGACACAGACGCCACGCTTGGCGAAGTGCTTGCGGGCTGTGTTCCATGTGCTGGCCGAACACAAGCTCTCACTGGCCGAGGCCCGGTTTTTGATCTTCCGCCAGCACCGCGACGAGGCGCTACAACTGACGAGCACGCTCACCAACCCCGAATACCGAGCCGTCTGGGAGGACCTGCTCGACGCCGGTGGCCGCGAGTTTCGCGAGTACCTCGACAGTACGGTCAGCCGACTGCTGGCGTTTGTGGGTGACGAGACCATCAAAGACATCGTGGGTCAGACGGAAAACGTCATCGATTTCCGCCGCTGTATGGATAAAGGCCACATCGTTTTGGTCAACCTCTCGCGCGGCGGGGTCATTTCCGGTGAAGCGTCCCGTCTGCTGGGCGCCCTCATCACCAACGATCTCTATACCACCGCCTTTGCCCGCGATCTGGACCGAGCAAAACGGCGGCCCTTCTACTGCTACATCGATGAATGCGCCGACTATCTGACCGAGGATGTCGTCAAGTCTCTCGATCAGACCCGCAAGTTTGGTCTGCATATGGTGCTCTCGCACCAGCGGCTTGACCAACTCCGAGACTATGGCGACAATTTCTACAACGCCGTCATGGCCGGGGCGCAGCTCAAAGTCGTGTTTAACCCCAATGATGACGACGCCGCTGAAGTGCTGTCGCGCCACTTCTTCCGCACCAGCTTCGATTTGGAGTTGCCGAAGCGCAGCATGGATAAGCCGTTTGTCGTCGCCTACCACGTGCGCTGGTTCGAGAGCGAGGCGGCCACGACGACCGAGATTCACGGGAGCGGCACGGCTGCCGCCAGTGGCGCCGGAACCATGACGGGAATGTCCCAACTGTATGACGCGAACGGCAACGCAATTGGCGGACAAATCGTGCAGGACACATCGAGCTCCATGCAGCTGGATAGTAGCAATCGATTCAGCGCAGGTGGCGAAAGCCAGTCCTACGGACGCAGCGAGGGCCTGGAACCGGAACTGGCGGTTCTACCGACCGAGCTTCACAAGCTTGATGAGTTGATTCATCTTGGGATGGTTGAACTGCTGCGTTTACAGCCGCGCCAAGCGTGGGTGTGTAGTCCGACCGTGGCCCCGATGAAAATCACGACCTACGACGTCAAGCCCGGCACGCTCCTGCCTGAGTTCGTTCCCGCGCGTATCGCGCGGCTGAATGAGGCCAGCCCGGTCGTGTCGCCACGCACTGAGGTGCGAGCCGGGATGAAGCGCCGAGCCGAGGGTGTCGTGGCCTCGACCAACGCCGTAGCCTTTGACCCGGAAGACGACGGCTTGGGCGTCTAGCCGATGTCTGGGCGTGGAACACCGCATTTCAAACTTAAGGCCGAAACGCCTCGGCTCGTCGTCACGGCCGATGATGAGGCCATCTTCTTGGCGATCTATCGGCACCAACTGCTTGATGCGGCAACGATCCGGCAGTTGCTCCCGGAGCGTAGCCCCGACCGGCTCGGCAAACGACTGCGGCAGTTGGTCGATGCTGGGTATCTGGTGCGACCGTTGCAGCAGCGCAAGTTGCGGCGGCTGGAAGGTGGCAGCTGGCCGCTGGCCTACACCCTCGGCAATCGCGCTGCACGCCACATCAAGGATCGGTTCAGTCTGCCGGTTCGTACCGACCGCTGGGCCAGTTCGGGCGAGCGATTGTCGCCGCTTCATATCGAGCACACGCTCGAACAAGGGCGACTTCTCGTCCAATTGCAAACATCGGTTCGTCGCCACGCACCGCGCCTCGACTTTGAGTACCCCGACCAAATCCTCACTCGGCTGCGACCCGATCTGCTCAAAGGCACGCGGTTGCCGTATCGCTTCACCACACGGGTCGATTGGCATGGCTGGCGAGAAGTTGAGGGCCTGATACCGGACGGCTGGTGCGCCATCCGCTATCTCGATGCCCCGAAGAACAAGCGGAGTCGCTACCTCTTCATTGAGTTGGACCGGGGCACGGAGACCATCGAGCCGTCAGCACGGCGATTGCAAAGTCGAAAGTTTTGGCAGGGCAACTCGGTGTTGCGCAAGCTCGTCATCTACAGCCAGGGTTTCAAAAACGAATCCCATACCAAGATTTTCGGCATCCCCACGTTTCAGGTTCTGTTCGTGACGACGACGGCAGTGCGGGTGAAAACCATGATCGCGGCCTACCAAGCGCATTTGGCGCAAACGGTGTCGCCGGTGCGGTTTCTGTTCACTGATCAAGAGGCGCTTGCCGCCAACGACGGTGACGTGCTTGCGGCACCGGTCAAGGACGCCAGCGGCTCGCCTATGGCACTTGCCGGATAGGTTTGCGCGGGTGCTACTATTCGAGACCTAAGCGTTGCGACGTCACTCTGAAACTCTTGAATGCTAACCTGGCCTTAATCAGTTTGGGCTGTTGCTCATAGCCTGAAACCAACGGGTGGAGATCGGAACTCGTTACCTTGCACAATGGCCCGACGATGATCTCGGCCAACCTTAGCTCATCATCGAACTCATGGAAGTAGAGTTGCCTGCCCTCAACTTCGCATGGCTGATCAAGCCTGCTCCAAACGCGCCACTCGTCTTCATATTGCCAGTCGGTTGATTTCAACGATGCAAATCGTTGCATATCGGTCACGGTGGGCAGGTGCGATAGGTCGATGCCCGGGCGATTTTGCGTGTATTCGACCTGATTGACCTTAGATTCGGGGATATCAAATCCCAAACACACCCCTTTGTGCTTGTCAGCGTAGTGGCTCCACATAACGACGTTGCGCCAATGTGGACAAAAACAGAGCATTCCGAGCGTGGCACTCATGTCGGAGCGCCACTTGTCCCAAATAGCGCGTTCTTGACGACTTGAAAGCCGAGGCGCCCGAAGGTCGAATGGATCATTGAGATCGGCAATTTGCGCGATCTTTAGCCGCCGGTGCTTGATGTTACTGAGCGCATATCCCGCCGACGTGAAGTGATAGAGTCGTTTTGTTTTGCCTAGCGCGCCCAAAGGTTTTCCACCCCGTCACGAAACTCGCCCATCCCAACAAATCCCGCCTCTCGCAAGACATTCAGTGTTTCTTGGCAGCTGCCAAGCTGTCGGTCGAAGTTGATGAGGCGCAGATGAGTTGTGCCACGGTCACCGATATACGCAATGCCGTTGCCATGGGTGGCGCGCGCGACGATATGGCGGCCACCGGCGCCCATAGATTGCACGCTGAGGCACTCGCGGGGATCGTCAATGATGTAGCGCTGTCGCGGTTGCAGTCGTGGTTCGTGTAGTGTGAATGTACCGGCCAGCGCGGCCTGCATGACTTTCCTGGTGTCTTCTGGCTTGGCTGTGAGACGGGTGTTTTGTGTCGGTGCCGCAGTCGTTGACCGTGGTGGAATACCTCGTGGCAGCGCGGACACTTCCTCAACCCGAGCACCATCAAAGACAGTCCGATTCACCAGTCCTGCGACTAGTAGTCGGTTAAGCGTGCGTTGGCATGATTGGTCGTGGACATCAAAGTGTAGTACTTCGAGCAGAACATCGTTCCGATTAGCCTGATAGGTAACCTGTCCATCGTGAACCCAGCGACTGAGATCGTCCGGTGCGAGCGCGTCCCCATAGGTACCTCTGGATTGGGTGGCCACACAGTCGCGGGCCGGGGCAATCTCTTCTCGCTCGCCGCTCGCAAGCGACGACACGAGAACGGCGAACGATGACGCTAGATCCCCACGCTGCGTGGTGCGCGGCCCAGCCGCTTCTTCGGCGTCACGCTGGATGCGTTGTTGTTCAGCAACAGCGTCAGGGGGGCGCTGGTGCTTCGGCCAACCTGCCAAGATCGACTCGCATGAAACGTTGTAACTTTTGCGTCCAAGACGAAATACATGGCCTGACCGTTCAACAAAAACGTACCCTGGACGATCCATCGCTAAACTAATTACCGGACAGTCGCTCGTATTGGAGCACCCGCCTGGCAACTCCACCCGCTCATCGCGGCGGAGTTCCCGGTACATAGTCACGTTAGCGTCGTGGGGATCTGTGCGATAGCGGAAGCATCGCCCACCAACCGTGATGCGTTCGGTGGGCTCTCCAGCATTGACGCGAAAGATTTGGGTGTGATCGTGCGGCCTCCAGTTTAGTTCGCGCTCCCAACGTGCCTCGCGGTGTTTCTCCCAGACAAATGTGATGCTAGCGAGGGCGGTGATCAAAAACAGCGGTATCAACACCAGCAGCGATTGCCGATTTATAAAATAGATACCTTCTTCCTTGATTGGCTGATCGTCCAACGTCTCCTCCTCGCCATAGCCAGTTAACTGCAAGAGACAGAGCCCTGGCAACTGCCGGTGGTTGCCGCTGATCGAAAAACGGTCAAACGGAACAAAAAGCGACCATTCGAGTGGGAAAGCGGTGCGACGGTCCGCCTCACAGTCAAAGATCGACGATCAAGCTTTTCCGATTTGCGTCAAGTTCACCACGCCTGACCGAGGCTTTGGCAACCGCCTCATCGATCTCCACGACTGGCTGGAAACTGAGGTCGGCCGAGGTCACTACGCCACCCATCCGGCTCCGGCGCTCGGCAGCGGCGCCTTGGGTATCTATTTGCGCGACATTGAACTGACCCGCGCGTTCGTGCTTTCCTTTTCGGACCAGGAGCTTGCTTGCGGAACCGACAACAGCACATACTCCTTCCCAGCTCAGTGGTTGAACTGGCAGGGGGAGGACATTTTCGGCGTGTGCAACCTGTATTCCATGACCAAAGGGCAGGCTGCTATTCGGGACCTGGTCAAGGTGTGGCAGGATCGCACCGGCAATATGCCGCCCCTGCCGGGCATCTTTCCCAATCAACATGCTCCAGTAGTCTGGAACGACGACGGTGGCCGGGTGCTGTCGATGATGCGCTGGGGGATGCCGTCTCCGGCCTTTGTGCTGAAGAACCGCAAGACCGATAGCGGTGTCACCAATGTGCGCAATATCAAGTCACCACACTAGCGGCGCTGGCTTGGGGTCGAGCATCGCTGCGTGGTACCGTTCACCAGCTTTGCGGGCAGCGGAGTGGCACGCGCCGAACTGCGCGCGGGCGTCTCCGCTGCCCGCAAATTGTCTGGCAGCGTCCAAGAACAGATACCCCCCACGACTCTAAATCCAATCGTTGCCTATGGCCTGCTCTGGCGCCACAAGGTAACTTGGACGCCAGCGATTCCGATCACAAGTCAGAACAGATTGGTGAGGATGAATGGAATACTCGATTGTTCATTTGAGTGATCTTCACTTCAGAAACGACGTAGAAAACCGTTTTCGAATTGAGAAATTGCGAGATGACCTAAAAAGACTGCCACTTGGATCGAACACTATCACCGCCTTCTCTGGCGATCTCGTGCAGTCAGGCGACCAGGAGCAGTACGATGTTCTCTTCGAGCTTCTTCTTATACCTTTGATCGAATCCGATCACCAAATCGTCGTTGTCCCTGGTAATCATGACATCCAAAGAGACCTTACCGACGCTCAACAGGCTGCAAATTTCCTAAATGATCGCGCAAGCAGCTACCTCTTCTCCGGAAACAAACTCGTCGCATCACCATTCGGCGCTGACGCAGATGGACCGCTTCAGAACTACAAAACACTCGAGGGTTTATTTGCTCCGTATGTGGAGCAATCATTCTACGGCTACATCAAACAAATCGGCGACATTTCAATTGTCGGTATGAATTCCACTTGGCTCTCCCTTCAGCGTGACAAGGATGATAGCGATCGTGGCAAGCTTAGGGTCGAGCCGCACATTCTCTCGACTTATGCAAACAAGCTACCTACTGAAGGTTTTCGGGTTCTATTGTTGCACCATCCATTCGATTGGCTGGAAGAGGTGACCCGCGATGCGGTCACTTCGATTGCGACTGAAAAGTTCGATCTAGTCTTGTATGGCCATGTGCATACAGCGGACATGACCCAACTCATACGAAATCGATCAGGCGCCAGCTTCATACAGTCGCCACCACTTCGCGCAGATTGGTCAAAGGGTACAAACGGCTATGCAATTATTCGCTGTAATACTCGGAGTAAGGCATCTGAAATTAGCTACCGATCATACTCAAAAAGCCAGCGCCTATTTGTAGTGGGAGAGGATTTCGCTCGTGGAGGCGTCGCATATCCAAAAGAAGCTGACCGCGATTTCTTCCAGAAATCCCCATCTCTGCCTGCACTAACACAGCGATTTCTGAGTGATATGCCACATGATTTTGTCGATTGGCATAGGCGCAATGTTCGAGCGAAGTCGACGTACATTGAGAGCTTCATTACTCCGCAAATAGGAAAGGTGGCGTTTAATGAAGAAGAGCAATGGTTAGAAGCGCCTGTGGCGCTCTCCGTTTTGTACGAGGAAAGCTCTAGGGACAGGTTTCTGATCGCGCCCGCTGACTCGGGGCTAAGCACATCAGCATTTCTTACGTTCAAGGGCATTGCGGAGAGAGTTGCGACTACCGGCGTGTTCCCAGTCTTTTTTGATGCTGGAGAAGCGAGCGTGAACAGGGCATCGATTATTCGGTCAATGGTACAAACCTGTTTGACGCGTTTCTCAAATTCTGAAATGGAGCACCTTGCTCAGCAGGGGGCGGTCCGCTTGATCGTGGATGGATTGAACCTAAGCAACGCGGAGCACTTTAACAATTTTCGCCAAACTATGCGCCGGTTCTTCCCGAAGGTTCGCATCACCGCGTTTGTTCGGACAGAGAAGGTTGGTCAAGCCGTTTCAAGCGCTGACTACCCTGCGATGTCTCTGATCGACGATGATGTCTATGAACTGGGCGAATTAGGTGTGGCAGATATAAGGGAAGTCATTTCTACGCACCGACAAAAAATAACGGACGACGCAATCATTGATCGGCTCGCAAATCACGCAGTTGAATCCTTGTCACAAATCAATGAACCAGTTTTCCCAAGCACCGTTGCGGTCCTTGTTGAGACGCTTGTACAGGATCATGATTTTCGACCAATAAACAAAGCAAGACTTCTGGATCGCTATGTGGAGTGCCTTCTAGGCCGCTTTGAATTAGAAGATGTAAGAGAAGGTACTTTCTCATCGCACGATAAGATCGAGTTCTTGAGTTTTGTTGCTCGCCAGATACTTGAAAGAAACAATGGGGGGCTTTCGGATAGTGAGTGGGAGCAGGTCAGCAGTGAGTACGAGTCAAATTACCTGATGGAGCTACCGCGAGGGTTGCTCAAAGAGTTTGAAGAAAAAGGCATATTGGTGAGCGAAGATGGTCGAATAACATTTAGGGCTGACTACCTGTTTTCATACTTTGTTGCTCGCCAGATGAAATCGGACCCGACATTTGCTGCGGAGATTACCTCGGAAGATAACCTATTCAAGCATCATCATGAAGTCGTTTTCTATGGTGAGCTTGAAGGGACTGACACGGGTGCAGTGCTGGACCAGCTGTATACGCAGGTAGAAGAACTAGAAAAACTCTTGTTGGAGCAGTACTCTAGAGACGGGATTGACCTGAAAAGCGAGTGGCAAGCGTCTACCGAGGATGACCCAGAGGAAATAGCAGAAGTACTGGAGGAACTTGCGGAGTTTGATCGTTCCGAGCCTGACCCAGAAGTAGCCGATAGCCGCGATAACGAAAGGCTAGCTAACGTACTTCGTAGGCGTGGAATTAGTCGGCGGACAGAAGTCTCTGATTTAGAAGCAAAGCTTCTGGTCGCAATGCGACTATACGCGCAACTTGTCCGAAACGCTCTCCACATCCCAGCGAATGATAAGCTTCGGCATCTTGAGAAGTTGTATTGTGTGGCGGAGATTTGGGTGGGCTTCATGAGTGCAGCTCGTTCCCACATAGCCACGTCGCCAGTGACAGTAGCCGGTGGTGTGAGATTTATCAATTATGGCGCAATCGTCGATCGCGCGAGATCTGTTGCGGAGTTCAAATTCAACGCACCAAACTCTGTCTCTAGGATTCTGGCGGAAGCCACCAAGAACCCCCAGCTGTCGGTCGCCTTACGAACGGTTCTGCCCAAGCTGTCAGAAATGGGCGAACTTTTTGCTCGCGACGCGCTACTTGCTTTGCCTGCAAAACCCAACCAACAGGCCTATCTCGACAGTATCACAGCATGTGAAGATGAGACAATTTTCGCTGCATCTATGCGCACTCTGAAACGAGAGTATTTGGGCAGCGGACGGAACTCGGAAATGCGGACTTACACCGCGGACATCGTCAATGGCATTCGGAAGTCCGTTGGTGAGAGAGCACTTGGCAACCCAGACTCATTGAAAAAACAACGGCTGGTCCGAGATATGAAGTCTGCCGCCGCCGAGAAGAAGCGCGGCAGCTCATGACGGAGAGTTCTAAGTGTCGACGAAATTTAAACCAATTCGATCATGAGGTGAGCGGAGTTCAAGTGAACGTCTGCTTTATCCAACTCACCAAAGTAACCGTGCCACTGCAACGAACGACCGCTTCCCGCCGAGTCGGCGCTTTGCAGTGCTGCCGCTATGGGCAGCTCTGCGGATATCCGGAGATCCCGTCACTCTCGAACAGTTGATCGACTTCCGGCCGTTTGGGCCAAAGCAACCGTATCGGCCTCGCTTGCAGCTGATCAGTTTGTCCGGCATATGTCGTGCCACATCCTTTCTGCAATCATCCGCTCTTCCGGTCCGACCGCGTTGCCATATACGGCGGTCACCGAGATGTGCGCATGGCCCATCCATTTCTGCAGGAGATTGAGCGGTACACCGGATTGAAGGGCGTGCACGCCAAAGCCGTGCCGTAGACCCTTGGCGGTGGCCTGCGGCCCCGTGATGGAGGCCGCGTCCATGACGGACTTGACCTGTCGCCAGGCGGTCGTGCGACATACCGGAAAGAGCCGCGCGTCGGATGGTCGCTCATCTGGAGTCAGTTCGGCAATGAGCGACGTGGGCACTGGCACTTCTCGGACTGCCGTATGCCGGCGTTTCTTCAGGGTCCTGATCGCGATGGTTGCGGTGTCCGTCTGTATGGATTGGCCGGTCAGGGCCAGTGCCTCGGAAACCCGGCAGCCGGTAAATGTCAAGACGAGACAAAGCCGTCTGAACGGGACAGGAGCCACGCGGGTGGCTTCCATGAAGCGGCGACGCTCGTGTTCGTTGATGTACAGGCGAGCGCCGGTGGCGGCGTGAAGCCGCATGTCGGTACTGATGGCTGGCATGGTGGTGGTTCTCGAATGGGACCTACACCGCACAGGCGCGGTATCGGGGCAATTGTTGCCCACTTGCAACACAATTACCAATTCTGTTGCAGGTGACACCTCGATTATACCACCCAGCGCGCCATGTGGCGCAGCTGTTGTCATGCATTGACACAGCAACAGCCGAATCGTCAACGCCCTCAATGGCCGATTAACGCTCCCCTGCCGTTTTCTGCAACAGAATTGGTAATTGTGTTGCAGAGCGCTCTGAAGCAACGTGGGGATCGATAGTTGGCACTACTTCATACCTTCTTGGGAACGTCCACGCGACCACCCACTCCCTCTTCCACACACACCCCACCGGGGCCACGTTCCACGCACAGCACAACCGCGCGGCTGGCCGCCGCAGCACAGGCCGCGTCACGCGTCGCATCGCCGGCCGCAGCCCAGGACACCGCCTTCGACTGGAGTGGGCTCTTCGTCGGCGTGACTGGTGGAGGCGCCGCGATTGACGTTCGCGCGACCGACACCGGCACCGGCCCATTTGGCCCGTGGTACGTCGCTGGTGGGTTTGCAGATGATACCGGCTCAGGGCTCCTGGGCGGCGTGCGCACCGGATACAACTACGCCTTCGGCAACGTCGTCCTCGGCGTCGAAGCGGACATCTCAGCCACAAACATCACGCAGATCGGCACGACGATTGATCTCACCGGCACTACCGACATCAATTGGTTTGCGACAGTCCGCGGACGCGCCGGATTGGCCGTTCCGGACACAGGCTTGCCTGCCTTTATCTATGGCACCGGCGGGCTGGCGGTTGCCGGCATCGAACACAGCATCGCCGACACCAGCACGACGCCGTTTCGGGGCCTACTCGGTCCGACCAGTGACCGGCAGACTCGCACCGGCTATACGGTCGGCGGCGGCATTGAACTGGCCTTCAGCGAGCGCGTCGTGGTCGGTGTCGAGTACCTCTATACCGACTTCGGCACCGCCAGCGTCAATGGCATCTGCGTCGTCTGCTTCGGCGGTGGGACACCAGGCACGCCATACGTGTTTGACTACGACACCAGCATGCAAACCATCCGGGCCAACCTGACGTGGAAGTTTGGCGGCTGACCAGGAAAGATTCACATGGCACAGACAATGTGGAGGTTGGTACCGATTGTGGCCGTGCTGCTGTTGGCCATTGCATGCACCACCACCGGCACCGACGACCGAACCCGATTGACGGCCGCCGAGGTGCGCGCGACCTTCATCGACCGACCCTGGCGCAGCCCGAGCGGTACGTTCCTGTTTCGAAGCGACGGCACCTATACCTACCAACGCATCGGCCAAGCACGCGCCGGCCCCTGGAACTACACACTCCGGCCAGACGGCGTGATCGAGGGCGCCAACACGAACTACACCTTCTATCGCAACCCGGACGGCTCCCTGGTCTACCACCACAGTCGCTCGGGACGCTTTATTAGGGCCACGTTGGGGCCCTAGGTGGGCTATGGGGCAAGTGTGACAAATCACGCAATGAGGTACACGCGGTCGTCATCAATCGCCTTACTCTGCAAGTCATTCAGTGGCTCGTTGTGTTTGGGTTCGATCTCGCGAGGAAAATCTTCAACCACGCGGGGATTGTGCAGGTATCTGTTCGTATTTCAGTTGGGGCGTCGTCTGCCGAGTTAGAGCTTGCGGATATTACTCACGATACATATTGGTCCAAAGGCATATTTTGCTACCCGTTTTGCCGAACATCATGGACTATATTACAGCGCACCGATTTAAGCGCAGCTATGCTCTTTCGTATTTCCGCTCGATTGTCAGATATTTCTGAAAGCCAAGCCACCGGGTCACGAGTAGCAGAAATGCGATCAACAAAGGGCTCAAAACCTCCCTTGACCTTATAATCCAACACATCCTGAGCCAGGAACAGTTCTGAAAAGATCACGCGAGCGATCTGCTCTTTTTCGCGTGGTTCGGCGAAGTTGTAGGTTGGAATAAGGTCTTTCAGCAGTTCCGAAAGCAATACGACCTCGTCCAGCAATTCCCGCATGGCTTCGTCTGAGATGTCCTCGTCGGTCTTGGCCGCGTTCAGCTCGGCGTGGAGACGCGCTCGCTCGGCAACAAGGCTTTCGGCCGTGTAGGCGCCCGACTTCAACAGCGCCAAACGGTTGGCTTCGAGATAGGACAGCTCCTCGCGGGCGCGCTTCTTGCGGCGCTCCAACTTGGCCAGCTCTGCCTGCCGTTTTTCCTGCAACAGCACGATGTCGGTACTGGCTCGAGCATCGATCTCCTCCAATTCACCGTCCGTGAAACGGAGTCCGGCGATCAGGCTGCCGATGCGCTCGGCCATGAAAGTGAAGTTGCAGTTTTTGAGTGTGTTCGGACAGCCAGTCACACACCGAGCATTGAAGTATAAAATGCCCTTCTTCGTGTACGGCGTATAGACGCGGCGGCAGTGGGCGCAGCGCACCAGGCCGCGCATCGGGTGGTCGAGCTTTTCGACATAGTGCAGGCTGACGGTCTTGCGCGCGAGGACCGCTTGGACAGCGTTGAACACCTCGTCAGTCACCAGCGCCCCGTGGCTGCTGCTTGGAATGTATTCACCATCGGGGCCAATGACGCGTCCGGTGTAGAAGGGGTTGCGGAGAATACGGCTCACGTGGTTCTCTGTCACCGGGCGACTAGTCTTGGGGCGTATGGTGTCGAGGTCACCCTCGTCGTCATCCTCATCGGCCAGGATCTCGGCCTGGCTGCGCCGGCGACGCATTGGAAGCGTCGTGAAGCCCTGATTGGTAGCAAATCGAGCCAGGTCGGCGAGGCTCCACTCGCCGGTGACGTAGAGATTGAACATCTCTCTGATGATCGGTGCGCGCTTCGGGTCGGTCGGTTTCTGGTCCATGCTGCCGGTGTTCAGGTAGCCGATCGGCGCGCGGTAGGTGCATTTTCCCTGCAATCGGCTATGCCGGGTGCTCAGCGTCACCTTCTCGCTGGTAACCCGAGAATGGTGCTGAGCGAACATGCCGTCGATGTCCATGTGCAGCTGACCGGCGCTGCTGTCGTCGTAGTCGGCATAGGCGAAGCGTACGTCCACGCCGTGGCGCATTAGCTTGCGGATCACGGTGTCATCGCCGCGATTGCGGCTAATGCGATCCCAACTCAGGCAGATAACGCCTTTGAAGTGGCCCTGGCTCAGATGTTGCAGCAGTTTTTGGAACTTCGGCCGTTCGATCCGGTACCGCACCATACCGTCGTCTGTGATGGTTAGTTCGTCACCTTCTTTGAATCCGGAGTGTTTCTCGGAGACAACGCCGTCGGTGCAAAACCCAGTCAACGAAACCGGTGCCACCCGGAGATTTTCCCGCACGGCAGAGGCGGTGTTTTCGGCCCGCTGATAATTGAGGGAGTTCTTCTGCGAGTTGGGTTCATCGAGGCTCTTCCGGTTATAGACCAGGTAGCAATCGCGATAGACGCCACGCTTAATGTCAGCGAGGGTAGCCGCTTCCCGTTTTGCCTGTTTGTTCATGAAATAGAATCTGATCGGCATTGCCACAACGGGCCGCCGCCTCAGCCGCTTTCATTCTAGCATGAATTGGACGCAAGACGCGGCCGAGGGATTCGAGCGCGGCGATTGTCTCGTGCGAAAACGACGTGACCGGCGCATCACGGTGGCGCTCTTGCGTTGATTGCTGATGTCGAAGCGGCAGTGTGGACATGACCCTCATGCTACCCGCCGCCTGCTTTGGCGCTAGGAGGGCGAACCCGCCCGCTGGCTTGGGAAGGTGTCGGCCGTGAAGGGCGGCGTCTGCTGGCCATCCACCATCAGTCTCACCATGATCCGGTAATTCGGCAGATTGACCAGATCGGCGGGCGTTGCCACGCCGAGCTGTTTGGCGATGATCGGGGCATCAATCGCCCCAACCCGAAACGCCAGCAAAGAGCCGACGTTACCGATGATGGCTTCGAACACCTCATGGTCAGCCCGATTGAGGTACTGCTGACTGGCGGTGACGCTGAGCGCGTATTTGCGGGCCTCGGACAGCATGCTGGCAAATGTCAGCGTCGAGAACGAGCTGACCTCATCCACCAGCAGCATGAACGGTCGGCGCTCAGTTTCTGGGAGATCGTGGCGGCTAAAGGCCGCATTCATGATGCTCGTCATCAGGAGACCACCCAGGACATTCGCGACGTCGGTGCCGAGGCGGCCTTTGGCTAGATCAATGATGAGGGAGTGACCCTCATCCATCATCTGCCGAAAGCGGAGCGGCTCAGCCGGGTCACACACCGCCCGGCGTACCAGAGGATGGGCCAGAAAGGCGCCGATCTTGTTGGCAATGGGCGCCACGCCATCGACGGCGGTTTTGTAGTTCATGGCTGGATACTCCTTGGTCCAGAAGGCCCGCACCTGCTCGTCCGTGATCGAGGCGGTGACGCCCTGGCGAAACGACTGATCGACGAACAGGCGGATGATGTCGCGCAGATCAGTCCGGGGCTGCTCCAGGAGCGCCAGGATGGCGTAGCGCAGTAGGTGTTCCATGCGGACGCCCCAGGCATCCGACCACTGCTTTTTGAGCGTGTCGATGAGGCCGGAGGCGACCAGCGGCCGGAAGTCGGCCGAGACGCGAGTGAGCGGGTTGTATCCGACGTGACTCTCAGGATCGGCGACGTTCCAGTACCGGTGCGTACCTTCGGGCAACTCGGCGTGAAGGCTGGCCGCCAAGTCGCCGTGCGGATCAATGAGACAAAAACCCCGGTCGGCCGCAGCGTCCTGCCGAGCGACGTTGTACAGCAGGGTGGACTTACCTGTGCCAGTCTGCCCAATCAGGAACGCATGGAGCTGACGGTCAGCGAGTCGAATACCAAACGGCTTGTCGCCATAGCGATGGTGGGCCAGGCCCAGGGTGGTGACGGGGTTATCGGCGAACATCCCGTCATTCTGGTCGGGTGGCGGCCGGTGGCTAGGAGGACAAGTGCGCTCCGGGTTCATCGAGCGCGGCTGTGCCGATGGCGAAGATCGGACCAGCGGGCGGGTCTGGCTCTCTAGCCAAAGGCGCGTTGGGCGCGGTAGGCTGGTCGTGGAAACGTTGAGGCTCAGGGTACCAGTCATACCACCAAGGCGGAACGGGTTGACCCGAAAAGGTTTCACCTTTTCGGCGATCACACCACCCGGTCCGACTTGGTGATGGGTTGATGGATTGCAATCCGCAAGCTGGGCGGATTACGCCTCCTTTTGGGCGGCTCTGCGGGCGGATACACTGGAGCCGTTAGCCATAACCATCAGTTCTTTATGCAAACAGATTTTGCTCTCGACCTGCGGCGGCTACGCCGCCAAGCCGGTCTGACGCAGCGCGATTGCGCGCATTTATTGGGTGTCCATTCAAAGCGCATTTGGTCGCTGGAGTATGGTCGTGATCTGCCATCGCTCACCGAGCTGTGCACGCTGTCCCTGATCTACGGTCGCACCTTTGAAAGTCTCTATGCCGCCTTGTTGCGCGACGTGCGCCGAGAGCTGCGCGAGCGGTTGGAAACCTTGCCCGACAGTCGCAGCTCCAGTCTGACCTTTAATCGTCCGAGCACCTTAGAGCGCCTATCTTCTCGGCTGGACGCCGAGCAAGAGGGCCATGCAGGCTAGGGTGCTCGCGATAGCCGCCGCTCGACGCCGGGTCGGCTATGTCTTCCTCGACAACCACACGCTCAAGGATTGGCGCATCTCCAACAGTGCTGCCCGCTCATCAACGGATGCAGCTGGGGCCGCCCAGGAGTGGGTCAACGCGCTACAACCGACCATCGTCGTCACTGAGCAGCTTGAACCCGGCTCGCGCAAGGGGGCGCATACCAAGGGAGTCATCCGCGCCATTGCGAAGACCGCTGAGCGTAATCCCGTGCTCACCGTGTCCGTTGCCCGCGTCCAGCTCTACGCCAACAAGTACGAGGAAGCGGCCGCGCTGGCGGTCCGCTATCCCGAATTGCAAGCGTGGGTGCCCCAGCAGCGGCGCGCCTTCGACAACGAGCCACGCAATACCGTCATCTTCGAGGCGCTGGCCCTCGCCCAGCGGGTGATCGACGGCCCGCCGACCCTCTTGGCCGCTGCAATGGGTTGAGGGCGCGCGAAGTGCTTCGTGGATCAGCTGAGCTTGTGCATCTGCTTTTCGGAGCCGCCATACCGCTGCAAGCGGCCAGCGAGAGCGGCGGCGCACCGCAGGCCGGAGCGAAGCGGCGGACGGCGGAGCCGTTGCGCCAAGGCGCTCGCTGGCCGAGCGTGGCTTACGGCGGCGCATAGAGCGGATCACTACGCCTGCTTTTTGGTGAGCCAGTTTCCTTGGTCCACCACACCGCTCCTTCGCCGGGCGCGCCTGAGATCGGCTCGGGCGTGGCCAGCGAAAGGAGCAAACCAATGACAAGCCAAAAATCAACGGCCGTACGGACGGAACGCATCCGCCTCTTGAACGACCTCATGCGTCAGGGCGGCACTGGCGGACGGATCATGATCACCGCCGGTGTATCGGCGCTGGGCCGAGAATTCGTCGCCCAGGCGATGACATATCAGTTCATCGATGCACCGCCGACTGAGTTGGCGGCGGCGATGGGCTGAGCTACTACCAGACAACAAGAACCCCGCCGGTGGCGGGGTTCGGTATTTCTATGCGGCCGCTCCATGCTTAAACGACCGGGCCCAACAGTAATCGAGAGCCCAACTCACGGGAGCGACAGTGGTTCGCGGCCTGTCGTGTCTCGTGCATCAAGCGCTTGTTTGAACGCTTCCTGCGCATCGTCAAACTCTCTGGCTGCATCGGCCAAATCCTGCCACGTTGGCGGATTGGCCGACGGGCCCACAAGCGGACCCGGAGAGTTGTCAAACCACGCTTGTAGACTGACTGCCGCGACAACAAAGGCCATAGCAATCAGCACGATGCGAAACTGATTTTTCATAGCTCATCCCACCGTTCTTGCTGGCGTTATCGGTTACGAACTCGGCACGTAGTCTGGGAACTCTTCGCGCAAGCGATCAAGCGCGTCGTGCATGGAGCGCCAACCGTTCTCGAGATCGTTGGCATGCTCAACAACGCTGCTTAGCGACTGCATGTCAGCCAGGACCGTCGCCAGATTTCTCCGCAAGCGAAACACTTCAGCGACCGACCCATAGACTTCAGCATTGCGTCCGAGGGTGTGGGTGAACACATCTATCTCATCCGTGATGTCGCCAGAATGCGCCACAAGTTCCGCATGCTGTTCAATAAACACGGCCCAGACGTCCACCGCCACTTGTCGAGACTGGATGATGGTTTCATTTGCGCTGATGTCTATGCTGGTCTTTCGAGCCTCGGTTTCAGACAGTTCACCGCTGCGAAGCTTCTCTTTCAGCGCTTGATTGGCGGCCTCAAGCCGACGGACATCCCCGCGCGCTTCAGCGGCCGTCAGACTCGCGGCCCGCTGGATTCGCTCGATGTCGCTGACGATCTCAGCCCGCCGCCTCAGCATCGATGGGCCAATCTCGGCGATCCGTTCAAAGCTTTCGGTAACGCGATCAAGCCGATCAGACACTTCGTCAATGACGTCGTCAACTTGGCCAGCTTCAGTGACGATCCGCACGATTTCGCGGAGTTCAGACGTGTTCGACCGCATGATATCGATCAACTCGGTCAACTCGACATCGGTGGTCAGTTGCTCACGCAGCGGCGCCATCTGCGCACCTGATTCGGCAATGGCCTCCGAGTGACTTTGCTCAACGATATCTGTGGAATTTGCAGTTGCGAGCGCTGGCGTGACCAAAAGAAAGCTGCACAGTATCGTCGCGCTCGTAAGGCGAGCTTTGCGGGTGAGAACAAGGGAAAAAGGTCGATGGTTGGCCATTTCACGCACCTCTCGTAGGTTGTGACCGGCCCCGACGATGCGGTGCATCATTGAGGCAATTTGTTGGTTCTCCCACCGTACCCCCAGGTTTCCAGTCCTGTGAGCGGAGCTCGGTGGTTAACGTATGGTTACAGCGTTACATGACAGTTTTGTGACAGAAAGAACTATGTGTGGACAAACGGGAAAAGGCAGCGCTGCCAAGCAGGCGCTGCCTTTTGGCCTTATCGGCCATGTGACAAGTGCTGGAAATCACTCATCACGGTGAGCGAACCAACAAATTCGCCGTATATCATGATACACATTCAACATCAGAATGCAAGTATCTTCTTACAACCTTGAAGTAAGAGTACGGCAAATGCAAATATAGAGCCTCAGCTGCAAAGCAACTGTCGGTGATGTAACAAGGATTCTACTGAAAGCAGCACAACCGAACATTACGGCGCCAAGACTGCGTCGTGCTCTGGGCTTGGTCAAATGGCTGGCCAACCGCCTATGGTTTGGGTGGCTGAGGTGCTATGCCTTATTCGGACTCAGTTTGACGGCACTATATGCCACGAAAATCCAGTAGCAACCGCGAAATCCACGAAAACCCTGGCTGTCGCAAATCCGTCACACTAGCCATTTGACCGGCATCCACCGATCTGTATCTACGAACTCAGGTCGGGTGCTGGACCGGCAACTGTGCCAAGATCATGACGCCGATGACGAAAACGATGGCCGTCGTGTCAACGACCGCTGCCCTGATTTTCGGCACACCTTCCGAACTGAGCCAGCTCATCCCTTGTTTGCCCTCGTCTTGATTTGGCATCCAGCTAGCGCGCTCGTCGCCGATTGATCGCCGCCGCATCCAGGCTGTTTTTCAGATGCACCGCGTAGTGTTTCTCGATCATCTCGACCGAAGTGCGGCAGTTTTTGGCGATCTGGTAGATATCAGCGCCCTCCAAGAGCCGGAAGCTGATGTAGCTGTGGCGTAGGGAATAGAGCGTCCGCCGGTTGCCGTCACGGTCAAATTTCAAGCCCTGCTCATCAAGGATGCGATTGAAGAGCTTCTTCTGGTCGCTTGGAAACACCCGGTCGGTCGGCTGTGGCTGGTTCCGCGCCACCAACCGTTGAAACGGCCGAACCGCGCCCGGCGTGCTCTTGCAATAGCCGACACCGCGCTTGCCGCGCACCTGGATCTCCAAGATGGTGTCGCCGGTGGCCTCGTCCGCGATGATCTCCACATCGCGGTATTCGAGCTGATTGGCTTCGTCGGGCCTCAGGCCGGTATTGGCCAGGAACAGCACCTTGTCGTGGAGCTGTTCGGCCACAGAGACGTAGCGGGACGTCCCCTCCCCATCTTTGGTTTGCTTGGAGCGCGCCTGCCGGACGTTCTCGCGGGTGGCGGTGTAGAGCTGCTTGTACTCGGCTGGTGAGAACCAGGCGCGGTGCACCACCTTGCCGGAGGTTTTGTACGGCATGGAGATGTCCGGCACGAACTGGAGCCAGCCGTGCCGAACGGCGGTCTTCAACACCAATCGCAGTGTCACGGCCTCATGATGCAGCGTGCTGCGTGAGGGAGGCTTCTTGGGCGGCTCGTCCTCATCGCTCTCGGCCGGTCTCAGCCGCTCGATGCGGTAGGCCTGCACCGTCCCGGCGTTGATGGTCGAGAGCGCCATGTCACCGAAGAATGGATTGAGATACAGCCGAATGCGGCGGTAGTGGTCACCGACCCACCGGGCGTTGCGCTCGCCGTCGGTTAGGACTTCGTACTCAGCCATGAACTGGTTGGCGGCATCTTTGAAGGTCCGCTCGCCGATGGCCTCGCCGCGCTTTCGTTTGCCGAGGAGGTCGAAGTACCAATCCTCGGCAAACTCCTTGGCGCGGCTGAGGCCGTCTTCACGCGTGCTGACCCGACGATTCTTCCCGGCCAGATAGGTCGAACACTGCCAGATGGGGCTGCGGTTGCGCCGGTAGAGATGCACTCTTCCGCCAAGAATGGCGTGCTTTTCCTCCATCGCCAGGTCGGTCCTCGCAGCTGTGTCAGTTTGTGTAACAGTTGTGCAAGGGTATCGAGCGCGAATCTCCAGCGCAAGTGAATTTCTATCTCATTGATTCTATTGGTATTTTGGCAGGGGCACACGGGCTCGAACCGTGGACCTTCGGTTTTGGAGACCGACGCTCTACCAACTGAGCTATACCCCTATCGGTGACCGGACTGATAATGCGCGCCGAAGCGCGTTTCAACCGAAAAAGGCGGGCCACGACCCGCCTTGATCGACATGCCGGCCGCCGGCCGGCTGACCGGGGTCAATCCGTCACTGCGCTCCGGCGGCACGGACCAGCGGCGTGATCCGCCGGACGACCGCGCGACGGTTGGCGCGGATGTCGCCGGCCTGTTCGACCTTCAGGAACCGCTCGCCATAGCCCTGGGTGACGAGGTTTTCGGGCGGAATGTCGAAATACTCGGTCAGCGCCAGCGCGACGCTCTCTGCGCGTCGGTCGGACAGGGCCAGATTGTAGGCGGCGGCGCCGACCGTGTCGGTGTGGCCCTCGACGAGGAACAGTTCGTCCGGATCCTCGGCGATCATCCGTTCGACGGTCCGGCCGAGCGCGGTCAGCGCTTCGGCTTCGCTTGGCGGGATCGCCGCCGAGCCGGTGGCGAAATTGACGGCCAGATCGATGCCCGGCACCAGCGCGCGCAGTTCGCGCACGTCTCGCACCTGCTGCAGCGAATAGCGGCGGTCGAGGCGCGGCACCTCGGCGGCAAGCGCCGAACGGATCGTGTCGACGTCGGCCTCGCCATATTCGATCACGCGGGCGCGTGGCGGGGACGGCAGCCGGGTGATGTCGACCGGTTCGGGCTCGTACTGCCGCTCGTCGATCAGGACGACGCGCTGGCCGTCCGGCGCGACGCGGGCCCGGTAGAGGATCGTGCCATCATAGGCGCGGATCGTGACGATCCGCACACCGTTCTCGCGGATGACCACGGTGCGGGTGCTGCCGTCCTCGAACGTGCGGGTGCGCACTTCCGTGCCCGGTCGGCGCAGCAGTTCGTTCTCGTCGCGCAGCACCACCAGTTCGCCGTCGCGTTCAACGACGACGCGGTCGCCGGCCGGTTCCACCACGTTGAACTGGTTGCCGAGGACGGCGCCGACGGTGGCGCCGGCGGCGATGCCCAGAATGTTGCGCAGGAGCTGGTCGGTGTCCTGCTGCCCTGTCGCTTCGGCCTCGACCGTTTCGTCGCTTCGACGCGCGGTCTCCTCGGTGACGGTTTCGACCTGAACCTCGGCCTGGCTTTCGGCTTCCGTTTCGGCCTCGATCTGCTGATCGGCCGCCTGCAGCGCCTCGGCATTGCCGCGATCGGCCTGCCTTTGCGCCTGGCGCTCGGCGCGTGCGGCGCGCTGCTCCGGTGTCGGCTCGGGCGCGACCTGATCGGCCTCGGCTTCGGCCCGGGCCGCGGCTTCGGCGTCGGCCTCGGTCGTTTCGGCAGCGGCCTCGGCTTCAGCGGTCGCATCGGTCTCGTCGGTGGCCGCGGCGGCGTCGCCGGTCGGCTCCGCCGGCAGTTCTTCACCGGTTTCCCCACCAGTCTCGTCGGCCGCCGTCGTCTCGGCCCCGGTTTCCGTTTCAGCCCCGGCAGCGGTTTCCGCGCCGGTCTGCGCAGGCGCGTCGGTCTCGGCCTGCTGCTCCTCGCCCTCGCCTGCCGCGTCATCGGTGGCGGTTTCAGTGGGCGGCGTTTCGCCTTCCGCTCCGGCCTCCGCCGCATCGCCCGCCTCGGCATCGGTTTCGGGCTGCGGTTCCTCGACGACTTCGCCGGCGGCCTGCTCGCCTTCCTCCACGGCGTCCATCGCTTCATCGAGCGTATCGGACGGCTCGGCCGCGTCCGTGGTCTCCTGCCCTGCGGCGGTCTCGTCTTCCACGGGCGGCGTTTCGGCTGCGCCGGCATCCGCCTCGGCCGCAGCTTCGGTCTCGGCCGTCTCCGGCTCCCCGGCGGTCACGCCGGCTTCGGACAAGGCCTCGCGGATGCGGGCTTCGGCGTCGGCGATCCTCGCGCCGGTCTGGTCGGCGAGCATCTGTGCGGCCCCACTGATGTCGGCATCGGTCGCGTCCGGGCACGGCTGCGCCTCCAGAACGCAGCGGACGAGTTCGGCACCGACACCGTCCTGCGTACCGGAATCGTCCTGTGCGTGGGCAACGCCGGCGCCCACCACCATCGTCAACAGGCCAATGGCCGTCGTCGTCTCGAGCAATCGTCTTGTCATGGCTATCTCCTCGGAGGCCCCTTCGGCGCAAGAACGCCGCAGAACGCGGTATGTTCCGGCAAGGAGAAACCGGGCATGTGGCCCGAACGAAAAATGGCCGCTTGCGCGGCCATCTTCCATCAGTTTGTCATGTCGGCACGAGAAGGTGCCGGGAGCGTCACTCGATGATCTTTGCGACGATGCCGGCGCCGACGGTGCGGCCGCCCTCGCGGATGGCGAAGCGCAGACGCTCTTCCATCGCGATCGGCGTGATCAGCTCGACGTTCATCTCCGCATTGTCGCCCGGCATCACCATCTCGGTGCCCTCGGGCAGCGTCACCTCGCCGGTCACGTCGGTCGTGCGGAAGTAGAACTGCGGACGGTACTTGTTGAAGAACGGCGTGTGGCGGCCGCCCTCCTCCTTGGTCAGGATGTAGGCCTCGGCGGCGAACTTCTTGTGCGGAGTGACCGAACCGGGCTTGGCCAGAACCTGGCCGCGCTCGACGCCCTCGCGCTCGACA
>JAVJUV010000043.1:0-4024 GCA_040220415.1 Silicimonas sp.
TCCTGACACCGGATAAAGCACGCCCGCCGCAACCGGGATCAGGGCGACGTTGTATCCAAATGCCCAGAAAAGGTTCTGGCGGATGTTGCGCATGGTGCTCCGCGACACCTCGAGGGCGTTCACGACGCCGCGCAGATCGCCGGACATCAGCACCACATCTGCGGATTCGATGGCCACGTCGGTGCCGGTGCCGATAGCGATACCCACGTCCGAATGGGCGAGCGCGGGTGCGTCGTTGATCCCGTCGCCAACGAACGCGATGCGCTGGCCGGTGCCCCGCAGATCGTCCAGCGCCGCCACCTTGCCGTCGGGCAGAACGCCCGCGATCACATGGTCTATCCCGGTTTCGCGGGCGATAGCCTCTGCCGTTTCGCGCTTGTCACCGGTGATCATGGCCACCTTCAGTCCCTGTGCGTGCAAGGCGCGGATTGCAGCGGCGCTGGACGGCTTCACCGGATCGGCTACCGCGATGACGGCGGCGACACGACCGTCGATTGCCGCGAAAAGTGCGGTGCGGCCCTGTTCGGCCAGTCGGCGCTCCTCGTCGGCCAGGTCGCCGATCTTCAGCCCCTCGCGGGTCATCAGGCGGTCGGCCCCGACAAGCACCTCGCGGCCCGCCACCCTGGCCCGCACGCCGTAGCCGGTGATGGATGCGAAATCCATGACGTCATGCCGCGCGACGCCCTCGACCTTTGCCGCGCGCACGATTGCCTCGGCGATCGGGTGTTCCGATTGCGCCTCGACAGCGGCGACCAATGCCAGCACCTCGGCGCGGTCAAAGCCGTCCGCAAGCACGAGATCGGTCAGTTCCGGGCGGCCCTGGGTAACCGTTCCGGTCTTGTCCAGCGCCACAACATCCACGCTGGATAGCTGTTGCAAGGCATCGCCCTTGCGAAAGAGCACGCCCATCTCGGCGGCACGTCCCGTGCCGACCATGATCGACGTCGGCGTGGCGAGCCCCATCGCGCAGGGGCAGGCGATGATCAGCACGGAGACGCCGGCCACCAGCGCAAAGGACAGCGCGGGCGAAGGACCGACCAACAGCCAGACAATCACCGTCAACAGCGCCAATGCCATGACCGCGGGCACGAACCAGAGCGTGATCCGGTCCACCAGGCCCTGGATCGGCAGCTTGGCGCCCTGTGCCTCTTCGACCATCCGGATGATCTGGGCCAGTGTCGTGTCGGCACCCACACGCGTCGCGCGGAAGTGGAAGGCACCGCTGCCGTTGACGGTGCCGCCGGTGACGGGATCGCCCACGGATTTGGCGACCGGCACCGGTTCGCCGGTGATCATGCTCTCGTCGACACGGGCACTGCCTTCGGTCAGTTCGCCATCCACTGCAATCCGCTCGCCGGGGCGCACGATCAGAATGTCGCCCGCGACGATGCGGTCGATGGCCACATCCTGCGGCTCGCCGTCAACCAGCACACGGGCTGTCTTGGCCTGAAGGCCGAGCAGTTTCTGTATCGCAACCCCGGTCCGGCCCTTCGCGCGGGCCTCCAGCCAGCGGCCCAGAAGGATCAGCACCACGATGACTGCCGCCGCCTCGAAATAGACCGCGCGCGATCCCGCGGGCAGCAGCGTCGGTGCGAAAAGCGCCACGAGCGAATAGATATAGGCCGCCGATGTGCCAACCGCGACAAGACTGTTCATGTCCGGCGCGCCTTTTAAAAATGCCGGGAAACCGCGTGTGTAAAACGTACGTCCCGGCCCAAACAGGACAGCCGTGGTCAACACGAACTGGATCATCCAGCTGGCCCGATGGCCAATGGTGTCGCCGATCAGACCGTGCATGCCGGGGATCAGATGTGCGCCCATCTCGAGCAGGAACACCGGCAGGGCGAGGGTCGCCGCCACGACTGTCCGGCGCGCCAGATCCCGCGCTTCTTCGTTCTTGCGGGCTCCTGCGTCTTGCGATGAACTGTCTTCGGCCTGCGTGGCGGGGTAACCCGCGTCGCTGGCCGCCTTGATGAGGTCGGCAACCGCGACCGCGCCCTCCAGGTAGGTGACCGTAGCGGTTTCCGATGCCAGGTTGACGTTCACGTCCAGCACGCCCGGCAGCACTGCCAGAGCCTTGTCCACCCGACCGACGCACGAAGCACAGGACATGGATGCGATGTTCAGACGAACGCTTCGGGTACGGGCCGGATACCCGATCTCATCAAGGGTTGTCGCAATTTCGGCAATGCGCTCCGGTGCGTCGATCTGCGCCTGGGCGGTCTCGTTGGCGAGATTGACGCGGACATTGCTGACCCCCGGCAGAGCCGTGAGGCCACGTTCCACGCGCCCGACGCAGGAAGCGCAGGACATGTTTTGCAGCGAAAGCTGAAGGGTGCGCGGATCCGACATGAGAATCTCCTTGATCTGATCCTCCTATAGATAGGGCCTCCAGTTACTGGAAGGTCAACAGCCATGTTGAGTAAAATTCTGGCCATTGACCTTCCCATGCAGGAACGCCTTACATGCATGTCTTCAAAGGAGACTGCGATGTTCAGATTCAGCGTACCGAACATGAGTTGCGGCCATTGTACCGCTTCTATCCAAAAGGCCATCATGGCTGCCGACCCGGATGCAACGGTTTCGTGCGATCTGACTGCACGTATCGTCGACGTCAACAGCACCCTGGGTGAAACTGCATTGGCCGCAGCGATCCGCGATGCGGGCTACAGGTCTGAGAAGCTGGCAGAGGTTCAGTAGCCAAGATGCGTCAGCAACGCTCTGCTGAACGGAAATAGCGGCTCTCTCTATGTCGCTGATATGCAACATTCTCTGACAGCAGCGGCCAAAACTCGCCGGTTTCAAAAAAAGCGACGAACCTTCCTGCGCAGGACGGATTGACTGTACTGCATGGGTATCCGATGTTCGCGGCATGAGCTTTCGAGTTTTCATATCAAGCTGGTCAAGGGCGTTTACGTGCATTGCGTTTGCGCTGGCATTGGTATTGTCACCACCTTCTGCCGCTCACGCGGCGTCCGGCATGCATGACGGACATCAAGCCAAGTCTATTGTTGTCGTTGGTGCCGCCATGACTCATGACACCGGAAGCGATGCGCATCACGCGCATGAGAAGCTTAGGGTCGCAAGCGACATCGCAGCGTCCGACAAGGATGGCAAAGAGCAACAATCCCAAGAGTGTTGCAACGGTATCTGTATTTCTGTCGTCTTCCTCGAAGACACCAAGATCGAAGCAGAGCCGGTTGGTACAAGTGAATATGTCATTCTCGACGGTCAAACGTATTCGGTGGAAACAGCAGGGTTCCTGCGGCCCCCTCGATTCCTGATCTGAACCGACGCCCAAAACGGGTGTGAGCCTTGCGCAGAGTCTGCGTGAGACAACGTTCATCAATCAGGTTACGTTCATGAAAATTCATCTACTTATGGGGGCTTCGGCCCTCGGGCTTGGCGCATGCGCCTATGAGCCCACCCCGTTGCCGTCCGTCGCGACCCAACAGGCCGTCGCCAACACGGCAGTTTCATCGCTGATCAGCTATCAGGACCCCTTGGCGGGCTACACCTACCGCGGCCCCACAGGTCCCCGCGACTGGCGTTCCGTCAATCAAGAACAGACGGAGGGCAACTGATGCGGGTATCGAAGTTTCCGCTGGTTTTCGGCTTTCCGCTAATCTTGGGTGCCTGTGCTGCAGCTGTACCGGGCATCTACACGGAACCAAAAGCTGGCTTCGCCAACATTTCCAGCCAGGTCACACCAGCCATCGGCAAACGGACAGCCTTCGCCGAAACCCAGGCCGAAAACGAGGCCTTGAAGAAGCAGGTGCACGCAATGGTGCACCGCAAGACCATTTCGGCGGACACCGCCGTTCAGGTCGCGCTTCTGAACAACAAGGGTTTGCAGGCGTCATATGCGAATGTCGGCCTATCCGCCGCTGAGGCCTGGCAGCAATCGACCCCGGAAAATCCGATCGTCGCGATCGGTGTACTGGGCATCGGTGCGCCCGAACTAGGTGCCTACAGGGCGATCGAGGGACTGATACGGTCGAATGTGCTCGATGCCACCACTCGC
>JAVJUV010000044.1:0-9742 GCA_040220415.1 Silicimonas sp.
TGCCCAAACATCCATGCTTCATGTCCGTGTTGACGATCAGCTGAAAGCACAGGCTTCGGACGCACTTGCGGGCGTCGGTCTGACGCTCTCCGACGCGGTGCGTATTCTTCTGACCCGCGTGGCCGCAGAAGGCGGCTTGCCGGCCGGATTGACTGCTGATCCGGATGCCTATGACGCCTGGTTCCGGGCGAAGGTACAGGAAGCGCTGGACGATCCACGGCCCACAACGCCCCATACGAAGGTGATGCAAGACGCCCAGGCATTGATTGACGGGAAGCGCCTTGCCAAATCTTGAATGGAAAGCCACAGCCATAGCCGACTTGCTGGCAATCATTGACTATATCTCTGACGACAACCCGGATGCCGCCTAAGTTCTCAAAGACGAGATTGAGCACAAGACGTCCCGCCTTCCAAAACACCCTCAGATGTACCGCGCGGGCCGTGTGGACGGGACTAGGGAGATGGTTGTTCGGCCGAACTACATCGTGGTTTATGCTGAAAGCCCTGAGATGGTGACCATTTTGCGCGTTCTTTATGCTGCGCAGCAGTGGCCATGATCGGGGTGCAGGCCCCCCACTAAGAAATTGCTCGCTCCACGCCTTCAAAGTGTAGAGCGGGCTTTTTGTCCTTTGGAACTCAGACCCTGATCCAAAGGAAAATCCCATGTCCAAGCCCAATCCGGCAAGCCCGGCTCTCTCAACCTCCGACGGTCATCTCGCCTCTGCGCTGGCGCAAGTCGGCGCGGAGATCGACCACCAGCCTCTACGCAGCTCTGCGCTGGCGCGCATCATGCGCGAGACGTTTCTTGGCAGCGATGCCAGCGGCGCATGGGACTGGCGGATGGCCTACGACCTGATGCAGGCCGCGGCCGTCCAGGTGCTGCTTCGTGGGGACAACGCGGCGGGTGATATCGCTACCGCAAAGCTGCTCGCCTCACGGCTCCTCACGGAAACGCGCCGCTCCGAGCAGCAGATCCGGCTGCAGCAGTTTTCCACGCCACTGCCATTTGCCGCCTTGGCCGTGCGGGCGGCTGCGATCCGCGAGGGCGAGACCGTGCTGGAACCCTCGGCTGGCACCGGTGCCCTGGCCGCGTTCGCCGCCCGGGCCGGTGCCACGTTTCTGCTCAACGAGATCGACCCTTTGCGCCAGCGCCTCCTGCGCGTGGTCTTCGGCGGCGAGGTGACGGGCCATGACGGCGAACATATCGACGATCTGCTGCAGACACCGGTCCTGCCCGATGTCGTGGTGATGAACCCGCCCTTCGCCTCTTCGGTCGACCGATCCCGCGACAAGCACATCGCCGCCAAACATCTCATCGCGGCCGCGAAGCGCCTGGCACCCGGTGGGCGGCTGGTTGCGATCATGCCGCTCGGCTTCACGCCCGAACGCGATGCCGCGCATTGGTCCCGCGCCTGCGGCCCCCTTACGCCGCGACTAGTGTTGACGATGCCAGGGCAGGTTTATCGCAAGCTCGGCACTTCTGTCGAAACCCAGCTCATGATCTTCGACAAAGTGCAGGAGGGCGGCGAGATGATCCGCGCCGCGGTTCAGGATCTGGAGGAAGCCCTTCCTTTTGTCGACGCTGTGGCCGCAAGCCGGCCTGAGACGCGTCCCGCCCGCCGGGAGGCGACAAACCCCCATGCGCGATCGGTCGGTCCAGTACTTGTCGCGCGCAAGCGCCCAGTTGCCAGAGTTGCGGCGTCCAACGCTCAGACCAACGCCGCCATACCGCTCACTTTCATAAGCTTTGAGGCCCCGCGCGACAACACGCCTGTCTCGGCCATCTATGCGCGCTACCGCCCGCAGCGGATCGAAATCACGGGCGCGCGGGAACATCCCACGCCACTCGTCGAAAGCATCGCCATGGCCTCTGTCGCGCCACCTGTGCCCTCAGGCGCGGCCAGTGCGGAATTGCGCCTGCCTGCCAGGCTGATCGAGGATGGGCATCTCTCCGAGGCTCAGCTCGAGACCATCATCATGGCCCATGATGCCCATGGGCGTGACCTGCCGGGGCGGTTCACCATCGACGAGGACCAAACCAAACTGATGCGCGCCGACGATGACCCGGAGGCACGGGCCTATCGCCTCGGGTATTTCCTCGGCGACGGCACCGGCTGCGGCAAGGGGCGCGAATGCGCCGGGCTCATCCTGGTGAACTGGCTCGCTGGACGCAGAAAGGCGATCTGGGTCTCCAAATCCGCCACGCTCATTGAGGACGCGATCCGCGACTGGACCGATCTCGGCGGCTCGCCTGCCGACATTCAGCCGCTCTCCAAATGGAAACCGGACCAGCCCATCCCCATGGGCGACGGTATCCTCTTCGTCACCTACGCCACGCTGCGGTCCGCGGGCAAATGCGGCACCACGCGGCTGAGCCAGATCCTCGACTGGATGGGTGAAGACTTTGACGGCGTGCTGGCTTTCGACGAGGCCCATGCCATGCAGAACGCCGCAGGCTCCGAGCAGGGCAGGGGGGTCAAACCTTCCCAGCAGGGCCTTGCAGGCTTGCGGCTGCAACTGGCAGCACCCCGCGCCCGGGTCTTCTACATCTCGGCCACGGGCGCCACCAGTGTTCACAACCTGGCCTATGCCGCGCGGCTGGGTCTCTGGGGGCAGGGCCCCGAATACCCCTTCCCAAGCCGCGAAGGTTTCGTCTCGGCCATGGAAGCTGGCGGTGTCGCCGCCATGGAGGTGGTCGCGCGCGATCTCAAGACGCTCGGGCTCTACACGGCCCGCGCCCTCAGCTTCGATGGGGTGGAGTATGACGTGCTCGAACACGCGCTCACCCCGGCCCAGATCGAGATCTACGATGCTTATGCGACCGCGTTTCGGACGATCCACCACAATCTCGAAGCTGCGCTGACCGCGACTGGTGTCAACGATGCCTCGGGGGAGACCAATGCCTCGGCCGCACGCGCCTCGGCCAAGTCCCGCTTCGAGAGCACGAAGCAGCGCTTCTTCAACCATCTCCTGATGGGCATGAAAGCCCCGACCATAATCCGCGCCATCAAGGACGATCTGGCGGCAGGCAACGCTTGCGTCATCCAGGTGGTCTCGACAGGCGAGAGCCTGCTGAAACGTCGGCTTGAAACGATGGATTCCGACGATGAGCTCGTCGAGGGGGCCTTGACGCCGCGCGACTACGTTTTATCCAAAGCTTTGGATAAAACGCAATATGCCGCGTCACCATTATGCGGAGTTCTGGGTTTCAAGCTGCTGTTCTGGTGATTCATTTTCGGGTTTCCGCTTTGGATAATCATGATGCCTCTGCTCACAACCGCAGAAGGACATCCTCTCATGAACACTCCCTCAAACTCTCGGCGGTACGGTCGATGAGCGGGCGGACCTGCTTACGCCTGTCGCTTTCGCGCATTATGCTGGACGAGGCGGAAAGGTCTGGGTGGAAATCGCGGGTGGTGGACAGAAGCGACATTGAGGCGGAGTTAGCGCGGGTTCGAGGCCGCTTGGCCGATCTGGATGTCGAACGCGCGCAACTTCAACGTGAAGTTGCCGCCCTTGAGGCTCGCCTCGCTGCAGAGCACGTGCCGGAAGTGAGGCAAGCCTCATTCGAGAACGCCCCGGTTACGAATGCTTCACCGTCGCACCAAAAAGTCGAGCTGTTCCGCCGCCTGTTCGCCGGTCGGCCCGACGTGTTCCCAGTGCGATGGGAAAACAGAAAAACTGGCCGCTCGGGGTATTCGCCGGCTTGCGCCAACGAGTGGGTAAAGGGGACTTGCGGCAAGCCAAAAGTCAAATGCGGCGAGTGTCCTCACCAGAAGTTCATCCCGCCGGACGAAGGCGTCATTGAAAGACACTTGCGCGGCGACGATGGTCGGGGCGGCGATTTTGTCGCTGGCGTCTATCCACTCCTGCTCGGTGACACATGCTGGTTCCTGGCGGCGGATTTTGACAAGGCGTCCTGGGCGGAGGACGCCAATGCGCTGCTCGAAACCTGCCGTGTGAAGGGCGTGCCCGCAGCGCTGGAGCGGTCGAGGTCGGGCAACGGAGGGCATGTCTGGATCTTCTTTTCCGAACCGGTCTCCGCCCGTCTGGCGCGCCAGCTTGGATCCGTCCTGATCACGGAAACGATGGAGCGCAGGCCTGAAATCGGCTTCACCTCCTATGACCGGCTGTTTCCGAACCAGGACACCATGCCGCTCGGCGGCTTTGGCAACCTGATCGCGCTGCCGCTTCAGAACACCGCGCGCAAGACCGGCAACAGCATCTTTATAGACGCGAACGCGCGGCCATATGATGACCAATGGGCTTTTATGTCTTTGCTGCCGAGAATGATGGCGACGGCGGTAACCGACCTCGTCGAAGCGGCAGAGCATTCCGGGCGGGTGCTGGGCGTCCGCATGCCGGTGGAAGACGAGCAAGCAGACGAACCGTGGAAAATGTCGCCCTCGCGTCGCACTACACCGACCCGACTGGATGTGCCCATCCCGCAGACCATCAAGGTGACGGTCGCGGATCAGATTTACATCGACCGGTCCGACCTGCCGCCGGCCATGATTGCCCGACTTGTGCGACTGGCCGCGTTCCAGAACCCCGAATTTTACCGGGCACAAGCGATGCGGCTGCCGACATTCAGGAAGCCGCGCATTGTGTCTTGCGCCGAGTTGCATCCCCGGCACGTCGCGTTGCCGCGTGGCTGCTTTGACGAGGTGGCCGGGTTCCTCTCCGATCACGGTGCGACAGTCGAAGTGGACGATTTGCGCGAGGACGGAGCCCCTTTGCCGGAGACTGTGCGCTTCCGAGGCGAGCTTCGACGGCAGCAATTGGCGGCGTTTGATGCATTGGCCGAACACGATACCGGCGTGCTGGCCGCCACCACCGCCTTCGGCAAGACGGTTGTGGCCTCGGCGCTGATCGCGCATCGTGCCCGCAATACTCTGGTTCTGGTTCACCGCCGGGAATTGCTTAGTCAGTGGGTTGAACGGCTTGGCTCGTTCCTGCAGATCGATCCTAAGCAGATTGGTACCGTCGGGGCCGGAAAACGCAAACCTACCGGTTTGATCGACGTGGCGCTGATCCAGAGCCTGGTTCGTAAAGGCGAAGTTGACGACCTCGTTGCCGATTATGGCCATCTTGTCGTCGATGAATGCCATCACCTGTCCGCTGCAAGCTTCGAACTCGTCGCGCGTAGGTCGAAGGCGCGCTATGTCACCGGATTGTCGGCAACAGTCGCCCGAAAGGACGGGCATCACCCGATCATCTTCATGCAATGCGGCCCGGTGCGCCATCAGGTGAGCGCCAATTCGCAGGCCGCCGAAAGTGGCCTTCGCCATCGGGCGCGGGAACGTCACACGAGATTCCGGTTGCCGGAGGCGCTCGCCATGGCCGAGCGCCCGTCCATGCCTGCAATCTATGCAGCACTGGCGGAGGACCAGACCCGAAACAACCTGATCTTCGACGACGTGCTGAAATCGCTGGAGGCCAAGCGCTCGCCGATTGTTTTGACCGAACGAAAGGACCACCTCGACTATCTCCAGCAACGGTTCTCAAGGTTCGCCAGAAATATCGTCGTGCTTCGGGGCGGCATGTCGACAAAAGACCGGAAAGCGGCACATGCGGCGTTGAGCGTTGCCGATGATGAAGAGCGGCTGATCCTTGCGACAGGACGCTATATCGGCGAAGGCTTCGATGATGCGCGGCTCGATACCCTGTTCCTCACCATGCCAATCGCCTGGAAGGGCACGCTGGCGCAGTATGTCGGCAGATTGCACCGGCGACATGACGACAAGAAAGACGTGCTGGTGGTCGACTATGTCGACAGTTCGGTTCCGGTTCTCGCGAGAATGGCGGCGAAGCGACGAACCGGTTACCGAGCCCTCGGCTATGTCATGGAATAGCGCCCCGCAGAAAGCGGGACACCATTTTTGCCCGAGCGTTCAGGAACGTTGCGCAGCGACGGCCAGGATCTGCATCAGCTTGTCCGAGGGCTCCCGAAACTTGCCGGGTTTGATAAGAGGAGCGTGATGCGCCTCCAGCAGCGCAAGCTTCTCGGTCGGATCCGCGCGCAGATACATCTCGGTCGTCTGGATGCTGGAATGGCCAAGCCAGAGGGCGACTTTGCGGATATCACCGGTGGCCTGCAGGGTGTGCATGGCGCAGCTGTGCCTCAGGACATGCGGGGTGACATGTTTTGCGGCAATCGACGGCGTCGAGCGTTCGGCCGTCGCCACATGCTGCTTTAGCCGGTACGCAAATCCGTCCCGCGTCATTCGTCGCCCGTCGCGGTTCAGAAACAGTTCCGGGCCGACTTGACCGGGCCGGATTGCCAACCATGCGCGAATGGCACTTTGGGTCTCCTTCCAGAGCGGTAGCACACGCTCGCGCCGCCCTTTGCCCAGAATCCGCACGCTGGAAAATGACCCATCGGGAAAATCGTCCATCCGCACCGCGAGTAGTTCGGATGCCCTCAACCCCGCAGCATAGGCCAGATGCAGCATGGCGCGGTCCCGCAATCCGCCCGGCGTATGGCGCTTCGGCGCGGCCAGCAAGGCACGGACTTCTTCCTTGGTGAGATAGTCGATCAGCCTGGCGTCTGTTCGCTTGGTCGGCATGGCCCGGATCATCATCGCCTGCTCAAGGCAGGCCGAATGGCGATGTTCGACGAAACGGAAAAACGATTTGATCGCAGCTAGTCGCGCATTGCGGGACCGGACGGAATTGGCGCGTTCTTCTTCAATATGTTCGAGGAACGCCCTGATCGTCTGAATGTCGAGATCTTCGATGAAGAGTTCCGATGGGGGTCGCTTGGCCCGCCCGGCGACAAACCGCAGCAAGAGGGTAAACGCACGGGCATAGGCCGCGATGGTATGTCGGCTTGCCCCGCATTCATCGGGAAGATGGGTTTGCAGGAAGGCTGAAAGGTCGGGGGCGAGCGGGGTCATGCCGCACCTCCGATCCAGGTCTCCTCGGCGGTCGCCGCAATCATCTGCAGCAGAACCGGCGTGGCCTCGAGGTACCAGTAGGTGTTGGCAATATCGACATGGCCGAGATAGGTGCTCAAAGCCTTCATGTGCCGCAACACCGCCTGAGGGTTGCTTCCGCAAGCCTCCAGGGACCGCACCGCGAAGGTGTGGCGCAGGTCGTGCAGCCTTGGACCGGGGCCTGTCGGTTTGCGATAGCCAAGCTTGCGTACGATCCGCACGAAAACCACATGGACTCTGGTCTTCGTCGGAGCATGCCCATGACCAAGCACGAAGAGATAATCGCTCGTGTTATCCTCACTTGCGCGGGCTTCGAGATATCGTTCCAGCGCGGCGCGGGTCGAAGTATGTATTGGCACGAGACGACTCTTTCCGAATTTGCCGCTCCGGACCATGAGGCCCTCCGCCGTAAGATCGTCGCGCCGCAGGGACAATGCCTCTGAAATCCGCAAACCCGTCGAAGAGAGCAGCCCGAACAGGTAATGGTAAGTCAGCGGGCTGACCGGCGACAAGCCGGGCACCAGAAGCGCTTCCTGCATGATCCGATTAATCTGGTTTTGCGTCAGAATATGTGGAGCGGGCCGCCTCCGCCGTGATCGGCCCAGAAGTCCCATCGCCGGTATCTCGTGCTGCGCATCCTCCGCATGCAGGAACACCGCCAGCGCGCGGGCGCGATCGAACCGGGCCTGCGCGGCGACCGGCGTTGCGGCGCCGCCGGCCCATTCCAGTATCAGCGCTGCCGTCAGATGCGTGATGGATCGTTCCGCAGCGAAATCCGCGAAGGCGCGCAAGGATGTCTCCTGTGCGGCGAACTTCTTTCCGAGTGTGCGGTTGAATTGGACGAAGCGGTCTACATGGCGATGTATCATGATGCGTCTCCCGGCCACGGCTGAGCCACTTCCGCTAGCATCCCGACATCGACCTTAGCATAGATCGCGGTCGTATCGCGCGAACTGTGGCGCAGCGCGGCACCGATCAGGTCAAGGTCCGCACCACCGCGTAGCCAGGCGGAAGCCAGTGAATGGCGAAAGACATGCGAACCGGTCGGCAAGCCGGTGAAGCCGCCGCGTCTCAGGACGCGGGAAACGATCCCGGCGATCTCGGCGGAGGATCGCAGCGGGGTGAAAGGAGCCTGGACTCGGAGAAAGACCCTGTCCGACGCGACCACCGGACGCGCATTCTCGATATAGGCCAGCAGCGCATCGCCTACATCCTGCGGCAGCGGCATCATCATGCCGCGCCTGCCCTTGCCGTACAATCGCAACCGACTCGCGCGCCAGTCGATATCTGACAGATGCAACTGCCAGATATCCCCCGCGCGCAGGGCCAACCGGGCGAGGAGGAGAAGTATCGCGCGGTCCCGGATCTCGACCGGCGTATCGGTGCGACAGGAGGTGATGATCTCTTCGATCGTCGCCGTTGGAATCGTGCGCGGGACTGTAGAAAGCTTGCGCCGAACAGCAGATGGCACCGCATGCACGAGCGACGGGGCGCATGCGCCCTGGACGATCGTAAAGCGCAGGAAGGCGCGCAACACGGTGACCGTCTTGCGCACAGATGATCGGGAGCGTTCTTCGCCCTGGTGCAGCACGATCGACCGGATGGACGCAGCGCTGTAATCCTTCGGAGCTGCCCCAAGGCGATCCAGCCAGCGGCCCACTTCGTTCAAATAGCGCCGTACGGTCTCAGGCGTCACCCCACGCTCGCTTCGCAGCCATTCCGAAAAGCCTGTCAGACGCGGGTCTTCTGCGGTGACGTCGTCAGGTGCTTGGGGCGGGAGCAGACCTTCGTCGATCAGGTGTCGGACAAGCGCACGGGCACCTCGCTTACGGTTCTTATAGTGAGACGCCAGCACTCTTTTGCCATGTTTGGTCATCTCCCCGCATCGGCAATCGTGCCACGCGAACTGATCGATGGCTCCTTCACCGATTGCGGTCACCGGAACTCGCTGCTGGAAAACCCATTCAGCAAAATGGCTGGCGTGGCTGAGCAGTGTTGTGCGCGACACCTTGCTGTAACCAACGGCGTCGAGCTTCTTTGAAAGGGCCTCAAGGTGCTGTCCAAGCCAGGCAATGTCATTTGGGATCACAACTACGCCGGTCTCTTCGAGATATCGAAGAAACCGCCGGATATAAGTGGCATACATCGGGCTCTGCAACTGTTTGAGGCTGTAGCGACCGCAGCGGCAGCGGTGACGAAGAAACCTGTCTACAACCGACGCGTCGAGGTCACGGACGGAGACTTTCCGTGCCTGCCCCCACTTCAGAAAATGGCGAGCTGCGCTCAGCGCGCCCGGGGAAAGACCGGGATTGTCGGCGTGGTACGCATCGACCAGAGCGAGGTTATCGGCGCTGTCGCGCGCACGGCGCCGAGAGTTTGAGGGAGTGTTCATGAGAGGATGTCCTTCTGCGGTTGTGAGCAGAGGCATCATGATTATCCAAATCGGAAACCCGAAAATGAATCACCAGAACAGCAGCTTGAAACCCAGAACTCCGCATAATGGTGACGCGGCATATTATGTTCTGGGCTACCTCGAACAGGCCTTCCCGATCCACGCGCAAAAGCTCGTGGAGATTGACGGCAACATGGTGGCCGAGCCGCTCCGGGATGAGGCCGGCGCGCTGGTGGTCTCGCGCGAGGCGCTCGCCTTGCGCGATGCGGCTATGATGGAGTTGATGACGCTGGCCCCGATCCCCTCAGCGCTCGACCAGATCCTCTGGGCTTTTGGTGACGAGGCCGTCGCTGAAGTCACGGGTCGGTCCATCCGGCCCCTCAAGGCCGAGGATGGTCATCTCTTCATCGAG
>JAVJUV010000045.1:0-1835 GCA_040220415.1 Silicimonas sp.
CTTTCCGCGTTCGCACAGGAGCTGAGCGAGGAACGCGTCAAGGAACTGGCCTTGGAAGCGATTCTGGAAAACCCCCAGATCATCATGGAAGCGGTGCAGCTTCTCGAACAGCAGGAAGCGACCGCGCAGGCAGAGGCCACGACCGACGTGCTCAAGGAACAACGCCAGCTCTTGGAACAGGATCCGAACGCACCGGTGCTGGGCAATCCTGACGGGGACGTCACTGTTGTGGAGTTTTTCGACTACAACTGTCCCTATTGCCGCAGGGCCATGTCGGAGGTTGAAGGTTTGATCGAGGCGGACCTGAATGTGCGGTTCGTCTTTCGCGAATGGCCGATACTCGGCGACGGGTCGGTCTTTGCGGCGAAGGCGGCCTTGGCGGCACGCAATCAGAACAAGTATGAGGAATTCCACTGGGCGTTGATGGGCATGGCGGAACGTGCGCAAGAGGCGTCTGTCCTGCGGATCGCCGAAGAAATCGGCCTTGACGTGGACCAGCTGCGTTCGGACATGGAGGCGCCGGAAGTCCAGGCGCACATCGACGAATCGATGCGGCTGGCGCAGGCGTTGGGTTTCAACGGCACACCGTCCTTCGTGATCGGCGACAACCTGGTTCCCGGTTTGATCGAACAAGACCAACTGGAAGCCTTGGTCGATGAGGCCCGCGAAAGGGAATGAACCTCATGCGACGATGGAGAACTGGCGCCAGAATTGCCCGGCACCGGTGATCTTCAGGTCGTCGAAGCAGCCGTGACACCGTAACCGGCATTTCGGATCGCCTCCGTCAGGACGTGCTCGTTCAGCACGCTATCAACCTCGACTTGCCGCGTACCCGTATCGCAGGTCACGGACGATGTTGGGTCTATCGCCTTGATCGCCTTTTCGATCGTTGCGGTGCAATGGCCGCAACTCATATCCGGAACCTTGAAGCTGCGCATATCTGTTTTCTCCAGTTCTCGGCATTAGATGCCTGCTTCCTGCATGGGAAGGTCAAGGGCGAAAAAATATCCCGACATTGTTGACCTTCCAGCGGGGGGAAGCCTTAGATATCTTTCAGTAGATGAAGGAGACGTTCATGCCGGGCTCAAGAGATTTGCGTTTTTCTGTTCAAAACATGTCTTGCGCGTCCTGCGTCGGTCGGGTCGAGCGTGCGCTTTTAGCATTACCCGGGGTCGACGAGGTGAACGTGAACCTCGCCGCCGAAACGGCGCAGGCCCGGATCAACTCGGATGCCCGGATCCCCGAGGTGATCGGGGCGCTGGAGCATGCCGGCTATCCCGCCCGAACGCAAACGGCGCGCCTGAACGTCTCTTCCATGTCCTGCGCCTCCTGCGTTGGTCGCGTCGACAAGGCGCTCGCGGCAGTGGCAGGGGTGAGCGGGGTCAATGTCAACCTCGCGTCAGAAACCGCGACCGTCACCTATGTCGAGGGCGCGACCGACCCGGTCGAACTTCTGAAGGCCGCCGAGGCGGCGGGCTATTCGGCCGAATTGGCCGACGACGGCACTGCGGAGGATCGCGGCGCGCGCAAGGAAGGCGAGGCCCGTGCGCTCGCCCGCCGGACCGCTTTCGCAGCGGCGCTGGCCTTGCCCGTGTTCCTGCTTGAGATGGGGGCGCATCTCGTGCCGGGCATGCACGAGATGATCGGCCGCACGATCGGCCATCAGGCCAGCTGGATGATCCAGTTCGTGCTGACGACCATCGTGCTTTTCTGGCCCGGTCTCCAATTTTACACCAAGGGGTTCCCCGCTCTGGTGAAAGGCGCGCCCGACATGAACAGCCTTGTCGCGGTGGGGACCGGGGCCGCGTATGTCTATTCTATCACCGCGCTTTTCG
>JAVJUV010000046.1:0-110075 GCA_040220415.1 Silicimonas sp.
AGGCCGACAAGTGGATCGCCTCCCAATGCGGCGCGGGCGACGTCGTCATCACGAACGACATTCCGCTGGCCGCAAAATGCGTCGAGGCGGGCGCCAAGGTGCTGAAACCCAACGGCGAGGCGCTGACGGCGGTCAACATCGGCAACGTCCTGGCGATGCGCGACCTGGCGGCAGACCTGCGCGCCGCCGACCCGTTCCGGCAGGGCGGCGGCCGGGCGTTCTCGAAGTCCGACCGCTCGCGCTTCCTGGACGCGCTGGACCGGGCGCTTCGCTGACAGACCGGCGCGGCGTCCGCGTCGGGACAGTGCGTATTTTCGGCAAGATGATGAAGACGGGCAGAGGTGCCCCCGGCGGGCCGCCAGCCGGCCATCGGGCGGAATTTCATCTTGCCTGAAATACGCACGGCGCCACATCGGCCGGCGGGCGCGCCGCCGGGGCGTGGACCCGGTCCGGCAACCGGCGTAAAGGGTATGGGAAAGGAGACGTCATGACCCTGACCGACGCGGAACGCTCGACACCCGTCGGCGCCCTGTGGGCGCTGGTCGCCGTCCTGTGTTTTTCGACCAATGACGTGCTGGTGAAGTTCCTTTCGGGCGGCTATCCGCTGTACCAGCTGATCTTCTTTCGGACCCTCTTTGGCCTGGCCTTCATCCTGGTGGTGCTGGTGCCGCTGACCGGCGGTTCGCTGTCGATGCTGAGGACCAGCAGGCTGAGGGTGCACATCCTGCGGGGGTGCTGCGTGGTCTTCGCCAATTTCTGCTTCTTCCTGGGCCTTGCGGCGATGCCCTTGGCCGAGGCGGTGGCGATCTTCTTCATCTCGCCCCTGGCGATCTCGGTGTTCTCGGTCGTCTTCCTGGGCGAGACCGTGGGCCCGCGCCGCTGGGCGGCGATCGCGGCGGGGATGCTGGGCGTGGTCGTCGTGCTGCGGCCGGGCAGCGAGGCGTTCCAGGTGGCAGCGCTTCTGCCGCTGGTCGCGGCCTTCGGCTATGCGACGCTGCACATCCTGACCCGCAAGATCGGCGGCACCGAGAACGCCACGGCGATGGCGTTCTACATCCAGGTGACGTTCTTCTTCTTCGCCGGCACGGCGGGCCTGTTCACCGGCGACGGGCGGTACGAGACCTTCGACCATCCCTCGATGGAGTTCCTGTTCCGCGCCTGGGTCTGGCCCTCTGGCTTCGACCTGGCGCTGATCGCGCTGCTGGGGATGACCTCGGCCTTGGGCGGCTTCACGATCAGCCAGGCCTATCGCCGTTCCGAAGCCGCCTATGTGGCGCCGTTCGAATACGCCGCGATGCCGCTGGCGGTGTTCTGGGGGCTGTCGATCTTCGGCGAATGGCCGGATCCTTGGGCCTGGGCGGGCATCGGGCTGATCATGACCTCGGGTCTGGTGCTGATCTGGCGCGAAACGGTGTCGCGCCGCCGCACGCTGGACGCCGCGATGCATCCCAAACGGCTGTGACGGAGACGCCCTGAACGTGCTGTTCCAGATCGCCTTTTTCGCCGTCGCCGTGCTTGCCCTGCCGGCCGTTGCCGAGACGCTGCGGCGGCCGGTCCGCAAGGACGCCGCACCGGGGCGTTTCGCGCGCCTGACGCAGGGCGAGACCCATTACCGCTGGAGCGGTCCCGAGGACGGGCCGGTGGCGGTCTGCATCCACGGCCTGTCGACGCCGTCCTACATCTTTGCCGCCACCGAGCGCAGCCTGGTCCGGCTTGGCTATCGCGTGCTGACCTACGACCTTTACGGGCGCGGCTTCTCGGCGCGGCCCGCGGGACGGCAATCGTCGCTGTTCTTCATCCGCCAGTTGCGCGCGCTTCTGGAGGATCAGTCGGTCGACGGGCCCGTGCTGCTGGTCGGCTATTCGATGGGCGGCGCCATCGCGGCCGCCTTCGCCGCGGCCCAGCCCGACAGGGTGTCGCGGCTGATCCTGGTCGCGCCCGCCGGGCTGATGCCCGTCTACGACGACTGGCAGGACCGGCTGTGGACGTTGCCGGTTTTCGGCGACTGGGCGACACGGGTCTTCGGCGGCGTGGCGCTGCGCCGCGAACTGGTCGAGCACCGCACCAACGCCACCGTGATACCCGACCTGGAAGATCGCCAGGCCGACGAGACGCGGATGCGGGGCTTCCTGCCCGCCCTTCTGTCGTCGCGCCGCCATGTCCTGCGGGAAAGCCGCGACGCCGACCATACGCGCATCGCGCGGAACGAGGTTCCGGTCCTGGCGATCTGGGGGTCGAACGATCCGGTCATCCCGATCAGGGCGATGGGACGGCTGGCCGAATTGAACCCGGACGCGCATCACGCGCAGGTGGCGGGGGCCGGCCACGTGGTGCTTCAGACGCATCCCGCCCAGGTGGCCGACGCGATGCAGAGGTTCCTGTCGGACGGCGGCTAGGCCGGTTGCGGCAGGCCGCGTTTCTCTTCCCGGATCGGCAGGTGCACCAGCGCGCTGAAAGCGCCTACCGCCAGGCCCAGCCACCAGACCAGCGTGTAGTCCCCGGTGGCATCGTAGAGCCGCCCGCCCAGCCAGACGCCCATGAAGCTGCCGATCTGGTGGCTGAGAAAGACGAAGCCGTAGAGCGTGCCCATGAACCTGAGGCCGTAGAGGTACCCGATCAGCCCGCTGGTCAAGGGCACCGTCGCCAGCCAGAGCGACCCCATGAAGACCGAGAACAGCATCACCGACAGCGGCGTGATCGGGCTGAGGATGAAGGCCGCGCCGATGACCGTGCGGGCCGCGTAGATGCTGGCCAGAAGGTACTTCCTGGGATAGCGCTGCCCCAGCCAGCCCGCGGTCAGCGTGCCCGCGATGTTGGCCAGACCGATGACGGATATCGCCACCGCGCCCAGCGCCGATGTCGTCGTGATGCCCAGCGCGTGCAGCGTTCCGCCCGGCATGATCGGGCCGCACATCTCGGTCACCAGCGCCGGGAAATGGGCGACGATGAAGCCAAGCTGGTAGCCGCAGGAGAAGAAACCCATGAAGATCATGGCGAACGACGGATCGCGGAAGGCGCGGCCGACCACGACGCCCATCGACTCCTCGATCTCGGATTTCGAGAGAACCGGCGCGCGCAGGAACGGCAGCGAGAACAGCACCGACAGGATCGCGACGGAAAACACGATGAAGACGCTTTGCCAGGGCATGGTGGACAGGAGCCATTCGGCGATCGGCGCGCCGATCACCTGGCCGAGCGAGCCCGCCGCCGTGGCCACGGCCAGCGCCATCGAGCGGCTTTCGTCCGAGGCCGAGCGGGCGACGATGGCCAGGATCACGCCAAACCCGGTGCCCGCGATGCCGAGGCCGACGAGGACTTCGAGGCTCTGGATCGCGAAGGGCGTGGTGGCGAAGGCCGAAAGGACCAGGCCCGCCGAGTAGAGCAGCGCGCCGAAGAACACCGCCTTCCTGTCGCCGATCTTTTCGGCCAGCGCCCCGAAGATCGGCTGCCCGATCCCCCAGAACAGGTTCTGGATGGCGATCGCCATGGAGAACTCGGCGCGCGGCCAGCCGAAATCCTCGGCGATCGGGATCTGGAACACCCCGAAGGCGCCCCGGATCGCGAAATTCACCGTGATGATCAGACAGGACGCCAGAAGAATCGGCGTCACCAGTGAGGCGCGTTCATTCATGGGCGCGAGTTGCGCCGGTACGGGTCGTAGCGTCAATCGAGAAAAAATGATGGGTCGGATCAGGAAATCTGATGCGAGCGGTCAGCCGGCCAGCATCCTGAGCCCCTGCGTCACGTCGGTTCTGACCGCCAGGCGCAGACCGGGTTCGTCGCCCGCGCGCAGCGCCGCCAGGATCAGGCGGTGATTGCCGGGCACCTCGGTGCGGTTCAGGCGTCCGTACAGCTTGCGCATCGTGGGACCAAGCTGAAGCCACACGGTCTCGGCCATCGCCAGCATCGCGGGCGCCTGGGCGCGCAGGTAGAGCGTGCGGTGAAATTCGAGGTTGCGCTTGATGTAGTTGACGGCGTCGCCCTTGCTGACCGCCTCGGCGATGGTGCCGTTGATCGCCTGCAACCGGTCGATCAGCGCCAGGTGCGCGCGCGGCAGGGCGCGGCTGGCCAGTTCGGTCTCGATCAGCGCGCGCAGGGCGGCCAGTTCCTCGATCCGCTCGTTCGTGAGATCCGGCGTCGAGACGCGGCCCGAACTGGACATCGTCAGCGCGCCTTCGGCCACCAGGCGGCGGACGGCTTCGCGGGCCGGGGTCATCGAGACGCCGAATTCCTTGCCGATGCCGCGCAGGGTCAGCGCCTGCCCCGGTTCGATCTCGCCATGCATGATGGTGGACCGGAGGGTCCGGTAGACCCGGTCGTGGGCGGAAGGAAGCGGATCGGCGGAGCGGCTGAGCATTGCGAACTGTGATCACAGAAAGCCGCGCCGGTCAATTGCGCCGTGCGCCTCAGAACCGGTACCGGTGCAGCCCGTGCCCTTCGCGGCGCAGCCAGGCGCGCGGCGCGTCGTAGGCGGGGCACAACTCGCCCACCACCGACCAGAAGGCCGGCGAGTGGTCCATGCGCGCCAGGTGCGCGACCTCGTGGGCGGCGACGTAGTCCAGCACGTCGGATGGCGCGAGGATCAGCCGCCACGAGAACATCAGGTTCCCTTCGGACGAGCACGATCCCCAGCGCGAGCGGGTGTCCCGAAGCGTCAGGCGACCGAACGGCCGGCCAACCGCATCGGCGTGGCGCCGGACCGCCTCGGTCAGCCGGTCGCGCGCCATGTGCTTCAGCAGGGCCGCCGCCGCGGGGCCGGACCGGCCCTCGGGCACCATGATCGTTCCGGGAAGCAGGCGGGCGGACCGGCCCGCGCCCGCGGTGACCTGCCGCGGCGTCCCCTCGACCGGCAGAACCGCGCCGGGAGCCACGTCGACGCTTTCGCCCCGCCGGGCCAGCGCGCCGGCGATCCAGCCGGCCTTCTCTTCGGCGAACCGCCGCGCCTCGTGCTCGGGAACGCCTTTCGGCAGGGTCAGGGTGACGCGCCCGTCCAGTTGCGACACGCGCAGCGACAGCCGGCGCGCCCGCGCCGAACGGCGCAGAAGAATCTCCACCGAAGGGTTGCCTGAAAGTCTGATCTGCCCCATATCCCCGTTCCGGTGGTTCGGTCCCTTGCCGGGGCCGAGCCTACCGGGATCGCGCCGCCCCCGTCCAGCGTTCCCGTCGATGGGCCGAAAGGCTTTGACAGGAACATTGCGTTGTGGCAGGGGACGCGGCAATCCAGAGACCTGAGTAGGAAAAGAGACTGCACATGCCCAAGGAAGAATGGGGCACGAAGCGCGTTTGCCCGACCACCGGAAAGCGATTCTACGACCTGAACAACAATCCCATCGTCAGCCCCTACACGGGCGAGGTGGTAACCCTTGATACCGGCAGGGGCGGCCGCACGCTGGTGGCCGACAAGTCGGACAAAAGCGTCAAGGCCGAGGCCGAGGTCGAGGAAGAAGAAGATCTGGTTCTCGAGGACGACGACGACAGCGATGTCGACCTGGGCGACGACGTCCTGGAAGACGACGACGACGACGACGACGTCTCGCTGGACGACATCGCGGACGTGGCGTCGCCCGACGACGACTAGGTTTTTTCGCTTGCGCCATGCAGGCGGAATCATTAACTGACGCGGGCGCGGGCCGTCAGGCCCGTACCCGGATGGGGCCATAGCTCAGTTGGGAGAGCGCTTGCATGGCATGCAAGAGGTCAGGGGTTCGACCCCCCTTGGCTCCACCATTCCACCTCAATCCGTGAAAAAGCCTCTTACACAGTGATATGTCAGCCTTCTGTGACGAGGCGCGTGACACCGTGTCATGACACCTGTCAACGCAAAAGCCCCCCGGCCCCAAGTCACTGCGCGTGCGGTGAAAGCGTGCGTTGAGCCCGAAGTACTCAGCGCTGCTTTTCTGCAATCGTCAGCTATATGAAATGACGACACCGCAGAGAAGGCTAATGATGCTGTTCCTCAACAAGCCTCTGGCAGTATGGCACTATGTTATTGCGGGCTTTCTCGCCGTCGTTGTCCCGATGGCGTTGGCATTGGTTCTTTCCGTGACCGTCACGTCGGGGTGCTACGACAGTCTTTGCTTGCTACCGCTGCTGATGCTGATCGTGCCGCCCTACGCTGTACCGGTGCTGGCGGTTCTGTTTGCAATCAACCGCCGGTTTGGAAAACCGGTCCCGGACGGCTGGCTTCCTACCGTATTGATTTCTGGCTTCGCGGGACAAATCGCCATTTCCGCGTTCGCCGTCGCAACGACTTCGCCCGAATTCAGGGACATCTACTTTTCAGACCTGCTGTCCATCCCACAGGGCCTCATTGTGGGCCTCGTGGTTGGAGCGGTTTTCTGGGTTGCGCTGTATGCCTTCGGGCGCATGAGCACCCGTATATAGGCGCTAATTCAAGAACGCCTGACATGAAGGATCGACACCGCTCTGCGGGATGCACGGCTGAGACGGGGTTCGCGCTGGCGGCAGGTGCGTGGCGGACCGGGGTCCGGCCCGGCCATTGTCCAATCCGCCTGTGCGCGCCGTTCAATCGTGCTAGGTTTCGCGGAATGCGCGCGCAGGCGCACGACTCGGATGAATGACAATGTCGCTGTTTCGGCAATTTCTTGCAGGTGTGCTGGTGGTGGCCGCGACGCTGGCCATCTGGATTTACTATGTGCCCTCGGCGCGTCCCTGGCTGGAAAGCGTCGGGCTTACGGACCTTCTGGGCATCGAGGCCCAAGGCAGCGAGACGCCGGACGCGGGCGGCGGGCGCGGCTTCGGCGGCGGCGGCGCGGCGCGGGTCATCGTGGCGGCGGTCGAGGAAGGCGCGGTCAACGACATCGTGAACTCGGTCGGCGACGGGCGGGCGGTGCGCTCGGTCGCGATCCGCGCCGACGCGACGGGCCGGATCGTCGACATCGGCTATCCGCCGGGAAGCTACGTGGAAGCCGGCAGCGTGATCTTCGGGCTGGACGACGAGGCCGAGCGCATCGCGCGGGACCGCGCCGAACTGGTCCTGTCGGACGCGCGCGACGAATTCGAGAGGCTGTCGCAGCTGGAAGGTTCGGGCGCCGTCACGGCGGTGCGATACCGCGAAGCCGAACTGGCGCTGAAGACCGCCGAGCTGAGCGCCCGCGAGGCGGCGTTCGACCTGGAACGCCGGGTGATCCGCTCGCCGATTTCGGGCTGGATCGGCATCTTCGAGATCGAGGTGGGCGACAGGGTGTCGGCCCAGGACAGCCTGGCGGTGATCACCGACAGGTCCGAGCTGTTGATCGAGTTCCGGGTGCCCGAGCGCGTCATCGGCCAGATCGCCACCGGCATGAGGGTTCCGATCGTGCCGCTTGCCGCCAGGTCGATGCGGCTGGAAGGCGTGATCACGGCGATCGACAACCAGGTCGACCGCACCAGCCGCACGCTGCGGGTCCAGGCCACGGTCCCCAACGCGGACGACCTGCTGCGCGACGGCATGGCTTTTTCGGTCAGCCTTGAACTGCCGGGCGTCACGCTGCCGTCGGTCGATCCCCTGGCGATCCAGTGGTCCAGCGACGGCTCGTTCGTCTGGGCGGTGCGCGAGGACAAGGCGGTGCGGGTTCCGGTGGTGATCCGCGAACGCAGCAGCGAGACGGTTCTGGTCGAGGCCGAACTGGCACCGGGCGAACTGGTCGTGACCGAGGGGGTGCAGACGCTGCGGCCCGGCGCCGAGGTATCGGTCGTCGGACCCGAGGCCGAGGCAGAGGCCAGCGCGGCGGCGGCCGCGCCCAGCAAGGGCTGACGAAGATGGCAGACAAGACGGATACGGCAGGCGGCACCCACGGAACCGCACTTTTCGTCCGGCGGCCGATCCTGGCCTTCGTGCTGAACGCGCTGATCGTGATCGCCGGCATCGCGGCGCTGTTCGGCGTCGAGATCCGCGAACTTCCCGATGTCGACCGGCCGGTCGTCACGGTGACGACGCAGTTCTCGGGCGCCTCGGCGGAAACGGTGGACCAGGAGATCACCAGCCGGGTCGAAGGTGCGGTGGGCCGCGTGGCCGGGGTGCGCACGATCTCGTCCAGTTCGCGGTTCGGCCGCAGCCGCGTCACGCTGGAATTCGAGGACACCGTGGATCTGGACGTGGCCGCGACCGACACCCGCGATGCGGTGGCGCGGATCGCCAACAACCTGCCCGACGGCGCGGATACGCCCGAGATCGTCAAGGCCGACGCGAACGCGCAGGCGGTCGTGCGGATCGCCGTGACCTCGGCCAGCCGGTCGCCGCAGGAACTGACCGATCTTGTCAGCGAACGGGTCGAGGACCGGCTGATCTCGATCGACGGGGTCGCGGACCTGCAGATCTACGGCGACCGCGAACCGATCTTCCGCGTGGACATCGACCAGCTGGAACTGGCCAGTCGCGGCCTGACGCTGGGCGATCTGCGCAATTCGCTGGGCGACATCGCCTTCGACGCGCCGGCGGGCGACCTGTCCGGCGACCGGCAGTCGATCAACGTGCGCACGACCGCCGCCGTAGCGACACCCGAAGCCTTCGAGGCGCTGGAGATCGCCGACAACGTCATACTTCGCGACGTGGCACGGGTCACGCTGGGCCCGGCGCCGAACGAGACCATCCTGCGCGCGAACGGCCAGAACGGCGTCGGTATCGGCGTTGTGCGCCAGGCGACCAGCAACACGCTGGAGATCTCGGCGGCGGTGGCGCGGGTCGTCGAGGAGTTGCAGACCACCCTGCCCCCGGACGTCCGGGTCTTCGTCACCTCGGATGACGCGGTCTTCATCAGGGGGTCGATCTCGGAGGTGCTGAAGACGCTGGGGCTGGCGGTGGCCATCGTGGTCGCGGTGATCTTCCTGTTTCTCAGGGACGCCCGAGCCACGCTGATCCCCACCCTGACGATGCCGATCGCGCTGATCGGCACGCTGGCCGCGATCTATCTTGTCGGCTTTTCGATCAACATCCTGACGCTGTTGGCGCTGGTGCTGGCGACCGGCATGGTCGTCGACGACGCCATCGTGGTCCTGGAGAACATCGTGCGCCGCAGGTCCGAGGGCATGGGGCCGCGCGCGGCGGCGGTGCTGGGCACCAAGCAGGTCTTTTTCGCCGTCGTCACCACCACCGCGACACTGGCCGCCGTCTTCATCCCGCTGTCCTTCCTGCCCGGCCAGGCCGGCGGATTGTTCCGCGAGTTCGGCTTTACGCTGGCGATGGCCGTGCTGTTGTCGTCCGTGGTCGCGTTGACGCTGTGCCCCGTGCTGGCAAGCCGGCTTCTGACGGCCGAGCCCGAACAGACCCGCCGGTCGCTGATGGCGCGCCTGGGTGATGGCCTGGCCGCGCTTTACGCGCGCTTGCTGAAGGGGGCGCTGGCGATGCCCTGGGTCATCGTGCTGGTGGCCGTTCTCTTCGCGGCGACCTCGGTCTTCGTCGCCTCGGGCATCCGCCAGGAACTGACACCGCCCGAGGACCGCGCCGTGGCGTTGTTGTCGGTATCCGCGCCGCAGGGCGTTTCGCTGAACTACACCAGCGCGAAGATGGCCGAGATCGAGGAACTGCTTCAGCCGCTGGCGGCCTCGGGCGAGATCACCAACATCTTCTCGATCACCGGCTTCGGATCGGGGAACCGCGGCTTCATGGTCATGACGCTGGCCCCCTGGGGCGAGCGCGCGCGCAGCCAGCAGGACATCGTGGGCGAGATCAACGGCAAGCTGCGCGCCGTGGTCGGCGTGCGGGCCTTCGCGATCCAGCCCAACTCGCTTGGCATCCGCGGCGCGGGGCGCGGGCTGACCTTCGCGGTGACCGGCAACAATTACGACCAGCTTGCCGACGTGGCCGAAAAGCTTGTCGCGCGGATGCAGGAGAACCCGGCGCTGGGCCAGGTCCGGCTGGAGTACGAGACCACGCAGCCGCAGCTGTTCGTCGAGATCGACCGGACCCGCGCGTCGGACCTTGGCATCAACATCTCGGGGCTGGGCGACGCGCTGCGGGCGGTGCTGGACGGCCGCAGCATCGGCTCGGTCTTCGTGAACGACCAGAGCTATGACGTGCAGCTTCTCTCGACCTCGGACCCGGTGAACGATCCCGGCGACCTGGAAAACGTCTTCGTGCAGACGCGGGACGGCCAGATGGTGCCGCTGTCGAGTTTCGTGCGCCTGGAGGAACGCGCCATCGCGCCCGAGTTGAACCGCGAGGGCCAGAACCGCTCAGTCGAGATCTCGGCCGGCCTGACGCCGGAACTGGCGCTCGGCGACGCGCTGGCCCAGGTCGAGGAGATGGCGGCAGAGATCCTGGCGCAGGAGAACCGCATCGTGCCGCTGGCCGAGGCGGCGACGCTGGACCAGACCTCGTCGGGGCTGCTGATCACCTTCGGTTTCGCCCTGCTGGTCGTGTTTCTGGTGCTGTCCGCCCAGTTCGAGAGCTTCATCTCGGCCATCGTGGTCATGGCCACGGTGCCCCTGGGCCTGGCTTGCGCCGCCTTCGCGCTCAGTTTCACGGGGCTCAGCCTGAACGTCTACAGCCAGATCGGGCTGGTCATGCTGATCGGGATCATGGCGAAGAACGGGATTCTGATCGTCGAATTCGCCAACCAGCTACGCGATGACGGCGCCGCGGTGGCCGACGCGATCTATCGCGCGGCCACCATCCGGCTCAGGCCGGTCATGATGACGATGATCTCGACCGTTCTGGGCGGCGTGCCGCTGATCCTGTCGAACGGCGCGGGTGCCGAAGCGCGCGAGGCGCTGGGATGGGTGATCGTCGGCGGGCTTGGCCTTGCGACGGTGTCGACCCTGTTCCTGACGCCGGTGGCCTACCTTCTGCTGGCGGGTTTCTCGAAGACGCGCAGAAGCGAGCACGAGATGCTGGAGCGTGAACTGTCGCATGCCGCGGCCAACACGGCCTGACCGGGGCCGGTTGCAGCGGCCGTCAATTGGCGGTCGTCGGGTCCATGATCGAGGAAATCGGCGTGATCCGGCTGGCGGGGAAGCCGCTCAGTTTCGCGTGTTCGTGGATCGCCGCCTCGTCTTCGGCAAGATAGACGCAGAAGGTCTTGTCGGCCGCGACGTAGGAATGTTCCCACTGGACGCGGGGTGCCAGTTTCGCAAGCGCGCCGTTCGAGGTCTGCGAAGCGCCGCGAAGCTGGTCCCGGTCAAAGCTGCCGACGGATGGGATCTCGCGTTCGATGACAAAGCGTTTCATGGCATATCTCCCTGCTTGAAGGCGGTAACGGCCGGTCGGAGGCGTCGCATCGGCGAAATTCCCGGATCGGTCGGTGTTGCGCGGCGGGCATCGTGGGTTTCCGGTCGAGGCCGCCCGTATCGTCGAAGATAGATTGCGGAAGCGATTTCGCGAAGCTAGCAATAATGCGGGTTCTTTAAGCTGGACTATCATATGGCTGACGTCGACTGGCGCCGTATGCCCGCGCTGACGACGCTTCGGGCGTTCGAGGCGACGGCGCGGATGCAAGGATACTCGGCCGCCGCGCGGACGCTTAACGTCACACCGGCGGCCATCGCTCAGCAGGTCCGCAAGCTGGAAGCCGAAGTGGGCATCAGCCTGGTGCAGCGCGAGGGGCGCGGGCTGGTTCTTACCGAGGCGGGGCAGCAACTGGCGGCATCGCTGCGCGAGGCCTTCGGGCTGATCGTCAGCGGGCTCGACGATGTGCGGCGGCAGCAGGAACTGCGCGGCATCCGCGTCTCGACCACGCATTATTTCGTCGAATCCGTCATCCTGCCGAACCTCCGCGATTTCTGGGAGCGGCACCCGACGGTGCAGGCGTCCTTCGTTCCCGAGGGAAACCAGACCCCCCTCGACTTCAGAAAGTTCGACGTCGCCGTCCGCGGCACCGCCGGACAGGCAAGCTGGGAGGGGTACCAGACGCGAACCCTTCTGCAGACACCGATCATCATTTGCGCCGCACCCGGCTTGCTGGAGGCTCATGGATCGGATCCGACCACGTTGCCTTGGATCGCGGAATACGGCTTCAAGGAAGCGGACCTGAGAGAGTTCGCGCAGCGGGCCGGTTTCGACCGCGACCGCATCCGGATCATCGATCCCGGAGACGCAAAGTTCGAGGTCGATGCGGCGATCATGGGATACGGGTTGTGCCTGTCGACCGAAATCGTGGTCCGGAAACACCTGAAGGAAGGGTCGCTTGTCTGGCTGGATACGCCGCCGATCGGCAACTCGACCTATTACGCGATCTATCGAACGGGCGCTCTGGCCCCACCGGTTCGGGCGTTCCTCGACTGGCTGGCAGAGCTGTGCTCGACGCTGTCCTACCGCGAGGATTAACCGCGCTGCCGCTTCGGTCATCGTCGTCGTGGCACTTGCAAGGCCGGGGGTTGCGGCATAGGTTATAGTTCTATAACCATCCGCAGACCGGATGCGACAGACGCCTTCAGGAGGAGACTTCCCGATGCCGGACACCTTGAAAGCACATCCCGCCCCTTCGCTGCCGGCAAGGGGGGCCGCCATTCTTGCCCTGGTGTTCGGCGCGCTGACCATCGTGTCGGGCGGCGCGGTGCTTTTCGGCGGCGAGGCGGTACGGGCCGGGGCCGGCGATGTCGTGCCGTTCGTTCTCTGGTTCAACTTCCTGGCCGGTTTCGCCTACGTGGCCGCGGCCTGGGGCATCTGGACGCGCGCGGCATGGGCGTTCCCCGTCTCGCTGGCCATCGCGGCGTCGACGCTTGCCGTGGCGGCGGTCTTTGCGGTTGTCGTGGCGGGGGGCGCCGACTTCGAGATGCGCACCGTCGGGGCCCTGATCCTGCGGTTTGCCGTCTGGGCTGGGATCGCCCTTCTGATCCGGCCGCGCCGCGCATGACGCCCGACGAGACGCGAACCCGCGGCGACCGGCGGTCCGAGATCGTCCAGGCCACGCTGAACCTTGCATTCGAGGTCGGCCCGGATGCCGTGTCGACGTCGCTGATCGCAAAGCGGCTGGGCGTCTCCCAGCCCGCCATCTACAAGCATTTCCGCACCAAGGATGCGATCTGGCTCGAGGTCTCGCGGCAGCTTGCCGCCCGGATCGTCGAGAACATCCGCCTGTGCAAGGCGTCCCCTCTGGCCCCCGAAATCAGGCTGCGCGAGCTTGTCCTGCGGCAACTGGCCTTCATCGGGGAGGTCCCGGCCCTGCCCGACATCATGGTCATGCGGCACGCCAGCGCGTCGCACCGGGCCATCCGGCAGCGGCTGCAGGACGAAATGGCGAAACTGCGCGATCTCATGATCGACCTGATCGGGCAAGCGCAGGAACGCAACGCCATTCGCGCGGATATCGCGGCGGCGGATATCGCAACGCTGATCATCGGCGTGATACAAGGCCTTGTGTTGCGGATGATCGTATCGCGCGACACGTCGCGGATGGTCGCCGACGGCGAGCGCCTTCTGGATCTGCAAATCGGAACCCTGTTGCCGGGAAGGCCGTTGCCTTGAACAAACTTCTGAAAGTCGCGTTGATCACCCTGCCCATCGCCGGTCTCGGCGCCGGGTTCCTGATCTATACGGTGTCGAACAGCCAGCCCCCGGACCAGCACGTGCTGGCCGAGAGGGCGACGCATGTCAGCGTCGTGGACGCCGCGTCCCGCCGCGTCGGACCCGCGATAAACGGCTTTGGCCGGGTCGAACCCGCCCGCGTCTTCGCCGCCGTGGCGCAGGTGGCGGGCACGGCAGAGTACGTGAACCCGGGGTTGCACCGTGGCGAGATCCTGCCCGAAGGATCGGTGCTGGTGCGCCTTTCCGAGGCCGATTTCAACCTGGCCATCGCCCAGTCGCGCACCGCGATACGAACCGCCGAGGCGCGGCTTCGGGAACTGGAGATCGCCGAGGCGAATTACGAGGCCTCGCTTGCCATCGAACAGCAGACGCTCGAGTTGCGCGAACAGGACCTTGCCCGCACAGAAAGCCTTGTCGAAGCCGGATCCGCCTCGCAGACCAGCCTGGACGCGGCGCTGACGGCGGTTCTGGCGCAACGCCAGAAGGTGCAGGGCCTGGAAGGCTCGATCGCGCTGCTGCCGACCCAGCGCGCGGTCCAGACCGAGCAGATCGCCGCGTCCCGTATCAGCCTGGAACAGGCGGAACTGAACCTGGCGCGCACCGAACTGACGCTGCCCTATACCGCGCGCGTGTCGATGGTCGCGGTCGAGCCGGGCGAGTTCGTGCGGGCCGGCAGCACGGTGGCCGAACTGGACGGCATCGAGGCCGCCGAGGTCGAGGCGCAGGTCAACCTTGCCAGCCTGCGAAACCTGTTGCGCCTGACCGCGCCCGGCGAGACAGCGTTGCCGATGGACCCCACGGCCATGACCGAGACGATCCGCGACCTGGATCTGACGGTCACGGTCAATCTGCAACTGGGGGACGAGACGGTCAGCTGGGAGGCAAGCCTCGACCGGCTGAGCGACACCATCGACCCGCGCACCGGCGCGGTGGGGGTCATCGTGCGGGTCGAGGACGCCTACAGCGCGGCCGACCCCGGCAACCGGCCGCCCCTGACGCAGGGCATGTTCGTCGAGGTCGTGCTGACCGCGCCATCGCTCGAGGGCCTGGTCCTGCCGCGCACTTCATTGCGCGACGGCTCGGTCCTTGTGGCCGATGACGACAGCAGGCTTCGGCGCGTGCCGGTCACGCCCCGCCTTGTCCAGGGCGACATCATCGTGGTGACCGAAGGCCTCGAGGCCGGATCGCGGGTACTGGTCGTGCCTCCGACACCCGCGATCGAGGGGATGCTGCTTGAGCCGCATCCCGACACGGACCTCATGGCGCGGCTTTCCGCGGACGGGCCGGCCGAATGATCCGCTACTTCACCGGCCATCCGACGATCGCCAACTTGCTGATGATCGGGTTCCTGGCCGCGGGCCTGTTCGTTGCGCCGACCCTTCTGCGCGAGACCTTTCCAAGGGCCGGGCAAAGCGAGGTCGAAATCACCGTCCCCTACCCCGGCGCGCGGCCCGAGGATGTCGAGAACGCGATCTGCGAGCGGCTGGAGAACGCGCTGGACGCCGTCACGGGCATCGACCGGCAGTCCTGCGAGGCCCGCGAGGGCCTGGCGCGCGCCGTGGTCGAGATGCGCCAAGGCGAGACGTTTCAGGCCTTCGTCGCCAACGTGACCTCCGAGATCGAGGCCATTTCCGACCTGCCGGAGCGGGCCGAGACGCCCCGTATCCGCACCCTTGGCCAGACCGATCCCGTGGTCTCGGTCGCGCTGACGGGCCCCGAAAGCCGCACCGACCTTTATGCCTATGCCGAAGAGGTGCGGACGCGGATGCTGCAATGGGGCGGCATCCCCAAGGTCGATATCACCGGCTTCTCGACGCGGGAATTGCGGATCGGACTGAACCCGGCGGCGCTGCGGGAATACGGCGTTTCGGTCTCGGACGTGGCCCGCGCGGTGCAGGCGGCCAGCCTTGATCTGCCCGCCGGCAGCCTGACGACGAAGACCGAGACGCTGCTTTTGCGCGTCGACGAGGAACGCCAGAGCGCCGACGAACTTGCCGCGCTGGTGATCCGGTCGTCCGAGACGGGCGGACGTGTCCTTCTGGGCGAAATCGCGGAGATTTCCAAAGGGTTCGCCGAGACCGACAATTTCGTGCTGTTCGACGGACGCCCCGCCGCCATCCTGGAGATCAGCAAGACCCGGTCGGAAGACAGCCTGACGATCGTCGACACCCTGAAGCGGTTTCTGGAAGCCGAGCGTCAGCAGGCGCCGCCCGGCGTTCGGATGGCGATCTCGTCGGATGCGGCATCGGTCGTGCGCGACCGCCTGATGCTGGTCGTCGTCAACGGCGTTCAAGGTCTGGCGCTGGTCTTTCTGGTCCTGTGGCTGTTCTTCGGGTTTCGGTTTTCCTTCTGGGTGGCGATGGGCCTGCCGGTAGCGTTCATGGGCGGCGTCACCCTGATGTGGGCGGTCGGCTATTCTCTGAACCTGATGACGACGCTGGGCCTGCTGATCGTCATCGGCCTGTTGATGGACGATGCGATCGTGATCGCCGAGAACATCGCGCGACTGAGGGAAAAGGGCCGCAGCGCCTTCGACGCGGCCGTCGAGGGTGCGGGAGAGGTGTTTCCCAACGTCCTGGCGTCCTTCGCGACGACCGCGATGATCTTCGGCTCGCTGGCCTTCCTGCAAGGCGACCTGGGTGCCGTTCTGCGCGTCGTGCCGGTGGTGATGCTGTTCGTTCTGACCATCTCGCTGATCGAGGCGTTCCTGATCCTGCCGCATCACCTTGTCCACGCGCTGGAGGCGCCGCCGAAAGAGGGCGGCACGCGGGTCAGGGTGGAACGCGGCATGACTTGCCTTCGCGAGCGCCTTGTGGGGCCGCTGGTGGATCTGACCATAGGCTGGCGCTACGCCACGGCCGGCGTCGTCGTCGCGGCCCTGTTGCTGGCTGTCTCGATGCTGGCGGGCGGCTATCTCAAGTTCACCGCCTTCCCCGAACTGGATGGCGACACGGTCGTTGCCCGCGTCCTGCTGCCGCAGGGCACGCCGCAGGCGCGGACCGAGGCGGTCGTCGAGCGGCTGGAGGCCGGGCTGAAGGTGGCGAACGCCGAGCTCTCTCCGGCGCAACCCGGCGGGGCAGACCTGGTGCGCCACGTCTCGGTCCTGTTCGGCGTGAACCGCGATGCCTTCGAAAGCGGCGAGCACGTGGCGACCGTCAGCGTCGATCTGCTGCCCTCGTCCGAGCGCAATTCCCGCCCCGACGACATCATGCAACGCTGGCGCGAGGCCGTGGGCCCGATACCCGACGTCGTCGCCCTGAACTACGCCGAGGCCACGATCGGCCCCGCCGGGATCGCCATCGACATGCGCCTGCGCGGCGACGACCTGGTCGCGCTTGGCCGGGCGGCGGACGAGCTGGAAGACTGGCTCTGGCGGTATCGCGGCGTGACCTCGGTGATGTCGGACCTCAGACCGGGAAAGCGCGAGTTGCAGGTGCGGCTGAGCGACGCCGCCGCTCCGATGGGCATCACGGCGGCGATGGTCGCGGATCAGCTTCGCGCCGCCTATTCCGGGCTGACGATCAGCGAAATGCAGGTGGACGGCGACGTGCTGGAAGTCACCGCGCAATTCGGCGCGGCGGCCCTTGCCGACCTCGACCGGTTCCAGTCCTTCGATGTCTACCGCGCGGACGGAACCGCCGTGCCGCTGAATGTCGTCGCGGATATCTCGACCGGGACCGGATACAACCGCATCAACCGCGAGAACGGCAGGCGGACGGTCACCGTGCAGGGCACGATCGATACCGGCATCGCCAATGCCAACGCCATCGTCGCCGATACGCTGGCGCGTTTCGCGCCCGACTTTCTGCTGAACCATCCCGGCATCACGCTGGATGTCGAAGGGCAGAACGCCGAGGCCGGCCAGACCCAGCAATCCATGGTCAAGGGCTTCGTCGTCGGGCTGATCGGCGTGTTCTTGTTGCTGAGTTTCCTGTTCCGGTCCTACGTCGAGCCGCTGGTGGTGATGCTGATCATTCCCCTGTCGCTGACCGGCGCGATCTTCGGGCATATGGCGATGGGGCTGGACTTCTCGATGCCCAGCATGCTGGGCTACGTGGCCCTGGCGGGCGTGGTGGTGAACAACTCGATCCTGCTGGTGGATTTCATCAAGAACGAGCACGGCGGGGCGACGACCGTGGCCGAGGCGGCGTCGACGGCGGCGCGGGCCCGCTTCAGGGCGATCTTCCTGACCTCGCTGACGACGGTGGCGGGGCTGACCCCGATCCTGCTGGAGACGAGCCTTCAGGCGCAGGTCCTGATCCCGCTGGTCGCCAGCCTGGTGTTCGGGCTGATCTATGCCGGTATCGTGGTGCTTTTCGCGCTGCCCGCGCTTTATGCCATACTGGACGATTTCGGGCTGAGCACGCTGGCCCGCGAACGCCGCGCGGCAGCGGCGGCGGCCTGATTGGCGAAGGCCGCGCGGCCCCGGTCTAGGGCGTCATTTCGCGCATCAGGGCCAGCGCCGAGGCAAGCGCGTGGCCGGCCTCGACCTTCTGGACCGGATCGTACTCTGCGCTCGGCGTGCGGCAGAGGTTCGTGCCGAAAAGACCCTCGGCCTGCCTGAGGTCCTTGAAGAACCGGATACTTGTATCGACGTGCTGGTTCGAAAAATTCAGGATCGGCAGGACACGTTCGAAAAGGGTGCGCGCGGCCGCGAGATCCCCGGCCGCGTGCAGCCTGTGAATGGCGACATAGACCCGCTCCATGCCCGTCGGTATGAAAGCGTGCACGCCGCGCGCCATTGCGTCCATCAGTTGCGTCACGGCCCAGCCGCCGCAGACGTTCAGCCGGCCCCCGGTCGCCTTCAGGACCGCCGAGTATTTCGGGCCGGCCTGCTGGGTTTCGATCTTGAGCCAGGAAAACGCCTGGACCTCGCCGAACAGGAAAACGATGTCGTCGACCGACAGCCCGCCGCCCGTCCAGTCGAGGTCCTGCACCATCAGAAGCGGTGTGCCGTCCGCCAGGCGCTGCAGGAAATCCGTTGCTCGCGTCCGGTCCATGCCTGCGGGCAGTTGCACGCAAATCCCCGCCGCCCCCGAACGGGACGCCACCGCCGCCAGAGCCGCGCTGTCGTCCGGATCGGGCGCGGTGACACTGACGATGAACGGAATGCGCCCGGCGTTGGTCTCGGTCACCACGTCGACGAACCGGACCTTCTCGGCCTTTGTCAGCGTCGCGTGCTCTCCGGCGACGGCAAGGCCAAGCATCCCGCCGCATCCCGCGGCAACCGTATGATCGACCAGCCGCCGCAGCGAGGCATCGTCAAGCGCACCTTCGGCGTCGAAGGGCGTATTCAGGCTGGGAACGATCCCCTTCATGGCATCTGCTTTCCTCGTAACGGGCGGTTGCCTGACAGCATTAGTAACATGTTACGTTGACAGTCAACGCGCAGTCAGTAATCTGGTGTCCGAATCTGGGGGGCTTTCAGCCCATGAAATGACGGAGACGGCCATCGAACCGTTCGGTATCTCTACTGCGCTGCTGACGCCGTTTCACGGCGATGGCAGCCTGAACCTGCCGCTCTTTTGTGCGCATGCGAACCACATGCTGCAAAACGGCCCCCACGGCGTCACGCTGTTCGGCACCACCGGGGAAGGCGCATCCATCGGCTTTGATGAACGCCAGGACGCCATCCAGGCGATGCGCGACAGCGGCATTCCGGCCAAGGTGATGACGCTTGGCCTCTGCGGCTCGGCCGTCGCGGACGTGGCCGCGCAGGTGCGCCAGGGAGTTTCCTTCGGGATAACCCAATACCTTCTTCTTCCCCCCTTCTATTTCAAGGACCTGGACGACCAAGGCCTCTTCGACTGGCACGTCCGGCTGTTCGAGACCGCCGAGCCCTCGGCCCGGTTCATCCTGTATCACATCCCACAGATCACCCAGGTTCCGCTGTCGATCGACCTGATCCTGCGGCTGAAGGCGGCGTTTCCCGAACGGGTCATGGCGGTCAAGGACAGCGCCGGGCAATGGGACAACACGCGCGCGCTTCTGGAAACCGGCAAGGTTCCGATCCTGGTCGGTGACGAGCGCCTTCTGCACATGGCCCTGCCGCTTGGCGCGGCCGGATCGATCTGCGGCATGGCCAACCTGTTTCCGGCGCGCCTGCGCGCGCTGTTCGACACCCATGCCGAGGATGCCGCGCTTTGTTCGGAAGTGGACCTGATCGTATCCGGTCCGGTCATCCCCGCGCTGAAACACGCGATGGTTACACTGACCGGCAACACCGGCTGGGCGCCTCTGCGCGCCCCGCTGCGTCCTCTTGGCGCCGGCGCGCGGGACGCGATTTCCGACAGGTTCCGGGCTGCGGAAGAGATCGCATGACATCCGGCGCGGCCCTTCGACAGCGTGACTACGCCTATTCCAACTTCACGGAAAAGCTGCTGTCGCGCGATCTGAATCCCAGCCAGGTGGTTTCGCAACGCGAACTGGTCGAGCTGACCGGCATGCCGCTTGGCGCGATCCGCGAGATGATCCCCCGCCTGGAGGCCGACGGCCTGATCAAGACCGTTCCGAAGCGCGGGCTGCAGATCCTCTCGATCGATCTGGACCTGGTGCGCAACGCCTTCCAGCTTCGCAGCATCATCGAAGGCGAGGCGATTTCGGAGTTCTGCAAGAACGCCCCGATGGAAGAGATCAGGCGGCTGGAAAAGCAGCACCGGGATATCCGCGAAAAGGCCGCCGCCGCGGTCTCGCCCGAGGTTCTGCAAACCGCGCAGCATACCGACTGGGCGTTCCACGACCAGATCATCGACGCGCTGGAGAACTCGATCATCTCGGATATCCACCGGGTCAACGCCATCAAGATCCGGCTGATCCGCAACAACGATACCCGGATGCTGCCCGAACTGGTTGTCTCTGTCCTCGACGAACACCTTGCGATATTCGAGGCACTCGGAAACCGCGATTGCAAAGGCGCGGTGCAGGCGATGCAGGCGCATATCGACAGCGCGAAAAGACGGGCCCTGGGGCTTTAGGAGGAGTTTTGCCGGGTGGTGCGCCCGGTGAAAAATCAAGCGGACCAAGCGCCGCGAACCAAACACGGAGGAGTTCAAATGCTACTGAAATTCACAAGGCGCACGCTGATGGCGCTGGGGGCCGCCGCTATTGCCGTCCCGGCCTATGCCGCCGATATCACGCTGCGCATGTCGACGCCGGCGTCCGAGACCGACCAGCGGTCGGTCGCGCTGGCCGAGATCTTCGCGCCCGCCGTCGCCGAATTCGCGGCCTACCAGCCGCATTACAACGGCTCGCTGATCGCGCAGGGGTCGGAACTCGAGGCGATTGCCTCGGGCGATCTGGAAATGTCGATCACCTCGGCGCAGGAGCTGGCGCAGTTCTTCCCCGAGTTCTCGATCTTCGCGACCGGATACGTGCACCAGAGCGCCGCGCATCAGGTCGCCGTGTTCAACGATCCGCTGATGGAGCCGTTCAAGCAGAAGGTCGAGGACGAGCTGGGCGTGAAACTGCTGGCCGTGATGTACCTGGGCCAGCGCCACGTGAACCTGCGCCAGACCAAGGACGAACTGACGGTCATGACGCCGGCGGATCTGGCCGGCGTGAACCTCCGGATGCCCGGCACGGATGCCTGGCAGTTCCTGGGCAAGGCACTTGGCGCGAACCCGACGCCGATGGCCTTTACCGAGATCTACACGGCGCTGCAGACCGGATCGGTCGATGGCCAGGACAACCCGCTGCCGACCGTGGTCGACGCCAAGTTCTACGAGGTCACCAACCAGATCGCGCTGACGTCGCACCTGGTCGACCTGAACTATGTCGCGTTCTCGAAGGCCGTCTGGGACGAACTGACGCCCGAGCAGCAGGCGATCGTCCAGTCCGCCGCCGTGGAAGCCGCGGAAAGCGGCCGCCAGAAGCAGCTGCAGAAAGAGGCCGAACTCGTCTCTTTCCTGACCGAGCAGGGGCTGGATGTCTACGAGCCCGACCTCAACGCGTTCCGCGAGCACGTTCAGGCGCAGTACGCCGGCTCGGATCTGGCGGCAAGCTGGCCTGAGGGTCTCCTGGAAAAGATCAACGCGCTGGGTAACTGACGCGCCTGACGAGAAGCAAGAGGAAGGACGGATCGCTCCGTCCTTCCCCCGACGTTTGACCGGCTTGAAACGGCCGTAACGGGGACTTTCGGATGAGACGCCTGCAGGCTGCCTCGGCGCATTTTGCCCAAGCGGTTGCGGCCGCGATGATGGCGACGATGTTCCTGACATTCATCCTTCAGATCGTGGTGCGCTATTCCGCCCGGCTTGAATGGCTGCCCGAACGGTTCCCGATCCTCGACCCGTCGCTATACGGCTGGACGCTGGAATTCTGCCTGCTGATGTGGATCTGGCTGGTGTTCTGGGGCAATGCCTTCGTCGTCCGCGCGCAGGATCACGTGACCTTCGATATCCTTTTCCACGCCGTGCGTGCGCCGGTCCGGCGCTGGTTCATCGTCATCTCGGGCCTTGCGATCTGCGTGGCGCTGATCCTGTCGGTCGAGCCGACCCTGGCGAAATTCCATATCCTGCGGCTGAAAAAGACCGCGACGCTGTCGGCCGTGTTCGGAGACTGGATCCGGATGCGCGACGTCTATTCGATCTACATCTTCTTCCTGGTCGCGGTCGCGCTGCGCTATGCCTGGGCGGTCTATCGCGCGATCCGGTTCGGGGTCGAGGAACCCGAGCATGTCCTTCCGGGACAGACGCCGAAATGAGCGTCGAATTCCTGATCTGCATCGGCACGCTGTTCTTCCTGGCCGGGATCGGCATGCCGATCGCCTATGCGATCATGGTCGCCTCGATCGCCTATGTGGCCGTGGCGGGACAAGGCGTCGGCATCATCGGCAAGGTCCTGATGGACGGGCTGTATCAAAGCTTCATCCTCTTGGCGGTGCCGCTGTTCATCGTGGCGGCCAACATCATGAACGCGGGCACGATCAGCGACCGGCTGCTTGGGTTCTGCGTCGCGCTGGTGGGCCGGTTCCGGGGCGGGCTTGGCCATGTCAACGTCGTCGCCTCGCTGATCTTCTCGGGCATGTCGGGCTCGGCCGTCGCGGATGCCGCGGGCATCGGCAAGATCATCATCGAGATGATGACGAAAAGCGGCCACTACACCCGCGGCTATGCGGCGGCCATCACCGCGGCCTCGGCCACGATCGGCCCGATCATCCCGCCCTCGATCCCGATGGTGCTGTACGCGTTGGTATCGAACACCTCGATCGGCTACCTGTTCCTGGGCGGCATCATCCCCGGCCTTCTGATGGGCGCGGTACTGATGGCCATGAACACGGTGCTGTCGCACCGCCGGGGGTTCGCCCTGGAAGAGCCGGTGCCGCTGTCGGAACTGCCGCGCCGCACCGCGAACGCCTTTCCCGCGCTCCTGATGCCGGCGATCCTGCTTTACGGCATCTACGGCGGCGTCACGACCCCGACCGAAGCCGCGGCGGTGGCGGCGTTCTATGCGTTGCTGCTGGCCGCCTTCTTCTACCGGGCACTCAGTTTCCGGGCGCTCTATGGAATACTGGTCGAAAGCGCGCGATCCTCGGCGGCGGTCGGCCTGGTGATCGGCGGCGCGCTGATCCTGAACTATGTCGTCGCGTCCGAGAACATTCCCAGCCTCCTGGCCGAGCGCCTTGTCGGTCTGGACATCGATCCGCTGATGTTCCTTCTGGGCGTCATGGTGCTGCTGCTGCTGCTGGGCTGCGTGCTGGATGCGACGACGATCATCCTGGTGATCATCCCCCTGTTCCTGCCGACCTGCCGCGAACTGGGAATCGACCTGGTCCATTTCGGAGTGGTCGCCGTGGTGAACTGCATGATCGGCCTGATCACGCCGCCCTACGGAATCCTTTTGTTCGTGCTGAACGCGGTGACGCGGATTCCGCTGGCCGAGATCATCCGCGAGATCTGGCTGTTCCTGGCCGCGCTGCTGCTTGCGCTTCTGAGCCTGGTCCTGTTTCCGGGCCTGGTGCTGTGGCTGCCGCGGATGTTCGGCTACGCGGGCTAGGCAAACCGGCCCGCGCGGGCGACGTCCACCCGATCACGCAGAGGCGTAGGATTCCAGGACAGCTTCCGTGCCGTCCGCGGACAGCTTTTCCAGCCATGCCGCGAAGGCCCCAGCGAAGCGCGCGTCATCGGCCAGCGCCCCGTAGATGCCCTTTTGCTCCAGCCATGCCGCCGGCCTCGAACGCGCGGCATCGGCGGCGGTCCTCAGCTGGTCCCACTTGGGATCGTTTGGCTCGATCACGGTCCCGTCTTCGCGCACGCCCGTGCACATCCGCGCCCACAGCGCCTCGGCAAGCGCAAGGCCGCTGACGTCGTGGCCCGCCGCCAGCCGTTCCGAGACCATCGGCAGGATGAAGCCCGGATGCCGCGACGACCCGTCAAAGGCCACCCGCCGCGTGGTATCGACGATCTTGCCGTTCGAGAAACGGCGCTCGACAAGGGCGACGTAATCCGACGGGGTGAAGTCCGGCACGGGTTTCACCTGCGGGACGATTTCTTCCATCTGAACCTTGTGGAAGAACGCGCGGATCGCGGGATGCGCCATGCAGTCGGCGATGGTTCCGACCGACAGAAGCTCGCCCGCGTTGGCAAGAAGCTGGTGCCCCGCGTTCAGGATGCGCAGCTTCATAGCCTCGAAATCGTGCACCCGGTCCGAGAACGTCGCCCCGGCACGGTCGAAATCGGGGCGTCCGGCGCAGAAATCGTCTTCGATCACCCAGTGCCGGAAGGTCTCGTGCGTGACCGGCGCGGCGTCGTCGATCCCGAAGGACCGCGCCAGCGCCATCTCCTTGGCCCCGGTGGCGGGAACGATGCAGTCGACCATGGAATTGGGGAAGGTGCAGTTGTCGCCGATCCAGTCGGCCAGCGCCGGATCGGACAGCCGCGCCAGGGAAACGACCGCGCGTCGCAGCACGGCGCCGTTGCCCTGAAGGTTGTCGCAGGAAAGCCCGGTGAAGGGCCCTGCCCCGGTCTCGCGCCGGCGGCGCAGGGCCGCGACCATCGCCCCGAAGACGGTGCGGGGTGCGTCGGGGTTCTCGGCGTCGTGCCGGATATCGGGATGATCGGCGTCGAAGCCGCCCTTGCCGTCGGAATAATACCCGCCCTCGGTGACGGTCATCGACACGATGCGGATGGCGGGGTCGGCCATCGCGGCGACAAGCGCGGCGTTGCCGTCTTCCACCGGAACGAAGTCGATCATGGGGCCGATGACCTCGGCGCTGGTGCCTTCGGGGTCCAGGCTGATCAGCGTGGTAAGGCAATCCTGCGCCAGAAGCCTGGCGCGCTGGTCGGCATCGCCGGGGCGGACGCCCGCGCCGATGATCGCCCAGTCGTGCGCCAACCCCTGGTTCATCAGCTGTTGCAGGTACCAGGCCTGATGCGCGCGGTGGAAGTTGCCCAGCCCGACATGAACGATGCCGGGCGTCAGCGCGCCGCGGTCGTAAAGGGGCACGCGGACGCCTTCGGGCAGCCGGCCCAGGTTGGCGTCGCGAAGCGGTATCAGCTCATCCATTGGCCGCCATCCACGTTGTAGCATTGCGCGACGATGTAGTCGGCCTCGGCCGACGCAAGGAAGACCGCCATGCCCGCAAGATCCGCGGCCGTGCCCATCCGTCCGAAAGGCACGGATTCGCCGACCTCTTTCTTCTTCTGGCCGGGCGCCTTGCCCTCGTATTTCGCGAAGAAGGCATCGACGCCGTCCCAGTGTTCGCCGTCGACGACACCCGGTGAAATCGCGTTCACGTTGATGCCGTGCGCGATCAGGTTCAGCCCGGCCGACTGCGTAAGCGAGATCACCGCGGCTTTCGTCGCGCAGTAGACCGCGACCAGCGGCTCGCCGCGGCGGCCCGCCTGGCTGGCCATGTTGATGATCTTGCCGCCCCTGCCGCGCTCGATCATGTGCCGCGCGACGGCCTGAAGCGTGAACAGCGTGCCGCCCACGTTGATGTCGAAGACGCGCTGGAAGTCCTTGCGGTCGATCTCGACGATCGGGGCCGCCGTGAACAGCGCTGCGTTGTTGATCAGGATGTCGATGCCGCCAAGGGCCTTGACCGTTTCGGCCACCGCCGCGTCGATGCTTTCCTGTTTCGTCACGTCCATCTCGACCGCGATCGCGGCCTCGCCGATCTCGGCTGCCGTCTGGCGCGCGCGGTCGATGGCGATGTCGGCGATGGCGACACGCGCGCCTTCGCGGACATAGGCCTCGGCGAATTCCCGGCCGATTCCGCGGGCGGCACCGGTGATCAGCGCCGCCTTCCCGTCAAGTCGCTTCATGCGATCCGAAGCCCCGCCTTGTCGAAACGATGAACTTGATCCTCGCGCGGCGTCAGATGAATCGTGTCGCCGTGTCTGAGGTCAATCTCGCCCGGCGCGCGGACGGTGATGACGTCGGCAAGACCGGTGTCCTGGATGTGAAAGAACGTGTCCGAGCCAAGGTGTTCGGCAACGCCGACCCGTCCCGTCCACGGCCCGTCTTCGGTCACGTCGATGTGCTCGGGCCGGATGCCGATCGTATGGGCATCGCGGGCCTTCGCCTCGGCGCCTTCCATGAAGTTCATCCGGGGCGAGCCGATGAAGCCCGCGACGAAGATGTTGCGCGGCGCGCGGTACAGTTCCAGCGGCGAGCCGACCTGTTCGATATTGCCGGCGCGCAGGACGACGATCTTGTCGGCCATCGTCATCGCCTCGACCTGGTCGTGGGTGACGTAGATCATCGTGGTCGCAAGGCGCTTGTGCAGTTCGCTGATTTCCAGCCGCATGCCCACCCGCAGCGCCGCGTCGAGGTTCGACAATGGCTCGTCGAAGAGGAACGCCGCCGGTTCGCGGACGATGGCGCGGCCGATGGCGACGCGCTGGCGCTGGCCGCCGGACAGCTGCCCGGGGCGGCGGTCCAGATAGTCGGTCAGGTTCAGCGCGGCGGCCGCCTGGTCGATGCGCCGCTTCTGTTCGTCTTCCGGAACCTTGGCCATCCGCATCGGGAAGGCGATGTTCTTGCGAACGCTCATGTGCGGGTAAAGCGCATATGACTGGAACACCATGGCCAGGCCGCGCTTGGCCGGCGGTATGTTGGTGGCGTCCTTGCCGTCGATGCTGATCGTCCCCGAAGTCATGTCCTCCAGGCCCGCGATCAGGCGCAGAAGGGTCGACTTGCCGCAGCCGGAGGGACCGACGAACACGGTGAATTCACCGTCCTCGATGGTCAGGTCCAGCGGGGGGATAACCTGAACTTCGCCGAAGCTCTTGGTGACTTTTTCGAGCGTTATCTTTCCCATTGGTCCGTTCCTTATTTGACCGCGCCGAAGGTGAGGCCGCGCACCAGTTGTTTCTGGCTGAACCATCCAAGGATCAGGATGGGCGCAATCGCCATTGTCGAAGCCGCGCTGAGCTTGGCATAGAAGAGGCCCTCGGGGCTGGAATAGCTTGCGATGAACGCCGTCAGCGGAGCCGCCTTGGCAGCCGTCAGGTTCAGCGTCCAGAAGGCTTCGTTCCAGGCAAGGATGAAGTTCAGTAGAAGTGTCGAAGCGATGCCGGGGATAGCCATCGGCGTCAGAACGTAGATGATCTCTTCCCTCAGCGACGCGCCGTCCATCCGCGCGGCTTCCAGGATTTCCCCAGGAATCTCGCGGAAGTAGGTGTAAAGCATCCAGACGATGATCGGCAGGTTGATCAGCATCATCACGACGACCAGCCCGGTCCTTGTGTCCAGAAGCCCGAGTTTGATGAACATCAGGTAGATCGGATAGAGGACGCCGACCGCGGGAAGCATCTTGGTCGACAGCATCCAAAGAAGGATGTCCTTGGTGCGCACCGAGGGCACGAAGGCCATCGACCAGGCCGCCGGCACCGCGATGATGATGCCGAGAATGGTCGATCCGCCCGCGATGATCACCGAGTTCCAGAGGAACCGCATGTAGTCCGAGCGTTCCTGCACCACCGCGTAATTCTCGAGCGTCCAGTCGAAGAACAGGAAGAGCGGCGGGTCGTTGATGGCCTGGGCCTCGGTCTTGAAGCTGGTCAGGATCGTCCAGAGGATCGGGAAGAAGATCAGCAGGCCAATCCCCCAGGCGATGGCGGTATTTATCGTCTTGCGTTGCGTGGTGACTGCGCGGGCCATGGTTCTATCTCCTCACGCGTCCAGGTTCTTGCCGACGATGCGCATCAGGAAGATGGCAACGATGTTGGCGAGAATGATTGCATATACGCCGCCCGCCGATCCAAGGCCCACGTTCTGGCTTTCCAGCACGCGCTGGAAGATCAGGTACGTCAGGGTCCGGGTTCCGAAGGCGCCGCCGGTGGTCACGAAGATTTCGGCGAAAACCGACAACAGGAAGATCGTCTGGATCAGGATCACGATGGTGATCGCCCGGCTGAGGTGCGGCAGGATGATGTAGACGAAACGCGACAGCGGCGGCGCGCCATCCATCTCGGCGGCCTCCAGCTGTTCGCTGTCCAGCGACTGGATGGCCGTCAGAAGGATCAGCGTCGCGAAGGGCAGCCATTGCCACGACACGATCAGGATGATCGAGAAAAGGGGCGCATCGCTCAGCCACACGACCGGCTCGGCGCCGAAGGCGCGCCAGAGATGTGCGAGAAGGCCGTTGATCGGATCCATGAAGATGTTCTTCCAGACCAGCGCCGACACGGTGGGCATGACGAAGAACGGTGCGATCACCAGGATGCGGACGACGCCCTGTCCCCACATCGGCTGGTCCAGCAGCAGCGCCAGCAGGACACCGAAGACGATTGTTATCAGAAGAACGCCGCCGACGATGACAAGGGTGGTCTGAACGCTGGGCCAGAAGGAGCTGGACGTCACGAAGCGCACGTAGTTCTCGAAGCCGACCCAGCCCGGTTCGATGTCGGGGCGGTTCGGCAGGAAGCGGCGGAATGAGAACCAGAGGGTCATCGTGAGAGGGACCAGCATCCAGCCGAGGAGCAGGACGACCGCCGGGGCCATCATCAAGCGGGCTGCGGATCGGGAGTGTTGGGTCGCCATGACGCAAATCCTCTGCGATCGGGCACAGGTGGCCCGGTTCGTACCGACTTTACTGGGAAATTACCGAAAAAGTGAGTTTGCCGAGAGCCGGAAGGCGACAGCGTGCCGCCTTCCGGTCCTGGGAGGAAAGCTTAGCGGTAGCCCGCTGCTTCCATTGCGTCGTTGGTGATCGCCTGAGCCTTGGCCAGTGCTTCATCAACGGTCTGCTGTCCGGCATAGACTGCCGAGAACTCCTGGCTGACCTCGGTCGCGATACCCGCAAACTCGGGGATGGCCGCGAACTGGATGCCAACGTAGGGACTGGGTTCGACGGTCGAGTCGGTCGGATCGGCCGACAGGATCGATTCAAGCGTCATCTTTGCGAAAGGAACGTCCTGGTAGTTCGGATTCTCGTAGAGCGAGATCCGCGCACCCGGAGGCACGTTGGCCCAGCCTTCTTTCGCTGCGACAAGCTCGATGTATTCCTTCGAGGTCGCCCACTCGATGAACTGCTTGGCCGCATCTTCCTTCGCGGTGCCCGCCGGGATGCCGAGGGCCCAGGCCCACAGCCAGTTCGAACGCTTGCCCAGGCCATTGTCCGGCGCAAGGGCGAAGCCGACGCTGTCGGCCACGGTCGAGTCGTTCGGGTTGGTCACGAAGGACGCCGCGACGGTCGCGTCGATCCACATGCCGCACTTGCCTTGCTGGAAGAGCGACAGGTTTTCGTTGAAGCCGTTCGTGGCATAGCCTGCCGGTCCCGACTCGTTCATCATGCCGACGAAGAACTCAAGCGTGTCCTTCCAGGGCTGCGTGTCGAACTGGGCGTTCCAGTCCATGTCGAACCAGCGCGCGCCGAACGAGTTCGACGTCGCGGTGATGAAAGCGCCGCCTTCACCCCAGCCGGCCTTGCCGCGAAGGCAGATGCCGTTGATGTCGTTGTCGCGATCGGTCATCGCGGCCGCTGCTTCGCGGATGAATTCCCAGGTCGGCGCTTCCGGCATTTCCAGGCCGGCAGCTTCCATCAGGTCGGTGCGGTACATGACCATCGAGCTTTCGCCATAGAACGGCGCGGCATAAAGCGTGCCGTCGTGGCTCAGGCCGCCGCGCATGGCGGGCAGGATGTCATCGACGTCGTATTCCGCCGACAGATCGTCCAGCGGGACCAGCCAGCCGTTCGCACCCCAGATCGGGGTTTCGTACATGCCGATGGTCATGATGTCGAACTGACCGCCCTTGGTGGTGATGTCGGTCGTCACGCGCTGGCGAAGAACGTTCTCTTCCAGCGTGACCCACTCGACGGTGTGCCCGGTCTTGGCGGTGAAGTCATCCGTATAACCCTGCATACGGATCATGTCGCCGTTGTTGACTGTCGCGATGGTGATGGTTTCAGCGGACGCTGCGCCTGCCACGAGGACAAGGGCAGTAGCCGCATGAAGTGCGGTTCTCAGGTGCATCAGATTCCTCCCTAGATGCCAAAGTGTACCCGCGACCAAACAACGCGATTCTATTACCGCGCGTCAAGAATTATTTTTGCGCGCGTTAAATTTTCTCATGCAGAACTCCGCATGACAAGGCGCGCGGGATGCAGGGTTTCGGGGCGGTGATCGAAGCTTCCGCCCGCCTCCATAAGGCGGAAAAGCGTGTCGGTCGCATTCCTGGACACCGCCTCGTAGTCGTGGGCGGCCGTGGTCAGCGGCGGGCATGTGAAACGCGAGAAGGGATGGTCGTCGTGCGAGGCCACCCGCAGGGCACACCCCGGGTCGCGGCCGACGCGCAGCCCCAGCTCGCAACAGGCCGACAGGAAACCGATGGCAAGACGGTCGTTGCTGCACAGGACGGTGTTCGTGGGAAGGCTTTTCTCCTCCAGCACGCGAAGCCCGCCGGCGCGGCCGATCTCCTCGAAGGCCCAGCCGTGCCCCTCGACGCTGATGACGTGGGGCTCGATGCCCAGGGCCTCCATCTTGGACAGATAGGCGATGCGGCGCTTGTTGGCGTTCGGGTTGGCCGGATAGCGCATTTCGAAGAACACCGGCGGTTCGCCCGACCGGGCCAGGTATTCCACGGTCTGGTCCACGAAACTGGCATTGTCCGATCCGATGAACGCCTCTCCCAACCCCTCGATATTACTGTCGAAAAGGACCGTCGGCACATCCCGGCAGAACCTCTCGATCTCGGCCTTGTCGGACCCACGGCCCAGCGGCGCCAGCAGCACGCCCGCGGGCTTGAGCGAGCGCAGCGTGTCAAGGATCTCGATCTCGATGTCCTGCTCGCCGTGGGCGCTGAACAGGCTGGGCGAATAGCCCTGCTCGATGCAGCGGCGCTCGATCATGCGGGCGATCTCGGCGAAGAAGGGATCCGCCAGATAGGGCACGACGATACCGACGTTCTTGGTCAAACGCCGGTTCTGGTTCATCGCATAGATGTTCGGGCGGTAGTCGTGCTTCGCCAGCGCCTTCTCGATCCGCGCCCGTGTCGATGCGCGCACGCTGCCGGGATCGTTGAAATACTTCGAGATCGTCGGGCGGGAAATCCCGCTGACCTGGGCGAACTCCTCCATGTTTCGAATTCTCGACACAGGTCCTCCAAATTTTTGCGCGCGCAAACTAAGCGTAAAAAGGCTTTCGCCCTGCCGTCAAGGTGAGAGACCATGTTTTTTGGGCATTATCCAACCCCGCCGGCGACCGAAGCCGGCGGCGGCGACGCGCACACACGGGGGCGCCGCGCCGATCGGCGCGGCCGGTTCGTCAGCGCAGGCGCGCTTCGGACTTCGCGTCGAAGAACATCACGCGCGCGGCGTCGTAGCCGACCTTCACCTCGGTTCCGGACGCGATCGCGTCATCGCCCTTGCTTTCGGCCACGAAGGGCTCGCCCGTCGGCGTGCTGAGATATTCGTAGGCGACGCCGCCAAGCTGTTCGGTGATGTCGACCCGGATCGGCGAGGGCGCGACCGACAGCGTCACCTCCTGCGGACGGATGCCGACGGTCACGTCGCTGCCCGCGGCGGGAAGCGCGACACCGGTAGCAATCACCTCGCCGCCAAGGCCCGGAACCTCGACACCGCCTTCGACCACCCTGCCCTTCAGGAAATTCATCGACGGCGAGCCGATGAAACCCGCGACGAACTTGTTGGCGGGATCGCGGTACAGCTCCATCGGTGCGCCGACCTGCTCGATCCGGCCGGCCCGCAGCACGACGATCTTGTCGGCCAGCGTCATCGCCTCGACCCGGTCGTGGGTGACGTAGACCATCGTCGACCCGATCTCGTTGTGAAGCCGCGCGATCTCGACCCGCATGTCGACGCGCAACTCGGCGTCGAGGTTCGACAGCGGTTCGTCGAACAGGAACACCTCGGGTCCGCGCACGATGGCGCGGCCGATGGCGACGCGCTGACGCTGGCCGCCGGACAGCGCGGCGGGCTTGCGCTTGAGGTAATCGTCCAGTTTCAGGACCCGGCTGGCCTCGGAGACCTTGCGCTGGATCTCGTCCTTGGGGTGCCCGTTCATCCGCAGGCCGAAGCCCATGTTCTCTTCCACCGTCATGTGCGGATAAAGCGCGTAGGTCTGGAACACCATCGCGACGCCCCGCTCGGCGGGGTCGACGTGGGTCACTTCCCGGCTGCCGATGCTGATCTTGCCGTCCGAGGTCTCTTCCAGGCCCGCGATCATGCGCAGAAGCGTGGACTTGCCGCATCCCGACGGCCCCACGAAGACGCAGAATTCTCCATCCGCGATTTCAAGGTCCACACCGTGGATGACCTGGACATCCCCGTATCGCTTGACGGCCTTCTCCAGCGTTACTCCGGACATTCGCTTCTCCTCCTTCAGGATGCCTGTGCAGGAAAGCGCCAGGCTTCGGCGGCTTTCGCTATTTCATTGGCGGTGGATTGCAGCGCGGGCTTCCAGTCGAGCAGTTCGCCCAACTTGTGCCGCGCCGTCGTCGTGGTCACGGACAGCGCGCCCAGGACATTGCCGCGGCACGTCAGGATCGGGGCCGCGATGCAGATGATGCCCGGCTCGTGCTCTTCGCGGTCGAAGGCGATTCCGGCGTCGTGGATTTCTTTCAGGTCGGCCGACAGCGCCGCGCGGGTGGTCAGCGTGTGCGGCGTGTACCGGTGGAAACTTTGCTGCGCGATGGCCAGGTCCCGCTCGGCTTCGCCCATGAAGGCGAGAATCGCCTTACCGACCCCGGTGCAATAGCCCGGCCCGATCTTGCCGGCCTGGCTGAACATCTCGACCGGATCGCGCGCATTGCGCTTGTCGATGTAAAGCACCTGGCCCGAGACCATCTGCGCCAGGTGAACCGTCTCGCCCGTCCGGCGCGCCAGCGCGTCGACAAAGGGCCGGGCGTGGGGCGCGAGCGAACTTTGGGACCAGGCGCGGTGCGCGAACTGAACCAGCCTCAGACCCAGCGAATAGGTATGCGATTCAGTGTCATAGGACAGCATGCCCTGGCTGACCAGCGTTTGCAGAAGCCGGTGCAGCGTGGCCTTGGGATGCGGGCTTTGGGCCTGGATGTCGGAAAAGCGCAAGGGCGACGGCGCGCGCGCCACCAGATCAAGCAGATCCAGCGCCTTGCCTACGGTTCCATCGCTTCTAGCTTCAAGGTTCACATCCGCCCTCCCCGCGGATTGAGGTGTTGACACGTTAGCAAACCTTCCGCATAGTTTCAATAGTTGAGACGCGGTTCCAAATAATGGAACTTTCTCACATAGGAACCAATTGGGAGGACACCATGTTCCGCACATTCAAACTGACGCTGGCCGCGGCTGCGGCGGGCGCCCTGATGACGTCCGGCGCCTTCGCGCGCGATCTCGTCATCAACTTCGACGACCTGAACCCGGGCCCGAAGGAAGCCTTCGACACCGCCGTCGCGAAATTCAAGGCCGAGAACCCCGACATCAACGTGATCGTCAACAACAACGACCGCGAAGCGCACAAGACCGCGATCCGGAACTTCCTGACGGCCGATGCGCCCGACGTGACGTCCTGGTACCCCGGCAACCGCATGGCGCCCTTCGTGGACGCCGGCCTGTTCGAGCCGGTCGACGACGTCTGGGCCGAGAACGGCTTCAACGAGGACCTGGCCGCGATCAAGGCGACGATGTCGCGCGACGGCAAGATCTGGGGCGTGCCCTACTCCTACTACCAGTGGGGCATCTACTATCGGAAAGACATCTTCGACCTGCTGGAGCTGGAAGAGCCCCAGACCTGGGACGAGTTGCTGGCCGCCTGCGGCACGATGAAGGAAAACGGCGTCACGCCGTTCACCATCGGCACCAAGTTCCTTTGGACCGCCGCCGGTGTCTTCGACTACATCAACCTGCGCACCAACGGCTATGACGTGCACAACGCGCTGACCGCCGGCGAGATCAAGTACACCGATCCCCGCATCGTGCAGACCTTCGACAACTGGGAACAGCTGATCAACGAGTGCGGCTTCGTCGACAACCACGCCTCGATGAGCTGGCAGGACGCCATCGCCCCCTTCGCCAACGGCGACGCGGCGATGTACGTGATGGGCAACTTCGCCGTCGACGGCTTCAAGAACGCCGGACTGACCGAAGACCAGATCGACTTCTTCCCGTTCCCGACGATCGACGCTTCGGTTCCGCAGGCCGAAGAAGCGCCGGCCGACGCCTTCTTCATCCCGGTCAACGCGAAGAACAAGGAAGACGCCAAGAAGTTCCTGGCCTTCGTCGCGCGGCCCGACATCCAGACCGAGTGGAACGAGACCATCGGCCAGCTTCCGATCAACTCGAAAGCCGACATCGCCGACAACAAGTTCATCCAGCAGGGCTTCGAGCTTCTGAACTCGGCAACCGGCATCGCGCAGTTCTACGACCGCGACGCCCCGGCCGAGATGGCGAAGGCGGGCATGGAAGGCTTCCAGCGGTTCATGCTGGACCCCTCGACCAAGATGGAAGTGTTGCAGCGCCTCGATGAGGTGGCCGCCGAGGTCTACAAGTAGACCCCTCACACCTACCCCGCGGCGCGACACGCGCCGCGGGCATTTCATTTTCTCGGGGAGGAGACGATGAGCCACGCGACACTGCCTGACACCAATGTGCCCAAGCGCGCCGGCTGGATGCGCAGGAACAAGCTGGCGGTAGCGCCCTGGTTCTTCCTGGCCCCGGCGCTGATCTTCTTCAGCATCTACGTCGTCATTCCGATCTTCGAATCGATCTCGCTCAGCTTCTACGAGTGGAACGGGCTGTATCGCGCCGACGGAACCTCGACCGCCGAATGGATCGGCTTCGGCAATTACGTGAAGCTGTGGAGCGATCCGAATTTCTGGATGTCGCTGAAGAACAACGTGCTGTGGCTGGTGCTTTACATGCTGGCGGTGCCGGCGGGCCTGTTCATCGCGCTGTTCCTGAACCAGACCGTGACGGGAATGCGGTTCTACAAGTCGATGTTCTTCTTCCCCTTCGTCATCTCCCAAGTCGTCGTCGGCCTGATCTTCGGCTGGTTCTACAACCCCGATTTCGGCGTCGTCGGCAGCATCTGGCAGGCCATCTTCTGCGAAGAGACGACGAACATCCTGGGCAACACCACCTTCAAATGCGACCGCCCGGTGCCCGACATCCTGTCCAGCCCCGAATACGCCACCTACGGCATCATCTTCGCCGGTCTCTGGCCGCAGATCGCCTATTGCATGATCCTCTACCTCACGGGCCTCAACAACGTCGCCGCCGACCAGATCGAGGCGGCGCGGCTGGATGGCGCGAAGGGCTGGAAGATGCTGTGGCACGTGGTGCTGCCCCAGTTGCGCCCCGCCACATTCATCGCCGTGGTCGTCACCGTGATCGGGGCGCTTCGGTCCTTCGACATGATCGCGATCATGACCCAGGGCGGTCCCTTCGGGTCCACCAACGTGCTGGCCTACTACATGTACGAGGTCGCGATCTCGGAATACGGCGAGCGCTATGGCTACGGCTCGGCCGTCGCCACCGTCCTGTTCCTGATCATGCTGGTCTACATCTCGTACTTCCTGTGGCGGATGTACCAGGACGAAAAAGGCAGCCGGTGATGCCGCCGCTTCGCAGCCGCCTCGATACGATCTGCTCCGGCCTGCCGGGGGCCGGGAAATCGGACCCCTGGGGCGGCGGCCACGACGCCTGGAAGGTCGGCGGCAAGATGTTCGCCTGCATCGGCGCGGTCGATCCCGGCGTGTCGGTAAAGACGCCCGACACCGAAACGGCAACCATGCTGATCGAGGCCGGTGTCGGCACAAGGGCGCCCTACTTTCACAGGTCGTGGATACGGCTTCCCGAGGACGTGCCAGAGGACGAACTGAGGCACCGCGTCGTGGTCTCCTATGACATCGTGCGCGGCAGTCTGACGAAGAAACTTCAGGCGACCCTGGCCCCCCGGCCGGACATGGAGGACTGAACGATGTTCCCGAGACCGATCGAGAAATCCGGCGCCGCGGCCCGTGCCGGCTATCAGGCATTCCTGCCGTTTGCGCTGTTCATCTGGCTTTTGCCGCTTCTTGCGATATTCGCCACCTCGATCCGGGGGGCAAAAGACATCAACTCGGGCAACATCTTCGGCTGGCCGAGCGAATTCAACATGATCGACAACTACCTTGCGGTCTTCACCCAGTCCGAGGCGGCGACCTACATGCTGAACTCGGTGCTGATCACGGTGCCGTCCATGCTGATCTCGGTCGCACTGGCCTGCCTTGCGGGCTATGCGCTGGCGATCTACCGTTTCCGGGTCGCGGTGCCGCTGTTCTTCCTCTTCGTGGCAGGCAACTTCATCCCCTTCCAGATCCTGATGGTTCCGGTGCGGGACATGTCCGTCCAGACCGGCCTATACGACACCATCGCGGGCCAGTTCCTGTTCCATGCGGCGTTCCAGACCGGGTTCTGCACGCTTTTCATGCGAAACTTCATCAAGGCGCTGCCGTTCGATCTGGTCGAATCCGCGCGGATCGAGGGCGTCGCGGAATGGAAGATCTTCTGGTACGTCATCCTGCCGCTTGTGCGCCCGGCCATCGCCGCGCTTGCCGTGCTGATTTTCACCTTCGTCTGGAACGACTTCTTCTGGGCCAACGTCCTGACGCAGGGTGAAAGCGCCAAGCCGATCACCGCGGGCGTGCGCGCGCTGAACGGGCAGTTCGTCAACAACTGGCACCTCGTGTCCGCCGCCTCGCTGATGGCCGCGATCCCGCCGGTCCTGATGTTCTTCCTGATGCAGAAACACTTCATCGCCGGCCTGACGCTGGGCGCCGTCAAATGATCCGAAGCTGGCGTCTGGACGACGACCGACAGACCCTCGTCCTCGGATGCCGCGAGGACAGGCTGGCCGAGGTCGTCTACTGGGGCGCGCGCCTGCCGGACGACGAGGATCCGGCGACGCTCAGTGCGGCCCACGCGATCGACGTGACCGGGGGCATGCTGGACCGGAACCCCGAGGTTTCGATCTGCCCCGAGGCCACGCGCAGCTTTCCCGGCCAGCCGGGGCTGGTCCTGCGCGACGGGGACGGCGCCGCGCTTTTTCCGACGTTCCGCCTTGACCGCGCAGAGACGCGCGACGACGGCCTGACCCTGATCTGCCGCGACCAGGACGGACTTCTGACCTATACGGCGGATTTCGCCATCGACCCGGCGACGCATGTCATCTCGGCCGGCGCCACGCTGACCGCCGCGCGTCCGGTGCATCTGCACTGGCTTTCCGCCCCGGTCTTCCCGGCGCCGCAGCTTTCGGACGAGATGATCGACGTCTCGGGCCGCTGGTGCGGCGAGTTCCAGCCGAACCGCACGCCCTGGTCCCCCGGCATCCGCCAGCGCGAAAGCCGCATCGGGCGCACCGGGCACGAGCATTTCCCCGGCCTGATCGTCCCCTGCCGGGGCGCCACCAATACACGCGGTGAGGCCTATGCCTTCCATTACGGCTGGTCGGGCGGTCACCGGATGGTGGCCGAGGAACTGCCCGACGGCCGCCGGCAAGTCCAGTTCGGCCACGCCACGGGCATCGAGACCGCGCCCCGGACCGAGTTCCAGACCGGCACGCTTCACGCCGTCTACTCGGGCGACGGGCTGAACGGCTGTGCCGTCGCTTTCCAGCGCCACCTGCGCGACCGGGTCGTGACCTGGCCGAAGCCCGGCCGCCCGCGCCCGGTGCATTACAACTGCTGGGAAGCGGTCTATTTCGATCACAGGATCGACGTGCTGAAAGACATCGCCAGCCGCGCCGCCGCCCTTGGCGCAGAGCGGTTCGTGCTGGACGACGGCTGGTTCGGACGCCGCGACGACGACACCAGCGCGCTGGCCGACTGGGAAGTTGATCCGCGCAAGTATCCGGAAGGACTGGACCCCTTGATTACCCATGTCAGGGACCAGGGCATGACTTTCGGCATCTGGTTCGAGCCCGAGATGATCAACCCCGACAGCGACACGTTCCGCACCCATCCCGACTGGGCGCTGGGGCCCGAGGACCAGATCCCCGGCCGTCACCAGCAGGTCCTCGACATGGCCAACCCGGAAGTGCGCGACAACCTCTTCGAGCGGATCGGCGCGATCCTGTCGGCGCATGACATCGACTACATCAAATGGGACCACAACCGCGTCCTGCCGATGCCCGACGCCGCCCAGACGCGCGGCACCTACGATCTGCTCGACCACCTGCGCGCCGCGTTCCCGCAAGTGGAAATCGAAAGCTGCGCCTCGGGCGGCGGGCGCATCGACTTCGGCATCATGCAGCGCGTCCAGCGCGTCTGGCTGTCAGATTCGAACGATGCGCTGGAGCGCTTGCGCATCCAGCACGACGCCGCCCTTTTCCTGCCGCTGGCCGTCACCGGCAGCCACGTCGGCCCCCGCACCTGCCACACCTCGGGGCGGGTCTTCGACATCCGGTTTCGCGCCTGGGTCGCCGCCCAGCGCCACATGGGCTTCGAGATGGACCCGCGCGAACTGACCGGGGACGAGGCCCGGGTGCTGAAGCGCGTGACCGCCTGGTGGAAGGCCAACCGCGACTGGATGCAGACCGCCGATATCCTGCGGCTGGACAGCGCCGATCCCGCCGTGATCGCCGAGCAGCAACTGGCGGACGACGGCGGGCGCTTCGTCGTCTTCGCCGGCAAGGCCGCCACGTCGGCCCAGATCGCGCCGCGCCCGCTTCGGCTGACGCGGCTCGCGCCCGGCGCGCAGTACCGGATCGACCTTGTGAACCGCGAAGACGCGCACCGCCTGTCACGCGGCGCGCCGATCCTGAAGGACGGACCGATCACGGTCAGCGGGGCCTACCTGATGAGCCACGGGCTGACCCTGCCGTGGAGCTTTCCCGACACGATGTGGGTGCTGGAGGGAACGCTGGTCTAGGCGCGGTGGCCCGCGAAGATGCGCCGGACGATGGCCTTGCGGATCATCTCGGCGATGGTGCCCAGGATCAGCGCGGCCAAGGGGTTCCAGAAGACGACGCCCAGCGCCGTGACCGCGATCACCGGGCGGCAGGACGGCACCGCGTCGAACAGGCGCTTCGAGAACGCCAGGTCGGCCGAGGCGACCAGCAGCAGCGCCGCCAGGGCGACGCCGGGGATCAGCGCAAGCACCGCAAAGCCCCCCGGCGCCAGCGCCAGCGCGCCCAGCGCCAGCCCGATCATCAGGGGCGCGCCCCCGGTCCGGGCGCCGAATTTCCGATGCGCCGCCGCGCCGCCGGCACCGTGGCACATGGGCAGCGCGCCCAGAGGCGCCAGGCACAGGTTCGCGATCCCCGAAGTCACCGCCAGCTTGCGCGGCGTGACGCCCGCCGCCCGTTCTCCGAACGAATCCTGCATGACGATGGCGGTCAGAAGAATGGCGTTGGTCAGCGTCAGCGACAACTGCGGCAGCGCGAGACCGCCCAGGGCGACGGCGACGATCCCCTCGCCCGACGCCTCTGAAGGCGCGGCCATCTCGACGCCCGGCAGACCAAGCAGCAGCCCCGACGGCACCGCCAGGACGACGAAAATCAGCGCCGCTGGCAGGCCGGCCCGGATCAGCGCCAGCAGCAGCGCCAGCGCCAGCACGCCCATGACCGGCGCTTCCGCCATCATCCGCAGCGCCACCAGCCCCAGCAGGATGCCAAGACCCAGTTGCAGACCCGAGATCACCGATTGCGGCACCAGCCGCAGCAGCCGGTCGATCCAGCCCGTCGCACCCAGAACCAGCAGGACCGCCCCGATGACGACACCCGCCAGGGCCACCGCCGCGGGCGGCACCTGGGTGATCAGCATCACCGCGACCAGCGCCTTCATCGGCTGCACCGGCACCGGCAGCCGGTAGGCGAAAGCGGTGAAGACATAGAAGGCCGCGAACCCCAGAAGCACCGGCATCGGGGACAGCCCGCCCAGCGCGACGGCGGCGATCATCAGGGGCAGCAGCGTGCCCAGATCGCCCAGCGCCCCGCTGGCCTCTTTCACATCAAAGGCGAAGTCCCTGTTCAAACGCTGAAATCCTCCCAACCGCAGGCTAACGCCCGGGCAGGCTTTTGGGAAGTCCTCACGCCCCTTTCGGCGGGGCCTGCACGGTAAAGCCGCAGCGGTCGGGCTTGAGGTCGATCAGCGGCGTTCCGTCCAGGCAGTCAAGGCCCCGAACCTCAAGCACGTTGCCCTCGCGTCCCACGAACCGCACCCGCGACAGGCCGATGGGGTTGGGCCGCACCGGCGAGCGCAGCGAAAAGGTGCCGGTGGTGCGCCCGTTCGATTTCGGGCTTTGCCGCACCAGGTCGCGCCGGCTGCGGTCCAGCCAGTAGAAGACCTCGATCACCTCGAAATTCTCCAGCCCGTCCAGCGCATCGGCCCAGACCGGGTCGACCTCGATCCGGCAGACCGGGCCGTCGTCGGGGTCGCCCTGCCGCGGGCACTGGTCGCGCGTCGCGAATGGCGTCCTGATCACGCCGATGAACCGCAGCGCCGCATCCGCCGCCGGCGGCAGATCGACCGCCACTTCGCCTTCCCGCAATTCGTCGCTCATGAGCCATCTCCCGCTGCTGCCGGCAGTCTACACCCCCCTTGACCCCGCCGCCACTCCCCGCCAAGACCGGGCCATGACCCGTATCGCCCTCATCACCGGCGCCTCGCGCGGCCTTGGCGCCGCGCTGGCCGAGCGCCTTGCCGCCACCCACCATATCGTCGCCGTCGCCCGGACCGTCGGCGCGCTGGAAGAGCTTGACGACCGCATCCAGGCGGCCGGCGGCTCGGCCACGCTGGCGCCGATGGACGTGACCCGGCCCGAGGCGATGGCGCAGCTCTGCCGGGGCATCTACGACCGCTGGGGCCATGCCGATCTGTGGGCGCATGCCGCGATCCACGCGGCACCGCTGTCGCCCGCACCGCACATCGACGCCAAGGACATGACGAAGTCGATCGACACCAACGTCAGCGCGACCGCGACGCTGATCCAGATGGTCGCACCGCTGCTTGCCGCCGCCGAGGACGGGCAGGCGCTGTTCTTCGACGATCCGCGCGCGGGCCAGAAGTTCTTCGGCGCCTACGGCGCCACCAAGGCCGCCCAGATCGCGCTGGCGACAAGCTGGCAGGCCGAGACGGTGAACACCGGTCCCCGGGTTCACATCCTGACGCCGCCGCCGATGCCGACCGCGACCCGCGCGCGTTTCTTCCCCGGCGAGGACCGCGACGCCCTGACCCTGCCCGCCGATGCGGCGAAAAGCCTGCTTTCGCATCTCTGACCGCCCCGAACGGCACGAAAGCGGGGGCGCCTGCCTTGCCCCTCCCGCGCCCCTCGCCTAATCAGTAGCCGTAAGGAAAAAGGGGCAGTACATGCGGATTCTCATCACCAACGACGACGGCATCAACGCACCGGGACTGCGGGTGCTTGAATCCATCGCCGGAGAAATCGCGGGCGAGGATGGCGAGGTCTGGGTCGTGGCCCCCGCCTTCGAGCAATCGGGCGTCGGTCACTGCATCAGCTATACCCACCCGACGATGCTGTCGCAATTCGGCGAACGCCGTTTCGCCGCCGAGGGCTCGCCTGCCGACTGCGTGCTTGCCGGTATCTACCAGGTGATGAAGGACACGCCCCCGGACCTGGTTCTTTCCGGCGTGAACCGGGGCAACAACGCCGCCGAGAACGTCCTCTATTCCGGCACCATCGGCGGCGCCATTGAAGCCGCGCTGCAAGGCGTTCCCGCCATCGCGCTCAGCCAGTTCTACGGCCCCGAGAACGTCGATCTCGACAACCCGTTCGAGGCCGCCGCCGAACATGGCGTCGATATCGTGCGCAAGCTTCTGCGCCACGGCCACTGGGACGAGGGCGGCTACCGCACCTTCTACAACGTGAATTTCCCGCCGATCCCGTCAGCCGACGTCAAGGGCCTGAAGGTCGCCACGCAGGGCGTGCGCCCCGAGACGCGCCACTCGGTCGAGCCGCATATCTCGCCCTCGGGCCGGTTGTTCATGTGGGTGCGCGGCGGGCCGCAGCACGTGCCCTCGGGGCCGGGCAGCGACGTGACGGCCAACATCGACGGCTATATCTCGGTGACGCCCCTGCGCGCCGACCTGACAGCACACGACCTGATCGACACCCTGAAGGAGCGGCTTGAATGACGGACGACGCCGCCGAGCGTCAGATGGCTTTCCTTTTCGCGCTGCGGCAACGCGGCGTGATGGACAAGCGCGTGCTGGAAGCGATGGAGAAGGTCGACCGCGGCGCCTTCGTCCGGGGGCTGTTCTCGGAACGCGCCTACGAGGACATGCCGCTGCCCATCGCCTGCGGCCAGACCATCAGCCAGCCCTCGGTCGTGGGTCTCATGACCCAGGCGCTGGATGTCCAGCCGCGCCACAAGGTGCTCGAGGTCGGCACCGGGTCGGGCTACCAGGCCGCGGTGCTCAGCCACCTTGCCCGCCGGGTCTATACGGTCGACCGCCACAAGCGGCTGGTGACCGAGGCGCAGGCGGTCTTCGACGCCCTCGGGCTGACCAACATCACCGCCTTTCCCGCGGACGGATCGCGCGGCCTGCCCGAACAGGCGCCGTTCGACCGCATCCTTGTCACCGCCGCCGCCGAGGACCCCCCAGGACCCTTGTTGGCAGAGTTGAAAACAGGCGGTATCATGGTTGTGCCGGTGGGACAGTCGGACAACGTGCAGACCCTCATCAAGGTCACGCGGACCGAGACGGGTTACGACTATGACGAATTGCGGCCGGTGCGTTTCGTTCCCCTCGTCGAGGGGATGGGTCAGGACTGATCGGCCCACGGTATTATAGCGAAACGGTCCCGGAAAGAGGGCCGGTGAGCGGTGAGGATAGAGCAATGAAAATCAAGGCATTTCCCTTTCGAGCGGCGTTGATGGGCGTCTCCGTTCTGGCGCTCGGCGCCTGCGGCGGCGCCGGAGGGTTCGACTTCGATCTGCGCGGCGGCGCGGGCGTGCTGGACACGTCGGACGCGGTCAGGAACGCCACTTCGGCGCGTCCCCAGCCCGACGCGCGCGGCGTCATTTCCTATCCGGGCTACCAGGTCGCCATCGCGCAGCGCGGCGATACGATCGAATCCGTCGCCGCGCGGATCGGCACCGATGCGGTGACGCTGGCCAGCTACAACGCCATCCCCCAGAACACCACGCTGCGCGACGGCGAGATCATCGCGCTGCCCAGCCGGGTCTCGGAACCGGGGTCGGGCGCGCTTGTCGGCGGCAACGTCGATGTCGCGACGATCGCGGGCGCGGCCATCGACCGGGCCGACGGCGCGCCGGGACTGCCCGCGGGCGCCCAGCCGACCCGGCACCGGGTCGCACCGGGCGAAACCGCCTTCTCGATCGCCCGGCTCTACGACGTGCCGGTCGCCGCACTTGCCGAATGGAACGGCCTTGGCCCCGACCTTGCGCTGCGCGAAGGCCAATACCTGCTGATCCCTACACCTGCGCCCGACGCCGGCGTCCAAGTGGCCTCGCTCGACCCGATCGAGGCGCCGGGTTCGGGATCGGTGACGCCGGTGCCGCCCTCGGCCTCGCAACCCCTGCCGCAGGAAGACACCCGCACCGCGGCGGCCGCCGCACCCGCGGCCGAGCCGCTGCGCGAAAGCCAGACCGCCGCCTCGGACACGGCGCGTCTCAGGATGCCGGTCCAGGGCCGGATCATCCGCACCTATCAGAAGGGCCAGAACGACGGGATCGGCATCTCGGCCAGCGCCGGCACCGCGGTCACCGCCGCGGACGACGGCACCGTTGCCGCGATCACCCGCGACACCGACCAGGTTCCGATCCTGGTGGTGCGCCACGAAGGCAACCTTCTGACGGTCTATGCAGGTGTCGATCAGATCGCCGTCAAGAAGGGCGACACGGTCAAGCGCGGCCAGAAGATCGCCGTCGTACGCGCGGCGACACCGCCCTTCCTGCACTTCGAGGTGCGCGAGGGCTTCGAAAGCGTCGATCCGGGGCCCTATCTGAACTGATCGGCCCCGGCATCCGGGACATCGCGCCTGACAGGCGCGGCGTCCCCGACGCCGATCGAGATGCTTTGGTGATACCGGAAAGCGGGCCGGTCAGGCGCGCTCGTAGTATTCCATCGTCTCGGTATTCACGACGATGTCCTCGTCCGGCCCGACGAAGGGCGGGATCATGACGCGGACGCCGTTGTCCAGGATCGCTGGCTTGAAGCTGTTCGCCGCGGTCTGGCCCTTCACCACCGGTTCGGTCTCGACGACCTTGCAGGTCACCTTCTGCGGCAGCGTGGCGTTCAGCGCCTCGTCTTCGTAATATTCGATGTGGATCGTCATGCCGTCCTGAAGGAACGGGCGGCGCTCGCCCAGAATCTCGGCCGGCAGTTCGATCTGTTCGTAGGTCTCGCTGTCCATGAACACCAGCATCCCGTCGTTCTCGTAGAGGAACTGCTGGTCCTTCTGTTCCAGGCGCACCTTTTCGACCTTGTCCGCCGAGCGGAAACGCTCGTTCAGCTTGGAGCCGTTCCGAAGGTTGCGAAGCTCGACCTGGGCAAAGGCGCCGCCCTTGCCGGGCTTGACGTGATCCACCTTCACGGCAGCCCACAAACCGCCGTTATGTTCAAGTACATTTCCGGGACGAATCTCGTTCCCGTTGATCTTGGGCATCTGTGCCACCCGCATGTTTTTGTTGATTCAAAGCTGAGGGCCCCTATATTCGAGCGACAACGCCCTGACAAGAAGGCGTAAATCCTGGGAGGAAAGTAGCTAGCTATGCGCCAGAAGCATAGCAGCTATTCCAAAATAGAAAAACAAAAGTGGCGCCGGACCCTGCATAAGGGTCCCCACGCCATAAAATGCGGTAAGAAGCAACAAGAAAAAGGGTCAAGAATGGCAGACTTCGTAGACGGCACGGCATTCAATCACGAGCAGGGCAACCGCGCCCGCAAACTTTTTGCGGCTGTGGTTCTGGCTGCGCTCGACGATGCCATCGCCGACGACAAGAAATACGGGAACGGCCCCGAGCAGATCGCTCGGTGGGCGCGGTCCCGTGACGGACGGGAAGTCCTCAGCTGCGCGGGCATCGACCCGAACGAGCGTGTGGTGAAGGGCCTGATGGAATTCGTCTCCAAGGGCGTGCGTACTTCCGTCGCGCTCAGCCGCGAGGAAAGCGAGCGTCGCCACGCCGCCGAACAGCAGGCGCGCGAAGCCGCCTGATTTAGCCAAGCCTGATTTTCCGACGATAGTCCGGTACGAAAAGACGCGCTCCTCGGGGCGCGTTTTTCTTGGGAGACACCCCGAACCCGGACCGCCCCGACCCGAAAGGAGAGCCCCGATGACAGACACCGCCCTGCCCTTCGACACCGCCAACCTGGACAGCCTGGCCGACGTGATCGTCGGAACCGGTCTGAACCTCGAAGCGGGACAGGACCTTGTCGTCACCGCCAGCGCCGAGGCGCTGCCGCTGGTGCGCCGCGTCGCGGCCGCGGCCTATCGCGCGGGCGCTGGGCTGGTGGTGCCGATCCTGTCGGACGAAGAGATCACCCGCGCCCGTTATCTTCATGCCCGCGACGGCACCTTCGGCCGCGCGCCCGGCTGGCTTTTCGACGGCATGGCGAAAGCCTATGAAGGCAATGCCGCGCGGCTGCACATCGCCGCCGACAACCCGATGGCGCTGGCCGACATGGACCCGGCAAAGGTCAGCGAGGCCGCAAAGGCGAACGCCGCCGCCTACAAGCCCGCGCTGGCCAAGATCTCGGGCTTCGAGATCAACTGGTCGATCGCCGCCTATCCCGGCCGCGCCTGGGCGCGGCAGGTCTTCCCCGACCTCGACGCCGACGCGGCCCAGGCGGCACTGGCGCGCGCCATCTTCGCCGCCTCGCGCATCGACCGACCCGACCCGGTCGCGGCCTGGGCCGATCACAACGCCGACCTGGCAGCGCGCCGCGACTGGCTGAACGACCGCGACTTCGCCGCGCTGCACTTCCGCTCGGCCCTGACCGACCTGACCGTGGGCCTGGCCGACGGGCACCTCTGGATGGGCGGCGCGTCGACGGCCAAGAACGGCATCACCTGCAATCCGAACATCCCCACCGAAGAGGTTTTCACCACGCCCCACAAGGACCGCGTGAACGGCACCGTGCGCGCCTCGAAACCGCTGGCCCACCAGGGCACGCTGATCGAAGGGATCGAAGTGACCTTCGAGAACGGGAAGATCACCGGTGCCAGGGCCGACCGCGGAGAGGAGGTTTTCCTCAAGCTCATCGACACCGACGCCGGCGCGCGCCGGATCGGCGAAGTGGCACTGGTGCCCCACGCCTCGCCGATATCCGAATCGGGTATCCTGTTCTTCAACACGCTCTTCGACGAGAACGCCGCCTGTCACATCGCACTTGGCCAGTGTTACAAGGACTGCCTGAAGGACACCCGGGGCGCGTCGGACGACGACATCGCCGCGCGCGGCGGCAATTCAAGCCTGATCCACGTCGACTGGATGATCGGCGCGCCCGACACCGAGATCGACGGGATCACGCAGTCGGGCGACCGCGTGCCGGTGTTCCGCGGCGGCAACTGGGCCGACTGAGGGCATCGCCGCCTTCGGCGCCGACCCGCCGGGGCTCTGCCCCGGACCCCGGAGTATTTCGGAAAAGAAGAAACGCGATCCCGGCCGGATCGCATGTCCTGCCGGCGCACATGCTTAGGGCAGACCCGCCGGGGCCGCGCGACCGGGGCCCGCTCAGAACGGCACGTCGCCGGCGCTTTCGGCCAGGGTGACGAACTTGGCCACGACCTTTTTTTCGCCCGCCTTGTCGAAGGCGATATCCAGCTTGTCGCCCTCGATGGCGGTGATTTCGCCATAGCCGAACTTCTGATGGAACACCCGGTCGCCGACCGTGAAGGACGAGACGGCGTCGAGGTCGATGACCACGTGCCGCGCCTCGGAGGGCTGCGACATGGGACGGTTCTGCGACCGGGTCTGCAACCGCTTCCAGCCCGGCGAGTTATAGACGTCGGCCCGGCTGGCGCGGTCGTGCAGGTCGGACTTCGCCTCGCCCATCTGCGGTGCCGCCGCGCCGAAGGCGCCGCCGTAAAGCCCGGGCGGCGTCAGGACCTCGACGTGATCGGCGGGCAACTCGTCGATGAAGCGGGACGGCAATTGCGACTGCCACTGGCCATAGACGCGCCGGTTGGCGGCGAAGCTGATGGTGCAAAGTTCTTCGGCCCGCGTGATGCCGACATAGGCCAGGCGGCGTTCCTCTTCGAGACCCTTGAGACCGCTTTCATCCATCGAGCGCTGCGACGGGAAAAGCCCGTCCTCCCAGCCCGGCAGGAACACGGCGGGAAATTCCAGCCCCTTGGCCGCGTGCAAGGTCATGATCGAGACCTTGTCTTCGCCCTCTTCGGATTCGTTGTCCATGATCAGGCTGACGTGCTCCAGGAGGCCCTGAAGGTTCTCGAATGATTCCAGCGCCTTGACCAGTTCCTTCAGGTTCTCCAGCCGCCCCGGCGCCTCGGGCGTCTTGTCGTTCTGCCAGTGCTCGGTATAGCCCGATTCCTCGAGGATCTGCTCGGCGGTCTCGATGTGGTCGGCACCCGCGCGGATCAGCCCGTGCCAGCGGTCGATCCCGTCGATCAGCCTGGCCAGTTCCGCCCCGCCCTTGCCGCCGATCTCTTTCGCCGCCAACAGAATCCGCGCGCCCTCGACCAGGTTCACCCCGTTCGCGCGCGCCGCCATCTGGATCTTCTGCTGTGCGACGTCGCCGAGGCCGCGCTTGGGCGTGTTCACGATCCGCTCGAAGGCCAGGTCGTCGTCGGGGCTGACAGCGACGCGGAAATAGGCCATCGCGTCGCGGATCTCCATCCGCTCGTAGAACCGCGGGCCGCCGATCACCCGGTAGGGCAGCCCGATGGTCAGGAACCGGTCCTCGAAAGCGCGCATCTGGTGGCTGGCGCGCACGAGGATCGCCATGTCGTTCAGCGCATGGGGCCGCATCCCGCGCGTGCCGCCCTGCATCGCCTCGATCTCCTCGCCGATCCAGCGGGCTTCCTCGTCGCCGTCCCAGTGACCGATCAGGCGCACCTTCTCGCCCTCGGTCAGGTCGGTGAACAGAGTCTTGCCCAGACGCCCCTGGTTGCCCTCGATCACGCCCGAGGCGGCACCCAGGATATGCGGCGTCGAGCGATAGTTCTGCTCCAGCCGGATCACCTTGGCGCCCGGAAAATCCTTTTCGAACCGCAGGATGTTGCCCACCTCGGCACCGCGCCAGCCGTAGATCGACTGGTCGTCGTCGCCCACGCAGCAGATGTTCCTGTGCCCGCCCGCCAGAAGGCGCAGCCACAGGTACTGGGCCACGTTGGTGTCCTGGTACTCGTCGACCAGGATATAGCGGAACCAGCGCTGGTACTGGGCCAGCACGTCTTCGTGGGTCTGGAAGATCGTCACGACGTGCAGCAGGAGGTCGCCGAAATCGACGGCGTTCAGCGTCCGCAGCCGCTCCTGGTATTCGGCGTAAAGCGCAACACCCTGGTGGTTGAAGGCGCCATGCTCGCCCGTCGGCACCTTGTCGGGCGTCCAGGCGCGGTTTTTCCAGCCGTCGATGATGTGCGCCAGTTGCCGCGCGGGCCAGCGCTTTTCGTCAATTCCGGCGGCCAGGACCAGCTGTTTCAGCAGCCGCACCTGGTCGTCGGTGTCGAGGATGGTGAAATTGGGCTTCAGCCCGGCCAGTTCTGCGTGACGGCGCAAAAGCTTGACGCAGATCGCGTGGAAGGTGCCCAGCCAAGGCATCCCCTCGACGGTCTGGCCCAGCAGCCTCGCCACGCGGTTCTTCATCTCGCGCGCGGCCTTGTTGGTGAAGGTGACGGCCAGGATCTCGTTCGGGCGCGCCGTGCCGGTCGCCAGAAGATGGGCGATCCGCGTCGTCAGCGCCTTGGTCTTGCCGGTGCCGGCACCCGCCAGCATCAGCACGGGCCCGTCCAGCGTCACCGCCGCTTCGCGCTGGGGCGGGTTCAGCTCGTCCAGATACGGCGCGCCACGCGCCGCCATCGCCTGCTGCGACAGGGGCACGCGGTCGGGAATGCCATCATCGTCGAGGTAACTGCTCATGTCCCGAAGGTAGCGCGGTTGGACGCGGAGTTAAAGACTTGTTCGCTTTATGTTCCAAGACCCTTCCACCCCGGGCCGCGCGGGCCCGAAACCGCTCTTGCAAAGGGTGCGGCTTGCACGGCAAATGGCACGCATGGACCTAGATACACGCTTCCCCGCCGTCTCTGATCTGCGTGCGCGCGCCCGCCGCCGCGTCCCGCATTTCGTGTTCGAATACCTCGACAGCGCCACCGGCGTCGAGGATCAGCACCGCCGCAACATGGCGTCGCTGAACGACATCCATCTCATGCCGTCGATCCTGGAAGGCCCGTTCACGCCGGATCTCTCGACCGAGTTCCTGGGGCGGAAATACCCCCTGCCGTTCGGCTGCGCCCCGGTGGGCATGTCCGGAATCATGTGGCCCCGGGCCGAGAAGATCATCTCGGCGGCCTGTGCCAAGGCGGGCATCCCCTACTCCATGTCCACCGTCGCGACCGTGGTGCCCGAGACGCTGGCGCCGACGATCGGCGACCAGGGCTGGTTCCAGATGTACATGCCGAAGGACAAGGAAATCCGCGCCGACATGCTGCGGCGCGCCAGGGACGCCGGGTTCCACACGCTGATCCTGACCGTCGACGTGCCGGTCGATTCGCGCCGCGAGCGCCAGCGGCGGGCGAACCTGACCATTCCGCCCAAGGTCAACGCGGCGATGATCTGGTCGATGATCACCCACCCCGAATGGACCATCGGCACGCTTCGCGAGGGCATCCCCAGCCTGAAGTTCTGCGAAAGCTACGTGGACCAGTCGAAGGAATTCAACTCGGTCGCCCACGCCGGCCACATCATCCGCGGCCAGCCCGGCTGGTCGGACATCGACGAGTTGCGCGCGCTTTGGGACGGCCCGTTCCTGGTCAAGGGCGTGCAGAAGGTGGACGACGCGAAGCGGAAGGTCGACAAGGGCGACGACGGGATCTGGATCTCGAACCACACAGGGCGGCAGTTCGACGGCGGCCCCGCATCGATCCTGGCACTGCCCGCGATCCGCGCCGCGCTGCCGGAAACGCCCATCGTCTACGATTCCGGCGTCACCGGCGGCCTCGACATCCTGCGCGCGCTGGCGCTCGGGGCCGATTTCGTGATGCTGGGCCGGGCGTTCCACTATTCGGTCGGCGCCTTGGGCGAAAAAGGCCCGCCGCACCTGATCCACATCCTGAAGGACGACATGACGCTGGCGATGGGCAACATCGGGGCGCGGAACCTGAAGGATCTTTCGCACCGGGTGGCCGCGCGGTCATAACGCCGTCACGGAGCCTTCGTAGAACTGTCCGGACGGGGGCCGGAACCGAACGCGGCGGAGCCGGAGCGGCGGGATGACGGAACAGGAACAGACGACCGACCCGGCAGCGGCGCCGGGAACGCCGAAAGAGGTTTTCCTGGCGTTCCTGAAGCTGGGCCTGACCAGCTTCGGCGGGCCGATCGCGCATCTGGGCTATTTCCGCGACGAGCTGGTCACGCGCCGCAAATGGCTCAGCGACAGCGCCTATGCCGACCTCGTCGCGCTTTGCCAGTTCCTGCCCGGACCGGCCTCCAGCCAGGTGGGCTTTGCCCTGGGGATGATGCGCGCGGGCTGGCTGGGCGCGCTGGCGGCCTTCACCGCCTTCACGCTGCCCTCGGCGCTCTTGCTCTTTCTGTTCGCCATCACGGCCGCCGGCATTTCCGGACCGCTTGGAACCGGGGCAATTCAGGGGCTCAAGATCGTCGCGGTGGCGATCGTCGCGCAGGCCGTCTGGGGCATGGCCCGAAACCTTTGCCCCGACCGGGAAAGGGCCGCGATCGCGGTGGTTGCCGTGGCGGTGCTGGCCTTTGCGCCCGGGGCATTCGGGATGATCGGCGCGATCCTCGCCGGCGCCGTCCTGGGGCTGCTTTTGGGGCGCGGAACGGATGCGCCGGTCAGCGGACACGTCACCATGCCGGTGTCGCGCAAGGCCGCCGCGCTGGCGCTTGCCCTGTTCCTCGGGCTTCTGGTGCTGTTACCGCTGGCCGCGGGCCAGAGCCAGGGCCTGGCGGTCATCGACGGTTTCTACCGGGCCGGGGCGCTGGTCTTTGGCGGCGGCCACGTCGTGCTGCCGCTCTTGCAGGCCGAGACGGTTGCGCCGGGATGGGTCACGCCGGACGCCTTTCTTGCCGGCTATGGCGCCGCGCAGGCGGTGCCGGGGCCGCTCTTCACCTTCGCCGCCTATCTGGGCGCGGTGCTGGACCCCCCGCCGAACGGCATGGCCGGCGCCGTCCTCGCGATCATTGCCGTGTTTCTGCCGGGCTTTCTGATCCTGACCGGCGCCCTGCCGTTCTGGGACAGGTTCCGGTCCCTGGCGGCCGCACAATCGCTGATGCAGGGCGCGAATGCGGCGGTCGTGGGAATCCTCGCCGCGGCGCTCTATTCGCCCGTCTTCACCACCGCGATTTCGGACCTTCGCGACTTTGCCCTGGCCCTGGCCTGTTTCGTCCTGCTCACCGCATGGAAGACGCCGCCCTGGGTTGTGGTTGTCGTCTCGGCGCTGGCAGGCGCGGGCCTCGCCCTGCTGGACTGACGGCCGAAACGCCGGTGCAGCAAAGACCGGCGGGGGCGTTATGTCGCGGTTGCACCGATCCCCGACCGCCCCGGCCCCCGCTCACCACAATCCTTGCCCCCGCGCCACTTGGTCGATAAGCAATGCTGCAGGTGCAAAACGGGGACAGGTGCATGGCCGAGTTCAAGAAAATCCTCATCGCCAACCGCGGCGAGATCGCCATCCGCGTGATGCGGGCCGCGAACGAGCTGGGCAAGCGAACCGTCGCCGTCTACGCCGAAGAGGACAAGCTCTGCCTGCACCGCTTCAAGGCGGACGAGGCCTACCGCATCGGCGAGGGACTTGGCCCGGTCGCCGCCTATCTTTCGATCGACGAGATGATCCGCGTCGCCCGCGAATGCGGCGCCGACGCGATCCACCCGGGATACGGGCTTCTGTCCGAGAACCCCGCCTTCGTCGACGCCTGCGAAAAGAACGGCATCGCCTTCATCGGTCCCAAGGCCGACACGATGCGCGCCCTTGGCGACAAGGCCAGCGCGCGCAAGGTCGCGATCAAGGCCGGCGTGCCGGTGATCCCCGCCTCCGAGGTGCTGACCGACGACATGGACGTCACCCGCAAGGCGGCCGACGAGGTCGGCTATCCGATGATGCTGAAGGCGTCATGGGGCGGCGGCGGCCGCGGCATGCGTCCGATCATGAAGCCCGCCGAGCTCGAGGAGAAGGTGCTCGAAGGCCGCCGCGAGGCCGAAGCGGCCTTCGGCAACGGCGAGGGTTACCTGGAAAAGATGATCATGCGCGCCCGCCACGTCGAGGTGCAGATCCTGGGTGACGCTCAGGGCAACATCTATCACCTGTGGGAGCGCGACTGCTCGGTCCAGCGCCGGAACCAGAAGGTCGTCGAACGCGCGCCCGCCCCCTACCTCTCGGGCGCCCAGCGCGAGAAGCTCTGCAATCTCGGCAAGAAGATCGCCGAGGAAGTGGGCTATGAATGCGCCGGCACAATCGAGTTCCTGATGGATATGGACTCGGGCGAGTTCTACTTCATCGAGGTGAACCCCCGGATCCAGGTCGAACACACCGTGACCGAGGAAGTCACCGGCATCGACATCGTGCAGGCCCAGATCAAGATCGCCGAGGGCAAGTCGCTGATGGAAGCGACCGGCATGGCGTCCCAATACGACATCCAGCTGCACGGCCACGCGATCCAGTGCCGGATCACCACCGAGGATCCGACCAACAACTTCATCCCCGACTATGGCCGGATCACAGCCTATCGCGGCGCCACCGGCATGGGCATCCGCCTGGACGGCGGCACCGCCTATTCGGGCGCCGTCATCACGCGCTACTACGACAGCCTGCTGGAAAAGGTCACCGCCTGGGCGCCCACGCCCGAGGCCGCCATCGCGCGGATGGATCGCGCGCTGCGCGAGTTTCGCATCCGCGGCGTGGCGACCAACATCGCCTTCGTCGAGAACCTGCTGAAACACCCCAAGTTCCTGAACAACGAATACCACACCAAGTTCATCGACGAGACGCCCGAACTCTTCGACTTCAAGGCCCGCCGCGACCGCGCCACCAAGATCCTGACCTACATCGCGGACATCACGATCAACGGCCACCCCGAGACCGAGGGCCGCCCCAGGCCGCCGGCCGAGACGCGCAATCCGAAGAAACCGAAGCTGCGCACCGACAGCCCCACGCCCGGCACCCGCCAGATCCTGGACGAATTCGGCCCCGAAGCCCTTGCCGACTGGATGCGCGACCAGAAACAGGTGCTGATCACCGACACCACGATGCGCGACGGCCACCAGTCGCTCCTCGCCACCCGGATGCGCTCGATCGACATGGTGCGGATTGCACCTGCCTATGCCGCCAACCTGCCGCAGCTCTTCAGCGTCGAATGCTGGGGCGGCGCCACCTTCGACGTGGCCTACCGGTTCCTGCAGGAATGCCCCTGGCAACGCCTGCGCGACATCCGCCGTTTCATGCCGAACCTGATGACGCAGATGCTGCTGCGCGGCTCGAACGGGGTCGGCTATACCAACTATCCCGACAACGTGGTGCAGGCCTTCGTCAAGCACGCCGCCGAAACCGGCATCGACGTCTTCCGCGTCTTCGATTCGCTCAACTGGGTCGAGAACATGCGCGTCGCGATGGACGCCGTGATCGAGGCGAACAAGGTCTGCGAAGGCACCATCTGCTATACCGGCGACCTTCTGGATCCGAACCGTGCCAAGTACGACCTGAAATACTACGTCGACATGGGGCAGGAACTGAAGGCCGCCGGCGCGCATGTGCTGGGTCTGAAGGACATGGCGGGCCTCTTGCGCCCCGATGCCGCGCGCATCCTGGTCAAGGCGCTGAAGGATGAGGTCGGGCTTCCCGTCCACTTCCACACCCATGACACCGCGGGCATCGCCAGCGCGACGATCCTCGCGGCCGCCGAATCCGGCGTCGACGCGGTCGATTGCGCGATGGATTCGCTTTCCGGCAACACCAGCCAGGCGACGCTTGGCACCGTGGTCGAGATGCTGGCCCATACCGACCGCGCCACCGGCCTCGACATCACCGCGATCCGCGAGATCTCGAACTACTTCGAAACCGTCCGCGCCCACTATGCCGCCTTCGAATCCGGCATGCAGGCCCCCTCGTCCGAGGTCTACCTGCACGAGATGCCCGGCGGCCAGTTCACCAACCTCAAGGCGCAGGCCCGCTCGATGGGTCTGGAAGAGCGCTGGCACGAGGTCGCCCAGACCTATGCCGACGTGAACCAGATGTTCGGCGACATCGTGAAGGTCACGCCGTCCTCCAAGGTCGTGGGCGACATGGCCCTGATGATGGTTTCTCAGGGGCTGACCCGCGCCGACGTGGAAAACCCCAAGAAGGACGTGGCCTTCCCCGACAGCGTGATCGACATGATGCGCGGCAACCTCGGCCGCCCGCCCGGGGGCTTTCCCGACAAGATCGTCAAGAAGGCGCTGAAGGGCGAAAAGCCCCTGACCGAGCGTCCCGGCAAGCACATCGCGGCGGTCGATCTCGAGAAGGCCCGCAAAGAGGCTTCCGACGCCCTGGACGGGCGCGAGATCACCGACGACGACCTGATGGGCTACATGATGTATCCCAAGGTCTTCCTCGACTACGCCCGCCGGCACGAGATCTACGGGCCAGTCCGGACCCTTCGCACCAGCACCTATTTCTACGGGATGCAGCCCGGCGACGAGATATCGCCCGAGATCGACCCCGGCGTGCGGCTTGAAATCCGCTGCCAGGCGCTGGCGGAAACGAACGACGAGGGCGAGGCCAAGGTCTTCTTCGAACTGAACGGCCAGCCCCGGACCGTGCGCGTCAAGGACCGCGCCTCGACGGCAGGACAGTCCGCGCGGCCCAAGGCCGATCCGGGCAATCCGGGCCACCTGGGCGCGCCGATGCCGGGCGTCGTCGCCTCGGTCGGCGTCCAGGCCGGGCAGGAGGTCAAGGAAGGTGACCTGCTGTTGACCATCGAGGCGATGAAGATGGAAACCGGCATCCACGCCGACAGGGCCGCGACAGTCAAGGCCGTGCACGTCGCGCCCGGCGCCCAGATCGACGCCAAGGACCTGCTGGTCGAACTGGAGTAGGCGCCCCGGTCCAAGCGGCCGGTTCGACCGGGGCGAACCGGCACCGCACCGGGGCCGTAATTCCTAGGCTTCTCGGAAGCGCGCCCTTGCCTGCGAAAACGACAGCAATCGTTTGCTCTCTTCGTCCCACAGATGCAGCCGGGCGCTGCGCAGGCTTTCGCGGATGGTCATCCGGTTGCCCTGGGCAAGGTCGGCGTGATCGCGCAGCACTTCGGGCAGCCTGTAGAACGGGATGCGGCTGTGCAGGTGATGTACGTGGTGGATGCCGATGTTGGCGCTAAGCCATTGCAGCACCGACGGCAGCACATAATGCGAACTGCCATGCAGGGCCGCGTCATGCAATTGCCAGTCTTCGTCGTCCTCCCAGTGCGTGGATTCGAACTGGTGCTGGACATAGAACAGCCAGACGCCCGCCGTTGCCGCAAGAAGCGTCGATGGCAGGAAGATCAGCAGGATGGGCATCAGCCCGCCGAAATACAGGATAAGCGACAACGCCAGCAGGATCGCGGCGTTGGTGCACATCGCGCTGACCCAGTACCTCGCCTTCGCCATCAGCCCCAGGGGCAGCCGGTTCTGGATGAAGAACAGATACCCCGGCCCCAGGCCGAACAGGATGACCGGGTGCCGGTACAGCCTGTATTTCAGACGCCTCAGCGGCGACAGCGCGCGATACTCCGCCACCGTCAGGGTGTGGATATCGCCCATGCCGCGCCGCCCAAGGTTGCCGGACGAGCCGTGGTGAACCGAGTGCGATCGCTGCCACACGTCGTAGGGCGTCAGCGTCAGCACGCCGATCACCCTGCCCAGCCAGTCGCTTACCGTGCGGTTCCGGAAGAAGGCCCCGTGGCCGCAGTCGTGCTGGATGGCGAACAGGCGCAAAAGGAAGGCCGCGTTGAACAGCGACAGCATCAGGGTCAGCCAATAGCTGAACGAAAGCGACCACCACGCCAGGGCCCACAATAGCAGGAAAGGCCCGACGGTAACCGCCAGCTCGAACGAACTGCGCAGCGAACTGGGTTCGCGGTAGGCCGAGAGAACCTTGACCCATTCCCTTGCCGCCCGTGTCTCGGATTCCGGCCGTGATGCGTCGGATTGATCGAACATGTGCCTGCTTTTCTTGTTCTTGTCGGTGGACTTCATATAGCAAGTGCGCCGCCGCGCAAATGCAACTTGGCGTTATATTCTCAAAATCGGGTTTATCGCCGGGTTCGCAAAAAGGTATCGGGTTCGCCCGAGAATCCGTTTCGGGTCAGCCGTTCGCCACGATAACCACCTGTTTACAAAGGTTTACGGCAACACCACATCCTGTGCACCGCCATTCGCCGCGCACAAGGCGCACCGACGTGATACCGACGCAATACCGACGTGATACCGACGTTCGGTTTTTCCCGGATTCCCAGAAAATCAAGGGCGTTAACCTTTTGCCCGGTGCGCGGGACGCTCCCCCTGCGCCCGTACCGGTCACTGACCGGTAAACAGAAGGGTCCGCCCCGGCCCCGTTAACCTGCCGGAAACCAGAATCTCCTAGGTCTTCCCAAAGGCCACGCGGCGGGATCTTGCCCCATTCCTGCGGTTTTTCCGCCCCATTCGTCGCCCAGCCTGCGCGAAACGGAACCGGAGGGCGGTCATGCATGTCAGGACGAAGGGACGGCTCGCGGGCGTGGCCTTTCTCGTCGCGAACGCGGTCATGGCCAACGCCGGTCCCGCCCTCGTCACAGCCGATCCCGTCATCGGCCACGCGGCCCGCGACACCCACATGAACACCGCCCAAAGGGACGCCCGCAACAGCCTGGGCGCCTTCCTCGCCGCCGCCCTCGACGACACCGGCACGTCCCTTCCGGACACGGGTTTGAAGGTTGCCTTCCAGACACCCGCGGGCCTGACCGAAGTGATCTGGATCGCGCGCTTCAAGCAGGACGGCAACGGCTTCACCGGCCACCTGGCGAACCGACCCATGCACATGGACGGCGCGGTCGGCGATCCCGTCAGCTTCGACGGCGGGGCGATCCGCGACTGGTTCCTGATCGGCGACGACGGGCGCATGTACGGCTCGTTCACGACCCGCGCGATGCTGCCCGAGACGTCTCCGGAAGCCGTCCGCAGCATCCAGGCCCTGCTCGCGCCCGCGCCGCTGCCCGCCGGCTGGTAGGCGTCGACGGCAATTTTCACCGCCGCGCCCACTTTTCCTCTTGCAGCCACCGCGCTTAGCTTTTATCTCCCCTTCACCCATCGGACGCGGGCGTAGCTCAGGGGTAGAGCATTACCTTGCCAAGGTAAGGGTCGTGAGTTCGAATCTCATCGCCCGCTCCAATTTTTCAGATTTTCCAATGTCTTGGGCATGCAGCGATAGCACTTGAATCGCTGCGGCCTGCGGCTTGCCGCAGGCCGGGCGATACCAAAAAATCGGCAACAGAATCGCCTTGCCCCGTGCATGCGCCGCTTGCGCAGGGATCGAGGCGCGCGCAGCCTTCACCGCGGCATGCGCCGGTTCTGCGGACGGCGCACGGTCCAGACGGCCGCGGCGAACCCGGGCAGAAGTGCCAGAAGCAGAATTACGGTGGCCGCAATCGGCCCCGCCATCGCGTCGGCCGGCAGAAATGCCGCGCCCGCCCAGATCAGCGCCATGAATACGGCGCCCGCGACCAGCGCAAAGGAAGCCGTGAACAGAAGATAGGCGGCAAAGGGTTTCAGCTTTCTGTGCCGGAACGCTTGCGCGAGAGGCCAGAAACTCGCCAGCACCACTATCGCGATGGTCCATCCGAGAACCTGAAATCCGGTCATGACATGGCACTCCTTTCGTTGCGGTCGCCGTCCGCGATCCGGCCTCGCCGCTCCGGCACGGGCCGGATCACGGCATCAGCAGCGCTTTCGCAGGCATCCATATCCCCATCAGCACCATCATCAGGCTTTCGGTCAGCGACACAAAGCCCAGCGGCACCGACGATCCGCCGCCGACGCAGGCGCATTTCAACTCGCGCCCGTCGACATAGACGGCCTTCACGATGCTGATCGCGCCGACGCTTCCGATGAAAAGTGCGATTGGCGCCGATACCCAGACCAGCGCGCCCGCCGTCATTAGGATGCCCGCCGCGGCCTCGCCGAACGGGTAAAGGCTGCCGTAGCGCACCCATCTGCGGGCCAGAAGATCGTAGTTCAGGAACATCAGCGAGAAGCTCTCGACGTCCTGCAATTTCTGCAGTGCCAGGAACGTCATCGACAGCGACACGAACCACTCTGCCGCCCGCAGGGTCAACAGAGATTGGTACTGGTGCCAGGACAGACCCAGCGCCAGAAGAGCGGCGACCGAGAAGATCGCGATCACGGGGGTGTAACTGGTGTCGCTGCGCTCGTCTTCCGGGGGGTCGATCCCGAAATGGACGCGCAGATCGTCATAGCCCCCGATCCGCTCGCCCTCGATAAAGGTTTGCGGCGTGGTCTCGACATCCAGCCGGTCCATCAGTTCCTCGGTCTCTTCGCGGCTGCGCAGCGGATGGTCGATCACCTCGTAGCCTTGCCGCTCCAGCAGGGCCTTCGACTTCAGGCCATAGGGGCAAAGGTGATCGGGCATGACCATCCGGTAAAGATCGGCAGCCTTCGACGGCGTATCCTTCGGCATCGCTTTCCTCCACTGACAAGAACGACCCTGCCTGCCGATGGTTCCCCGGCTGCCGCCAAGGGGCGCGTCATCCGCCCCCTTCGTCGCCGCAGGGAATGGTTGAAGACAAACGGCGCCTGTCCGTTTGCGCGTCGGCCAGGTTGACCAGGACCTCGCCGTAGGAACGGTTCGGCAGCACCCCGAGGTGCAATTCTTCGATCGCGGCCGCAATCGAGGGAATGTCCGGGGCCTCGAGCGCGACGGTAAGGCGCGCCCATCCGCCCGCGACGACCCGGCAGACCTCGGCACGGCACAGGCCGGACCGGAACAGAAGCCGCGACTTGCGCACCGTCTGCGGGACGACCTTCGGGACGACCGGCCGGCCGCGCGCATCCAGCGCGGCAAGAAGATGGGCGGGCGACAGGCTTGCATCGGCCGGCAGCGCCTCGGGCAGAGCCAGGGCGTCGGTCAACGCGTCGCTTTCCGCCGTCGCTAGCGGAAACTTGGCCGAGATCGGCATGGTCCAGTACTCGACCGAACCGACACAGTCGCCCCGGCGCTTGATTTCCAGCCGGTCGCCGTCGCGCAGCTTCACGAGGGCGCGGTGACTGGATGCGTGCACCAGATAGATGTCGGCCCGCCGCTCGGCATCGACCAGCGGCCACGACCGATGCAGGATCGACACGGCCGGGTGCGTCAGCCGGGGCCAGATGCGGTATTCGAAACGGCCGTTGTCGGGCCGGGTGAAACGGCGATGTCCGGTAGTTACGAATCCTTTTCCAATCAACGAACAGCCCCCCATGTTGGAGTGGGCGATCAAGCAATGCCGACACGGCCTGCATCGGCCGGGTGGCGTTCCTTCAAGGTCGACACCCGCCTTGGGGTATCCTTTCGAAGGTGCTCGAGTCCCAGTGACGTCATGCCCCATCAGTGACCGGCAAAACGATCTCGGTCGATAACACGGGTTAATGCCCGCGCCGCGCGATTGGTTCACATTCGCCGCATCTCGAACAGCGTGATCGCACGGGAAAGGAGGCCCCCTATGGATCGCCTTAGCGTTTTTCTTACCTTCATGACCGGATCCGTTCTTGTCGGCGGTCTCGTGACGCTGGTTCTGTCCCTAGGCTATTACACCTGGCTTCCGATCGCTGCCGCCGTGGCCGTTGGGCTGTTGCTGACGTGGCCCGCGGCCTACGCGATCTCGCGATGGATCAAGCACCAGGATCCCAACTGGAGACCGCGCGGCGGCGCTCGCAAGCGCCCGAATGACAGCCGGTCGGACTTTCCGGAGACCTGAGATCAGTGCGGCGGCAACTACTCTCCAGCAGGAACAGGCCGAGTGAGATGCAGGTCAGAGAAGTCATGTCCCAACCGGTGGTCTCGGTCGAGTTGCGGACCACGGTCCGCAAGGCCGCAGCCCTTCTTCGGCGTCATGACATCGGCGCGCTTCCGGTCCTGAAGGACGACCGCCCCGTCGGGATCGTCACCGACCGGGACATCGTCATCGGCCTTCTGCCCGAGCCGGACGACGCCGGAGAGCAGCCGGTCAGCGCCGCAATGTCGACCAACCCCGTGTCGTTCTTCGACGACCGGACCGTCGCCGAGGCGGCTGCCCTGATGGGGGACCAGCAGATCGGACGCCTTCTGATCGTCGACCGGTCGAACCGTCTTGTCGGGATGCTGTCGATCAGCGACATCGCCGTAAACGTCTCGGAAGAGCTGGCCGGGCAGGCGCTGGGGGAGATCTGCGAGGAGCGCTGACCGCGCACGGGCCACCGATCCGTCACACTGACCCGATGATCTCGGCCCGCAGGTCGTCGAGGTCGATCTCGGCGATCTCGGCAAGCCTGTCCACGTCGTGGATGACGATGTCCATATGGTTGCCCGTGCCCATGATCTTCTGCCGCCTCAGTCGCCGAAGCGTCCTGCTGACATGAACCGAGGACAGCCCGACGAAATCGCCCAGCACCTGCTGCGTCAGGGGCAGGTGGAAATCGTTTCCGTTGACAAGGCCCAACTCGGTCGAGCGCAGGCACAATTCGCAGATCGCATAGGCGATCCTCGCCTCTGCGTGGCTCTTGCCGACGCGCAGCAGCCGTTCGGCCACGCGCGAATACCCTGCTGCAAGCAGGCGGTTGACGGTGTTCTGCAACTCGGGATGCTGCTGCAGGAACCCCGCCCAGACGTCGCGAGCGATGACGGAAACGGTCGTATTGGTCAGCGCCACCAGGTCTGTCGAAGAATGCTTCGCGGTGGCCGAGCCCGTATCGAAAACCTCGCCCGGCATCACGAAATCGACGATCTGCCGCTGGCCCTCCTGGGTGGATTTCGAACTGACCAGCCATCCGTCCAGCACGACATACACCGCGTTGGTGGAATCGCTGGCCAGCTCCAGCGATTTGTTCGCAGGGATCTCCTGCAAGGTCGCGGCAAGAAGGCCCGTCAGGGCGTCCGTGGCATTCGTCCGCGCGCGAACCCAGGACGGCATCCCTTGAAGACCGGCTTCAGCTGCAATCGGCTCGCTCATGTTCTCCCCCATTCAAAAGGCGGCGCAATGCGCACATCCGATTGTCGTCTCTGCGAACAGGTAAAGGTCAAACGCGCCCTTCGCCTTCGGGTTCCCTGAATGGTCGCTTGCCGGTGCCGTACGACCGGCCACGTGGTCCGCCGGTAACGGTGAGGCGACCGCCGAAGGCTCGGAGACCGCAGCATAACCCTTTCATTATACATGAAATGCCGGTTGCGGTCACGCTCGCCCCCGTTGACCGCGATGCGGCGCCAAATCGCCTTCGGTTGGTCGATGCGCAGCTGTCGCAGCATATCGGCCTGCCGGACGTTGATGAATAATGGCCGCGAGTCGCTCTGTGAAGCGCGGGCCACAACAGTCGGGCCGGGGTCATATGGAATGAACGACGAGACAGGAAAGCACAGGATGAAGAATGCGCCTGACCTGCATTTCGCAGATCCGCTCGAGGTGGTGGAAAGCGACGATCTCGACTACGAGCTTCGTCTCGACATTCTGCAGGCATGGCTGTCGCGTGTTGCAGGCGGACAGGCCGTCCGCGGCACCCGCGAAGAGCTTGAAGGCGCCATCCTCGCGCTTCAGGCGCGATCGAAGCTGAAGGTCGACACGCCGAAGGAACAGCCGCAGACAACCACATACGGCGGGGTCGAACGCTCGGATCTGCGCTCATACAGCCTGATGCGCCTGCTGAGGCCGTTCGTCGACTTTCTGCGACGCTGAAGCGCGGACCGCTTGCCGGGAGAGAGGGAACTCCCGGCCGGCTTTGCCGTTGTCTTCCGGAAACATCGATCAGGCCACCCGAAACCACGCACCGGGCAAGCCACGGCCAGACCCGTTCGAATGGCCGCGGATCCATGTTGATGACCGCAAGGCACATTGCCCGGACCAGACAAACAGAAACGGAGACGACCAATGACACCACCGGACACCAACATCGAGAAGCAGAAGCGAAGACACCGCCCCGTCCTGATCTGGCTGGCGGTGGCGATCGCCCTCTTCGTCATCGGCTCGATGGTGTATCTGTCCAGCCCGCTTGGGCCGGATCCGGAAGACGACGCCACCCCCGAGGCCGCCAGCGAATAGCGGCGGGAAAAACACCCGGCCGACCCAAGAGACCGACCCGATGCCCCATCCGAAAGCAATCCTCGAGACCGTCCTTTACGTCGACGATCTGGACGCGGCCGCGGCGTTCTACGAGAATGTCCTGCAGCTTGTCCCCATTCACAGCGACGACCGGATGCGGGTTTTCGGGGTCTCGAACGAGAATTTCCTGCTCCTTTTCCGGTCCGGCGAGACCGGATCGGCCATCGATCTGCCCGGCGGGACGATCCCGCCCCACGACGGCAGGGGCCGGATGCACGTCGCGTTTTCCGTTGGAAAGGACGAGGTGTCGTCATGGCGCGACCACTTGCGCGCCAGAGGCGTTGGCATCGAAAGCGAAGTGCAATGGCCGAACGGGCAGACAAGCCTGTATCTTCGCGACCCGGCGGGCAACCTCGCCGAGATTGCCACCTCGGGATTGTGGGACAGGTAGCAAGGCATCGTTTCGAAAAGGCAGGAGGGCACGAATGCTTCCCAAAGCCGAACTGGAAGCGCTGAAACAGACGCCGGGGGTCGCGATCCTGCAGGCCGCCTCAAACGGTCGGGAATGCCGCATTGTCACCGACACACCCAGAGAAATCCCCGCAAAGGCGCGCAGGGTTGCCGCCGGGAGCAGATGACCTGACTTTCCAGCTTCACCGTGATTTCCCGGTTGGGGCGTCCGCGCGTCGGGCAGCGCCATGACCTTCGCCGCAGAAAGCCTTCCCCTGCTGCTTGCGGTCTTCGCCCTGGCGTCTTTCGTCGTCGCCGTCGCCGGGGTCAGCCTGACCGTCAAGGCGGACCGTCTGGCGGATATCACCGGCATGGGCGAAGCGATTGCCGGCGCCGTCCTTCTCGGCATGGCGACCTCGCTTTCGGGCACCGTGGTCTCGGTAACGGCGGCCATCGGGGACCAGCCCTCGCTGGCGTTTTCCAACGCGGTGGGCGGCATCTCTGCGCAGACGGCCTTTCTGGCACTGGCCGACATCACCTATCGCCGCGCCAACCTTGAACACGCCTCGGCCGACCCGGCCAATCTCTACCAGGCCGCGCTTCTGACCCTGATGCTGGGCCTGCCGCTGGCGGCCTACGCGGGCCCCGAACTGGTGGTGTTCGGAATCCATCCCGTGACCCTCGTTCTGCCATGCGTCTACGTCGCCGGCGTGCGCATCGGGGCACGGGTCCGCGAAACGCCGATGTGGCGTCCCGTCTCGACGGCCCAGACCCGCACCGAGAAGCCCGACGAGGAGCCCGACATCGCAGGCAAGCTCTTGCCGCTGGCCGCGCAATTCGCGGCACTTGCCGTGGTGCTCGGGATCGCGGGCTGGGTGATCTCGAAAACCGGCACGCAGTTGTCGTTGCGCCTCGGGATCTCAGCAACGGCCGTGGGCGCGCTGATGACCGCCGTGGCGACATCCCTGCCGGAACTCATCACGACGCTTGCAGCGGTCCGGCGCGGCGCCATTCAGCTTGCGGTCGGCGGCATCATCGGCGGCAACAGTTTTGACGTCCTGTTCCTCAGCGCCGCGGATGCGGGCTATGCCGGGGGATCGATCTATCACGCGATCACACGGGCGGACCTGTTCTGGATCGCCGTCGGCCTTCTGCTGAACAGCCTCCTTGCCATCGGCCTTGTCGTTCGACAAAGGCGGGGACCCGCCGGCATCGGCCTCGAAAGCGCGCTGATCCTGATCGTCTACGCCGGCGCGATCGCGCTGCAGGTCTCTATGCGCTAACCTTTGCGGGCCCCTGGGCCGGAACCGACGATCGGGCCGGGGCGTTGCTGACGCATGACCGACGTGCCGCTGCACCAGCCTTTCCGGTGGGCAAGGCGGCTTGACAGCCGGGGCGGCCCGGCAAGACTGATGCACCGGCTGGAGAAGGGCGCATGACCGGCGAAACCCGTTCATATTCCGCCAAGCGGAACCTCGACAAAAGCGGCGAGCCCGCCGCCGATGGTCCGGCGCGCAGTCCTGGCGACGGCACGGCCTTCGTCATCCAGAAACACGACGCCAGCACGCTGCATTACGATTTCCGGCTGGAGGTGGACGGCGTTCTGGCCAGCTGGGCCGTACCGAAGGGTCCCTCGACCGATCCGCGCGAGAAACGTCTTGCCATCCGCACGGAAGATCACCCGCTGGACTACGCCGATTTCGAAGGCGTGATCCCGAAGGGCGAGTACGGCGCGGGCACCGTGCTGATCTGGGACCGGGGCCGCTACGAGAACATCACCGAAAAGGACGACGGACTGCGCCCGATGGCGCAGGCGTTGAAGGAAGGCCACGTCCTTGTCCGCCTCGATGGCCGGAAACTGTCGGGCGGCTACGCCCTGCAACGAATCGACGACGACAAGGACCAGTGGCTCTTGATCAAGATGGATGACAATGACGCCGATGCGCGCCGCAACCCGACCTCGACCGAACCATGCTCGGTCGCCTCGGGCCGCAGAATCGAAGAGATCACCGCAGAGGAATCACCATGAGCGGGTCGAGCCTGTCGCGCCTTCTTGCAGAGGCACCGAAAGCGGCCGCGCCCGAGTGGCTGGAGCCGATGCTGGCGGTTCTGACGGATGACCGGTTTTCCGATCCCGACTGGATCTTCGAGCGGAAACTCGACGGCGAGCGCATCCTCGCCTATCGCGACGGCGACCGGGTCCGCCTGATGACGCGCAACCGGAACGACGTGACCGCGACCTACCCGGAGCTTCGTGACGCGATCGCCGCGCAACCCGAACAGGATTTCGTCGCCGACGGCGAGGTGGTCGCCTTCGACGGAAAGCTGACCAGCTTTTCACGGCTTCAGGGACGGATGCAGATCGACGAAGCGGCGCGCGCCCGGGCCAGCGGCATTGCGGTGCATTTCTACCTCTTCGACCTGCTGCACCTCGACGGCCACGACCTGACGTCGCTTCCGCTTCGGCGGCGAAAATCGATCCTGTCCCGCACCCTTCGCTTCAACGATCCGCTTCGCTATTGTCCGCACCGGAACGAGACCGGCAAAGCCCGGTTCGACGAGGCCTGCGCCCGGGGATGGGAAGGGCTGATCGCCAAGGACGCGACCGCGCCCTATGTCCACGGACGGTCGCGCAAATGGCTGAAGTTCAAATGCAGCCACGGCCAGGAATTCGTGATCGGCGGCTTTACACGGCCGTCCGGTGCGCGCGAAGGCTTCGGCGCGCTGCTTCTCGGCTATCACGAGGACGACAGGCTGCGTTATGCCGGAAAGGTCGGCACCGGTTTCGACGACGACTTCCTCGTGTCCTTCCGCAAGACGCTGCAGGCACGGCGGCGCGAGACCCCGCCGTTCTACGACAAGGTCCAGGAGGACGCCATCTGGGTCAGGCCCGACCTCGTGGCCGAGATCGGCTTTACCGAGTGGACCGGCGCCGGCAAGCTGCGCCACCCGCGCTTTCTTGGCCTGCGCCGCGACAAGCCGGCGGGCGACGTCATCCGCGAGGAGGCCGCATCATGAGCGTCGCGACGATCGATGCAGGGGGCCGACAGGTCGAGATCTCCAACCCCGACAAGGTGCTGTTCCCGGGCGAGGGGATCACCAAGCGCGACCTGGCCGGGTATTATGCGCGGATCGCCGCGACGGCCCTGCCCCACTACCGCGACAGACCGCTTACGATGCAGCGTTTTCCCGACGGGATCGACGCCGGCGGTTTCTTTCAGAAGAACGTGCCGGACCATTTCCCGGATTGGATCGAACGGGTGGAGTTGCCGAAAAAGGACGGCACCGTCACCCATGCATTGGCGAACGAGGCGGCCGTGCTGGTGTATCTGGCCGATCAGGGATGCATCACGCCGCACCTCTCGCTGGCCCGCGCCGGCACGCCGGCGCACCCCGACAGGCTGATCTTCGACCTCGATCCGTCGGACGACGATTTCGGCAAGGTGCAGGAGGTGGCGCGCGCGGTGAAACAGGCGCTCGATGCGCGGGACCTGCCAAGCTTCGTGGCCGCGACCGGCTCGCGCGGGCTGCATATCGTCCTTGCACTCGACGGCTCGGCCCACGTCGACGACCTGCGCCCCTTCGCGCGTCGGCTGGCCGGCGAGGTAGCCGGGGCGCTACCGGCGGTCGCGACGACCGAACAGCGCAAGGACAAGCGCGGCGACCGCGTCCTGATCGACACCTTCCGCACCGCCTACGGGCAGACCGCCGTCGCGCCCTACGCGGTGCGCGCCCGTCCCGGCGCACCTGTGGCGACGCCCCTGCGCTGGGACGAGGCCTTCACCTCGGACCTCACCCCCGACCGCTACGACATCACCTCGATCTTCCGCCGCCTCGGTCAGATGCCGGACCCCTGGTCGGCGCTTGGCGAAGACCCGATCAGGGCGACCGGGCTTACCGGCGGCACCTGACCCCCGCAGCGCGCCTTCGTGGCTCGCGGCAGTCGCATCCGCCGCGTCGCGGATTTCCGCCCCTGCCCGCAGCGGAACCCCAGCTTGACGCGTTGATCCCATGAGCCGCGCATCTCTGCCTCGCGCGGCGGATGCAACCTGCCAGGACAGGAGGAAAGCCATGATCGAGATCCAGCACGCTCCGTCAGAAAACCTGGTCACGATCCGCGCCAGCGGCCAACTGACCACGATCGATTACGACCGCACGATCCCCGAACTCGAAGAGGCGATCCGAAAGGCGGACGGGTCGCTGAATGCCGTCATCCACGTGGAAGCCCTGAAGGGGGCCGAATTTGGCGCGCTCTGGAAAGACCTGAAATTCGATGTCGAGCACCTGAACGACTTCCGCCGCATCGCGGTGGTCGGCGAAGGAAAGCTGCAAGAGGTCGGAACCCGGGCCTCGGGCCTTCTGACCGGCGCGAAAGTCGAATTCTTCAAGCCCGATGCCTCCGACGAGGCACGGCGCTGGGCCGCGGCAGCCTAGCCGGCCGATCGGGAACCTCCGATGGGCCTTGTGCGTTGACCTGTCATCGAAGACCGCAGACCGGTCCGGAAGGAAGATCTGCAACCGACTGCCGAAATTCCAGGGAGAAGTCCCTTGCCAAAGCACCTTGAATGCCCAGCACCAGACATCTTGCCCCACCGGGTTCTCGACGCCGACGGAACCCCGGTCGAGGGGCGGATCGCGGAAGAAGAAGACGTCGCGTTCCTTGAAGACGCGTTCAAGGCGATGGTCCGTGCGCGCCGCTTCGACGAGCGGCTGCTCAATCTGCAGCGCCAGGGCGCCGTCGGCACCTTCGCACCGGTCAAGGGACAGGAGGCCGCGCAGATCGGCGCGGCGTCGGCCCTGCGCCAGGACGACTGGTTCGTGCCCTCGTTCCGCGAAAAGGCCGCCGCGCTCTTGTTGGGGGCGGACATGGCCGATCTCTTCACTGTCACAGCTGGTTGGAACGAAGGGCTTGCCACCCGGCAAGGAGACCGCCGCCTTCCCGAGACCGTGCCGGTCTCGTCGCAGTTGCCGCTGGCGGCAGGCATCGCCTACGCGGGCCGCCAGCGCGGCGAAGATTCCGTCGTCATGACCTTTTTCGGTGACGGCGCAACCTCGTCCGGGGATTTCCACGAGGCGATGAATTTCGCCGCGGTCCTGCGCGCGCCGGTGGTCTTCGTCTGCCAGAACAACGGCTGGGCGATCTCGACGCCGCGCTCGGCCCAGACAGCCTCCGGCACCCTTGCCCAGAAGGCGCACGCCTACGGCATGGCATCGGCCCAGGTCGACGGCAACGACGTTCTCGCGGTCCGCGAGGTTGCCGAGGAAGCGGTCGCCCGGGCCCGCAAGGACGGAAAGCCGGCGATGATCGAGGCCCTGACCTACCGCATGCAGGTGCACACGACGGCCGACGACCCCGACCGCTACCGCGACGACGAGGACACCGAGGCCTGGCGCGAGCGCGATCCGATCGAGAGGGTCGGCAAGTTTCTCAGATCGCGTCAGCAACTCGACGATGCGATGTCCGAGTCGCTCGAAGAGCAGATCCGGGAAGAAATCGAGACGGCATGGAGCACGGCGAAGTCGCGCATCGACGAGCTGGAAAAGGCTTCGGGCACAAGCATCTTCGACCACATCTTCGACAAGCCGACAAAACCCCTGCGGCGCCAACGCGCCCGGTTTTCCGAACTTGAAGAGGCACTCTCAGATGGCTGAAGACGGCGAAACGCTGACGATGGTCCAGGCCATCAACAAGGCTCTCTACGAGGCTATGGACGACGACGGGTCCGTCGCCGTGATCGGCGAGGACGTGGGCGTCAACGGCGGCGTCTTCCGCGTCACCGAGGGGCTTCTGGACCGGTTCGGCGAAGGCCGCGTGATCGATGCGCCGCTAGCCGAGTCGGGCATCGTCGGCTTCTCGATCGGCATGGCGATGAACGGCATGAAACCGGTTGCCGAGATGCAGTTCTCGGGCTTCAGCTACTACGCACTTGCCCAGATCGAGAACCACGCGGCGCGCATACGCTGGCGGACCCGCGGCGCGCACAGCGCCCCGATGGTGATCCGCATGCCCTATGGGGCCGGCGTGCACGCGCTCGAGCACCATTCCGAAAGCCGGGAAGCGTTCTTCGCGCACATGCCGGGGATCAAGACCGTCATTCCCGCGACACCGGCCAGGGCGCACGCCCTGATCCACGCCGCGATCCGCGACCCTGACCCGGTCATCGTCATGGAACCGAAAGCGGTCTACCGGACGATCCGGGAAACCGTCGATGGCGACGCGGAACCCGCCGAAATCGGCTCGGCGCGCGTCGTCCGGCGCGGGGACGCGCTTACCATCGTGTCCTACGGTGCGATGCTGCACCGCGCGCTCGAAGCCGCCGAGACCCTTGCCGCCGACGACATCCACGCCGAGGTCATCGATATCGAGACGGTCGCACCGCTCGACGCCGACAGGATCGCCGCATCCGTCGAGAAGACGGGACGCCTGCTCATCGTGAACGAAGCGCCGCCCAGCTACGGCCCCGCCGGCGAGATCGGCATGCGCGCGATCGAGGAGGCTTTCTATTCCCTGCGCGTCCCGATCCGCAGGGTATGCGGCTGGGACGTCCACGTCCCGTTTTATGCCCGCGAGCAGGCCTATCTGCCCTCCGCCGCGCGGATCGCGGCGGCGGCACGCGAGATGACGAAGGAATAGCGAGGAACGATGAAACGGGAATTCAAACTTCAGGATCCGGGCGAAGGCATCCACGAGGTGGACGTGCTCGAAGTGCTTGTCTCCGAGGGAGACGAAATCTCCGAAGGGCAGGACGTGCTGGTGGTCGAATCCGACAAGGCGGCCGTCGAGTTGCCGTCGCCATTCGATGGCAAGGTCGCCGAAATCCGCGTCTCGGTGGACGACACCGCAACGGTCGGCGACGTGCTGCTTGTCGTCGAGGACGGAGAAGATGGCGGCGAAGACGACCAGCGTGAAGGGTCGGAGGCCAACGATAAGCCTGCCGCGGAAGAGGCGAAGGAGAGCGGCGAAAACTCCGAAACCCGTCGGCCGGAAAGCAGGGATGCGACGGCGGCCAACCAGGACAGTTCGCCCGAACCTGAATCCGAACCGCGCGACAAGGACACGGAAGACGAGAAAGACCGGTTCGCCGTCAAGGCCTCTCCCGCCGCCAGGAAGGAAGCCGCCAACCTCGGCATCGACATCGCCGACGTTCGGCCGACGGGATCGGACGGACAGGTCACGCGGGACGACGTGCGCGCAGCGGCGGACGACCAGCAATCCGACGACGACCGGCCCGACGACACAGACCGCGACCGCGACGAATTCGGACCTGTCGAACGCCGCGCGATCCACTCTGTCCGGGCCGCGACCGCCCGCGCGATGTCGCGCTCGTGGCGCGAGATACCCCATGCGGTTCACGAGGATATCGCCGACATCACCGAGCTTGAACGCTGGCGCCGCCGGGCGCGATCCGAAGGCAGCGGCGTCTCGCTGACAGCCATCGCGATCAAGGCCGTGGCGACGATCCTGGAAGACGAACCCAGGTTCAACGCCACCTACGATGCCGATAATCGCGAGATCGTCGAGCGCCGCTATTACAACGTGAACGTCGCAGTCGCGACCGATCACGGTCTGGTGACGCCCGTCGTCACGGAGGCCAACGAGAAGACGATCGCCCAGATCGACGAGGAACTTGCCGGGCTGGCGGAAAAGGCCCGCGACCGGCGCCTGAAGAAGCCCGACGTCTCCGGCGGCACCTTCACCGTGACGAATATCGGCGCGCTTCGAGGGCGCGGGCTTTTCCCGATCATCAACCCGCCCCAGACGGCGATCCTGGGGCTGGCGCGGGCTGCGCTGCAACCCGTGGTGACCAGCGATCCGGATGACGCCGGATCGCCCGAGATTGCCGCAAGGATGATCCTGCCGATGGCGCTTTCCTTCGACCACCGCGTGCTCGACGGGGCCGACGCCGCCAGGTTCGCAAAAAACTTCGCGGCACTGCTGAGCGACCCGCTGACGCTTGCGCTGGATACCTGAAACCCCACCAGAACAGGAGACGAAGACATGACCACCGACACGACGATCAAGAAAGTTCAATCAAAGCATTCGCCACATGGCGAGATGGGCCAGAAATACCTGGTCGCGGGCAAGCGCCTCTCGATGCGGCTTTGGGAAGCCGTCCCCACGGGAGAAGCGTCAAAGCCCTACAGCCACCGCGACTATGAAACCGTCGGCTACGCCATCAAGGGCAAGGCCCGGCTGGAACTCGAAGGCCAGGAAATCACGCTTGAGCCCGGCGATTGCTGGCTGGTCCCGGCTGGGGCCGAGCATCTCTATCACATCGACGAGCCGTTCACCGCCGTCGAGGCGACCGCGCCGCCGGCGGAAATCCGGCGCGACGACTAGGCAAAGGAAAGGAGCGACGAGATGGAAACGATCGACCGTGAATCACTCAGGCTCAAGATGGGCGGCGCCGACGACCTCGTACTGGTCGAGGTGCTGCCGAAGGAAAGCTATGACGAGTTCCACATCCCGGGCGCGATCAACGTCCCCGTGGGTTCGGACGCCTTTGACGAGCGCATTCAGGCCGCGGCCGACAAGGACGACGAGGTCGTCGTCTACTGCAAGGACAAGAATTGCGATGCCTCTCCGCGCGCCGCCAGGCGGATGGAGAAGTTGGGCTTCACGAAGGTCTTCGACTACGAAGCCGGAAAGCAGGACTGGCGCGGCGCCGGCCTGCCCGTCGAGTAGGCCGCGTCATTCCGTCCGGCAAGACTGGCAAAGCTCTCGGGGTAGCCGACTACGTCGAGTTCGCAAGCCGCAGGAACGCGTCCGGCGGCGTCTTCCTGCAGGGGTATCGCGAACTGGTGGAATCCGTGATCGATCTGGTGAACCAGCGCCCCGAATACACCGAGGCCGGCATCCTGCATCGCTTGTCCGAACCGGACCGCGTCATCAGCTTTCGTGTCGTCTGGGCCGATGACGACAACCGGCTTCACGTCAACCGTGGCTACCGCGTGCAGCATTCGAACGCGATCGGACCCTACAAGGGCGGATTGCGGTTCAGCGATTGCGTGGAACAGGAAATCCTTGGACGCCTCGCCTTCGAACAGACTTTCAAGAACGCGCTGACCGGCCTGCCGATGGGCGGTGCGAAGGGCGGCGCCGATTTCGTCCCGAAAGGCCGCTCGGAAGCCGAGATCATGCGGTTCTGCCAGGCCTTCGTCACCGAACTCTACCGGGAAATCGGCCCTAAAAGGGACATCCCGGCCGGAGATATCGGCGTCGGCGAGCGCGAGATCGGCTACATGTTCGGTCAGTACAAGAGGCTGACCGCGCACTTCAGCGGCGCCATGACCGGCAAGGGGCTCGAATTCGGCGGAAGCTGCCTGCGCCGCGAGGCGACCGGTTTCGGCGTGATTCACTTCCTCGAAGCGATGCTGAAACATCGCGGCGAAGCGATCGACGGTCGGACCGGCGTGATCTCGGGTGCGGGCAATGTTGCCGCCCATGCGGCGAAGAGGCTTGTTCAGACCGGCGGCAAGGCGGTTACGCTTTCCGACTCGCAGGGCTTCCTGCACGTCCCTCATGGCTTCTCGGAAGAACAGATCGACCGGATCATCGCACGCCACAACGATCCCGACTTCAGGCTTTCGGAACACACCGAAAGCACCGGCGGAACCTGGCATGCCGGGGCGACACCCTGGCGTGTCGCCTGCGACATCGCGCTTCCCTGCGCGACCCAGAACGAAATTGACGCCGCTTCCGCGCGGGCCCTGGTCGACAATGGCTGCGAGATCCTTGTCGAAGGCGCGAACGTCCCGCTCACCAGCGTCGCGCGCGAGATCATCCGCGCTTCCGATATCCTCTACGGACCCGGCAAGGCCGCCAACATCGGCGGCGTCGCCATGTCGGGGCTCGAACTCAGCCAGAACGCTGCAAGGCTGCACTGGGCCGAAGAGGACCTGGCGCAGGACCTTCGACGCATCATCGAAGACGCGCACGCGGCCTGCATCGAGTTTGGCGGAGACCAGCGCGCGCCCGACTATGCCCTTGGCGCGAACCGTGCGGGATTCGTGAAGGTCGCCGACGCGATGACGGCCTTCGGCGTGGTCTGACGACGCCCTGACGCTGTCGGTCAAAAAACGCAACGCAGGACGCCACCGGTCGTTGATCGGGTGTAACGCATCAAGAAGGAGGAAACATGTCAGTCGCCAGAAGCACCGAACTTATCGCAATGTCGCCATCGGGGTTCGAAGAAGCCCTCAAGGAAGGCATCCACCGCGCCAAGCAGACGCTGCGCAACGTCAAATCCTGCTGGGTGAAAGACCAGGAAGTGGTCGTCGCGGACGACGGGTCCGACCAGTACAAGGTCACGATGAAAGTCACCTTCGTTCTGGACGACTAGGTTCCGCCCAAGCCGGTCCGGCCTCCCGCGCCCGCTTTGACTGACCGGGCTGCGGGAGGTCCGGCACCCGCAGACACCTCGCGCATTCCGCAAGGCCCCTGCTCATTTCGCCATTTGCGGAACGATTTTTTTCGCCAACACGACTCCATGTTGCTGACCGGCGCCAACGGTCGCTGCGATAATCTTTGCATGACCTACATGGAGACAAATCACACACCTTCAGATCCGCAATCCCCGGAGGCAAGCAGCCGGGACAGGTTCGAATCGGAACTTTTGCAGGAAATCCCCCACCTGCAGAACTATGCACTCTCGCTGACGCGGAATTCCTCGGAGGCATGCGATCTTGTCCAGGATTGCGTTCTGCGCGCGCTGGAAAACCGGCACCGATTTCAGGAGGGCACGCATCTGCGGCGCTGGTTGTTCACGATCCTGCGTAACCGCCATCTCGACGGCTGCCGTCGCCGGACCCGGCGCGGCGCGTCGATCCCGATCGAGGATTGCCGGTCCCCCAACCTCAGTCAGCCCGCCTCGCAGGAAGACTGGGTCGAACTCAGGGAATGTCAGCGCCGGCTGAACGAAGTGCGTCCCTGCGATCGGAAGATCCTGCTGCTCAGCGTGTTCTCGTCGCTCTCGCACAGCGAGATCGCCGACGAGATGGACATCGCGGAAGGCACCGTCCGAAGCCGTCTCTGTCGGACCAGGGCCCAGCTTCGCGGGCATTGAAACGGGGCGCCCGGGGGCCAGACCGCTACAAGGGATAACAGGAAAAGCAACCGGCCCGGAAAAGAAGGGGGGCGGACGGGACTTGTTCCCATCCGCCCCCGGATCGTTTCAGATCAGACGGCCGTCTCGCCGACGCCGGATCTAGTTCGACCGGTCTTGTTCGATGTCGAACCGCGGCAGCGACGTGGCATCACCCACAAGTACCGGCAAATCGTAGGTCACTGCGTTGGGCGACCAGGTTCCGGTTTCCATCTCGCGGGCCGGGCCGCGGTAGGGATAGGCATAGGTGCCGGGACCATAGCGCGAGGTCGTCGTCACCAGCGTCGCCACGATCTCTCCCTCGTCGATCATCAGGTCCGAAACGTAGCCGAAGTTGACCCACTGCTCTTCTTCGCCCCGAACGCGCGCATAGTCGCCGATCAGCTCCGAGGCGCGCCACAGGCCCGTTCCGAGTTCCTCGCCGTCGACACCCTCGACGACCTCTTCGCCAACTTGCGCGTCCGTCGGCAAACCCGATGAAGCGAACAGGTCGAACTCGTCGATGTTCTCCTGCGTGACCGGCACCGTGATCGGTCCGTTCGCGTCGATCTCGACCATATCCCAGGGCACGCTGACATGGGTGTCGCCCATGTCCCAGAAGCCGCCGATTTCGGCGATCAGGGCGACGACCTGACCTTCGTCATTCAGGACCAGGTCTTCGACATCGCCGATCTGCTCGCCGCCGCTGCCGTTGACTTCGGCGCCGAACATGTCTTCGACGCTCCACGGATCGCCGGCGTAAAGGTCATCATAGCTCCAGTTGTCCAGATACAGCTTGCCCGCTTCCACGACATCCTGCGCGGCAAGCGGCAGGGCCGAAACAGATAGGCCCGCGATGGCCAGAATGGTTTGGCGATACAACATGATATCCTCCTTTCGTCATTCCGAAGCGGTCGGACACCGCCTCTCGAAGTTCTGTGAATCCAACGTTTCCAACGCGTAACCGTTCCATCGCGGGCCCGACGGTCCATGCCGGTGCCGGGTGGCGCAGTGTCGGCCCCCTCCGGGGCCTTGGAACGCAAAGGCGGTCCCGGACGTTGTTAGTGAAACGGCTTCACAGGAGTAGAAACATGCTTGTGTCCCACAACGACCTGAAAGAATTCTCGATCAAGGCGACCGATGGACGGACCGGTCACGCAGACGACTTCTATTTCGACGACGTGACGTGGCAGGTCCGCTACCTGGTGACGCGGTCGGGGTTCCTGTTCACCAAGCGCCAGGGCCTGGTGAGCACCAAGCTGCTCGGCATGCCGGATCTGGAGCGCCGGGAACTGCCGGTCTCGCTTACCCAGGAGCAGCTTGACGACGCGGTGGACCCCGATGCGCATCCTCCGGTCAGCGAACAGCGGACCCGCGACATCCAGAGGCGTCAGTTCGATCTCTGGCCACATGTCGTCCTTGGCGTTCCGGGCACCGCCTACACGCCGGTCGCCGCCGAGTACCAGCTCTTCGGCGACCCGGCCACGGGGCGCGACATCGACCAGCCGCTCGAAGCGCCCGGCGACCCACATCTTCGCAGCATGGCCGAAGTCTCGGGCTATTCGATCGCGGCCAAGGATGGCGAGGTCGGATCGATCATCGACTTTCTCGTCGATCCGGAAGAATGGCGGGTCAAGTACATCGTCGCCGATACCGGCAACTGGCTGCCGGGCCGGCAGGTCGCCATCGTCATCGACTGGATTACGGGTATCAGCTGGGCCGACCGCAGGATGGTCGTCAAGGTTTCGCAGGACGCGATTCAAAGCGCCCCCGAGATCTCGGAAATCGACGAACTCAAGCGCAGCAACCTGCATCTGGCCTTCACGCCCTACGGAACCTACGCAGGCTTCTACGTATAGGCCGACGCGGCCCGGCGCTCAGTACGGATTGCGCGCCGAACGATCCTCGGACAGGGATTGCTGACGGCGCTCCACCAGCAGTTCGATCGCGTCGGCCAGGTGCTCGCGGTCGATGTGGTGATCTCCGCGCGCGACGCGGATGCGATGCGCCTCGATCATCACGTCGGCATGGCGGCAACCCTCGGGCGGCTCGAACCGATAGCTTGCCAGTTCGATCAGAAGGCCAAGCGGATCTTGGAAATAGATCGAATCCATGAACCCTCGGTCCTTCGGCCCGGAATGGCTGATCCCCCGCGCATCCAGCCGTTTCGCCACCTGCCAGAACGTCGCCTGGCTGACGCTGAAGGCAAGGTGGTGAACCGAACCCGGATCGGTCGACGTGCGGGCCGGATCGGGCTTGCGATCCTCGTTGGTGAAGATCGTGATCAGCCGCCCGTCGCCCGGATCGAAGTAAAGGTGTCCCTCGCCGGGATTGTCGAGATTCGGCTGATCGAAGATGAACGGCATGCCCAGCACGCCCTCCCAGAAGTCGATGGACGTCTGGCGGTCCGCCCCCACCAGCGTGATGTGATGGACGCCCTGCGTTTGAACCTTTCGGATTGCTTCCCCGCTGGCCATGATTTCCTCCCCTGCCGGCGCCGCCGGAACGCGATGCCCGGCCATTTTCCCTGCGCCATCCTGCACCGGCGAGGTCGGGATGTCCAAGGCCGCCGAAGTCGTGCTATGCGGTGGCAAAGCGGTGTCCGGGGTCGTCGGTTCGACCCGACACGCCCGCAAAACAGCAGGAAACCCGATGAGCACACCCGAAAGAGATATCGAAAAGGCGGTCGACATCTGCCGCGAAGCCGGAGCGGCGGCACTTGACTATTTCCGAAACCGAAGCGCACTGGCGATCGACACCAAGGGACACCAGGACTGGGTGACCGAGGCGGACCGGAACGTCGAGTTGCTGATCCGCGAAAAGCTGGCGGCCACGTGGCCGGACGACGGCATCGTGGGCGAGGAACACGCCGCGTCCCGGGGGACGTCGGGCTTTCGCTGGGTGATCGACCCGATCGACGGGACGACGAATTTCGTGAACGGAATCCCGGTCTGGTGCATCGTTCTGGCCGGGGTCTTCGAAGGACGCACCGTGATCGGGGTGATCCACGATCCGAACTACGATGAAACCTTCGTTGCCGTCCGCGACGGCGGCGCGACGCTGAACGGCGCGCCGATCCGCGTGGCCGAGGGCGTCGCGATCGCGAACGGCACGGTTTCGGTGGGCTTTTCCAACCGGAAAGAGGCCCAGAACGTGGTGCCGGTGATCGGCGCGCTCTTGCGCCACGGCGCGATGTTCCACCGCAACGCCTCGGGCGCGCTGACCCTGGCCTATGTCGCGGCGGGCCGGCTTCTGGGCTATCTCGAGGAACACATGAACGCTTGGGACTGCATCGCCGGCCAGCTTCTGATCCGCGAAGCCGGCGGCCGCATCGAGGACCAGGACGCCGACCGCATGATCGCCGACGGCGGCCGCGTGATCGCAGGAACTCCGCAGGTGTTCGACGATCTCATGGCCATCGCCGAAGCGAACTGGTCGCCCGGCGCCTGACCCGGGACCCTAAGCGCTACATCAGCAGCGGCTTTTCGTTCCGGGCGTGGCGGGTGGCCAGCTTGCGGCCCAGCCGGCCCGGAACGAACTCGCGCGCCGGCGGCGTGGCGTGGTTCCGGTCCATCAGCTCGGGGAAGAGTTTCAGCACTTCACCAACGGCCGTCCGGTCCATCGAGCGCATCGCCATCGGCCCGGTATAAAGCGACTCGGTCTCGGCGCCGTTCGACACCACCACTTCGTGGCGGTCGAACAGGATGTGGCAATATGAGACGCCCTCCGCACCGGCGACGATATCCACGCCGTCCAGCTCGCAAAGATGCTTGGCGGCGACCAGGATTTCCCGCACGCCGAACATCCGCTCGGCGATCTTCGAACGGACAAGGATGCGGTGCTGCTGCGACACCAGAAGATCGGCGTCGGGCACCCCCGGCGCCAACGCCCCCGCAAGGATACGAACCGGCCGCAGGCCGGGGTCGGCCTCCAGTTCCGCACCGGTCAGAACCCGCCGTCCGGCCCACCTGACCGGCTGAAAGCCGTTGTCCCTGGTCAGGACCAGGTCGCCGGTCGCCAGCTCCTCGACCCGAACTGACCCGCGATCGGTCTCGATCATCGTTCCTTCCGCGAAACAGGGTGGGCCAAGATCGCCCACGTCCAGCGGTCCCTGGGTATTGACCCAGCTTGTCGACACCAGCGTGCCCTGCTGCAACGCCTGCCCGTCGGTCGGCGTGAAAACGCGCTGACCGTTGGCAAGATAGAACGTCGTCCCGGTATAGGTGACATTCCCGACACCCGGAACGTTGACCGTGATCGTATCGCCCGGCCATGACGACTGGACGTCCGAGCCATTGACCGAGTCGTTGTTGAACCGGTCCACGTCGCCATCGTCGTCCTGGTCGACCATGGTGAGAAGCGATACCGTAAGCAAAGTGCCGGCCGGCGGCGGGTTTGCCGGGTCCATCAGGAAAAACTGGTCTGTATAGCTCGTGGGCATCTGCTCTTACCTCGCGCGAACGATACACCGATCGGAATGGAAAATACCAGATGTTGTGTGATGTTCCCAAGCACGACTTAGATACGCGCCCTTGTGCGGCAAAACCGGCGGAACACGGATTTCCCGTTGCATTGCAGCAACTCGAATTTATATATTCTTATGTCTAGATATAACCACGGACCGCCCCCCATGCTTACCCTCTCGCGATACCTGCCGATCCTGGTCTGGGGGAAACGCTATGGTCGGTCCCAGTTGTCGGGCGACCTGATCGCGGCCGTGATCGTGACGATCATGCTGATCCCGCAGTCGCTTGCCTATGCCCTGCTGGCGGGTCTGCCGCCCGAGGCGGGAATCTATGCCTCCATCGTCCCGATCATGCTCTACGCGGTCTTCGGCACCTCGAACGCGCTGGCCGTCGGCCCGGTCGCCGTCGTCTCGCTGATGACGGCCGCCACCGTGGGCGAAGTCGCCGCGCAGGGCACCGCGGGCTATGCCGTCGCGGCGCTGACGCTGGCCCTCCTGTCGGGCGGCATCCTTCTGCTGATGGGCCTGTTCCGCATGGGCTTCGTGGCGAATTTCCTCAGCCATCCCGTGATCGCGGGCTTCATCGCGGCCTCGGGCATCCTGATCGCCTCCAGCCAGCTCAAGCACATCCTCGGCATTCCCGCTTCGGGCCATACCCTGCCCGAGATCCTGGAAAGCATCACCGGAAACGTCGATCAGACGAACCTCCTCACCCTGGTCATCGGCGTGGCCGCGACAGGCTTTCTTTTCTGGGTCCGCAAGGGCCTGAAACGCGCACTTGTCGCCCGCGGCGTCAACGCGCGCCTTGCCGACGTCGCGCAGAAGGCGGGGCCGGTCGCCGCGGTCGTCGTCACGACCCTGGCGGTCTGGGCGTTCGGGCTGGACACGCGCGGCGTTTCCATCGTCGGCTCGGTTCCGCAAAGCCTGCCGCCCTTCACCCTGCCCTCATTCGCGCCTGACCTGATCTCGGCGCTGCTGCTGCCCGCGCTCCTGATTTCGATCATCGGCTTCGTCGAATCGATCTCGGTGGCCGAGACGCTGGCCGCGAAAAAGCGTCAGCGGATCGACCCCAACCAGGAACTGATCGGCCTTGGCGCCGCCAACATCGGCGCGGCCTTCACCGGCGGCTACCCGGTCACGGGCGGTTTCGCGCGGTCGGTGGTCAACTTCGACGCCGGCGCCGAAACCCCCGCCGCCGGCGCCTTCACCGCGCTGGGCCTTGCCTTCGCCGCGCTCGCGCTGACGCCGCTCATCTTCTTCCTGCCCACGGCGACGCTTGCCGCGACGATCATCGTGGCCGTACTCAGCCTTGTCGATCTCACGATCCTGAAGAATACGTGGAAGTACTCGCGCGCCGACTTCGCCGCCGTCTTCGGCACAATCCTTCTGACACTCGGCCTCGGCGTCGAGGCCGGCGTCTCGGCCGGCGTGCTGCTCTCGATAGCGCTTCACCTCTACAAGACCTCGCGGCCCCACGTAGCCGAGGTGGGCCTTGTCCCCGGCACCCAGCATTTCCGCAACATCCACCGACACACCGTCGAGATCGACCCGACGGTGGTGACGCTTCGGATCGACGAAAGCCTCTACTTCGTGAACGCCCGCTTCCTCGAGACCCTGGTCCGCGAGCGGCTGGCGGGCAGCCCGAAGATCAGGAACGTGATCCTCATGTGCTCGGCCGTCAACGAGATCGACTTCTCGGCGCTGGAATCCCTTGAAGCCCTGAACGAATGGCTGACGGAAATCGGCGTGGGCCTGCACCTGTCGGAAGTGAAGGGACCGGTCATGGACCGGCTTCAGCGCGTGAACTTCCCCGGCCACCTGAACGGCCGGGTGTTCCTGTCGCAATACGACGCCTGGCGCGCGCTGACGAATGGTGCGGCCGCGAAGGCGGCCGAGTAAGCTATCGGCCGTTCTTCTGCCGCCATTCGGCGAATTTTACCAGGTTCTCGTCCTTCGTCGCCGGATACAATCCGATGATCGTCGCCCCCGCCTGCACCTGTTCGGACACGAAATCCTCGTAGGCCGTCATCTCGACCGCCTCGCTGGCCACCTCGTCGGCCAGATGCGCCGGGATCACGATCACGCTGTCGTCGTCTCCGACGATGATGTCGCCGGGAAACACCGGCGCATCGCCGCAGCCGATCGGGCAGTTGATCTCGATGGCCTCGTTGATGGTCAGGTTTGTCGGGCTGGACGGGCGCTGGTGATAGGCCCGCATGTCCAGTTCCGCAATCACATGCGCATCGCGGAAACCGCCGTCCGTGACCACGCCCTCGCCGCCCCGCACCATCAGCCGGGTGATCAGGATGTCGCCCGCACTTGCCGCGCGCGCATCCCTGCGGCTGTCCATGACCAGAACGTGGCCCGGCGGGCAGGTTTCGATGGCGTGGCGCTGCGGGTGTTCGGGATTGCGGAACTCGGCCAGCGTGTTGCGGTCCTCGCGTGCCGGCATGTAGCGCAGCGTGAAGGCCGGACCGACCATGTTCCGCCCTTTGGCCGACAGGGGCCGCACGTCCTGGATCACCTGGTTGCGAAGGCCGCGCTTGTACAGCGCCGTGGCCAGCGTGGCGACCGACACGGTCCTCAGTTTCTCGATCGTATCCGTCATGTCCCGGCCTCCGCTATCAGCTTGTTGCGCATCAGGAAGGACCGCAGCCTTTCCCGTTGATCCGTGGTCAGCGGCCAGGCCGACGGCGGCCGCGCCGGGCCGCAGTCGATCCCCATCATCGCCAGCGCCGTCTTCACCCCGGTCACGTTCGTGCCGCCCATTTCCTCGGCCCGGACATCCTCGAAGACGCGCATTTCCTCGATCAGCCGCGCCGCGCGCCCGTTGTCGCCCTTCTCGAGCACGCTGTGGATCTCGACCGAGCGCTCGGGCCAGACATTGATCAATCCGCTGGTGAAGCCGCGCGCGCCCACGGCGTAGAAGGGCGGCGCCCAGACCTCGGCCAGACCGCCGACCCAGACGATGTGATCCGGCGCGGCCGCCTTCGCGGCGGCCAGCTTCAGCGGGTTGGGCGTCGCCCATTTGACCCCGACGACGGACGTGATGCGGCACAGCGCCTCGATGGCCTTGCTGCCGATCGCGTCGTTCCTCAGATACAGCACCAGCGGCACATCCGGCGCCGCATCGGCGATGCGTTGCACGTAGTCCTTCAGGCCGCGCGGGCTGACGAAGGGATCTGGCGGCTGATGCACCATAAGGGCCGACACCCCCGCCCTTGCGGAAACCGACGCCAGCCGCGCGGCCTCGTTCACCGAACGGCCCACCCCGCCGATCACGGGCACCCGGCCATCGACCCTCTCGCAGACCGCCGCCGCCATCCGCTCGGCCTCGTCGGCGGTCAGGCCATAGAACTCGCCCGTGTTGCCGTTGACCGTCAGGATATGGACGCCCGCCCCGATCGCCCGGTCCACGATCGGCGCCAGCAGGTCCGGCGCGATCCGGTCCTCGTCGTCGAAGGGCGTGACGAGGATGCCGGAGATCCCGGTCAGGCTGCTGTTCAGGCTGCGCATCAGTTAATCTCGGGTTCCGGCACCGGCCCGCCGAAATCGGTCCTCAGGAAGTCGAAATCGCAGCCCTTGTCGGCCTGCTCGATGTGCTTCGAGAAAACCCAGCCATAGCCCCGTTCATAACGCGGCGGGGGCGGCGTCCACTCGGCGCGACGGGCTGCCATCTCCTCGTCCGAGATCTGGACGTTCAGCGTCCGGTTCGGCACGTCGACCTCGATGATGTCGCCGGTGCGGATCAGCGCCAGCGGCCCGCCGATAAAGGCCTCGGGCGCCACATGCAGGATGCAGGCGCCGTAGGACGTGCCCGACATCCGCGCGTCCGAGAGCCGCAACATGTCGCGGTGTCCCTGTTTGAGAAGCGCCTGCGGCATCGGGATCATGCCCCATTCCGGCATCCCCGGCCCGCCCTGCGGCCCCGCGTTGCGCAGAACCATCACGTGATCGGGGGTCATCGGATAGTCGGGATCGTTGATGATCTTCTTCAGATCGGCATAGGTGTCGGCCACGATGGCCGGCCCCTTGTGCGTCTGGAACCTGGCATCCATCGCGGCGGGCTTGATCACCGCCCCGTCGGGTGCCAGGTTGCCCCGCAACACCGCCAGCGACCCTTCGTGATACAGCGGGTTCGACAGGGGCCGGATCACGTCGTCGTTGTAGTTCACCGCCCCTTCGATGCACTCGCCCAGCGTCTTGCCCGTGACCGTCGTCACCGACAGGTCCAGCTTGTCGCCCAGTTCCTTCATCAGCGCCGGCAGACCGCCGGCATAAAAGAAGTCCTCCATCAGGTATTGCTTGCCCGACGGACGGATGTTGGCCAGAACCGGCACCTCGTGGCCCACGGCATCCAGGTCATCCAGCCCCCAGTCGATACCGGCCCGGCGCGCCATGGCGATCAGGTGGATGATGGCGTTCGTGGAACATCCCGTCGCCATCGCCACCACGGTGGCATTGCGCGTTGCGGCCTTCGTGATGATCTTGTCCGGCGTCAGGTCTTCCCAGACCATGTCGACGATCCGGCGCCCGCAGGCCGCGGCCATCCGCTTGTGGCCCGAATCCGGCGCCGGGATCGAGGACGCGCCCGGAAGCGTCAGGCCGAAGCCCTCGGCGATCGACATCATCGTGGATGCCGTGCCCATCGTCATGCAGGTGCCATAGCTGCGCGCGATGCCGCCCTGCACGCCGTCCCATTCTTCCTTGCCGATGGTGCCCGCGCGGCGCTCGTCCCAGTATTTCCAGACATCCGTGCCAGACCCCAGCTTTTCGCCCGCATAGTTGCCGCGCAGCATCGCGCCCGCCGGCATGAAGATGAAGGGAATTCCCATGCTGATCGCGCCCATCACCAGCGCGGGCGTGGACTTGTCGCAGCCCCCCATCAGCACGACGCCGTCGACAGGGTGCGAGCGCAGCGTTTCCTCGACCTCCATCGCGCCCATGTTCCGGTACAGCATCGAGGTCGGCTTGAGCAGTTGCTCCGAGAAGTCCTGCACCGGCAGTTCCGCCGGCATGCCGCCCGCCTGAAGGATGCCGCGCTTCACCCACTCGGCGCGGTCGCGCAGGTGGTGATGGCACGGCGACAGGTCCGACCATGTATTGATGATCGCGATGACCGGCTTGCCTTCCCAGTCCTCGCCCGACAGCCCCATCTGCATGGCGCGCGAGCGGTGTCCCATCGACCTCAGATCGTCAGGTGCGAACCAGCGTGCCGAACGAAGCTGATCTGGTGTCTTGCGTTTAGTTGTCATTGCCTGTCCCGATTTCCTCACTCGCGGGCTAGGTTACAGGGCCACGGCGCAGCGTCGAGTGGTTTCTTGGGCCAGCGGCAATGAAGGTTCAGAAACGGATGCGGAACCGCGAACCCGAATCGACCTCGTCCAGCGAAATCTGCCCGCCGTGCGCCAGAAGCAGCGTCTTGACGATCGCCAGTCCCATGCCCGTCCCGCCCATGTCGCGGCGCGTCGTGAAGAACGGCTCGAACACCTGCGAGGCGTTGCCGGTCGAAATCCCCGGCCCGTCGTCCTCGACCGTCATCCAGAGGCCGTCGTCGTCCTGCCCGGCCTGCAAGACCAGTCTCCTGCCGCCGGATTCCACCGAGTTCTCCGCCAGGTGGCCCAGAACCACGCCCAGACCGGACTTGGCCAGCGGCAGGACATGCTGCCCCGAATGAACCTCGATCGTGAGGGTCGGAAACTTCGACTTCAGCCCCTCGGCGCCTTCGGACAGCGTCACGCTGCCACGGTGCTCGGGCATCCGCGCGGCGGCGATCTGGCGCGCGGCCGACAACAGCCGCTCGGCGCGCTTCTCCGCTCCGATGATCGTCTTGGCCATCCGACGCGCTTCGTCGCTCAGGCTCTCGTCGCCTTCCAGCAGTTCGGCCGCGCCCCGGATCGCGGTCAGCGGGGTCTTCAACTCGTGGGTGACGTGATCGGTATAGCCCCTGACCGCCATCTCCCGCGATTGCAGCACCTCGGCCATGTCCAGCACCGCCTGCGCGAGGTCGCCGATCTCGGGCGTGCCGTAGTGGTCCAGCGGCGTCGGCGCGCCACCCTCGCGGATATGCTCGGCCTTGGCGGCCAGCGCCTGCACCGGCCCAAGGATCAGCCGCCACAACAGCCAGCCCAGAACCAGGGTCGCGACGAACGCGCAGAAGGCGACGATGTAGACCGCGTTCCGCCGTCCGATCATCGGCGTCAGGAAATCGGCGAAGACCGCACCATAGATCGGCAGGATCAGGATCGCCATCAGCGAGCCGCCGAGGATCAGGATCAGCGGCGGGCGCCATTTCTTCTCTACATACCGCGACAAGAACCCATCCTGAGCCCGACGCCGTGCAGCGTCTCCACGGCGTCTCCGCACCCCGCTTCGGCCAGCTTCGAGCGCAGGTTCCGAAGATGGCTGTCCAATGTGCGGTCGCTGACCACCATGCCAGGCCCCCAGATCGCATCGACCAGCGCCGGACGGCTGAATACCTGTGTCGGGCGCGACATCAGTCTTTCCAGGATCGACAATTCGGTCGAGGTCAGCGTCACGGCGGTATCGCGCACCCTGCAGACATGGCTTTCCGGCACCAGCGACAGAACCCCGATCCGCAGCGTCTTCGGCGTGTCGGCGGCCGTGGCCGGCGCGCCGCCGGTGCGTTTCAGGATCGCGCGCACCCGGGCGACCAGTTCGCGCGGGCTGAACGGCTTGGTCACATAGTCGTCGCCGCCAAGCTCCAGGCCGATGATCCGGTCCACCTCGTCATCCCGGGCGGTCAGGAACAGGATCGGCACATCGCTGTCGCGGCGGATCGCCTTGCACAACTCCAGCCCGTCCAACTCGGGCAGGCCGATGTCCAGAACCGCAAGCGCCGGCGCCTCGGCGCGGGCCGAAAGCAAACCCTCGACGCCGTCCCGCGCCATTACCGTGCGAAACCCCGCACGCTCCAGCGCGACGCCAAGCACGTCACGGATTTGGGGATCGTCATCGACGACAAGGATTGTCTGGCTGCTCATGGATTATCTCGCACACATTTCATGTCTTAAAAAGAAACTCGCCGGGAAGCGAGGGGACATTGCTTCCCGGCGATCTGAAATGCGTGCCTTGTGTCAAGTTCTACACCTTAACCCGTGCAGAATCAGGATGTGAATCGTGCAGCGATTGTGCAGAAGCTTGTGCGCATTTGAGACATGCCGCCGAAACCGGCGCAAAAATGCCAGAAAAATATAGGGGTTTCCGGGACTGTCATGATTCATAAGTTCGATTGATGCGACTAAGGAAACAATATCTCGGGCCGGTTGTCGGCGGCTCGCGATTGCCCGGCGCAGAAATGCGGGATAAGGCCCCGACATGCCCAGATATGCGCTCAGGATCGAATATGACGGCAGGCCGTTCTGCGGATGGCAGCGCCAGTCCGGGCTGCCGTCGGTGCAGGGCGTCGTCGAGACGGCCCTGTCACGGCTCGACGCCGATGTGCCGTCCATCGCCGCCGCCGGGCGCACCGACACCGGCGTCCACGCGCTGGGTCAGGTGGCCCATTGCGACATGGCGCGCAAATGGGAGCCGTTCCGCCTGACCGAAGCGCTGAACCATCATCTGAAACCCCATCCCGTGGCCGTGACCGGATGCGTGCCCGTCGGGGATGACTGGCACGCGCGCTTCTCGGCCACCGAACGCCGATACCTCTACCGGATCGTCATGCGCCGCGCACCGCTGGTCCACGACCTGGGCCATGCGTGGCGCGTCCGCCGCACGCTTGATGTGGACGCGATGCGCGAGGCCGCGCGGCACCTTGTCGGCACGCACGACTTCACCACGTTCCGCTCCACCATGTGCCAGGCGAAAAGCCCGGTCAAAACACTGGACCAGATCGCCTTCGAGACGCGCGACTACAGCGCAGGGCTGGAAATCCGCGTCTCGCTCCGCGCCCGGAGCTTCCTGCACAACCAGGTCCGTTCGATCGTCGGCACGCTGGAACGCGTGGGCTCGGGCGCCTGGCAGGCGGCGGACATGAAAAAGGCGCTCGACGCCCGCGACCGCGCCGCCTGCGGCCCCGTCGCGCCGCCGGACGGGCTTTACCTGACAGGCGTCTCCTACGATCCGCAGGTCTTTCCGGTTCCGCAGTCCTGATTTTCCCGGCTGTTCCCCGCTGTTCCAATTGCGACATGCCGGTCGCCGCCGGACGCGCGCGCACCTGAAACCCGGTCACTCTCGCCCCCATGACGCTGACCGCGCAACCATCGACGCCAGACCGGGCGCGCTCGATCGAGGGCGTGCTATGCATCGTCGTGGGCATGCTGCTCTTCGTCGGGCAGGACGCGATGATGAAATACCTTCTCGGGCCTTACCCGGTCTGGATGCTGATCTTCATCCGCTCGGTGATCACGCTTCTGGTCCTGACGCCGGTGATCCTGCACCTCGGCGCGCCGCACCGCCTGTTCACGCCCCTCTGGCCCTGGCATCTTCTGCGCGCTGCGCTCTTCGCCGTCGGCTTCTCGCTGTTCTACGCGGCCTTCCCCTACATGGGCCTTGCCGAGGTCTCGACGATCTTCTTCGCCGCGCCGCTCATCACCTCGCTGCTGGCGACCGTGTTCCTGAAGGAAAAGATCGGCATTCACCGCTCGCTTGCCCTTCTCGTCGGCTTCGCGGGGGTGGTCATCGCCATGCAGCCGACCGGCGACGCGTTCCAGTGGGTCGCCATCCTGCCGTTCATCTGCGCCGTGACCTACGCCATATCCCAGATCATCATGCGCAAGATCGGCGACCGCGAATCGACGCTGACCGTGGGCCTCTACACGATCGTCTTCGCGGGCATCCTGATCGCACCCGGCGGATGGCTGGTGAACCAGGTGATAGACGTCGGACCCGAAATGCGGCACCTGCGCTCGGACTGGCCCGTGCCGCCGCTCGGGCATCTGCCGCTTCTGGCCCTGCTCGGTCTCACCGGAATGGTCGGCTACATGCTCTTGTCCCGCGCCTACCAGGTGGCCAGCGCCACGCTGGTCGCGCCTTTCGACTACACCTACCTGCCATTCGCCACGCTCCTGGCCTTCTTCCTGTGGAACGAGGTTCCCACGTGGTCGACGCTGGCGGGAATGTTGCTGATCGTGTCCAGCGGGCTTTACACCGGCTACCGCGAACTGCTTCAGGACAGACCCGACGACGCACCGCCCCCGACGGCGGATGCGGCATTCGCGCCCGGCAACCCGACAGCGCCTCTCGCGATGGGTCCGGACGAAGGCACCGCCTGATACCCGGGGCATCCGGTGGTTATTCGGGAACCGCGAAGGTCAGGTTGGCCCAAAGGCTCTCCCAGATCGCATCCTGCGAGGCGGCCAGTTCCGGCGACGGCTCGCGCAGCACCACCGAATCCAGCATATAACGATACCCCGGCCGGACCGGGATCGTTGCGCGCCCCTCGGCATCGGTGGTCACGGTCGAGACCTCGACACTTTCGTCGGCCGCCTTCTCGAAGATCTCGATCTGCTCTCCGGCCCGCGGCGCGCCGTCGTAGAGAACCCGCACGTCGATCCCGTCCGACATGTCGTCCGTATAGGGGTTCTCCAGCGCGACGATCTCGGTCAGGAGCCCGAACGCCCGGTCCTCTCCGGCCGCATCTCCGACGCCGATCAGCGACTTGGCATAGCGCGAATAGACCTCGCGGAACTTGTCGGTGGGAAGCCCTTTCGCGGTGTGTTCGTCCAGCACCCAGGCCGCCGCCTTGTGCGTGACGAAATCCGCGAACTTCTGGTATTCCGAGTAATTCACGATCTGGTCGGTCGTCTCGTGAACCAGGATCAACAGCCCCTCGCCCGGCGCCGGCATCGTCACCGCCGGACGGTCGCCGATGGTGCCGGGAACCGGCTTCACCACGTCACCCAACGCATAATCGAACCGGCGGAAGTTGGGCGGCACGAAGGAATAACTCGACCCCTTGTAGAACTGCCCTACCCTGATAGCGGCCGAAACCGTCTCGCCCGCCTCGAGCAGGTGCTGTTCGGGATCGATCCAGAACTCGTGTCCCTTGGCTGAGAGGGCGAAACATGCCAAGGGAATGGCCAGAACAAGGGAGCGGAACATGGTTGGAACCTTCGCATTCAGGATGTTGCTCAGGGTGACCCTCGCGTGGCTGGTGTCAAGCGCAACCCTCTTCACATCTGCGGCAGCACACGAAGTCCAGCCCGGCGTCATGGACGTGGAAATCGCCGGCGACACGCTCGATCTCTACGTCGAATGGATTCTGGAGGCCCCGATCGCCGGTCTCGACCTCGAAGGGGTGGCCGACACGAACGAAGCCGAAGGGGCCGACGAATACGACCGCCTGCGGGCGCTTGAGCCCGATGCCCTTTCCCGGGCCTTCACCGAAGCCTGGCCCGACCTGCGCGAAAAGATCACGCTGCGCGCGGGCGACGTCAATCTGCCGCTGGAACTGGCCGGTGTCGACGTGCCCGAAGTTGGCGATGTCGAACTCGCCCGTACCTCGACCGTTCACATGACCGCCGCCCTGCCCCCCGATGGCACGCCCCTGACCATCGGCTGGAGCGCCGATCTGGGGCCGCTGATCGTGCGCCAGCGCAATGTCGACGGCGGCTATTCCGGCTATCTCGTCTCTGGCGCGCTGACCGACCCGATCCCGCGCGCGGGCGGGACCACCCAATCGGCGGGCGCGGCGTTCGCCGATTACATCGGCGTCGGCTTTGACCACATCGTGCCCAAGGGGCTGGACCATATCCTTTTCGTCCTGGGTCTCTTCTTCCTGTCGCTGCACCTGCGACCGCTTCTCTGGCAGGTCACGGCCTTCACGCTGGCCCATACCGTGACGCTGGCGCTTGGCGCGCTCGATATCATCCGCATCTCGCCCGATATCGTCGAGCCGCTGATCGCGGCCTCGATCGTCTACGTCGCCGTGGAAAACCTGATCGTGCGCAAGCTGCATCCCTGGCGGCCCGCCATCGTCTTCGGCTTCGGCCTGCTTCACGGGCTTGGCTTCGCCTCGGTGCTTCAGGACTTCGGCCTCGGCGCGGACAACTTCGTGGCCAAGCTGATCGGCTTCAATGTCGGCGTCGAAATAGGCCAGCTCGCCGTCATTGCGACCGCCTTCCTGACGCTGGCCGTCCTCTTCGGCAGCCATTACTGGTGGCACCGTCGCATCGCCGCGCCGGTCTCGGTCGCGATCGCCGCGATCGCCGCTTTCTGGGTGCTGGAACGCACCGGCGTGATCGACCCGTCAGGCGCCTGGACGCCGTTCAGCCTGCTGACCGAGGGCGGCCTGCCGCCGTTCTGGACCACGCTGGCCGCCGCCGGCGTCGCGGCGGTCCTGACGGCCGTTCTGATGCCCATACCCGGCGCCGACACCTTCCGCGACGTGGCCGGTTTCGTCACCTCGCTTGTGGCCTTCGTCGCCATCGTGGCGACCTTCACCTCGGGAGCCTGGATCATGACAGCCATCCTCGCCGCGATCTGGGTTCTGGCGCTTCGCGTCCAGTCGCTGGGCGATATCGAGACAAGGCATCAATCCGCATGACCAGAACCGCCCTCGTCACCGGCGCCGCCCGCGGCATCGGATTGGCAACGACCAGGCTCTTTCTCGACGAAGGCTGGCAGGTCGCCATGATCGACCGCGACACCGAGGCGCTGTCACGGGCCGCCGCGCCGCTGAAGAACGTGGCGGCGGTCGACTGCGACGTCTCGGTCCCCGAACAGGTCGACGCGATGATCCCGCAGGTCATCGCCCGTTTCGGCGGCATCGACGCGCTGGTCAACAACGCCGGCGTGGCCGATTTCGGCCCGATCGAAGACACCACGTTCGAACGCTGGCGCACGGTGATGGCCACCAATCTCGACGGCCCTTTCCTCGTCACCCAGGCCGCCACTCCGGCGCTGAAAGCGACGAAAGGCGCCATCGTCAACATCGCGTCCATATCGGGCCTGCGCGCCTCGACGCTGCGTGTCGCCTACGGCACATCCAAGGCAGGGGTCATCCAGCTCACGCTTCAGCAGGCAGCCGAATTGGGCGAATTCGGCATTCGCGCGAATTGCGTCGCGCCGGGACCCGTGCGCACCAAGCTGGCGATGGCCGTCCACAGCCAGCAGATCATCGACGCCTACCACGATGCCATCCCCCTGAACCGCTACGGCTCCGAGCGCGAGATCGCCGAGGCCATCGTCTTTCTCTGCTCGGACCGCGCCTCGTACATCACGGGCCAGGTGCTGGCCGCCGACGGCGGATTCGAGGCGACCGGGATAGGATTGCCGGCGCTTCGGATACCCTGATCCGTGTGGTGAAACCGTCAGATTCTTGACACCGGGAAGCATGTTTTCGTCGCTAATCGGGGCCTTACCGGTTGATTGTCGATCCAACCGGAACAAAGCGTCTCAGTTCCCACGAATGCCCTGCAATCAAGCGCCAATGCAGCTATAATGAAAGTGTGAGTGATTGGTGCCGAGAATGTATTCGAGTAATGTAAGCCCGAAAGTGCGGGAAGAAGTGTCTCAACCGCGAAGAACCGTCTCTGTCTACGAGAAGATGCAGGAAGCGCGCGCACGCCGCGCGGCGCTGATGGGCACCTCCGAACCCGCAAACGATCCGTCGGCGGCGCCCCGCGCCGAACCGCGCCCGGCAGCGCCGGTGGCCGATCTTGCCCCGAAAGTCGGGGTTTCACCCGTTACGCCCGCCAGCACTCCCGAACCGGATCGCACCCCCGGCTCCAGGCTCAAGTGGATCATCCGCGGCCTGACCGGTCTGCTGGTCGTTCTCGTCGCCATCGCGATCAACACCGCGCAGTTCGCGCGCCCCGGACCCGGTCCGCGTTTCGCGCCGCCCGCCGTCAGCCTGATGCCGCAGAACACCGGCGCGCCCTTCCTGGGCACGGTCGGACGCTGGGCCGACCCGCAGATCTCGCCCCCGGCGCACACGTCGCTGGCCGACGCCGCCACGGGACAGGCACCCGATCTCTCGACCGCGCCACCGGCGGCACCGGCGCCCGACTTCGTCACCTTCGTCGACACGCCCGTCGCGCCCCAGGCGCAGCCTTCCGGCGTCGTCACGCTTTCCGACGACCTTCGCCCGCCCGCGCGGCCCGAATCCATCGGAACAGACGAAACCGGAAGCTAGGACCGGGACACTCCCCGGTCGATCCTGCTGAATTGCCGGGCATTCCGCCCTTTTGCGGGGAAAATTTCAGCGACCATGCCCGATCCTTCCCGCCATCTCCGGCAGGTTCAGGAAACCTGAACCCATACCTGTCAGTCTGCCCGTCAGGGGGGCCACCGACCGGAGCAGGCCACATGACATCGGAACTCCTTGCCCTCATCGCAACCCACTTCGCCTGCGCGGATATCGCAGACCAGCGCATGATGAACGTCGACGAAGTGCGCACCTGCGGCGCCGTCTACCAGCAGATCAAGATCGCCTTCGTGCCCGGCGTCGATGCCCGCGACTTCGCGCAGCTTTCGCTGCAGGAACGCGTCGCCGTCAACAAGGCCGGATTCCTCGCCTTCCTGGACTGGCGCCGCGCCCACCCCGAGATGGTGCGCCACCTGGAAAGCGTCGCGCGGGGCGAGGTCGAACTCAGCCGCGCGGGCTGAGGCTCAGACCCACTTCGCCAGCGGCGGCAGGCTCATCAGCACCGCGTTCGCATCGTGCCCCGTCTCCAGCCCGAACTTCGTGCCGCGGTCGTAGACAAGGTTGTATTCGGCATAAAGCCCGCGATGCACAAGCTGTGCGTCCTTGTCGGCCTCGCTCCAGGGCGTCAGCCGCCGCCGCTCGACCAGCGGCAGCCAGGCCTTCAGGAACGCGCGGCCCACGTCCTGGGTAAAGGCGAAATCGGCCTCCCAGTCGCCGGTGTTGCGGTCGTCGTAGAAGATGCCCCCGACGCCCCGCGCCCGGCCCCGGTGCGGCACGAAGAAATACGCGTCCGCCCAGGCCTTCAGCGCCGGATAGATGTCCGCCCCGTGCGGGTCGCAATGCGCCTTCTGCACGGCGTGGAAAGCGGCCGTGTCCTCGTCATACTCGATGCAGGGGTTCAGGTCCGATCCGCCGCCGAACCACCAGGCGTGCGGCGTCCAGAACATCCGCGTGTTCATGTGGACCGCCGGCACATGCGGGTTCTGCATATGCGCCACCAGGCTGATACCGCTTGCCCAGAAGCGCGGGTCGTCCGCCATCCCCGGAATGCCCTTGCGCGCCGCCATCGCCGCCTGCGCGCGTTCGCCCAGCTTGCCGTACACGGTCGAGACATTGACGCCGATCTTCTCGAAGACCCGCCCGCCCCGCATCACGCTCATCAGCCCGCCGCCCGCGTCCGAGCCGTCGTCCGAAGCGCGCTTCGTCTCGGTCACCTCGAACCGCCCCGCCGGACGGTCCGACATCGGCCCCTCCGTCTGGCTGTCCTCGACCGCTTCGAAGGCGGCCACGATCTGATCCCTCAGTTCCCGGAACCATGCGCTGGCCCGGGTCTTCCTGTCGTCGAACTGTTCCGTCATCGCTTCCGTCTCTTGTTTCACCCAGACTGGCACAGGCCGCGGGCGGACGGAACTACCTTGTGACAGATCAAGTCCCCGACTGCGCGGGCCGGGTATTGCTGGACGCACGAACGGGAAACTCGAATGCTGGAACACGGACACGAACCCGAGGAAATCGCACGGCGCATCAAGGCCCCCAACGGCCGGTCGAACCTGCGCGACGTGATCTACGGCGCCATCGACGGCGCGGTCACGACCTTCGCCATCGTCGCAGGCGTCGTCGGGGCAGAACTGTCCACGAAGGTCATCATGGCGCTGGGGATCGCCAACGTGCTGGCGGACGGCTTTTCGATGGCCGCCGGCAATTATTCGGGCACCAAGGCGGAACTCGACGACGCCCGCCGCCTGCGCGATGTCGAAGAGCGGCATATCCGCCTGGCCCCCGAAGGCGAACGCGCCGAACTGCGCGCCATCCTTGCAGAGAAGGGTCTGGAAGGCGACGTGCTGGACGCCGCCGTGAAAGCCATCGCGGCCAACAAGAAGAACTGGATCGACATGATGCTGGTCGAGGAATACGGCCTCTCGCCCGTCGACCCCTTCCCGATGCGGGCCGCGACGGCCACCTTCCTGGCCTTCCTCGTGGCCGGCATGGTCCCGCTGTTGCCCTATCTCTTCGGTGCCGAGGACGCGTTCCGCTGGTCCATCGTGATGACCGGTTTCACCTTCTTCGCCGTCGGCGCGCTGAAGTCGATCTGGTCGCTCGCCGCGTGGTGGCGCTCGGGCATCGAGACCCTGATGATCGGCGGCGCGGCGGCGGCAATCGCCTACTTCGTGGGAACGATGTTCGCGTGACCCGAAAGCCGGGGCAATTGCCGCCTTGTCCTGCCAATCCCCCTTGCCTATAAGCCCGGCATGATGAGCCATCTGCCGATCATCATTCGAATTACAGGCCCGGCGCTCTGAGACCATGAGCCGCCGGGTATCAGGCGTTGAGCCCGCTCCGCCGCCCTTCATGACACCCAGACTTCAAGGACACGCCCCCCATGTGTGCTGACACGCCCGAGTACAAAGACACCCTTTTCCTGCCCCGGACCGAATTCCCGATGCGCGCGGGCCTGCCTGCCCGCGAACCCGAGTGGCTGGCGCGCTGGGAGAAGATCGGCGTCTACGACCGCCTCCGCGAAAAAGAGGGCCGCCCCTCCTTCGTGCTGCATGACGGCCCGCCCTATGCCAACGGCCACCTTCACATCGGCCATGCGCTGAACAAGACGATCAAGGACATGATCGTCCGTTCGCATCAGATGATGGGCTTTGATTCCCGCTACGTCCCCGGCTGGGACTGCCACGGCCTGCCGATCGAGTGGAAGATCGAGGAACAATACCGCCAGAAAGGCCAGGACAAGGACGACGTCCCCGTCATCGATTTCCGCCAGGAATGCCGCCGCTTCGCCGAAGGCTGGGTCGATATCCAGCGCGAGGAGTTCAAGCGCCTGGGCATCACCGGCAACTGGGCCGATCCCTACCTGACGATGGACTTCCACGCCGAACGCGTGATCGCCGAGGAATTCATGAAGTTCCTGATGAACGGCACCCTCTACCAGGGCTCCAAGCCCGTCATGTGGTCGCCGGTCGAGGAAACCGCGCTCGCCGAGGCCGAGGTCGAATATCACGACAAGGAAAGCCACACGATCTGGGTCAAGTTCCGCGTTGCCTCGTATGACCTGCCCGACGTCGAGTTGTCGGACGAAGAGGCCAGCGACCGCGACCGCGAAGCCGTCGCCAAGGCGACCGAGGACGCCGCCCACGACTTCACCGGTGCCTACGTCATCATCTGGACGACCACACCCTGGACCATCCCGTCGAACAAGGCGGTGGTCTTCGGCGAAGACGTGTCCTACGGCCTATACGAGATCACGGGCCGCCCCGAGGAATGCTGGGCGCGCATCGGCGACCGCTACATCCTGGCCGACAAGATGGCCGCACAGGTCATGTCCCGCGCCCGCCTGGACGAGACCATGTACCGCCGCCTGCGCAACGTCACGCCGGCGCAACTGTCGGGCATGACGCTGACCCACCCCCTCGCCAACACCGAAGGCTCGGGCGGCGAATGGGACGACCTCCGCGACTTCCGCGCCGCCGATTTCGTCTCGGACGAGGAAGGCACCGGTTTCGTCCACTGCGCCCCCTCGCACGGGATGGAGGAATTCGAGCTCTACCGCGACCTCGGCATGCTCGATCAGGTCATCACCTGGAACGTGACCGACGATGGCTCGTTCCGCGACGACCTGCCTTTCTTCGGCGGCAAGCGCATCCTGCGCGCCAAGCCCAAGAACGGCGACTGGGAGGGCGACGCCAACGCCGCCGTCATCTCCAAGCTGATCGAGGTCGGCGGCCTTCTGGCGCGCGGCAAGATCAAGCACAGCTATCCGCATTCCTGGCGCTCCAAGGCGCCGGTCATCTACCGCAACACGCCGCAATGGTTCGCCGCCATCGATCGCCCGATCGACGACGGCCAGGGCACCTATGGCGACACGATCCGCAAACGCGCCCTGACCTCCATCGACCAGTTGGTGAAATTCACGCCGCAATCGGGCCGGAACCGCCTCTACTCGATGATCGACTCCCGCCCCGACTGGGTGCTCTCGCGCCAGCGTGCCTGGGGCGTGCCGCTCACCTGCTTCACGAAAAAGGGCGCGCTGCCCACCGACCCCGACTTCCTTCTCAGGAACGAGGCCGTCAACGCCCGCATCGGTGAGGCTTTCGAGGCCGAGGGCGCGGACTGCTGGTACGCGGACGGCGCGAAAGAGCGCTTCCTTGCGAACGACGCCAACCCGGACGAATACGATCAGGTCTTCGACGTGCTCGACGTCTGGTTCGATTCCGGCTCGACCCACGCCTTCGTCCTGCGCGACCGCGAGGACGGGACCGAAGACGGCATCGCGGATGTCTACATGGAAGGCACCGACCAGCACCGCGGCTGGTTCCACTCGTCGCTCCTGCAGGCCTGCGGCACGCTGGGCCGCGCGCCCTACCGCAACGTGGTCACCCACGGCTTCACGCTGGACGAGAAGGGCAACAAGATGTCCAAGTCGCTCGGCAACACCATCCTGCCCGAGCAGGTGGTGAAGGAGTATGGCGCGGATATCCTGCGGCTCTGGGTCGCCCAGACCGATTACACCGCCGACCAGCGGATCGGACCCGAGATCCTGAAGGGCACCGCCGACAGCTATCGCCGCCTGCGCAACACCATGCGCTTCCTGCTGGGCAACCTCGCCGATTTCACCGACGCCGAACGCGTCGACCCCGCCGACATGCCCGAGCTGGAACGCTGGGTGCTGCACCGTCTCGCGGACCTCGATGAACGGGTGCGGACGGGTTACAAGGGCTACGACTTCCAGGGCGTGTTCCGCGCCATCTTCGAATTCGCCACGGTCGACCTCTCGTCCTTCTACTTCGACGTCCGGAAAGACGCGCTCTATTGCGACGGCGCCGACAGCCTGCGCCGCCGCTCAGCGCGCACCGTGCTCGACCTCCTCTTCCACCGGCTGACGACCTGGCTTGCGCCGATCCTGGTCTTCACGATGGAGGACGTCTGGCTCGACCGCTTCCCGGGCGACGGCTCGTCGGTCCACCTTCAGGACATGCCCGAGACACCCGCCTCATGGCGCGACGACGCGCTGGCGGCCAAGTGGTCCGGCATCCGCCGCGCCCGCCGCGTCGTCACCGCCGCGCTCGAAATCCAGCGCCGCGACAAGGTGATCGGCGCGTCGCTCGAGGCCGCCCCGGTGGTCCATATCGAGGACGCCGCGCTCGTCGAAGCTCTGAAAACGGTCAGCTTCGACGACATCTGCATCACCTCCGGCATCTCGGTCACCAACGACCCGGCCCCGAACGAGGCCTTCCGCCTGCCGGAAGTCGAGGGCATCGGCGTCGTCTTCGAGACGGCCGACGGAGAGAAATGCCAGCGCTGCTGGAAAATCCTTCCCGACGTCGGCACCCACGCCCATCCCGGCACCTGCCAGCGCTGCAACGAGGCGCTCGGCTGATTTTCGACCTCCGCAGATCCGATCCATGCTAGGATCGGGCTTGCCCGGGGGTGGACAGGGCCAAACACGACATGACGACCGGCTGCGCATCATGCGCCCATCCGATCCGGGCCTTCGCACGGGAGGTGCATCCATGCCTTTTTATCTCTTCAAGGGCCGCTACACGACCGACTCGATCAAGTCGCTCGTCTCCAATCCGGAAGACCGCGAGGCCGCGGCCCGCAAGATGATCGAATCCCTCGGCGGCAAGCTGCACCACCTGTTCTTCTGCTTCGGCGAAGAAGACGTGATCGCGCTGATCGAGGCCCCCGATGACGAGACGATGGCCGCCGGCGCCCTTCTGGTCGGCGCCTCCGGCGCGATGGCGGGCGGCGCGACCACCAAGCTCATGACCTCCAAGGAAGCGATGAAGGCCATGAAGAAAGCCGGCAAGTCGGCGGCCAGCTACAAACCCGTCGGCGCCTGACCGGCGCAAGGGGGACGGGGAACACCTCCCCGTCCCTTCCGCCAACCCGACCGCAACAGCACTTCTTCTTTTCGGAAATACTCCGGGGGGCCGCGCGGCACGCGCGGCGGGGGCAGCGCCCCCTCCATGCCCCGCCGATCACGAACAGGATGGACGCCAAGACGGTTTTCGCTAGATTTCCCGGAAACGAAAGGACCGTCATGATCTTCGAAAGCCGCTACCCGCCGGTTGCGATCCGCGACATCACGATCACCGAACGGGTCTTTCAGGGGCTCGACAGCCACCCGGACAGAATTGTCCTCGTCGACGGCCCGACCGGTCACAAGGTGACGGCGGCGCACCTCAAGGACCGTATCCAGCGCTTCGCCGGCGGCCTTTCCCGAGACGGCTTCCAGAACGAAACGGTGGCGATCATGTCCACCAATCACGTCGATTATCCCGTTGTCTTTCATGGGGTTGCCTATGCCGGCGGCACCGTCAGCACCGCCAACCCGACCTACACGGCCAGCGAGTTGAACTATCAGCTGAACGATTCCGGCGCGACCCTCCTCGTGACCCACCCGGCCTTCCACGAGACCGCGACGAAAGCGGCCGAGGGCACGGGCGTGCGCCGGATCGTCACCCTGGGCGAGGCCGAAGGCGCCACGCCCATCGACGCCTTTCTCGGCGCTCCACAGACCGAACAGGCGCGCGTCGATCTCGACGAACACATCGTCGTCCTGCCCTATTCCTCCGGCACCACTGGGCTTCCCAAGGGCGTGATGCTGACCCATCGCAATCTCGCCACCAACGTCGACCAGTCGCTTGGCGCCATCGACATCCGGCCCGGCGAATGGACCGTGGCTTTCCTGCCCTTCTTCCACATCTACGGCCAGACGCTGCTGATGAACGTCTACCTCGCCCGTGGCGCCGGCATCGTGACCATGCCGCGTTTCGACCTCGAGCAGTTCCTGAGACTGGTGCAGGACTACAGGACCCCGCGCATCTGGGCGGTGCCGCCGGTGGCCATCGCGCTGGCCAAGCATCCCCTGGTCGATCAATACGATCTATCCGCCGTGACCGAGGTCTTCTCCGCCGCCGCCCCGGCCGACGAAACCCTGATGAACGCGATCCGCGACCGCATCGGCGCCAAGGGCGTTCAGGCCTACGGCATGACCGAGTTGTCGCCGATCAGCCACATCGCACCGGCCGCGAACGCGGAACCCGGCGCCGTCGGCGTGGCGGTGCCCAACACCGAATGCCGGATCGTCGATCCCGAAACGATGAAAGACCGCGGCCCGAACGAAGAGGGCGAGTTGTGGATTCGCGGTCCCCAGGTGATGAAAGGCTACCTGAACAAGCCCGACGCCACCCGCGAGACCATCGTCGAGGACGGCTGGCTGCGCACCGGCGATCTCGGCCTGATCGACGACGACGGCCAGCTCTGGATTCGCGACCGCCTGAAGGAACTTATCAAATACAAGGGCTTCCAGGTCGCCCCGGCCGAGGTCGAGGCAGCGCTTCTAGAACTTCCCTCGGTCGCCGACTGCGCCGTTCTCGGCAAGCGCGACGACGAGGCGGGCGAAGTGCCCGTCGCCTTCGTCGTCCGCCCCGACGGCGACCTGACCAGCGGAGACCAGATCCGCGCCGCCCTCGAAGGCCGTCTCGTCAGCTACAAGATCCCGGCCGAAGTCACCTTCATCGACGCGATCCCGAAGACGGCGTCAGGCAAGATCCTGCGGCGTCAGCTTCGCGATTCTCAAGCCTGAGTGGTGAACGCCGGATCGTCCGCCGGCGTCTGCGGCAGGCCGTCCGCGATCTCGTAGTAATCGCCCTTGTCGGCGCAGAAGATATGCGCCGCCAGACGCAGCCCCGTCCGCCCGTCCAGGGTGCCCGCCATGATCGACAGGTTCGCCCCCGGCCCGTCCCGGAAAAGATTGTTGCCGCAAACGGGGCAGAACCCGCGCCGCGCCGTCCCGGACGACCTGAACCAGCGGACGTCTCCCGAGACCGCGACGGTTTCGCGCGGGGCGCTGGTCGCCGCCACGTGGTGCCCGCTGGTCTTGCGGCACTGGGTGCAATGGCACGCGATCACCGGCCGCATCGGGCCCGACACGGTATAGCCAACCGCCCCGCAAAGGCAGGAACCCTTCACCGCCCCGCCTTTTCGAACCGCGCGCCCAACCCCGTCATCAGGTCGGCGAAGATCGGAAAGGACGTCGCGACCGGGCCGGCGTCGTCGACCTCGACCGCTTCCTTCGCCGCCATCCCCAGCACCAGGAACGACATGGCGATCCGGTGGTCCAGCCGCGCCTCGGCACGGCCGCCGCCGGGCACGCCGCCAGCGCCCAGGCCTTCGACCTGCCACCAGTCCTCGCCCTCGTCCACCGTCACGCCATTGGCGCGCAGCCCTTTGGCCATCGCATCGATCCGGTCGCTTTCCTTGACGCGCAATTCCTTCACGCCCCGCATCACGGTCCGCCCCTCGGCGAAGGACGCGACCACCGACAGGATCGGATACTCGTCGATCATCGACGCGGCCCGCTCGGGCGGCACCTCGATCCCCTTCATGGCCGGCGAGAACTTTGCCCGCAGATCGGCCACCGGCTCGCCGCCTTCCTCGCGCGCGTTCTCGTAGGTCAGGTCCGCGCCCATCTCGCGCAGCGTCTCGAACAGGCCCGCCCGCGTCGGGTTCAGTCCGATGGTCGGCACCAGCACGTCCGAGCCTTCCACGATCAGCGCCGCGCAGACCGGAAACGCAGCCGAAGACGGGTCGCGCGGCACATCGATCGATTGCGGCCGCAATTCCGGCTGCCCCTTCAGCGTGATCACCCGGCCCTCGCCCGTCTCCTCGACACCGACGTCGGCCCCGAAGCCCCGCAGCATCCGCTCGGTGTGGTCCCGCGTCGCCTCGCCCTCAATCACCACCGTCTCGCCCGGCGCATTCAGACCCGCCAGCAGCACCGCCGACTTCACCTGCGCCGACGGCATCGGCAGCGTATAACGCACCGGCACCGGGTCGGCCGCTCCCACCACCGTCATCGGCAGCCGCCCGCCCTTGCGCCCATAAGCCGCCGCGCCGAACAGCGCCATCGGATCGGTCACCCGGCCCATCGGTCGCGACCGCAGCGAGGCATCCCCGGTGAAGGTCGCCGTGATCGGCGTCGTCGCCATCGCGCCGATGATCAGCCGCACGCCGGTCCCGGCGTTGCCGCAGTCGATCACGTCCTCAGGCTCGCCGAAACCGCCCGTGCCGACGCCGTGCACATGCCACTCGCCCGCGTCGTCCCGCGTCACCTCGGCCCCGAAGGCGCGCATCGCGGCAGCCGTCGCCAGCACATCCTCGCCTTCCAGAAGGCCGCGCACCCGCGTCTCGCCCACCGACAGCGCGCCCAGGATCAGCGCGCGATGCGATATCGACTTGTCGCCCGGCACATCTGCCACGCCCTTCAGGGCGGCGGCCCGGCGCGAAATCATCGGTTGCGGTTCACCATGCCCGGACATGCGGCTTCCTTCCCTGTTTCGCGGTCCTGTTAGCGCAGACATGGGGCATCGTCCATGTCCCTTCATCTTGCCCCAAATACGCGGATACGGCGTCTCACACCCGGCGGAACGTCAGGTAATGCGGCACCCGACCCTCGCGCAGCGCCTTCTGCTCGTAGCGCGTGCTGATCCAGTCGTCCCAGGGCCGCCGCCAGTCACCGGCGCATTCGGCCAGCCACTCGAACCCGGCCTTCGGCACTTCTTCCAATGCCTGGCGCACATAGTCGGGAATATCCGTCGCGATCCGGAACTCGGCCCCCGGCGCCAGCACCCGGTAGAGCGGCTCCAGGTGTTCCGGCGTCACGAACCGCCGCCGGTGATGCTTCGCCTTCGGCCAGGGATCGGGATAAAGCAGGAATGCCTTCGCCACAGAGGCGTCCGGCAGCACATCCATCAGATCCCGCGCATCGCCCGGATGGACCCGGATGTTTTCCGCCCCCGCCTTGCGGATCTTGCCCAGCAGCATCGCGACGCCGTTGATGTAGGGCTCGGCCCCGATGATCCCCACGCCGGGATTGGAGACCGCCTGGTGCACCATGTGCTCGCCACCGCCAAAGCCGACCTCCAGCCAGACCGGCCGCGCCCCGAAGATCTCGCCCAGATTCAACTCCCGCCGCTCCGGGTTCTCGTCCCAGCCGACGTCCTCCAGACCGATCTCCTCCAGGTCCTTCAGGTACGCCTTCTGGCTGTCGCGCAGCCCCTTGCCGCGGACCCGTCCGTAGAAATTGCGCCAGGGAGCGCCCGATGGAGATTTACGTTCCATGCCCCGCGCCTTCGCAAGCCCCGCGCCGAAGGTCAAGCCTTGCCAAATCACCCGTGCCGGGCCTAGAACGAAGCATGAACCCCCTCGAGCTCGATTTCGCCGGCGAACGGCTTTGCGCGCACGGCTCCGGCGCGCTTCACTGGCCTGCCGAGAACCTGCTCGTGGTCTCCGATCTGCACCTCGGCAAGTCCGAGCGGATCGCCCGGCGCGGCGGCGCGCTGCTGCCGCCCTACGAGACCGCCGAGACCCTCGACCGCCTCTGCCGCGACATCGAGGCGACGGGCGCTGCGACCGTGGTCTGTCTGGGCGACAGCTTCGACGACCTGGCCGCCGGCGCGGCGCTCGACGACACCCACCGCGCCACCATCGCCCGCCTTCAGGCCGGCCGGCGCTGGGTCTGGATCGAGGGCAACCACGATCCGGGACCGCTGGATCTGGGCGGCGCGCACCTGGCCGAGATGCGCCTCGGCCCGCTCACCTTCCGCCACATCGCCGCTGGCGCCGCGGCGCCGGGCGAGATCTCGGGACACTACCACCCCAAGGCGCGGCTGCGCTACGCCCGCCGCCCCTGCTTCATGGTCGACCGGCGCCGCATGATCCTGCCCGCATACGGCTGCTATACCGGAGGCCTCGACTGGACCACGCCGGTGCTGCGCGCGCTCTTCGACGAGAAAGCCATCGCCTACCTGACCGGCCCTTCGGTCATGGCCGTCCCCGTCCCGAGGGCCGCATGAAACTGACGCCCCAGATCGAAGCCAAGGTCCGCGCCTCGTTCGCGCGCCAGACGATGATGGCGACGCTCGGTGCGGAACTCCTCGATCTCGGTCCCGGCACCGCCCGCATCGCCGCCCCGATCCTGCCCGGCAGCCGCCAGCAGCAGGACGCGGGCCACGCCGCGCTGACCTTTGCCATCGGAGATTCGGCCGCGGGCTACGCCGCGCTCACGATGTTCGGCGAAGAAGACGAGATCATGACCGTCGAGATGAAGATCAACCTCCTGCGCCCGGCCCTGGGCGACCGGCTGATCGCCGAAGGCCGCGTCATCAAGCCCGGCCGCCGGATCACCGTCGTCGCCGCCGAGGTCTGGGCCGAGACCGACGGCCAGCGCAAACAGATCGCGCTCCTGCAAGGTACGATGATCCCGGTCGGCGGGGGCTAGGCTGCGCGGAACGCGTATTGCCGGTGTTTACCTTCTGCAGAGCGCGTCTGCTTGGAGCCCCGGGCGGCATTTAACTCTGCTGGACCTGATTATCGAAGCTAGGCGCACAAACCCTGACAAGACAATCTATTCCGCGTCGGTACACACATAAACGGCTCCGCCGACAGCCACGACGGAAACCGTGGCTGCCGCGATTGTCGCTGGAGCTGTCAGAACACTCAAAGCTGCGGTCCCGATTGTGCCAAGTGTGCCGGCTATATAGCCGCTGGCGCCTGTAAGGATGGCGGCTCCGGAGCTGTGAGTAACCACGGTTGTTCCAGTGACCGCTGCAGTTCCAACAGCAGAGCCAACTGCGCCGCCTGCAAACCCAGTGATAGCAAGCGCCGCTTCCTTTGAGTCATTCACGTGCTCGCAAACAGACTTCGAGGGTTCACGACACACCCGGAAGGTGTCCTGTTCGCCTTGCTGAAAGCCAAGGAGTCCGTTGGTCTCTTTGTCGTAAGTCAGGCAAAAGAGGTCGCGCTGGTCAGGCGTCATCTCAGGCGTCATATAAGCGAGGGATACGTAGCTTGGACAGTTACCGGAGCCCTTTGGCCCAAGCAGACGTTCCATAGGACTTGTACTTGAGGCGTCGAAATCCTCATCGTAGGCGTATGAAATTCTTCGATCCTCACCATCGAAATTCAGGGTGCACATCTCGGCATCTGCTCCGTTTGCTTCAAGATCCACACCGAAAACCTCAGCAGTGAAGGTGTTAGCTCGGTTGAAGGCACTTCCCAGCCTCCGTAGATCGACTTCAATTCTGGTTACCTCTGTGTAGTTATCGGGCGTCGCGTCCCGATTATAGAAGATAACCTGTGCGCTGCGGCCATTCAGAATTCGCTCGAGGTTTTGCACCTCCAGTTCAGGGCCACGATTGCAGGAATTGGTGTCCGTCAGCTCGCACCAATAACCATCGAAAGGCTGACCGTCGATTTTGGTGATGGCCGCCGAGTATTCATCATAGTGCGGCGATGAAGAGTATGGAGCGATTTCGATACTTCCTCGTGGAACCAAATTCACATCGACGTTTGGCTCCACCGTAGGCTTTAGAAACGGCAATACATCGAAGTACACTTCGATACCATTCCCCAAGTCAGAGACCGTAGTGGTCGCAAAGCACGTGTCTTCTCCATCCTCGTCGCGAAAGCAGTCGGAACGCCAATTATCGAATTCTTCTAGGATGTACGTCTCCCCAGCTCCAACGGCTTTGCGCGTGTCCGGGAACGTAGTTTCTGCTTTGGCGACATGCGTGCAAAAAACTAGCGTCACGACTACCGTGAAAATTGTAGCTAGACGCGGCACATCGTTCTCCTCACCCGCATAAGTGAGCATGCTTCACTATGCATAGCAGTCGAGTCAAGTACTCCGCGTTTACCAGCCTAGCCGCAAAGTCGAATGACGCACGGTCCCGCAACTGCAAAGTATGGACGTAAAGGCGCACACACGCGCGCAAGCCTTCAGTATGTACGTTCGAAAGACATCTACGCCAACGCAAATCAGCGTCACACCTCGACTTATTAACAAATCCGTTATATAAATGATTCGTTATGCAGATCGACACCGCCTTCGCCGCCCTCTCGGACCCCACGCGCCTTGCCATCGTCACGCGGCTGGCCGAGGAAGGTGAGGTTGACGCGACCGAACTGGCGCGCCCCTTCACGCTGACCCAACCCGCTGTCTCGCGCCATATCAAGATCCTCGAACAGGCCGGCTGGGTCACCCGCCGCCGCGTCGGCACCCGCCGTCCGGTCCGGCTCGACCCCGCCCGCCTCGACGAGGTCATCGTCTGGTCCGGCCGCCTTCGCGCCGCGCTTCGGGCCAATTATGACCGCCTCGACAGGCTGCTTGCCGGAAAGGAATGACCATGTCTCCTCTTGTCGTGAAAAAGGTCGGCGAGACCGATCTGGTCGTCACCCGCCGCTTCGCCGCGCCGCCCGAAAGGGTCTATGCCGCGCACACGGACCCGGTGCTGATCGCGCAATGGATGTTCGGCCCGGACGGCTGGACGATGCCGGAATGCATCAGCGACCCCCGCCCTGGCGGCCGTATCCGCTTCACCTGGGAAAAGGACGGCGAATCCTTCTCGCTCAATGGCGAGTATGTCGAACTCGATCCGCCCCACCGCATCGTTCACCGCGAAGCCTTCGAAAGCGATCCGCCGATGGAACCCGCGCTGATCACGACAATGTTCAGGGAAGACGGCGGCGACACCCTGATGGAGATGACCATCCGCTACCGCGACTCAAACGCGCGCGAGGCCGCCCTTGCCACCGGCATGACCGAGGGAATGGAGATGAGCTATGCGCGGCTGGAAACGACGCTCTGAGGGCCCGCCACTCAGTCCTGTCCGGAAAGCCCGCCCGTCGAAACGGCGTCCGCCTCCTCGCCCAGGTCGACCTTGTTCATCACCCATTTCAGCAGGCTTTTCGCCAGCATCAGGGCAACCATCAGGACCAGCCCGCTGACCAGAAAGGTCACCACCGCGCCGCCAAATCCGCCGCCGGTCTGCATCGACTGATAGGCCCAGTAGGCCGACAGCCCAAGGGCCGCCAGCGGCCCGACGAAGGCGACCAGGATATAGGCGACCGTCAGAACGGCGATGATTACGTTCAGCATGGCACTCACGTCCTCTTTGACCGTGCAGAGCCATAGTAACCGCGTTGGGCGCAAATATGACGGCCGCGCCGAAAAGATCTGCGCAACCGTTGCAGCGATGCTCAGGCGGTCAGCCCCTCGGGTTCCGCCAGTCCGTGCATCCGGCAGCAGGCCGTCACCGTGTTGGCCAGGAGGCAGGCGATGGTCATCGGCCCCACGCCGCCCGGCACCGGCGTTATCGCGCCGGCGACCTCGGCGCAGCTGTCGAAATGACAATCCCCCACCAGCCGCGTCTTGCCCTCGCCCTTCTCGGGCGCGTCGATCCTGTTGATGCCAACGTCGATCACGGTCGCGCCGGGCTTGATCCAGTCGCCCGTCACCATCTCGGGCCGCCCGACGGCCGCCACGACGACGTCCGCGCGCTTCACCACCGCCGGCAGGTCCTTCGTCCGCGAATGCGCGATCGTCACCGTGCAGCTGTCGCCCAGAAGAAGCTGCGCCATCGGCTTGCCCACGATATTCGACCGACCGATCACGACCGCATCCAGACCCGAGAGCGAGCCGTGATGTTCGCGCAGCATCATCAGGCAGCCCAGCGGCGTGCAGGGCACCATGCTCTTCTGCCCGGTCCCCAGAAGACCCACGTTCGAGATATGAAACCCGTCCACGTCCTTGGCCGGGTTGATCGCGTTGATCACCAGATCCTCGTCCATGTGACCGGGCAGGGGCAACTGCACAAGGATGCCGTGGATCGTCGGGTCGTCGTTCAAGGCCTCGACCAGCGCCAGCAGATCGGCCTCGGATGTGTCGGCGTCCAGCTTGTGCTCGACGCTCTTCATCCCCGCTTCGACCGTCTGCTTGCCCTTCGAGCGGACATAGACCTGGCTCGCCGGATCCTCGCCCACCAGCACCACCGCCAGACCGGGCGTGATGCAGTGCTCGTCCTTCAGCCGCGCGACATGCGTCGCCACCTTCTCGCGCACGCGCAGCGCAAAGGCCTTGCCGTCGATGATCGTTGCCGTCATGCGAAATCCGTCCTTCGGCGGATGCCGGGCCGAAGCCGGGCCTGTTTGGGGGCTGCTGTAGGACGGGCCTCGGCCCGGTACAACCTCAGAAAAGTCCCTCGATCTCGCCGGCCTCGTTCAGCCGGATGTTCTCGGCCGCCGGCGCCCGCGGCAGGCCCGGCATGGTCATGATCTCTCCGCAGATCACGACCACGAAACCGGCGCCGGCCGAAAGGCGCACCTCGCGCACCGGCACCGAATGCCCGGTGGGGGCGCCCCGCAGGTTCGGATCGGTCGAAAAGCTGTACTGCGTCTTGGCCATGCAGACCGGCAGATGGCCATAGCCGTCCTCTTCCCACTGCTTAAGCTGGTCGCGGATCTTCTTGTCCGCGATCACCTCGTCGGCGTGATAGATCGCCTTGGCGATCCGGTCGATCTTCTTGAACAGCGGCATCTCGTCGGGATAAAGCGGCGCGAACTGCGACTGGCCGCTGTCGGCGATCTCGGCCACCCGCTCGGCCAGTTCGCGGCTGCCCGCCGAACCATCGGCCCAGTGCTTCGAGACGATGGCCTCCGAACCCTGCGACTTCACATAGTCCTGCACCGCCGCGATCTCGGCGTCCGTGTCCTTGATGAAGTGGTTGATCGCCACCACCACCGGGACGCCGAACTGTTTCAGGTTCGCGATATGACGGCCAAGGTTCGCGCAGCCCTCCTTCACGGCCGCCACGTTCTCGGCGCCCAGATCCGCCTTCGCGACCCCGCCGTTCATCTTCATCGCGCGCACCGTCGCCACCAGCACCACGCAATCGGGCGCAAGACCCGCCTTGCGGCACTTGATGTTCATGAACTTCTCGGCGCCCAGATCCGCCCCGAAGCCCGCTTCCGTCACCACGTAGTCGGCCAGCTTCAGCGCCGTCGTCGTCGCGATGACGCTGTTGCAGCCGTGCGCGATGTTGGCGAAGGGCCCGCCATGCACGAAGGCCGGGTTGTTTTCCAGCGTCTGCACAAGGTTCGGCTGCATCGCGTCCTTCAGCAGGACCGTCATCGCGCCGTCGGCCTTGATGTCGCGGGCGTAGATCGGCGTGCGGTCGCGGCGATAGGCCACGATCATGTCGCCCAGCCGCTTCTCCAGGTCCTTCAGGTCGGTCGAAAGGCAAAGGATCGCCATGACCTCCGAAGCCACCGTGATGTCGAACCCGGTCTGGCGCGGAAAGCCGTTCGAGACGCCGCCCAGCGACGTCACCACGTCGCGCAGTGCGCGGTCGTTCATGTCCAGAACCCGCCGCCAGGTCACCCGGCGCTCGTCGATGTCCAGCTCGTTGCCCCAGTAGATGTGGTTGTCGATCATCGCACTCAGCAGGTTGTGCGCACTCGTGATCGCGTGGAAATCGCCAGTGAAATGAAGGTTCATGTCCTCCATCGGCACCACCTGGGCATAGCCGCCGCCCGCGGCCCCGCCCTTCATCCCGAAGTTCGGGCCAAGCGAGGCCTCGCGGATACAGACCATCGCCTTCTTGCCGATGGCGTTCAGCCCGTCGCCCAGCCCCACGGTCGTCGTGGTCTTGCCCTCGCCCGCCGGCGTCGGGTTGATCGCGGTGACGAGGATCAGCTTGCCGCTCTTGCGGCTCCTGACCTCGTTGATGAACTCCTGGCTGACCTTCGCCTTGTCATGACCATAGGGCAGCAGGTGATCGGACCCGATGCCGATCTTCTCGCCGATCTCCATGATCGGCTTCTTCTTCGCGGCGCGGGCGATTTCGATGTCGGATTTAACGGTCATGTCTGTTCCCTGTGGGTGGACGGCTGTATGCCGCCTTTGTCCTCGCCATACACGCAGGTCCGGACATGGGACGGCTCTTTTTCGACATTTCTGACGCCGGTTGCGTCGAATGCCCTTATTCGTTTCAGTCCGGGCGCCAGGCGCGCTGGTCCGGCACATGCAGGCGCAGCCGGTCCCCGATCCGAAAGCATCCCTCGCGCTCGACCCAGGCCGTGACCCCGCGCAGACCCCTGGCCGCCGCCCTGAACGCCTTGCCGTGTCCGGGCCGGGCCGCCTCGATGGTCATGGCGGGAAGGTGACAGGGACGGTTCTGCATGTCCACCGTCACCGTCGCGCCATCAGGCCCCTGCAATCGCGCCGACGGCGGCACATGGCTGAAATCGGGTATACCCTCGATCACCACCGACGCGCCCAGCCAGGCGGGATCCAGGGCCTCGACCCCGATCTTTCCGGCGATCTTCGCCATCTCCTCGGCCGAGACGATGGACATCTGCCGCACGTTCCGTATCTCGGTGCCCTTCGGATGCTGCGCCGTCACCCGCGAACAGGACGGCCGTGTCTCTCCGGCATGAAACTCGCCTTGCAGCCCCGCGAACGTCAGCGGCATCTCGTCGATCGCGACGGTCTCGATCACCTGCGCTTCCCGGTGCGGCACGCGTCCAAGCCAGGTGATCGTCGCGTAGTGGTCGGTGGGGATCAGTGCGGGCATGCGCGGGATGTTGACCGTAGCGCCGGATTTCGCAACCCGAATCGCGCAGGGTTCACGCCAGAAGCGGCTTGCCGTCGTTCGCCCGGCGCCGGGCAAGAAAGCCGTCGACGACCCGGTAGGTGTCCGGCATGAACCGCCCGCGCTCATGCGCCTCGGCCCACCATGCGGCACCTCCGGGCGTCGTCAGCATCTCGGCGAACATGTTGGTCAGCGCCTGCTCCAGCCCGACCAGCTTGCGCGGCAGCGAGTCGTTGTGTTTCACGAAGTTCCCGAAGATATGCACGCCCTGCTCCAGGTAGAGACCGAAACTCATCTTCTCGCCATCGCTCAACGCCTCGTAATCGCGGTGCGCGCGCACCAGGAATTCGGCGAACGCCAGGTCGTTGGTCACCGCCTTGTAGTCGGTCAGCGCCTGCAACACCTCGCGCCAGTTCGACAGCTCGGATTGCTTGCGCGTCAGATGCAACTCGTAGCCGACGAATATCAGCGACAGGATGATCGCCGCGGCCGCGATCAGATCGGCGATATCGGCAATGTTCGACAAGCTCATCCGCGTCCCCCCTGTTTCCGCGATTGAACAGGGGCGGCGCACAAAAAACAATGCCCCGCGCTTGACGGGGCATTGTCGTTGTCTCAGGTCAGGCCGAAGGCTCCGGCTCGGGTTCCATCCCGCCGTCGCCGCCCTTCTTGCGCGGCTTGGTCTTCGGGATCGCCGTAACGCTTGCCGGGCCGCCCGTGCTGGCCGGCGTGTCGTCGTCGTCGCCCCGGTTCAGGGCCTCGCCCGCGATCACCTTGGTGATCTCGTTGCCGGTCAGCGTCTCATACTCCAGCAGCCCCTGCGCCAGCCGCTCCAGGTCGTCGCGCTTCTCGGTCAGGATACGCTTGGCGGTATCGTAGCCCTCGTCGACGATCTCCTTCACCTTGTCGTCGATCAGCTTCTGGGTGTCGGCCGAATGGCTCGCCCCGCCCTGGTAGGCGCCCAGGTAGGACTGCTGTTCGTGGGCGTAATCGATATACCCCAACTCCTCGGCAAACCCGAACTGGGTCACCATGGCCCGCGCGATCTTCGAGACCTGCTGGATATCCGATGCCGCGCCCGAGGTGACGTTCTCGGGACCGAAGACCAGCTCCTCGGCCACGCGCCCGCCCATCGCCATGGCGATCTTGGACTTGTACTTGGTCAGGCTGACCGACAGCTGGTCACGCTCGGGCAAGGACAGAACCAGGCCCAGCGCACGGCCGCGCGGAATGATCGTCGCCTTGTG
>JAVJUV010000047.1:0-4891 GCA_040220415.1 Silicimonas sp.
CGCTCCGGCCTCGTTCTCCTTCAGAACGCCGATGATCTGCTCTTCTGTGAACCGTTTGCGCTTCATGGGTCTTCCTCCTTCGCTCATTCAAAGGCGGAAAATTCCAGTTCGCAATGGCCCGGATCCAGGGGGAAAGGTCAATAGCGACCGAGCATGTCTTTGAAGTGCCGCAAAGCCTCCTTCTGTGTTCGCCAGAACTTTCCGTTTGGCAGCTCAACGGACTTGACCATTGTCTATGCTGCTCCGTCTTCGGCGACAGGTCCTTCGTTAGGCTGAAGGATCTTGGTCCGCACTTCCCGCAAAACGATGTTTGGCAGTTCCAGAGCTTCGAGATTGTCTGCTCGTTCCCTGAGCCAGGCGATGCAGTCGTCTTGGCTAAGACGGTCGAGCGCGATCCGCTCGTAAAGCGCAACGGCACTAATTCGCGATAGGCCAAACTCCATCAGGGAGACGAGAGTCTGCGTCGAGACACCAAACTCAAGGGCAACCTCGAGGTCCAGATCATCATCGATCAAGTCTTCTCGACCCTCCTCAACCAAGTGCAGTTTGAGGACATCGATATACGCTCCTAGATACTTCGGCGCGCGAAACCTAGCGGTCTGCTCAATGAGTTCCATCGTGTTCCGTATGACATTTGCGATGTTGTACGACTGACCATTTTTCTCATGGTATTCGATGCGACGTCGGATGATCGTGGCGAGGGACAAGCCTCTAAGCCATTCGATCACGATTAACGCGTGCAAAGGGACCAGTCCCGGCGGTTGAAACACCGGAAAGACCTTTTCGTTAACGATTTCCATGACTGACACAAAGCGGTTATACGCGTCGTCACTTTCGGCCGGAGCCGGCAGCAGGTCTTCGACGTCTCCTTTGTAGGATTTGAACCAGTCGAGAAGTCGTTGCAAGCTGACAATGCTGACACCCGGATGTCGTATCGCAACCTCGACCGGAACATCGATCCCTTCGGCCAATCGCGCCAGTCCGGTTTCAATCTTTTCTATATCGGCTGGTGCATGCCGCTTTGCGAAGGGTGCCGAGGAGATCGCGCCAAGGCGGAGGTACGTTGTCAGCAGATACGCCGTCACTTGCTCGTATTTTGCGGCTGTTCTGAGGTCGTCCTCCGGGATGCGGGCGTGGGTCTCAAGGAACTCCGTGAGCTGATCTGGCTCGTTCAAGACGGCATCGGTTTCTCGCTGTATTGGGTATTTTGATCGCTTGGGAACACCCGATGGCCAAGCGCTGGTATCGCTGGGTTTCACGCAAACGATGTTGCCTTGGAACTCATTCCCCCATCGACCCGCACGTCCGGCGAGGTTCCAGAAGTCATGTGGCTCCATCGGTATGCCGCGACCCTTTTTCGGGTTGCGCACGACGATCGTCCTGCAGGAGAGGTTGACGCCTTCGATCAGGGTGGATGTGCAAACGAGGAACTTGATCTTTCCTTCGCGGAAAAGCCGCTCGACTTCCAGTCTCACGAGCGAGGGCATATTGCCGTAGTGGAACGCCACGCCCTTCTCGACGAAGTCTGCCAACCTGTAGCGGCGATGCACACACTTGCGGATCAGATCGGCGAGGTCTGAAAGCTCCTCGCTTTCAACATCGATCTCATCCGTGAGTTGAGAAATCAGGTGGGCGAGGTCTTCGGCTTCGGCAGCACCATTGGCGTAAACAAGTGTTCCTCCGCGCTTCCCAACCGCGGCAGCGATGAAAGCCAGCTGCTTTTTCACACCCGTTGGCTTGCTTTGGAGGTGGAGCGTCCCGAGGTCGTGCAAGCTTGTGCCATTGCGGAGCTGCAGATTCCATTCCTTCGGTTTTCGTCGTACCTGCTCCGCGAAGATAACGTTCTGGAGAACGGTTGGCGTGTCGCTCTCGATGGACTTGCGATCGACACCTTCAGGCGCATCAGTCAGAAGTTCGGCCGGGTTTTGCGTGGCCGGGCTGACGAAGACGGCTTGTAGAGACGGATTGATACGCGTTAGACGTTCGATGGCGTCCTGAAGAACGACCCCGCGCTGGTCGTCACCGATCTTGTGCGCCTCATCTACCACGAGAATATCGACCTTGATCTCGTCGTCCAACGCGTTTGCGAGGAGGTGAAGACGCTCCTGTGTGAGCACGAATACAACCTTCGACACCCCCGTTACTGCAGACAGATACTTGTCAGCCAAAGGCAGCGAGGTCACCTCGACCGTGCTTGTACCAAACTCCTTTTGGGCAGCCCGGACGCTTTCCTCAACTTCGGTGACGAGCGCGCGCGTTGGCGCAATATAGATGGCCACACCGCACTTGTCGTCGAAGAGCGTGTTGAGGAGCCACCGGGAGACGAGAAAAGTCTTTCCCGAGGCAGTCGGCGCCGAGGCGGACATCCAAGCACTTCGCTCCCGAGCACCTTCCCAGAAGCCGTGCTGGAAATCGTTGACGAGAATACGTCGCCCGGTAGCGTCGAGCAGCACCGAGTGTTCAAGCGTGCGACGCTGCGCTTCCAGTCGCTGCGACACACCGAGGCGTTCGTATAACCGGTCGGTGAGGATTTCCCGCTCCTCCCCAAGCGCTACTGCGCGATGGTTGCCGAGTTTCTCAAAAAGGATTGCGCCGGCATCTCGGACGATACTTTTGTCCGACAGCAAGAGTGCCGACGTCGCGATTCTGAGGGCCGCAACCGTGTGCTTTCTGGCCTCGGATTGCGATAAGACGCTACCAGCGAGGAGCAATCGATCCCAGTCAAGCTCGGCGAGCAGCGCTTCCGCATCAAAAGACGGTGTGAAGTTATCGAGTTCCCTGACGACCGAGATCCGCGCGATGTCCTCCAGCTCTTCTGCAACACCGTTCTGAAGAAGCCAATCTTGGAGCTCGTCGGGCGTCATACGTTGAGACCCAAGGTTTGCCGGAACAGGGTTCGGAATGCGTCAACCGATGGCAGCGGGACACAAAGAAGCTGGATTTCGAATGCGCTGAGTTTCTCGGCTGTCAGATGATTGGAGACATTTTCGACGACCTTCTCGATCTCTATCCGCGCCTCGTCGATCATCTCGTCGGCCACCTTCTGGGCATCGTCAGCGGGATAGAAAGCAACATCGAAGCAAATGAGCGCGACACCGCAATACTTCACCCGATTGGATTTCGGGGAGCCTTTGTCGAAATACGCCTTGAGCGCATTGGTCAGTTCTGGATCATTGAGGTCCGCCTTGTCGCTTAGCAAGACAAGGTCGCGCTCCCTAACTGAGCCTTCATGACGATCCTCGATCAGGAACGGCGCCAGTGATCTCAGACATTCTCGGACGGCATCTGCCGCGCTCTGATACATCTTCGACTCGCCCCAATAGAGCTTCAGAACGCCGTCCTCGGTTATTCCGGCATGGATCGCATCTGCTCCGTGATAGTGCATCTGCGGATCGGTCTTTAGGTCCATTTTGCATAAGATCTGGGGCAGGCCTAGAAACCGCTCCGCCAAAAGAAAGAGCAACAGCTCTCCACCTTCGCCGGTTTTGGCGAGATCCGTGAACGTCGCTCGCGCTTCATGGAAGAGACCCATAACGGCCCGGGTGGAGTTGTGCTTTTGGTCTCGTTCTTTTGCTTGCGCCATCTTGCTACGAGGGATCGCGTAGTCTGCGAGACAGTCTCGCATGTACTCGACCAATCGGGCAGGACTGATCTTCCCGTTACCGTCGAGAGTGAGGCAGTGACAGTGCACCCGAACGCCCTGCCCTTCGATCTCAATGTCACGATCAACCAAATGAAGGTGAACCCCAATCTCTTCAGGGTCACCGGAGAGTATCTCTTGGAAGTCTTCTAGTGTCAGTTCAGTCACATATAGCTCACGGACTTAGGCCTTTTGCGCAATTTTTTTCCAAGAAACACCTATTGATGTCTAGAAGAATTATCCATGGGACGCCGGCAAGCTCATTATAGTCGCAGGTCGCCGTTTCAGGACCGTTGGTTGTCCGATTTCGTAAAAAGACTGGATCAATTGCCTGAGCAGCAAACGACTGCCCCACGCCCATTTCAGCCTGATTCCGCAGCACTGCTAACGTCCGCAATGGGGATCAAGCTGCCGAGCGTTTATTCCCACTTCATCGGCTCTCCTGAATCTGGCTCGTCGTCGGCCGGCACCGCCGACGAACTGTCGGTCGCGCTTCGTTGCTCGGGTGGGTCGGTTTCCTGCGCAGCGGTGTCTTCTGCCGTCCCATGCTCTTCTGCTGCATTACTCCGCCCAATTTGCGAATAGTGCACGGCGTACCGCTCGCGCATCGCATCGCGCAGGGCGTCACGCTCATCGTCGCTCATGCGCGGCCGGGCTTCCATCCGGCCCGCCTCGATCCCGATGGAGACGGCCCGCTTGGTCGTACCGCGCACCATGGCAGCGAAGCTCAGCTTGTCCTCGGTCTCGATGAAGGCAGCATCGGTCCGCAAATCGCCGGCGAGGGTGCGGGCGTCCTTGGCGGAGACCCCGCCCGCGAACTTGATTGCCGTGTTCGCGGCAATGGCTTCGTAGAGCCTGGTGTCGAGCTGGCCGAGGAACTGGTGGGCGAGGATCAGGCCGATGTTGTATTTGCGCGCCTGGCTGAGGATGACGCCGATCGTCCGGTCGAAATAGTCATTGGCCTCGTCGACATAGACGAAGGTGGGCATCCGTTGATCACGGGCCAATACGGCCCGTTCCTGCGCGGCCTGGGCGATCATGGCGATGAAGAAGCGTCCGAAGATCTCGGTGCCGTTCTCCTTGAGGAGATCCTTGGCCGTGTTGATCAGAATCACCTTGCCGGCGTTCATCTCGGCGAACAGGTCGAGCTTGCTCTTGGGATGGGAGAACATCCGCTCGAAGGTCTGGTTCTCGAGGATGCCGTAGAGCCGGCGCAACACCTGTTTGCGGGTGGAGACGAACTCGCGGCTT